>NZ_MVKV01000009.1:0-214575 GCF_002009645.1 Gordonia sp. IITR100 | reverse complement strand
ACACCAGCACCAACCATCAAAAGGCGACACCGACAACCGATCGGCGAAACCCTACCCACCCGTGAAAGATTCAGGCTGAGGTGCGAGCGAAGCGAGCCACGAAGGGCTCGCAAGGTGCCCCACCAGGCCCTTCGTGGCTCGTCGACCTCGACGCGCTCCTACGTCGCTTGCTCGGCCCGGCGGCTTGCGCTCGTCGCACCTCAGGGACCAGTGCTTTTGCGGTTCTTGGGGATTGGGGAGCAGGGCGGGTTGACTCGCCCGCTGACCGAGCTCGTCGAGGTCATCAAGTGGCTTCGACTCGGCGCCTCGACCTCGACGCGCTCCTTCGTCGCTTGCTCGGCCCGGCGGCTTCGCTCGGTGCCGGCTCAACCAGCGAGGTGGTTGTGTCGGCTCAACCAGCGCGGCGCGCGGCGCGTCGTTCGAGCCAGAAGCGGGCACCGTCGGCGATGGCCTCGGTCACCGGGCGTGGATGCCATCCGAGGTCGCGTTCGGCCTTGCCGTGGTCCATCTCGGACATGAAGTGCATCAACCGGACCGAGGGGATCGTCAACTGCACCGGCTTGCGCGTCAGCGCCCCACGGGCGGAACCCACCGCCCCGAAGGTGTACAGCGCCGCGCGGTTGAGAACGACGCGCGGGGGCTGACGATCCGCGGTCGCGGCGGCAATGGCCACGATCTCACCGGTGTCGATGGACCGCTCGGAGACGATGTAGCGTTCGCCGACCTCGCCGCGGTCCGCCGCGAGGAGCAGCGCCTGCGCGGCGTCGTCGATGCCGACCGACTCGGCGCGACAGCCGCGGACGGTGAACGGTAACTTGCCCAGCGCCGCACCGGCAACGAATGCGCCGTGGGGAGTTGGTTGCCAGTCGCCGGGTCCGTAGGTGTTGGCGACGCACATCGCGACGGCGGGTACCGCGTCGTCCTGCGCTCGACGCAGCACCAGGTCCTCGGCGGCCACGCGACTGCGCACATAGGCGGGAGCCCGCGCGGCCCAGTTGAACACATCGTCCTCCGTCGCCCGACGGCCGTTCACCCGCCCGATGGTCGCCGCGGTGCTGGTGAACACGAACTTCCGCAGTGGCATCCGGGCTGCGACGTCGAGCACCGAACGCAGGGCCTCGACGTTCGTCCGGTACAGCGGTGCCGGATCGCGCAACCACGCGCGCGTGTCGACCGCGCAGTGGAACACCACGTCGCAACCGGTCATCGCCCGCGCGACGGCGTCGGCGTCGAAGAGATCGCCCGTCACGTGATCGACGCCGAGACCGGCCAGGGGCCGGAGGTCACTCGTGGGCCGGGTGAACACCCGCACCTCCTCGCCCGCGTCCACGAGCTGCCGAACGAGATGAGAACCGAGAAACCCGTTGCCCCCGATGACCAGTGACGGCACGGTTCACAGCCCTCCGGGTGCGAGATCGTCGATCGCGGCTGCGCTGCGGGACAGCATCGCATCGAACATCGCGTTGCCACGCTCGGTGGGTTGTGCAGCAGCGGAGCCGAACACGATGATCAGCGGCGCCTGGATGAGGTTGCCGACGTAGTCGTCCCAGCAGTCGTCGAGCGTGTAGTCGCCGACGCCGGCGGTGACCAACGCCCGATGATACGAGGCGACGATGCCGCGCTCGTGCCGGCGCCGGTCGTCGGTGGTCAGACTGGTACTCAGCAGGAAGGCGATGTCGCGCAGCGGGTTACCGGTGGTGATCGTCTGCCAGTCGATCACCGTGACCTCACCGGACGGGCCGAACAGGACGTTGTCGACCCGGAGGTCGCCATGGATCAGGGTGGCATTGTCCAGCGGGGCGACCAGCCACTGGCCGGCTTCACGGACGAGCCAGTCGACCGCTGCCGATGACGGACCGATAGGGGAAAAGCGTTCGCGGTAGACCTCCGCCATCGGAGCGAGGATCGACTCCATCACCTCCCGGTCGGCGTCGGTGGGCAACGGCATCTCGGCCAGCAGGGTCGGATCGTTCCACCGGGGAGCGTGGAGACCAGCAGTCGCCACGGCTACCGCCTCGGCCTGCGCGGGTGTGCAGCCGGCGATCTGATCGCCCTGCACGGCTGCGCCCATGTCCTCCAGCAAGAGTACGAACTCGGTGCCGCGATCGGAGATGGTCGCGGCGAAGCAGTCGGGCATCGGCACCGTGAACGACGCGGCGAGGTCGCGATAGAAGCGCACCTCGTTGCGGAACACCCCCGATCCGAACTCGCGCTGGTCCGGTGACCCGGTCGCGAGCTTCGCGATCATGGTGTCGGGCAATGTCGCTGGGCTGTCGTGCCCGAGGTGGAGGCGATAGGAACCGGCCATCTGACCGGTTCCCACCGGTTCGGCACCCACCGACTCGATGCTGACGTCGTGACCGTGGGAAGCGAGGAACGCGGTCAACCACGTCGGGGTGAGTTCGTCTATGCAAGTCGGGATTCTAACGGTGTCCGGCACGGGCACGCCCTTTCGATCGAGCTGCGTGGGCCGGGCCGATGTGACCGGGCTCACCCAGGCCGCTGATCGGACACTACCGAGGAATTGGACTGGTGTCCAGGGAACCGGCGCGGCGGTGTGCAGCTGTGCAGGCCGGCCACGCCGGGCGACCTTGCGAACAGCAAATCCATTCCGCCACACGAAGGATGGCCGTCGGCTAGGCTGCGCGGAGACGCGGCGGCCGGACTCGTGGTCGCCGGGACGAGGAGAGTGCGAGTGAGTACCAGACTCGACGGGAAGGTCGCCCTCGTGACGGGCGCGGCACGGGGTCAGGGGCGCAGCCACGCCGTGCGGATGGCCGAGCAGGGCGCCGACATCATCGCCATCGACATCTGCGATCAGATCACGACGGTCAATTACGCCATGAGCACGCCGGACGACCTGCAGCAGACCGCGAAGATGGTCGACGCGACGGACAGTCGGGTGATCGCGAAGATCGCCGACGTCCGCAGCCGGGACGCCCTGCAGGCCGCGATCGACGACGCGGTGGCGCAGTTCGGCAGACTCGACATCGTCGTGGCCAACGCCGGTATCAGCCCGCTCGGGCCCGAGAGTCCCTCGGTCACCTGGCTGAACACGGTGTCGGTGAATCTCGGTGGGGTGATCAACACCCTCGAGTTGTCTCTGCCGCACCTCGAAGCGGGTGCATCGATCGTCTGCATCGGTTCGATGGCCGCGTTCATGCCGTCGTTCGAGTCCGCGCAGGCCGGGCCGGGTGCAGGCGGTTACGGCCACTCGAAACGAGCGGTGGCGCGACTCGTCAACGACCTCGCCCGGCACCTGGCGCCGAAAGGTATTCGCGTCAACGCGATTCATCCCGGCAACGTCGACACCGCGATGGTGCATCACGACGAGATCTACCGGCTGTTCCGACCCGATCTCGAGAAGCCGGTCTACGACGACGTCAAGGACGTCTTCGCGTCGTTGCACGCGATGCCGGTGGACCTGCTCGCGCCGGAGGATGTCACCGAGGCGGTTCTCTACCTGGTGTCCGATGCCGCCCGGTACGTGACCGGTCAACAGCTCCGGGTCGAGGCGGGCGCGTTGCTGAACTCGGTGCCACCCGGCGTGCCCGACTGACGGTCACTGAACCGGTGGTCCCGCAACCGAACCCGGGTTCACTGGCAGAGCCGGCAAGGCGGGTCGTATCGACCGGTACGCCGTCAGCACCGACAACAGTTCCGACGGCGCGGCGCCGTGCATGATGACCGAGTCGACTCCCAGGTCGAACTGGCGCGCCACGGCGGCCGCGCACTGTTCGGCACTGCCGACCGCGCTGTCGGCGACCCACGACGCCGGGATGACCTCGGCGAGCCGGGCCAGTTCGTCGGCCGTGGCAGTGGCGTCGATGGGTCCGCGGGCGCCGGCGAAAGCCGGACTGTCTCTGATTCGTTCGAGATCGTCCCCACGCCATCCGTTGGCACGCATCAGGACGTCCGGATACCCCTGGAGATAGGTCGCGAGCCGGCCGTACAGACGTCGCAACCGGTCGTCATCATCGAGATGGTCGGGCACGGTGGCCAGTACCGACCAGATGCGCACCGAAGCGGGGTCCCGACCGGCCTCGGCGGCCGCCGCCCGGACGGTCTCGACCGCGGCGATGGTGGCCTCGTCGGAGAAGAACGTGTGCAGGACGACACCGTCGGCGATGCGCCCGGCAAGACGTAAGGTGTTGGGCGACATCGTCACGAGCAGGATGGGGACCGGTGGAACCGCGACACCGAGGTTGAGGTAGTCGTAGGTGCCGAGCGGGCCGTCGTGGCCCAGGATCATCTCGCCGCGCCAAAGGGTGCGCAACACCGAGGCGGCGTCGGTGAGCTGGGCGCTCGTGACATCGGGAACCCCGAGAACCTGCCACTGTGCGGCGAATCCACGACCGAGGCCGAGCGCGAAGCGACCATCCGTCATGGTCGACAACGTGGCGGCCATGGACGCGGTGATGATGGGGTGACGGGTGTTGTGGTTGGTCGCGGCCGTGGCGACGCCCATCCGGCGACTCGCCGCCGCGAGACCGCCCGCGAGTACGGCCGCGTCCTTCACGTTGAACCGCTCGGAGACGAAGGCGGCACCGAAGCCCGCGCGGTCGGCGAGCCCCGCTTCGTCGGCGAGTTCGGCGGGATCGACCGGATGGCGCGAGAGGGCGTAGTAGCCGATCTCCGGAAGCGTGTGCTGCGGGACGGATTCCGGTGTCGGTGTGGTGGCCGCGGTCGAGGTCATGCCTGTGCGGCGACGGCTTGTCGATACACGCGGGACCGGGGCTCGCGCACCCAGAGTGTGCCCGTGCCGGGGACGGCGCCCTCGGATTTCAGGGTGCGCTTGAGGATCTTGTTCGTTGCGGTCGTGGGCAGGTCGTCCTCGATCCGGACATACGTCGGCCACGCTTTCGGCGACAGGTCGGCCTGTGCGGCAAGCTGTTCGGCGAAGGACTCCGGGGTCAGCTCGACGCCGTCCTGCAGGACAACGGCGGCCATCACCGCATCGCCGACGTGGTCGTCCGGAACGGCATACACGGCAACGCGATTGATCTCGGGAACGCGCAACAGCACCCGTTCGATCGGTCCGGCGGCGAGGTTCTCGCCGTCGACGCGCATCCAGTCGCCGGTCCGGCCGGCGAGGTAGATCCAGTCGTCGGCGTCCTTGTACGCGAGGTCGCCCGACCAGTACATCCCGTGGCGGAGACGCTCGCTGGTGGCGTCGGAATCGTTGTAGTAGCCCATGAACATGCCGCCGCCCTCGATGTTCACCAGCTCGCCGATCGCGTCGTCGGCATTGAGAAGCGCTCCGCTGGAGTCGAATTCGGCACGCGGGCATTCGGTCAGCGTCGAGGAGTTGTACACCGCGACGTTCGGGAAACCCTTGCCGATCGAGCCGTGCGGGGTGCCGGGTTCGCGGGTGATGATGATCGCCAGCTCGGTGGAACCGAAGCCGTCCCAGACGGTGCAACCGAACCGGCGCGAGAAATCGTCGATGTCGCGGTCGGTGGCCTCGTTGCCGAACGCCACCCGGAGCGGATTGTCGGCGTCGTCGGGCCTCTCCTCGGTGGCCAGGATGTAGGCGAGCGGTTTGCCCACGTAGTTCATGTACGTCGCGTTGTAGCGGCGGATGTCGGCCAGGAAGGTCGAGGCGGAGAACTTGGCGGGCGCGATCGCGGCACCGCCGCACAGTGCGACGCAGTAACCCCCCATGAGTGCGGCACTGTGGAACAGGGGCATCGAAAGGTAGCAGACGTCGCCGGGGCCGATGTCGTATTTGTCGGCGAGCACCGGGCCCGCGAACGGCATCATCATGTGCGCGAACTGGACCGGCTTGGGGTTTCCACTGGTCCCCGAGGTGAAGATCAGCATGAACGTGTCCATCGCCCCGGGTACCGAATGCGGGGTCAACTCCGCGGCGCCGGAGAGCATCTCGGCCCACTGCGGAGTAGAGGTGTCCAGCACCGTCACGCCGGGTAGCTCCAAGCCATCGAGGAGAGGGCGGTGCTCGGCGTCGGTGAGCAGGATCTGACAGTCCGCGCGCACGATGTCGGCGGCGAGGCCCTCACCGCGGCGGGTGTTGTTGATCCCCGCCGTCACGTAACCGCCCAGCGCGCCGGCGGCCAGGGCGACCAGCATGTCCGGCGTGTTCCCGAGCAGCACACCCACATGCAGCGGACGCTCGGTGTCGGCGATGCCGAGAATCGCCGACGCGGCGCGTTCGGCGTCGCGAATGTACTCGCGCCACGTCCATTGCCGACCCTCGTAGGTGATCGCGAGGTTGTCGTCGTCGGCGCGTGCCTGCAGGAGCTGGGTGACTGTCTCGGCCATGCGGCAAATCTAGAACGTGTTCACCGCACGTGTATACAGATTTGCGAGATTGTCTACTGCGTGTGCCGGAGGGCGTGGGCTGGGCAACAGGCAGACGTCAACTCGACCGGCAGACTTCGATCGAGGTCTGGGGGTCGAGTTGACGTCTGTCGGTCCGTCGTGGACGTCCCGCACCTCAGCGAAGAGTAGGTTGTGGTCGGCTCGGCGTCAGCGCGTGAACGATCCGCTGCCCGGGACGACCGTGAAGGTCTGGTCGCCCTGGCCGAGGATCGTCGTGGTGAACTCGACCGATCCCGCTCCGGTCGTAACGGCGACCCCGTCGGACGGACGTCCGTCCGCACATGCGGCGAAGACCTCGTCGCCGGATGCGCCGGTCGAGGTGTTCTTCCAGGTGATCCCGACGCGCGCATCCTTCAGGTTGGTGGCGCAGGACTCGGTGGGCGTCGTGTTGAGCGTGATCAGCGTGACCCCGGGTTCGGTGGCCGAGGCGAGGATGCTCGCCACGAAACCGCCCGTGATGCCGTTCGCGCCGACGGTGACTCCGGCGTTGGGGACCTGCTCCACGCTGAGGGGTCGTTCCGCGGGTGCGGCGAAGGCGGTGCCTGCTCCTACGCCGAACGCTCCCACTGCCGCAATCGCCCCGATCGTCGCCACAGTTGTGCGTCGCATCTGTATCTCCCGTCACTTTGGACACGTACGCAGCCAGACTACGGGAGTGAGATTGGACTCTCCAATGCGAGATCGGCGGTACATCGCTGATAGAAGGGATTTCATGAGCCAGCCGCACGATCCCCTGTCCGCGTTCCACCTCGGCGACATCTCGGTGTCGGAGTCGGGGGTGCGGGCCTCGCAGCGGCTGTGCGCGCGGTTCGCCGACCATCGCGGCGTGATCGAGTTGCCGGCGCTCGCCGTGCTGTTCGATCACTGCGGTGGTATCCCGTTCCATCGCATCCACGACGACCCCGCCGCGGCGACCCTCCAGGCACGCCTGACGATGTCCACGCACGGCCGCGCAGAAGTGGGCGACCTGGTTGCCGCACGGGCCGAGGTGGTCATGCACGACGACGACTGGGGCTCGACGTCGGTCGAGATCCGCACCGGTACCGGGGACCTGTGCTGCGTCGGGACCGCACGCAACGTCCGAGTTGGCCGTGCCCCGACCGGTGCCACCCCGTCCGCCGAGATCGGCCACGCGACACCGCAATGCAGCGACGATGACGGGTCCGTCCTGCCCGAGCGCATACCCGCCGCGCTGTCCGGGCGGGCCGTGGTCGAGGAGATCGCGTCGAAGATGCGGGAACCCGGCCCGCTCACCGACATGCTCAACGGCCGCGTCGAGGTGATCGACGGCACCACCGACCGTGAGTCCGGCATCCGCTTTCGCAGCGCCACCGAACCGTGGATGGGCAACATGTTCGGCACCATGCACGGCGGCGTCATCGCCACCATCGCCGGCCAGGCGGCATCGTTCGCCGGGCATCTGCATGCCGGTGCCGGGCAGGAGTACTCGATCGGGGACATGGCGATCGGTTTCTACCGTTCACCTGCTGTCGACGGCAGTGAAGTGGTGGTCGAGGTGACGCCGATCAAACTCGGCCGCCGCATCTCGTCCTTCGAGGCGACGATGACCTCCTACGACGACATCCTGCTGAGCCGAGCCACGGTCGACATCCACTACTGCTGACCGCAGTTGGGTCGTCAGCCGGCCGAGCAGCGTCTATCGGGCGTGGCGAGGTTGCCGCGTCGGTCGAGGTCACCTCTTGTGCCCGGGTCGCCGAGTGGCTTCGACTCGGCGCCTCGCTCCGCTCGGTGCCGGCTCAACCAGCGGTGGGGCTCGGGTCCCCGAGTGGCTTCGACTCGGCGCCTCGCTCCGCTCGGTGCCGGCTCAACCAGCGGTGGGGGCAGGTCGCCGAGTGGCTTCGACTCGGCGCCTCGCTCCGCTCGGTGCCGGCTCAACCACCGGCGGTGAAGGCGCCGGGTCGTCCCTGCGGGAAAAACAATCAAGCGCGCTTGATTCTTCTGAGGCCGTGTGTGAGGGTGATCGCATGCCTGAGGGACAAGCAGCCGTGATCGGCGTCGTCGCCGACCTCGAAGCCGAATCCGCGCAGCTCGACACGCTCGTCGCGGGTCTCGACGATGCGGGCTGGGCCACCCCCACGCCGGCGCCGGGGTGGACGATCGCGCACCAGATCGCGCATCTGGCGTGGACCGACGAGGTGGCGGCGGTCGCGGCCACCGACCCGGACCGGTTCGGCGCACTGCTCTCCGAGGCGGCGAGCAGCGTGGCGACCTACGTCGACGACGCCGCCGAAGCGGGGGCCGCCGCGCCGGCCGACGAGATCCTGGCCGGGTGGCGGGCGGCGCGCGACCGTCTCGCCGACGCGCTGCGCGAGGTACCGGCCGGCGTCAAGATCCCGTGGTTTGGACCACCGATGTCCGCGGCGTCGATGGCGACCGCGCGCCTGATGGAGACATGGGCGCACGGCCTCGATGTCGCCGACGCCCTCGGTGTTCCCGTCGTGCCGACCGATCGGATCCGCAGCGTCGCCCACATCGGCGTCCGCACACGCGACTTCGCCTACATCGTCAACGGCCGCACGCCCCCGGCCGAGCCGTTCCACTACGCGCTCACCGCGCCGTCGGGCGAGATCTGGACCTGGGGCCCGGACGACGCGTCGAACAGCGTGCGCGGGCCAGCACTCGACTTCTGCTTCCTGGTGACCCAGCGACGCGCACTCGCCGACCTCGCACTCGAGCTCACCGGACCCGACGCGGTCGAATGGTCGGGTATCGCACAGTGTTTCGCAGGTCCGCCCGGGCCGGGTCGCGAACCGCGGGCGAGCTGAGACGCCCGTCGTCGTCACCGTCCGCCGCTGACGTCCACCGCCCCCTTACGCCGCCGAATCGTCCGATCGCAGCAGCACGCAGTCGCACGCAGTCCGACAGGAGAACACGATGCCCATCGCCAGTCCGATCTGGGAGACGCCCGAACGCCTCGAATTGCGTTCCACCGTGCGCCGATTCGTCGACAAACACATCCTCCCGTTCCAGGACGACTGGGAGCGCGAGGGTGCCATCCCCCGTGAACTGCACATCGAGGCGGCCAAACTGGGTCTGTTCGGGCTCGGGGTCCCCGAGGAGGTGGGTGGCTCCGGCGGTGATCTGATCGACAGCACGATCCTCGGCGAGGAACTCCACTACGCCGGCGCGGCCGGTGGCGTCTTCGCGTCGCTGTTCACCCACGGCATCGCCCTGCCGCACCTGATCGCCGCCGGCGACCCCGACCAGATCGACCGGTGGGTGCGGCCCACGCTCGCGGGCGAGAAGATCGGGAGCCTGGCGATCACCGAACCCGGCGGCGGAAGCGACGTCGGCCACCTGACGACGAAGGCCGAGCGCGACGGGGACCACTACGTCGTCAACGGTTCCAAGACCTACATCACCTCCGCGGTCCGCGCCGACTTCGTCGTCGTCGCCGTCCGCACCGGAGGACCGGGAGCCGCGGGCGTCTCACTGCTCGTCGTCGAGAAGGGCACACCCGGCTTCGAGGTCACGCGGAAGCTGGACAAGATGGGGTGGCGCAGTTCCGACACCGCGGAACTGTCCTTCGTCGATGGGCGGGTGCCGGTCACCAACCTGGTCGGACCGGAGAACTCCGGATTCTCGCAGATAGCAACCGCTTTCGTCACCGAACGGTCCGGTCTGGCGGTGCAGGCGTACGCCAGTGCGCAACGCTGCCTCGACCTCACCCTGCAGTGGGCGCGCGACCGTGAGACCTTCGGCAAACCCATCATCGCCCGGCAGTCGGTGCAGGACACCCTGATCGAGATGGCACGCCGCATCGACATCGCCCGCACCTACACGCGGGCCCTCGTCGAACGGAAGGTCAGCTCCACCGACGACCTCATCGCCGAGGTGTGCTTCGCCAAGAACACCGCGGTCGAGGCGGGGGAGTGGGTGGCCAACAAAGCCGTTCAGCTGCACGGCGGCCTCGGTTACATGACCGGCACCGAGGTCGAACGGCAATACCGCGACATGCGCATCATCGGGATCGGTGGCGGCACCACCGAGATCCTCAACGGACTGGCCGCCAAACGGCTCGGTTACCAGGCCTGACCGGCCGCCGAAACCGTCCGCCGCCGAACCACATCGAAGACCGAGACAGGGAGCATCGACATGACCGTGGACACCAATCCGTTCGTGGAGACCACCGAACGCGCCGAGCTGCGCGCGGCGGTCGCCGGACTCGCCGCGAAGTACGGACAGGAGTACTTCCGCGAGTGCGCGCGCACCGGCCGCAAGACCGACGAGTTGTGGGCCGAGGCGGGCAAGCTCGGCTTCATCGGGGTCAATCTCCCCGAGGAGTACGGCGGCGGCGGTGCCGGGATGTATGAGCTCGCCATCGTGATGGAGGAGATCGCCGCGTCGGGCACCGGACTGCTGATGCTCGTCGTCTCACCGGCCATCTGCGGCAACGTCATCGCCCGTTTCGGCACCGACGAGCAGAAGCAGCGGTGGCTGCCGGGTCTCGCCGACGGGTCGATCACGATGGCGTTCGGTATCACCGAACCCGATGCCGGCTCCAATTCCCACCAGATCACCACCACGGCCCGTCGGGACGGCTCGGACTGGTTGCTCACCGGCCAGAAGGTCTACATCTCCGGCGTCGACCAGGCGCAGGCCGTGTTGATCGTCGCCCGCACCGAAGACGCGAAGACCGGCAACCTCAAGCCCGCGCTCTTCATCGTCCCCACCGACTCCGAGAACTTCTCGTACACGATGATCGACATGGAACTGCAGAACCCAGAGAAGCAGTTTCAGCTCTTCCTCGACGATGTGCGATTGCCCGCCGACGCGCTCGTCGGCTCCGAGGACGCTGCCCTGAGTCAACTGTTCGCCGGGCTCAATCCGGAACGCATCATGGCCGCGGCGTCGGCCGTCGGGATGGGCCGGTTCGCGCTCGACAAGGCGGTGTCGTACGTGAAGGAGCGCACGGTGTGGAAGACGCCGATCGGTGCGCACCAGGCGATCGCGCACCCGCTCGCCCAGGGCAAGGTCGAGCTCGAGATGGCCAAGCTGATGATGCAGAAGGCAGCGACCCTCTACGACGCCGGCGACGACTGGGGCGCCGCCGAGCCGGCCAACATGGCGAAGTACGCGGCCGCCGAGGCCTGTGTGAAGGTCGTGGACCAGGCCGTGCACTCCCTGGGCGGCAACGGTCTGACCACCGAGTACGGACTGGCGCCGATGCTGAGCCTCGCCCGGATCGCCCGCATCGCCCCGGTGAGCCGGGAGATGATCCTCAACTTCGTCGCGCAGACCAGCCTCGGGCTGCCGAAGTCCTACTGAGGCTCGCGGTGACCACGTCGTCGGCGAACACCCGCTCCCCGCAACAGGAACGCTCGCGGTTGACCCGCGAGCGCCTGTTGCGGTCCACG
This sequence comes from Gordonia sp. IITR100, assembly GCF_002009645.1. Lineage (NCBI taxonomy): Bacteria > Bacillati > Actinomycetota > Actinomycetes > Mycobacteriales > Gordoniaceae > Gordonia > Gordonia sp. IITR100. The sequence goes on along the minus strand of NZ_MVKV01000009.1, from coordinate 202,855 downwards.
GTCGACGCGCTGGCCGCGGACGGCTGGGCCGCCGCGACCGTGGCCGCGGTCGCCGAACGTGCCGGCGTGTCCCGCGGTGCGGCGCAACATCACTTCCCGACGCGCGAAGCCCTCATCACCGCGGCACTCGAGCAGGTCTTCGAGGACATGACCCGCGCTGCCGTCGGGGATCCGCACGCATCGCCGGAGGCGGCGGACGAAGTGACCCCGGACCGGGTCATCCGCGCCGTCCAGCGGGCCGTCGACGTCTACACCGGCACCGAATTCAAGGCAGCACTCCAGGTCTGGGCCGCCGCCGCGTCCGACCCGGCGCTGCGGCGGCTCATCCTGCCACTCGAAGCGAAGTTCGCCCGCGCGGCCCATCAGCGGACGATGGCCGCGATGGGGGTGGCCCCGGACGACGAGACCGGTTACCGGCTGGTGCAGGCGACTCTGGACATGGCGCGCGGACTCGGCCTGGCGGACACGCTGTCCGATGACTCCGCCCGGCGTGCGCTGGTCGTCGACACCTGGTCGGCGCAGCTCGTCGCGGCGTTCGGGAGCGCGCCCGCGGACCGGCCGGGCGCGGACTAACCGCGTTCGGCGGCGGGCTGTCCGGGCTCCGGCGCATCGGGTCGCCGACCGCGGTGCCGACCCAGTAGACGCCGAACGACATGAAGGCCATGCCGACGAACACGACGACGAGCGAGATCGTCATCGACAGATAACCCTGCCCGCGCGGATCGATGAACGGGTAGGGATACCAGTCCGCGATCGGCCCGCGGATCAACGTGTAGACGCCGTACACGAGCGGGATCGTGAGCCAGGACAGCCACGCCCGTTCGGGTAGTCGCCGGGCGCGCACCACGATCCAGTCCAGGAGCATGACGAGCGGGATGACGCGATGCAGCACGTCGTTCACCCAGGCGTAGGTGACATCGACGTCGATGCCCTGCAGCAGAAGCGCATAGACGATCCCGGTGATGACCATGCAGGTGGTCGCCGCCCCGCGGCACCACTCCCAGGCCGGGCTTGCCGGGGCCAGCAGTCCGCCGACGAGCAGGATGAGCGCGGCGAAGATGTTGCTCAGCACCGTGAAGTAGCTGAAGAAGTTCGCGAGCGTGAAGCCGGCGTCGCCGGAGCGCAGCACCGCCTGATACACGAGCGCGGTGACGCCCAGGGCGGCAAAGGCGATGCGGAGCAGACGTATCCACCAGGTCACGGTCACATGTGTGATTCAAGCACCTCGTGCGGGCGCGGACCGGAAAGTCCGCCCGGCGACGTGGGTGGCCGGTTCGCCCGAGGGAGACGGCACCTCGGGCGAACCGACCGGGTATTCACTCCGCGTGGATGATGACCCCGCGGATGTTCTTGCCGTCCCGCAGATCCTGGTAGCCCTCGTTGACCTGGTCGAGGGTGTAGGTCTGCGTGACCAGTTCGTCGAGCTTGAGCTGCCCCGCGTCGTACAGGCGCAGCAGTTTGACGATGTCGTACTGCGGATTGGCCGAGCCGAACAGACTGCCCTTGATGGTTTTCTGGTTCAGGGTCAGATCGGTTCCGGAGACCTGCACGGTCAGCTTCGTCGGATCGGCGAGACCGGTGATGACGACCGTCCCGCCCTTGCCCACGACGGCGGTCGCGTTGGCCACGACCTCCGCGTCGACCGTGCCGACGAGGATGAGGGCCTGGTCGGCACCCTGCCCCCAGGTCAGTTCGTTGACCTTCTCCGCGGCCTCGGCGGCGTCGGCGAAGGCATGTGTTGCACCGAATTTGAGCGCCGTGTCGCGCTTGAGCGCGACCGGGTCGACGACCACGACGTATTTGGCCCCGGCCGACACCGCGCCCTGCACCGCGTTGATGCCCAGGCCGCCGATGCCGTAGATCACCACGGTGTCGCCGGCACGCACGCCGCCCGCGTACACCGAGGTGCCCCAGCCCGAGGGCACGCCGCAACCTACGAGCACTGCCTTGTCGAGCGGCAACCACTCGTCGACCTTGACGACCGAGTGCTGCGAGATCGTCGCGCGTTCGGCGAAGGTGCCGAGCATGCACATGGCTCCGAAATCGTCACCGCCACCGTGGAATCGGAATGTGCCATCGGGCATCGATCCCTCGAGGATGGTGGCGCCCATGTCGCAGAGGTTCTGCCGGCCGGTGGAGCAGTAGCGGCAGGTGCCGCAGTTGGGGATGAAGCTGCAGACCACGTGGTCGCCGGGCTTGACCTTGGTGACGCCCGGGCCGACCGCCTCGATGATCCCCGAACCCTCGTGGCCGCCCACGATCGGATAGCGGGGCGGGAGGTCGCCGTCGGTCAGGTGAAGGTCGGAGTGGCACAGGCCGGCCGCGGTGTACTTGATCAGCACCTCGCCTTCGCGGGGCTCGTCGAGGTCGAGTTCGACGATCTCGAACGGCTTTCCGGGTCCGGTGAGGACGGCTGCCTTGGTGGTGAGAGACATGAAATCGTGCTCCTTGGGTGTACTCGAGGGCGGATGAGGGTCAGAGCGAGATGTTGACGGCCTTGGTCTGGGTGTAGAGCTCGATGGCCGACGAGCCGAGTTCGCGCCCCCATCCCGACTGCTTGTAACCGCCGAACGGCATGGCGGTGTCGAAGCCGTTGTACTGGTTCACCCAGACCGAGCCGGCCTTGATCTGTCGAGCTGTCCGGTGCGCCTTGGACAGATCCGTGGTCCAGATGCCTGCTGCGAGACCGTAGATGGAGTCGTTGGCCGCGGCCGCGACCCCGGTGTCGGCATCGAAGGGCATGGCGGCGACGACGGGACCGAAGATCTCCTCCTGCACGATCGAGAAACTCGGATCGACGTCGACGAAGACGGTCGGTTCGATGAAGAATCCCTCGTCGCCCCAACGCTTTCCACCCGTCAGTGCCCGTGCGCCGTCGGCGAGGCCCGCCGCCAGGTATCCCGAGACGCGATCGAACTGCTCTTGGCTGACCAGCGGTCCGAGTTCGGTCGACGGGTCGAGGCCGGGTCCGATCTTGGCCTGCGAGGCCGCCTCCGCGACGGCCGCGGTGAAGTCGTCGAAGATCGGCCGCTCGACGAAGAGACGTGTTCCGGCGACACAGCACTGTCCGTGGTTGAACATCCAGGCCGCGACCGACCCGGCGACCGCCTTCTCGAAGTCGGCGTCGGCGAAGACGATGTTGGGGCTCTTGCCGCCGAGTTCCAGCGACACCTTCTTGAGGTTGCCCTTCGCGGCGTCGACGATCTTCTTGCCGACCTCCGTCGAGCCGGTGAACGCGATCTTGTCGACGTCGTCGTGCGCGGCGAGCGCCGCGCCGGCCTCGCCGTAACCGGTGACGATGTTGACCACGCCCGGTGGGAAGCCGGCCTCTTGGAACACCTCGCCGAGGAGCAGGGCCGTCAGCGGGGTCTGTTCGGCCGGCTTGAGGATGACGGTGTTGCCGGCCGCCAATGCGGGGGCCAGCTTGAACGCGGCCATCAGGAGCGGGAAGTTCCACGGCACGATCAGGCCGCAGACTCCGACCGGCTCGCGCAGGGTGTACGCGTGGAACTCGCCGCCGGGCACGAACGGCATCGAGACGTCGACCGTCGACCCGGTGATCTTGGTGGCGAGGCCCGCGTTGTAGCGGAAGATGTCGGCCGACCAGTTGGTGTCGACCGCGGCGGCGATGGTGGCCGCCTTGCCGTTGTCGAGCGCCTCCAGCTGGCCGAACTCCTCGGCGCGTTCGGTGAGGATGTCGCCGACCCGCCACAGCAGGCGTTCGCGTTCATTCGGCTTCATCCGGGTCCACGGGCCGTCGTCGAAGGCCTGGCGCGCGGCGCGGACCGCGCGATCGATGTCGGCCGCGTCGCCGTGGGCGACCGAGGTGAGCGGACGCGCCGTCGCGGGATCGATGGTCTCGAAGGTGCGGCCCGAGGCCGACCACACCCACTCGCCGCCGATCAGCATCGGACGGTCGGCGGAAATGAAATCGCGAACGCGCTCATGCAGGGCGGTGTCGGGAACGACGGCGGTCATGGGGCCTCCTGGTCGGCGTGGTGCCGGCGGTGATGTGGTCGGTGGAGTGATCTCGGTCATATTCGACCTGACTTATTTCTCTCACCGTTCCGACGTGTCGCCGTGTCCAGAAACTGAACACCTGGGCTGTACAGGGGTCGCGGCGACCGGCCGTCACCGCGTGGCTACCGTGAGACGCCGGACAAGTCAGGGACCTTCGGAGGAGCAGAGTGAACGTGCGCCCAGCGGGCAGGGTCGGCGCCGCCCTGCGTGGCCTCGGCCCGGTGACCGGGGGTATCTCGATCCGTGAGGCCCTCCGGGCGGGAGCAGGGGCCGGGGTGGCGCTCGGACTCGTCGGTCTGGTGCTCGCCGCGTCGGGGGTCGACCTGCGGCTCGGACTCTTCCTGATCGCGCCGTTCGGGGCGACCGCCGTGCTCGTCTTCGCCGCGCCGAACAGTCCGTTGGCGCAGCCGTGGCCCGCGACCGTCGGCAACGCGGTGTCGGCGGTCGTGGGGGTGGCGACCACCCTCACCATCGGCCAGCCCGCGCTTCGGGTGGCGCTCGCGGTCGGTCTGTCCGTGGCCTTGATGATCGGGTGCCACGCGGTCCATCCGCCTGCCGGCGCGGTGGCGATGACAGCCGCGCTCAGTCCGGAGACGATCCAGTCGCTGGGGTTCCGGTTCGTCCTCGCGCCCGTCCTCGCGGGCACACTCCTGCTGGTGGTCCTCGCCGCCGGATACGCCCGGTTGACCGGACGGCGTTACCCGTATCGCCGGTTCGACGCGGCGCCCCCGCCCGCTGCGCGGCTCGGTCTGGACGAGGACGAACTGACCGGCATCCTCGACCGGTACGAGCAGTCGCTCAACCTCGGTGTCGCCGACCTCGCGAGACTGATCGGGGCCGCCGAACTGCAGGCTGCCGGTCATCGCGCGGGCCCGCTCGCCGCGACGGACGTGATGTCCCGAGACCTGGTGACCGTGAACCCCGAGACGCCGCTGCGAGACGTCGCCGTCCTCTTCGACGAGTACGGCTTCACCTCGCTGCCGGTGACGTCGGACGACGGCATGTTCGTCGGTGTGGTGTTCCAGATCCATCTCGTGCGGCGGTTGATGCGTTCGGACGACGTCGAGTTGTGCGCCGCGGACGTGATGTCGGCGGAACCGGCCGTCGCGACCCCGGGCACGCCGGTCGGGGCGCTGTTGCCGCTGCTCGCCGAGAGCGGATGCGACGCGGTCCCGGTGTTGGAGGGGCACACCCTGGTCGGCATCGTGACCCGGACCGACCTCATCGCGGCGCTCGCACGGCAGACGCTGCGGGACCCGGTGCCCCGCACCACGGTGCCGGAGTAGCCGGCGCGCTCAGATGTCCAGTGCGCGCATCCGCGAGTACAGCGTCGTCCGGCTGATGCCGAGATCCCTTGCGGCATGCACCTTGTTGCCCCGGGCACGGTCCAGCGCTTCGACGATCGCGGTGCGCTCGGCCTGCTCTCGGCCGGACAGGTGCGCGGCCCGGCTGGTCGTCCGATAGGCGGGTGGCAGGTCGGCGGGTTCGACGACCCGCGCGGCGCGCGCTCGGCACGTCAGGGCGGCCTGCCGGAGCACCGAGTTGAGCTCGGTGAGGTTGCCCGGCCAGTCGTCGCACAGCAGGGCGTCCGTCGCCAGTCCGGACAGCGTGAGCTCCGGGTCGATGTCTGTCAGTGCGCTGCTCGCGATCGACGCCAGCTCCGAGGTCCGATGACGTAGTGGAGCGAGATCGACCCGTGTGGCGCACCGGGCGAGGAGTGCGGCGACTCCCGGACTCGCCTGGTCGCGCGGCCCGCCGACGACGATCAGCGGCGACTCCGGCGAGCTCGACACCGCCACGCGCCCGAGTAGGGCGACCGACTGCAGGTCGAGGAGGTCGACGCCGTCGATCACCAGGGTCGTGCTCATCGATCGGGCGCGTCCGACGAACGCGGGGATGTCGGGGCGACGACCGCTGATGATCTCGTCGGCGACATCGACGATCACCGGTGGCGAGTCGGTCTCGGCGGCGAGCGCAGCGGCGTGGGTGCTGCGTCCGGTCCCCGGTTCGCCGGTGATCGCGACGCTGGTGCGGGACGGGGCGGTCGGTGGCGCGGACCGCCTCGGCGGCGGCTCGCTGACCGGCCGGAAGCGGAACAGCGCCGCGCCGCAGGCGCCCGGCACGGGTTCGACGGCGACCTCGACCTCGGCGCCCGACACCAGGGTCAGCGGCAGTACTGTCGCGCGCAGTGCGGGATCGGTCGCGACGATCCGCATCGCGCCGATGTCGGTGGGGGAGAGCAGTTCGGCAGCAAGGGCATTCGTGAGCTGGAGGTCGTCGCCGATGGCCGCGACGGCGAGGTCGCGACGCGGTGCGGCGCGCTGGAACGCGTCGAGGACGCATCGCTGGTGCGCTCGCGACCGGTCCAGCAGGCGGTCGGCGATGTCGGCGACGATCCCGTTGACGACCGGGATCGCCAAGGGGTTGATGCGATCGGCGATCTCGGACATGCAGATGATCCCGGCCAGCCTGCGGGTCGCGGGATGGATGATCGGCTGTCCGAAGCAACTGATCGACTTGAACTGGTCCAGGTAGTGCTCGGAGCTGTTCACGACGATCCCGCCCCGGGTCTCCGCCGGGGTACCGAGGGCTGTCGTCCCGACGACGTCCTCGCCGAACGGCACGCCCGGCGAGGCGCCGATCGCGTCGAGACGGCGCTCCACGGTCGTGCCGAACGCCACCCGCGTCACCATCCGGCACTCGTGGTCGACGAGCAGCAGCGAGACATCGGTGTCGGCGAGTCGGGCGGCGGCGTCATCGAGGACCGGGCGGGCGGCGTCGAGCAGCGGGTCGGCGGCAGCGATGTCCTGGACCTGCGTCGGCGTCCGGTCCTCGGGGCGGACCCCGGACAGCTCCGACCGACGCCACGACGACTCGATGACGGGCCGTCGGGGCGACGAATCGGAGGTGCGGTGCAACGTGTCGATACCCACCAACGTGACACACGTCACCGTGGAACGAAAGGCCGGGTCGGCGATCGGCGGTGGCCGGGCCCTGATGGCGGGGTACTACCGTGGTCGCATGCGCGTGGCGACCTGGAACGTGAACTCCGTGAAGCAGCGCATCCCGCGCCTGTTGCCCTGGCTCGACGAGCGCCGACCCGACGTGGTGTGCCTGCAGGAGACCAAACTCTCCGACGCCGCGTTCGACGAGTCACTCGGCACCGATCTCGCCGACCGCGGATACGAGGTCGCGCACGCCGGACAGGGGCAGTGGAACGGGGTGGCGCTGTTGTCGCGGGTCGGACTCGACGACGTCCGGATCGGATTCGACGGCATGCCCGGATACCCCGACCCGTCGACTCTCGAGGCGCGGGCGGTGTCGGCGGTGTGCGGCGGACTGCGGATCCACTCGCTGTACGTGCCGAACGGCCGGACCCCGGACTCGGACCACTACACCTACAAACTCGAGTGGCTCGCGGCGCTGGCCCGTGCCGTGGAGGACCCGGCCACGACACTCCTGTGCGGCGACATGAACATCGCGCCGGCCGACGCCGACCTGTTCGACCCCGCCGCGTATGTGGGACACACCCACGTCACTCCGGCGGAACGGGCCGCGCTGGCCACCTTCGAATCGATGGGCCTGCGCGACGTCGTCCGGGACCGGTGGCCGGGCGAGCGTGTGTTCAGCTACTGGGACTACCGCGCCGGCATGTTCCACAAAGACCTCGGGATGCGCATCGACCTGATCCTCGCCGGAGCGTCCGCTGCCGATCGCGTCGCGGCCGCCTGGATCGACCGGAAAGCACGCAAGGGCAGCAAGCCGAGTGACCACGCGCCGGTCATCGTCGACCTCGACGAGGCTCCGGATGGCGACATCGGACCGGTGGTCCCGCCGCCGTCGAATCCGGCGAAACCCGGTGCGACGAAGGTGAAACTGCCGCAGACGCCGGAATGATGCCCCGCCCGGCGTCCGCGACGCGCCTGCGCCGTCCGGTCATCGCGGCCGCCCGGGCCTATGGGCGCCTGCTCGGCACGGTGCTCTCCGTCGCCCGCCGGCTCGGGGCGGGACGACTCGGCGACGCCCCGGCGGCCACGGCGGGTGTGCTCCTCGCGGTGCACCTGGTGCCGGTGACGATCTGGCTCGGCCCGCTCGGGTTCGTCGTCGTGCTGGGCGCGGGCCTCGTCACGTCGAGCGTCATCCGCCGTCGCGTGCGTCATCGCGGGTTGACCCCGGCCGAGCGAAGCGTGGCCGTGGCGGTCTTCGGGGACGCGGGGTGGCTCGATGACGTCGTCCTCACCGATCTCGCCGGTCGGGGCGGGCGCGCATTCACGGTGCCCGCGGTCGACGGCCGCATCCTCTGCAATCTCGGGTCGCACCTCGACGCGACCCTGGGGCCGGGGACCAGGGCATACCCGGTGCCGGGCCAGCTGCTCATCCACGAACTGGTCCACGCCTGGCAGATCGCCGCTGCCCGTTCGCCTGCCGGGTTCCTCGCCGATGCGCTGGCCGACCAGGCCCGGTACGAACTGGGCGAGGACGTGTACGGCGTGCGCGATGCCGGTGAGAACCACCACATGCCGCGCCGGGGCGAGGTGGAACGGCAGGCGACGATCGTCGACCGGTGGTTCGGCGGCCAGTCCTCGCCGACGCGTCGACCGCGCGACCCCGAGAGCCCGTCCGCACCCGTGATCGAGCAGCTCAGGCGACCCGTGCAGCGCGGATGACGGAATGGTCGCACCCGCAGTTCGCGCCCTCGACGCATGCGGTTTCACGGTGTAGAAGTGAGAGGGGCACGCCGAGCACGAGCGTGACCCGGACCCGATCGCGCACGACCCGTTCACCTGCCGGTTGCGTGCAGGATCCGTTTTTTGACCTGTGTAAACCCGATCGGTAGAGTGGATCGTCGGTGCCCGGCCCATGCTGGGCCAGTCCGCATGCCTGCCCTACGGCTCTCGAGCCGCCGAGCATCTCGGGGTACGGCCGGCAGAGGGGCTGACAGGCGATCCGCTGTCGAGTGTATGACACGCCCGACCTCGGGGTAGCGAAAATGTACTGACCAGCACATACGTGCTGGTGGGGCGAGTTGTGGAAGCCGCGAAAACAGGCCTGCGAGCCACTTCGTGCTTGCCCGGAGCACCAACCACAACCGATGACAAAGAGGAACGAACACCTAGTGCCAACCATCAATCAGCTGGTCCGCAAGGGCCGTCACGACAAGGCTGCCAAGACCAAGACCGCGGCCCTCAAGGGAAGCCCGCAGCGTCGTGGCGTGTGCACCCGCGTCTACACCACCACCCCCAAGAAGCCGAACTCGGCGCTGCGCAAGGTCGCCCGTGTGCGCCTGACCAGCTCGGTCGAGGTCACCGCCTACATCCCCGGCGAAGGCCACAACCTGCAGGAGCACTCGATGGTGCTCGTCCGCGGCGGTCGTGTGAAGGACCTCCCGGGTGTGCGCTACAAGATCATCCGCGGCTCGCTCGACACCCAGGGTGTCAAGGACCGCAAGCAGGCTCGCAGCCGCTACGGCGCCAAGAAGGGGAACTGATAAGTCATGCCACGTAAAGGACCCGCTCCCAAGCGCCCCCTCATCAACGATCCCGTCTACGGTTCGCCGCTGGTCACCCAGCTGGTCAACAAGATCCTGCTGGACGGCAAGAAGTCGACCGCCGAGCGCATCGTCTACGGCGCCCTCGAGCAGGCTCGCGACAAGACCGGCACCGATCCGGTCGTCACCCTCAAGCGCGCTCTCGACAACGTGAAGCCCACCCTCGAGGTGAAGAGCCGCCGCGTCGGTGGTGCCACCTACCAGGTGCCGATCGAGGTCAAGCCGAATCGCGCCAACACCCTCGCGCTCCGCTGGCTCGTCAGCTTCAGCCGTCAGCGTCGTGAGAAGACCATGGTCGAGCGTCTCGCCAACGAGTTGCTGGACGCGTCCAACGGTCTCGGTGCTTCGGTGAAGCGCCGCGAGGACACCCACAAGATGGCCGAGGCCAACCGGGCGTTCGCGCACTACCGCTGGTGACACCAACCGTCCGCGGCGTCGGGGAACACGACGCCGCGGACGGTTCCACCTCAGACCCAACACCTCTAGCGAAAATGCGAGGCGATTAAGTGGCACAGGAAGTGCTCAGCGACCTGAACAAGGTTCGCAACATCGGCATCATGGCCCACATCGATGCCGGCAAGACCACCGCCACCGAGCGAATCCTCTTCTACACCGGTGTGAACTACAAGATCGGTGAAACCCACGACGGTGCCTCGACCACCGACTGGATGGAGCAGGAGAAGGAGCGGGGGATCACCATCACCTCCGCGGCGGTGACGTGTTTCTGGAACAAGAACCAGATCAACATCATCGACACCCCCGGCCACGTCGACTTCACCGTCGAGGTGGAGCGCAGCCTCCGCGTGCTCGACGGCGCGGTCGCCGTGTTCGACGGCAAGGAAGGCGTCGAGCCGCAGTCCGAGCAGGTCTGGCGTCAGGCGGAGAAGTACGACGTCCCGCGTATCTGCTTCGTCAACAAGATGGACAAGCTCGGTGCGGACTTCTTCTTCACCGTGCGCACCATCGAGGAGCGCCTCGGCGCCAAGCCGCTGGTCCTGCAGCTGCCGATCGGCGCCGAGGACAACTTCGACGGCGTCGTCGACCTCATCGAGCAGAAGGCGATCACCTGGCGCGGAACCGTCGAGATCGGCGCTGCGCCGACCATCGAGGAGATCCCCGCCGATCTGGTCGACCAGGCTGCGGAGTGCCGCGAGAAGCTCCTCGAGACGGTCGCCGAGACCGACGAGGCACTGCTCGAGAAGTACTTCGGCGGCGAAGAGCTGACCACCGAGGAGATCAAGGGCGCGATCCGCAAGCTCACGATCGCCCGTGAGTTCTACCCGGTGATCTGTGGCTCGGCGTTCAAGAACAAGGGCGTGCAGCCCATGCTCGACGCGATCATCGACTACCTGCCGTCCCCGCTGGACGTGCCGTCGGTCGAGGGTCACGCCGTGGGCGACGAGGAGGAGATCCTCTCGCGCAAGCCGTCCGCGGACGAGCCGTTTTCGGCTCTCGCGTTCAAGATCGCGGCTCACCCGTTCTTCGGCAAGCTCACCTTCGTGCGCGTGTACTCCGGCAAGATCAACGCCGGCACCCAGGTGCTCAACGCCACCAAGGGCAAGAAGGAGCGCGTCGGCAAGCTCTTCCAGATGCATGCCAACAAGGAGAACCCGGTCGAGGACGCCACCGCGGGCCACATCTACGCGATGATCGGTCTCAAGGACACCACCACCGGTGACACCCTGTGCGATTCGGCGTCGCCGATCGTGCTCGAGTCCATGAGCTTCCCGGACCCGGTCATCAACGTCTCGATCGAGCCGAAGACCAAGTCCGACCAGGAGAAGCTGGGCACCGCGATCCAGAAGCTCGCCGAAGAGGACCCGACCTTCTCGGTCCAGCTCGACGAGGAGACCGGCCAGACCGTCATCGGCGGTATGGGCGAGCTCCACCTCGACATCCTCGTCGACCGCATGAAGCGCGAGTTCAAGGTCGAGGCCAACGTCGGCAAGCCGCAGGTGGCCTACCGCGAGACCATCCGCAAGACGGTCGAGAAGCACGAGTTCACCCACAAGAAGCAGACCGGTGGATCGGGCCAGTTCGCGAAGGTCATCATCAAGCTCGAGCCCCTGGTGGACGCCGAGGACGGTGCGACCTACGAGTTCGCCAACGCCGTCACCGGTGGCCGCGTCCCGCGCGAGTACATCCCGTCGGTGGACGCCGGTGCCCAGGACGCCATGCAGTACGGTGTCCTCGCCGGATACCCGCTGGTGAACCTGAAGGTCACCCTGCTCGACGGTCAGTACCACGACGTCGACTCCTCGGAGATGGCGTTCAAGATCGCCGGCTCGCAGGCCCTGAAGGAAGCTGCGCGGATGGCCGGTCCGGTCATCCTCGAGCCCCTGATGGCCGTCGAGGTCACGACTCCCGAGGACTACATGGGTGACGTGATCGGCGACCTGAACTCCCGCCGTGGCCAGATCCAGGCCATGGAGGAGCGCAGTGGTGCGCGTGTCGTGAAGGCACAGGTGCCGCTGTCGGAGATGTTCGGCTACATCGGAGACCTCCGGTCGAAGACCCAGGGCCGGGCAAACTACTCCATGGTGTTCGATTCGTACGCGGAGGTTCCCGCGAACGTGTCGAAGGAAATCATCGCGAAGGCCACCGGCGAGTAAATCCGGTCCTAGCGACATGCGCCGACCAGTTCTGCGCACCAACGTAAGAAGAAAACCCCTGCTGGGATCCGCCCAGTAGAGCAACAAGTCCAGGAGGACAATCAAGTGGCGAAGGCGAAGTTCGAGCGGACCAAGCCGCACGTGAACATCGGCACCATCGGTCACGTCGACCACGGCAAGACCACGCTGACCGCGGCCATCACCAAGGTGCTGCACGACAAGTACCCGGACCTCAACAAGAGCTTCGCGTTCGATCAGATCGACAAGGCTCCCGAGGAAAAAGCTCGCGGTATCACGATCAACATCTCGCACGTCGAGTACGAGACCGAGAAGCGTCACTACGCCCACGTCGACGCCCCCGGTCACGCCGACTACATCAAGAACATGATCACCGGTGCTGCCCAGATGGACGGCGCGATCCTCGTGGTCGCCGCCACCGACGGCCCGATGCCGCAGACCCGCGAGCACGTGCTGCTGGCCCGCCAGGTCGGTGTGCCCTACATCCTGGTCGCCCTGAACAAGGCCGACATGGTCGACGACGACGAGATCATCGAGCTCGTCGAGATGGAGGTCCGCGAACTGCTGGCCGCCCAGGAGTTCGACGAGGAAGCCCCGGTCGTCAAGGTCTCGGCTCTCAAGGCCCTCGAGGGTGACCCCGAGTGGACCAAGTCGGTCGAAGAGCTCATGGCTGCCGTCGACGAGTCGATCCCGGACCCGGTCCGCGAGACCGAGAAGCCGTTCCTCATGCCCGTCGAGGACGTCTTCACCATCACCGGCCGCGGCACCGTGGTCACCGGTCGTGTGGAGCGCGGCGAGGTCAACGTGAACGAGGAAGTCGAGATCGTCGGCATCCGCGAGAAGAGCACCAAGACCACCGTCACCGGTATCGAGATGTTCCACAAGCTCCTCGATTCGGCACAGGCAGGCGACAACGCCGGTCTGCTGCTCCGCGGCCTCAAGCGTGAGGACGTCGAGCGCGGTCAGGTCATCGTGAAGCCGGGCACCACGACCCCGCACACCGAGTTCGAGGGCCAGGCGTACATCCTGTCCAAGGACGAGGGCGGCCGTCACACCCCGTTCTTCAACAACTACCGTCCGCAGTTCTACTTCCGTACCACGGACGTGACCGGCGTCGTGACCCTCCCCGAGGGCACCGAGATGGTCATGCCGGGCGACAACACCGAGATGAGCGTCAAGCTCATCCAGCCGGTCGCCATGGACGAGGGCCTGCGTTTCGCCATCCGCGAGGGTGGCCGCACCGTCGGTGCGGGTCGAGTCACCAAGATCACCAAGTGATCTCGTTCTGACTCACTGACTCACTGACTCACTGACTCACTGAGTCGAAGGCGCCCGGCCACGAAAGTGGCCGGGCGCCTTTGTCGTTGATCCTGCCGAGGGTCAGACGCCCCAGCCGTAGATCATGTCCATCAGTCCCGTCCCGGCACCACCCAGTTTCGGATTGCTGGTGAGGACGAAGTAGGTGTTGGGCTGGCCGGCATCGACCACGCCGATCGATTGGTCCGCCATGTCCTCGGTGGCGGGCAGCTGACGTTTCAGGACACGAAACAGATCGGGCAGACCGCCGGTGTACTTGACGACGCGGAAGTGCCGGGGGATCTTCGATTTGGTCTTGTTGAGCCTCAAGACGACGTCGGTCTTCGTCCAGTTGTCCAGATGCGTCTCCGGGTTGGGGATCGCCCTCAGGTCGGCCAGCGTGGTGGGATTCACCTGCGCCAGATGAATGTGCAGCTGGTTTTGCGAGCGCGCCGTGGCGGAGTTCACCCCTATCGCAATCGGTCGAGTGGGATTCTTGGCGACCAATTTGCCCGCCTGCAGCCACGCCGCGCTCCACAGGTTCAACTCGGAACCGTTGTACAGATAGGGGCATTCGATGCCCCTGATCCGGTTGGTGGGTAGGAGCAGGAAGTCATCGTTGTGACCTTTGTGGTCACCACCTCGACGGATTGCTTAGTACTTCACGTACTTCGGGTTCGGCTGGTACTGGGGACCCGGCTGAATGACGTCGATGTTGTCGCCGATCTGACCGGGCTTGGTGCCCTTCACCTTTCCCCAGAGAAGCAGGAACTTATCGGTGGCGGGATCGTCGGTGCTCTGGCCGCAGAGTTTTTGGGTCGGCGTCGGTGGTGCGGCCGAGGCGACCCCGCCTCCACTCAGGGCGGAGCTCGCGACGATGGCGGCGGTGACGGCCATCGTCGAGAGGAGCCGGGTGAACCGATGCGAGCGGGTGTCGTCCATGGGGAACCTCTCGGTGGTGAGCCTCGGCGTGCTCATCTGAGCGCAGAGTGTGCCACCGAGACTCTCCGGGTCGTGCCGAAACCGCAGATCAGGCAACTTTGACCCGGGAAAGTGCGGCGAACTACTCGTATCCGGCGCCGACTGCGAACGGTGGCGCTTCCATGTCGTTCCAAGGTGGGACGCCTCGGCCTTCGAACTTCCGTCGCCGCAGGTCCGCGCATAGAGTTCGCGCATGACCATGTTCGGAGAGTCGGGGACCGGGCCACGTGTTCCTGCCCATGTGTGGAGTGCCGTGGGCACTTTCGCGTTTGTCATGCTGTGCGGGATCGTCGGTCCGATCTTCCTCGTCGCCTACTTCGTGATCGATGCACCCGACACGGAGTGGATGCTGTGGACCGGGATCGGCATCACCGTGCTGGATATCGTTCTCGGCGTTGCCATCGCGTGGTTCAACTATCGGGGTGGCGCCAAGCTGGAACGCCTGCGCGCCGCCGGAGTGTTCGGCATCGCCGAGATCACCTCGATCGGTCAGACGAATGTCGAGATCAACGACCAGCCGCTGATGAAGCTCGGGCTCCGGATCCACGCCGAGGGACTCGCTCCGTTCGAGGTGTCGACGAGGAAGGTCGTGCCGCATTACCAGCAGCCGCTGCTTCACGCCCGTCGGTTGGCCGTGATGGTCGATCCCGAGTCCCAGGACTTCGAGATCGACTGGCAGGCAACCGCTTTGCTCGCCGGTTCGGTGCCGGCCAGGTTCACCTCCGAAGAGGACGGCCGGACCTACGATCTCACCGGTCAGGCGGAACCGTTGGGGGAGATCCTGCAGATCCTGGGGCGTCACGGGGTGGCGGGCAGTGGCGTGATCGATCTGCGGTCCAATCCCGCGGCCCGAGCGGAGGTCATGGAGGTCGTGCGCGGCTGGGCGGGAGTCCGGGCGGATTCGGCGAGCTCGTCTCGGATGGACCCCCCGTCGTTCACCAAGGCCGGTGGCGGGTCGGGCCGGGGTGGTGACCCGGGCCGTTCGCCGGCCGAACGGCTCGCGTCGCTGGACGAACTGCGCCGCACCGGCGCGGTCACCGAGGAGGAGTACGCGCGGGCGCGTCAGCGCATCGTCGACGATCTCTGACGCTGCGTGGATCGTCTGTAACAAAATGAATCCTCTGCCACATACGCCACTTGATTCACTCTAGTCACTCTGGTCACCACTCGATATCGATGTCGATGCCCTAGGGTCACAGCCGTGGCATTGCTGATGGTCGTCGAATTACAGTTCGTCGGTGCAGCTTTCACTACGGCCGCGTCGGCTTGCCCGCCGACGTCGAGCCCTCGCGTTCGCCCTCGCGCTCCTCGCGGTGGTCGGCGTGGTCACCATCGGGTCGGGTAACGCATCCGCGTCGGCCGCGTTCGGCAGGTTCCATGTGTCCGGCTGCGGCATGCCGAGCACCCCGGTCGACACCTGGACTCGGTGGGGCAACAGCAAAACCGTCATCGCTCTCGACGGTCTTCGCGCGACCGGTGACATCAGTGGCTGGCGTCGCGACACGCGTGTCCACCGCATCGCCGACTCCGGCGTCAACGTGATCCAACCGGTCGGAGGTCTCGCGAGCTTCTACACCGATTGGGAAGCGGCGAGCCCGGCCAACAAGGTCGGATACCGCTATCGGTGGACGTGCCGACTCGACACCATCGTGCGCGAACTCGACGCGCGCGGACTCGCAGTCGGCCCGCTGGGCAAATACGCGATCATGGGCATCTCCATGGGCGGTAACGCTGCGATGGTCTACGGGGCGTACCACCGCAAGCGCATCTCGCACGTCTTCTCGATGTCCGGCTACCTGAACCTGTCCGCGCCCACGATGCGAGAGGCTGTTCGGCTCGCGTTGATCGACGCCGGTGTCGGGGCGGGGGTCGGTCCGTTCAGCGCGGACGCCATGTGGGGACCGCCCTGGAGTGACCGGTGGACGCGCAACGATGCACTCGTCCAGCTGCCGCGGATGCGGGGGATGAAGATCCGCATCGGGTCCGGTTCGGCGACGTGGGGTCCGCACAACGCCGACGCCGTGGCCTCGGTCAAGGGCACACCGCTGGAGGTGGTGTCGCTCGCGCAGACCCGGTCGTTCGAAGTCGCGGCCGCTTTGCAGGGCATCCCGGTCACGACGGACTTTCCGTCCGTCGGGACACACGCCTGGGGGTACTGGGAGGACATGGTGTGGCGCGCCAAGAACAGCGGCTGGTTCCGCGACCGGTGACGACGACCGGTGAGGTGCGGTCTGCGCGGACGGCCGGGTGGAGTGTGACGGCGCCCGCACGGCCGACGTTCGTAAGCTGACGGTCATGCGTGTTCTGCGTCGAAGCGGCGACCCCGACCTCGCGGTCCGGATCGCGGGGGAGGCCGACCGGGGCGTACCGGTCGTCCTCGTGCACGGGATGGCATCGGACCATTCGACCTGGCGCCGGCTCGCGACGGCACTCCGCGCCCGCGGGCGTGCGGTGATCAGCGTGGACCTCCGTGGACACGGTCGCAGCGGCCGGGCCCGTGAGGTCTACCGGCTCGACGACTTCCGCGACGACCTGGCCTATGTCCTCGACACCCTCGGGATCGCGGTCGCCGACGTGGTCGGCCATTCGCTCGGTGCCCACACCGCGCTGCGAGTGGCCATGCGTGAGCCGACGAGGATCCGACGCCTGGTGCTCGAAGAGGTGCCGCCGATGCCCCGCGACGAGGCCGATCTGTCCGAGGGCATCGCCATGCGCGCCACCCTGGGCGAGCAGATTCGTGGGCTGATCGCGCTCGCGCGCAACCCCTTTCCGGTCATCCGCTACGACGGCCGGATGGGCGACCAGATCGTCGCCGAATTCGACGTCTGCGCGCCGCACTGGTGGTCGGAGCTGCCGGATGTGCAGGCCACCGCCATGGTCATCTCCGGTGGCGAGAAGAGCTTCCTGCCGCCGCGCCACCTGCGGACCCTCAGCGACGCCCTGCCGAACTCGCGGTTCGTCACCATCGAGGCGGGGCACAGCGTTCACCGCGACCGCGCCGAGGAGTTCGTCACCCACGTCGACGGGTTCCTCGGGCACTGACGCCTGCCGGCGTCATCTCCGGCTCGCTGGTTCCTGATCCGAGAGAACCGCGAAACCATTGGCCCACCACTGCTCCCTGAGGAGCGCCCGGAGCTTGCGGAGGGCGCGTCACGAAGGGTCTGCCACGAATGTCACCAAGACCCTTCGTGACGCTCGCAAGCTCGCTCCTCAGGGAGCGGGGGATGGCGCTCGTCCGGGGCGGGATGGTGCTCCTCCGGGGCGGGATGGTGCTCCTCAGGGAGCGGGGGATCGCGCTTGTCCGGGGCGGGATGGTGCTCCTCCGGGGGCGGGGGATGGTGCTCCTCAGCTCAGAGAGCGGAGCGGGTCAGGCGGGCTTGTTGTGCAGCGGTCGCGGGTCGATCCCGACCTTGCGCCATGCGTCGTAGGCCCAGGGGACGTAGAGGTACTTGAGCGGCAGGCGGTTGATCAACGGGTTGGCAGCCCGCATGAGGGCGGCGAACCGTTGGAAGTTCTTCTCGCGCCTGTCGTTCCACTCGAGGTCGCACACGTCACGCATCTGCTGGGGCAGCGTTCCGACGACAACGGTGCGGATGAAGGCGTTCAACGGAAGCGACAGGATCTTCCACACGGGCGCGGGGATCTTCTTGGGGCGGGGGAGCCCCTGCCGGATGTAACCGGTGGCGTAGACGATCGTCTTGTGCGGCACGAACCGGTCGAGCATGTCTTCCCAATACTGGACGAACTCCTCGTAGGTCTGCGGCTGCCCGCGATCGCTCACCCCGTAGAGCTGATACCAGACCTTGCTCTCCTCGAAAATCTGGACCTTCTCGGCGTAACTCAGGCGTCGGATGAAGGTGTCGGTGATGTAGAGGACCTGGTCGACGAACGTCGCGTGCGCCCAGTAGAACAACTCCGGATTGAGTGCGTGGTACCGCGATCCGTCGCTGATGGTGCCCTTGATGTCGCGGTGGAAGTCGCGCACCGTGCGCCCCCACTTCTCCGGCTCGGTGCTGTACACGGTCCGCATGACCGGGGGGCCGGTCCGCTTGGCCCGGCCGAGGAAGTCGCTGAAGATGACCGAGTGGTCGAGCACGGCCTGGCCGAGTTGTTCGATGCAGTTCTCGGTGCCGGCCAGACGCTGGAAGCCCAGCAGTCCGCGGTTGTCGCCGTAGAACTTCCACACGAGCGAGTCGGCGCCCAGACGTGGCGAGGCGACCTCGCCCGCGGTGTCCGGAGTGTCGTCGACGATCATCGGCTCTGCCTCGCGGATACCGGCGTCGAATCCCTGGTTGACTGACATGGCGGCGAGAATATCGCACTTGGAACAAATTTGGAAGGTTGTTCCAACGACGCGGGGTGATCTGTATGCGGAGAGGGAGGACGGACGATGCGGGGCAGGCAACCGGACTGGGCGCTTCCCGACGTCGAGGAGGTCCTCGCTTCCGCTGTCGCGGTGCGCCTGCCGATGCGTACGAGATTCCGCGGCCTGACCACGCGCGAGACGATGGTCTTCGCGGGGCCGGCGGGTTGGGGGGAGTTCGGTCCGTTCGTCGAGTACGACGACCCGGAGGCGGCCTCGTGGCTGCGGGCCGGCATCGAGGCCGCCTGGGTCGGCCCTCCCGCCGCGGTCCGCGACACCGTCCCGGTCAACGCGACCGTGCCCGCCATCCCCGCCGACGAGGTCGACGCATTGCTGCAGCGATACCCCGGCGCGGGAACCGCGAAGGTCAAGGTCGCCGAACCGGGGCAGACCCTCGACGACGACGTCGCCCGGGTCGCGGCGACGCGGGAGCTCATCGGCAGGGTGCGCATCGATGCGAACGGCGGCTGGACCGTCGACGAGGCCATCGCCGCCCTGCGCGCCATCGGTGAGGTCGAGTATGCCGAACAGCCCTGTCGCACAGTCGAAGAACTGGCGGCCGTGCGTCGGGCGGTCGAGGTGCCGATCGCTGCCGACGAATCCATCAGGAAGGCCGAGGACCCCTACCGTGTCGTCGCGGCCGACGCTGCTGACGTGGCGGTGGTCAAGGTCGCGCCGCTCGGCGGCATGCGCGCAACCCTCCAGCTCGCTGAGAACCTGGGACTCGACATCGTGGTCTCGAGTGCCCTCGACAGCGCGATCGGGATGGCCGCCGGCGTGGCTGCCGCGGCCGCGCTACCGCGCCTGGAGCTTGCGTGCGGGCTGGGCACCGGGTCGTTGCTCGCCGCGGATGTCGCCGCGTCCTTCCAGATGGTCGACGGCTCGGTGGGAACGCGATGGTTCGGCACCGACGCCTCGGTCGACGTGCGCGGACTCGCGGTCGAAGAAGAGCGTCAGCATTGGTGGCGCGAGCGTCTGCGGCGGTGTCACCGCCTGCTGACGATGGACGGGTCGCCCACGGGTCGCGGGCGAGGATAGGAACGCATTCTCCGATCTGTCTCAACGTGGTCTATCATGCGATGTGGGTCACATGCCGACCGTCCGTACCCGGGGCGGCCGTTGCGGGAGGGAGACGATCATGGCCTCGGTTCTGGCGACAGTGCCGGCAGCAGTCGATTCGGTCGGCGTCCCGTCTCCCGACCGCGACGGAACCCCGTTGCACGTCGGCCGGGGTCGCGGTGCCCGCGGACACCGGACCGCCGGGCTGTATTTTGACCAGATGGAGATCACGGAGATCAGACATCGCCGGCTGCACGAAGACCACTGGTCGGCACCCGAGGACTCGCTGCCCGCCACCCGTCGGCGGCGATGACCGTGGCAGGCACCGGAACCAAGGCCGACAGCGGGAATCGGACCTCGACGCGTAAGGTCCGCAACACCGCCAGCCCGGCCGACCAGGAAGCCGCGATCCTCGCGGCTGCCGGGGCGGAGTTCGCCGAGGTCGGTGTCCGCCGCGCGAACATCGACGAGGTCGCCGCGCGGGCTGGAGTGAGCCGCAGCACCTTGTACCGGCGCTTTCCGAACAAGGATGCGCTGCTCTACGCGGTGGCCAACGACGCCTACGAGACGGGCATGCAGAAACTCGAGGCCTCGGTGAAGGGGCTCGGACCCAAGGCCGCGCTGGTGGAGGCGTTCGCCGTCGGCGCCGAGTGGGTCAACTCCGATCCGCTGCTGAGCCGGATCGTCCTCACCGACTCCGAGATCAAGAGCGTCACGGCGACGATGACGTCGTTGTTCATCGACATGGTCACCGACCGGGTCGCGGCCACACTCCGCGACGAGGGTGCGCAGATGCCCGTCGAGGATCTGCTGGAAGCCGTCGAGATCCATGTGCGACTGGTGATCTCACTGCTGGAGACGCCGCCGTCGGACCCTGCTCGCAACGAACCCCAGCGCGTTCGGGATTTCGCCGCCAAGTTCCTCTCACCGATGATCTGGTGAAACCCCACCGGAGATGACGGGCCACGCCGGCCCCGTTCCTCTCGTCTGAAGTCCGCATCCACCGAAGGAGATCCAATGAGTCTGCGTGACAAGCTGTCCCGCACACCCGACCACGACGCGATCCGCGCCGCGCTACGGGACAAGGTCGTGGTCATCACCGGCGGCGCGCGTGGCATCGGATTCGAGACCGCGACCCAGCTGTCCGAGGCGGGGGCCAGGGTCGCGATCGGTGATGTGGATTCCGAGGCGGTGGGCAAGGCCGCCGCCGACCTCGGTTGCGAGGGCATCGAGGTGGACGTGACCAAACGCGAGTCCTTCGATGCGTTCCTGACCGAGGTCGAAAACCGGCTCGGACCGATCGACGTGCTCGTGAACAACGCCGGGATCATGCCGGTCGGACCGTTCCTCTCCTACGACGACACGATCATCCGCCGGACCTACGAGATCGACGTCCTGGGCGTGATCATCGGATGCCAGGAGGCGGCCCGCCGGATGGCGCCCCGCAGGACCGGCCACATCGTGAACATCGCATCGACGGCCGGGCGCATACCGACCCCCGGCCTCACCATCTACAACGGCGCCAAGGCAGCCGTCATCGAGTTCTCCGAGGCGCTGGGCGCCGAGCTGGAGCCGAAGGGCGTCGCCGTCAGCGCGGTACTCCCCACGTTCACGCGAACCGCCCTGATCTCCGGCCTGCAGACCAACAAGTTCATCCAGACCGTCGAGCCCGGCGAGGTGGCGTCGATCGTCGTGCAGACGATCGCGCGGCCGGTGGTCCGCGTCTACGCGCCCCGGTCGATGCGGTGGGCGGAGTCGGGCGCGTTGTTCCCGCAGGCGATGAAGCGGTGGTCGCGCCGGTTGACCAAGCTGGACTCGATCTTCCTGAGCCCCGACCAGCAGGCGCGCGCGGCATATTCCAGCCGGATCCGCGGTGAGAAGGTCGACACCCGGGCGCCGGGCGACAGTCTGACGCAGCCCCAGGAGAGCACGCCCCTGTCGTCGTGAAGAGGGACGGCATGGGTGCTCGGTCGGGGGTGCGGGAGGTGTCCGCCGACCGGGCGGCGAGGCGCGAGCTGCGCGAGGCACTGGACGATCTGCACGCCCTCGAGGTCGAGGCCGGACTCCGTCGGCGCCTGTCGCGGCTCCGGTGGGTCGTCGCGGTGGTGGTCCTCGTCGTCGCGCTCGTGCTCGCGGGGGTGGCGGTGACCGCGTGGCAGCGAGACCGTGAGCGGTACTCCGATGCCGAACTCCAGTCCGCGGCGGCCGACCGGGTTGCGGTGCTCATCGCCCCGGACAGCCGAGACGATCGGCGCGCCCAGCGCATCCTGGCCGGCGCCACCGGCGCCTTCTACGACGAGTTCGCCCAATCCGCCGACAGTTACACCGAATTCATCCGGGCCAACGGCACCGTCGCGCAGTCCTCTGTCGACGGCACGGGGATCTCCGTCCGGACCGGCGACACCGCCACGGTCCTCATTGCGGCCACCGTCGTCTTCACCGGTGGGGCGGCGCCGGCCGAGACCGGCGACCAGGCGCGCAGATTCCGGTTGCGGGTGCTCATCACACCGGCCGACGACACGCTGAAACTGAGTGCGGTGCAGTACCTTCCATGACGCCACCGACTCACACCCCGGGCGTCGAGCCGGTCCCGGGACGCGGAACGACCCGGCCCATCGGGGTGCGAGGTGCCGCCATCCGCCTCGCGATCGCGGCGGTTGTCCTGGTCGCGACGCTCGTCGTGGTGCTCGCCCTGTGGAACTCGCACCGTACCGGCTCCGACGTCGCGGAGAGCCGAGACCAGTTGCGAGCACAGGCGGGAACGATCGTCGCGGACGTCTTCTCGGTCGATGCGGACCGCTGGCAGCAGGACCGGACGCGGGCGCGGGAGCGGGTCGCCGACGAGTTCACCGACAGCTACGGGGCCCAGCTCGATCGGCCCCCGCCCGAGGGGACGTCGTCGGTGACCTGGCGCCCCGAGGTCGTCAGCATCGTCGCGGTCGACGCCGCGGAGGGGGAGGCGCTGCTGCGTGTCGTGGTGACAGTACGTCCGGCCGCGGGGCCGGCGACGACCGTTCAACGCACGGTCCTGGCCCGCTACGCGCGGTCGGACGACACATGGCTCCTCGCGGCGGCGGATGTGATCGGATGACCGTCCATCGGAATCTGCGGGTGCGACGATGACCGAGACCATCACCACGCGAATCGAACTCGCCCGCGCCCGGGTCGACGCGGCGACCCGACGGGCGCGCACCGCCCGGATCGTCGCCGCGCCGGCGCTCCGGGCGCGTGCGGCACGCCGGACACAGACGGTGCGCCGGACTCTCGTCGGAGCAGCGATCGCGGTGGTCGTCCTCGTTGGCGTCGCCGGCTTTCTTGCCTGGCAGATCCGCGGCCAGCAGGCGGCGACCGAGTTGCAGGACGACGTGCTCGCATCCGCCCGCGGCGCCGTCACCGTCATGCTGACCGCCGACCCGGCCGACCCCGAAGGCTACGTGACACGCGTGGCGGAGGTGAGCACCGGACCGCAGCTGAAACGGATCGACGCCGCCCGGGAGGCACTGATGACAGAGGTGGGCGGGAAACGGGGTTCGAGTGTCGGGCAAGTGATCTCGGCCGGGCTCGTCACCGATCCGTCGTCCGACGACATCGGTGGAAGCGTGGACGTGCTCGTCGTCGCCGACGCGACGAACCCGGCGCTCCTGGGCGGGTCGGGGGACGGTTCGGAGATCGACACCACCGGGGAGCGGATCACGGCGCTGATCACCATGACGCGCACCGACGGCGGCTGGAAGATCGCCGAGGCGAGGCGTCCATGACCACCGCTCACGACCGGGTCCTGCTACCGGCACGGCCGACCCGAACCCAACGCATCCGCATGCGGCTTCTCATCGCCGCATCGGCGGTATCCCTGGTGGTCGCGGCGATCGCGGGCGCCGCGACCCTGCGCCCCGATCCCGACCCGACCGAGGCGCAACGCAGCGAGATCCTCAGCGCGGCTGCGGCTGCCGTGAGTGCGCTTCTGACCTACTCGCCCGACGACCCCGCCGACCGGCGGCAGGCGACCGACGCGTTGCTGACCGACCCGCTACGCCTGGAGTACCGGAACCGCGGTACCGACGTCGTGGTTCCCGGCGTCCGTGCATCAGCGTTGTCGGTGACCGGCGAGGTCGTCGGTGCCGGACTGCAGGAGGGCGACTCGGAACGCGCCCGGGTGCTCGTCTTCGCCGACCAGCGGGTGACAGCCGGGTCCGGTTCACCGGCACCGGGTGCCGCGAGTCGTCCACCGGCCGAGACGACCTCTATCGCCCGGTGGGCACTTATGCGTAAGGTCGACGGGAATTGGCTGCTGTCCGACCTGCAACCGGTCGGCGACGTGACCCGTTGAGACACGAGATGCCCGGCCCCGGGCGGTCCGCGCGACCGCCGGCGCAGACGGGTGCTCGCGGGGTGGGATGACGAAAAGGGGACCAGAGATGAGTGCATCGAGCGCGGGTGTGGTGATCGTCGGAGCCGGACTCGGCGGAATCCGGGTCGCGGAGAACCTGCGGAACAACGGCTTCACCGATCCGATCACCCTCGTCGGAGCCGAAGCGCATCCACCGTACGACCGTCCGCCGCTGTCGAAGTCGGTGCTGCTGGGCAAGGACGACCGCGTCGATCTCAAACCCGCGGAGTTCTACGAGGACTCCGACATCACGCTGCGACTCGGTGAAGCGGTGACCGCGGTGTCACCGACGGACCGGACGATCACACTGGCCTCCGGCGCCACCGTCGCCTACGACACTCTCGTACTGGCGACCGGGCTCGATCCGCGGCCGTTTCCCGGTCTCGCAGAGAACGTCCGTGGCGCGCACGTGCTCCGCACCTACGACGACGCGGTGGCGCTGCGTCGCGAGATCGATTCCGCGAGCACCGCAGTCGTCATCGGCGCCGGCTTCATCGGATGCGAGGTGGCGGCCGGCCTCGCGGCCCGCGGACTGGCGGTCAGCCTCGTCGAACCGGCTCCGACGCCGCTCGCCGTGGCGCTGGGGGAGCGGATCGGCGCCCTGGTGTCGCGGTTGCACGTGGCCAACGGCATCGATCTGCGGACCGGGGTCGGGGTCGCGAAGATCGACGTGTCCGACGGGCGGGTCAGCGCGGTCGAACTCACCGACGGCACCACCCTGCCCGCCGACATCGTCGTCGTCGGTATCGGTTCGACCCCGGTGACCGGGTACCTGGACGGGTCGGGTATCGAGTTCGCCGCACGCGAGGTGGGGGGCGGAATCGCCTGTGATGCAACCGGACACACCAGCGCTGAGAGCGTCTACGCCCTCGGTGACGTGGCGAACTGGCTCGACGAGGACGGGCGGCCGAAACGCGTCGAGCACTGGAACCACACGGTCGAGCAGGCCTCGGTCGTCGCGCACCAGATCACCGGTGGCGACGCGGTCACCGCGTCGGTCGCCTATTTCTGGAGCGACCAGTTCGACGTCAAGATCCAGGTACTCGGCTCCCCGCGCGCCGATGACGAGGTCCACGTCGTCGACGACGACGGGAAGAAGTTCGTTGCCTACTACAGCCGGGACGGCGTGCTCACCGGGGTGGTGGGCGCCGGCAAGGTGGGTGCCGTGATGAAGACCCGGCCGAAGCTGCAGACCCCCACTCCCGTGGCGGATCTGCTGTAGTGACGCAGTGACGGATACGCCCACCGCTACGCGGGTGCGCGACGCCGCGGCCGAGGTGGCCGACCCGCAGCTCGCGCTCGGCCAGGCTGCGTTCTTCCAGGCCCGACCGGGGGGATACGGGGAGGGTGACGAATTCCTCGGAATCCGTGTACCGGTACAACGGAAGCTCGCGAAGGGGTTCCGCGGCATCGCGTCGGATCAGGTCGTCGACTTGCTCGACTCACCGATCCACGAGCATCGCCTGATCGCATTGTTCCTCCTGCGTGAGGAGTTCGAACGCGAGCTACGCCGCGGCGGCGACGGCAAGGGTTGGGTCGACCTCTACCTCGACGCCGTGCGCCGCGGCCGGGTGAACAACTGGGATCTCGTCGACTCGTCCGCCGATCCCGTCCTCGGCGAATACTGCCGGCGCAGCGGCGAACTCGATCTCGTCCTGCAACACGCGCGGGACGACGATCTGTGGCGGCGCCGGGTGGGGGTGATCGCGACCTTCGCCTTCATCAAGCACGGCGACCCGGCGGCACTGCTCGCGGTGGCGCCGCTCGTCCGCGACGACCGACGGGGTCTCATCCAGAAGGCATTCGGCTGGATGCTGCGGGAGGTCGGCAAACGAGTCGACGAGAGCGTCCTGCTCGGCTACCTGGACGACAACGCTGCCCGGATGGGCCGCACCGCACTGTCATACGCGCTCGAACACCGGACCCCGGAGGAGCGTGCCCACTACCGCGCCCTCCGGGATCTGTGACGACAGGGTCAGCCCTCGCGTGCGACCTTCGCAGCGGCCCAGATCATCGGGAACTGGAACGGCAACCGGGCCAGCGCGACGATCTTGTAGGGCAGCGGCCGGTCCCACCACAGCCGGACCATGTTGATGTTGGCGGGGTAGACGGCGAGGAACAGCAGCACCGACGCCGCGCCGGCGGCGCGTCGGGTCTTCGGAGCGAGAAGTGCCGCGCCCAAACCGATCTCGGCAACACCGGAAGCGTAGGTCAGCGTGCGGGGGTCGCCGGGGATCTCCTCCGGGATGATCTCGTCGAACGGTTTGGGTGCCACGAAGTGGAGCACTCCGATGCTGATGAGCATCGCGGCGAGGCCACGGGCGAGCTGGACGGGGTCGAGCCGGGAACCGCGGATGGTGCTCACGTCGTCGTTCTCCTTCGATGGACCGGTGACTGCACGAACTCGAACCACTCTCTCAGAATTCGACCTTCAGCGTGTCCGATGTCGGATGCGCCTGACAGCCGAGGATGTACCCGTCCTCGATGTCCTCGGGGTCGAGCGCGCCGGCGTTGTCCATGTCGACGCTGCCCTCGGTGAGAGTGCAGGCGCACGAACCGCACTCACCCTCCTGGCAGGAATACGGGGCATCGAGTCCGGCGGCGAGCATGATGTCGACGAGAGTTCGTGAGCGAGGCCAGGTCAGGGTGTGGGTCTCACCGTCGAGCTCCACCTCGACGGTGGCGGCACCCGCCTGCTCCTCCTCACTCACCTCGCCGAGTTCGACGTCGGCGAACGGGTCGCCGGACAGCGAGTTGTAGACCTCGGTGTGGACGTTGTGGTGCGGGAAGTTCGCGTCCGACAGACCCTTGTGGACGGCATCCATGAACGGGCCCGGTCCGCACATGTAGGCGACGTGCGACGTCGCGTAGGGCGCGAAAGCCGTTGCCAGAGCGGCCGCACTCGGCAGACCCTGGAGTGATTCGAGCCAGTGGACGAGGGTGAGCCGATTTGGGTGGGCGGCCAGGAGTTCTCGGAGTTCGGCGGCGAAGATCACGTCGGCGACGTCCCGGTTGGCATAGAAGAAGACGATCGGTGCGTCGCCCTTCTCGAGGGCCGCCTTGAGGATCGACATCACCGGCGTGACACCGCTGCCGGCCGCGATGAGCAGCAATGGGGTGTCATAGGACTTCGGGGTGAACACGCCCGATGGCGGCAGCACCTCGACCTGGGTGCCGGGGGAGAGGTTGTCGCACACCCAGTTGGATCCGTAGCCGTCGGCGGTGCGCTTCACGGTCACCTTGGGCTGCGGGTCGGTGAACGGCGACGACGCGAGGGAGTAGCAGCGCGCGACCGAACCAGTCTGCTCGCTCGGAATCCGTAGCGTGAGGAACTGCCCCGGTTTGTAATCGGTGAACGGCTTCGGCGAGGCCTCGGGTAGTTCGAAGGCGATGGACTTGGCCTCGGCCGTCTCGTCGATCACCTCGGACACCGTGAGGATCACGCTGCGTGAACCGTGAGGGGTCAGGTCAGACATGTGCGCAGTCTCCGCCGTCGAGGACCGGCACCCCGGCCCAAATTAGAACACGTTCTACTTCAGCCTAGCGCAACGACCGGTGTTCCCACGAGGGGCTTGCGGTCGATCACTTGCGGCCGTTGCCAGCGTAGTCACGCCAGGGCGGCCACGCCGTCGGCCACGGTGCGCGCGCCGGACTCGATGAGCGTCTCCAGGTCGGCATCGGGGTCGTCGAGCCATTTCTCGTACGCGGCGAGGGCGGCACCGAGGCACAGCCAGCCGATGGTCTGCGGCAGGTGATCGCGGACATCGACGCCCAGCCGGGTCGCGCAGAACTCGGCGATGACCTGACGCCAGTCGGCATAGACGATCATCGAATGTGCCTGCAGCGCAGGCACCCCGAGGAGGAGGGACATACGTCGGCGATGGTTGTCGAGTTCCTCGGCGGGCACCCGGTTGAACGAGACGAGGGCGTCGACGAGGGCCTGCGCCATCGGCGTCTCGGGCGGGATGCCGGCGAGGAGAGTGCGTAGTTCGAGGAGATGGTCGTCGAACTCGCCCCAGGGGATCTCGTTCTTCGACGAGTAATACCGGAACAGTGTGCGCCGGGCTATCCCGGCCGCCTCGGCGATGTCGTCGACGCTGGTGTCCTCGAAGCCCTGGGTGGTGAAGAGGCGGATCGCGAGTGCGCTGATCTGCGCACGCGACGTGATGGGGCGCCGGCCCGGCGGGGTACGTGCGGGCTCGTCACCGCGCATCTTCGTGGTCATCGGGACCTCAGCCTATGGGACCGGTGTCGTCCGGATCGACAGAACCGTCCACCTGGCCATTCGGGCAGTTCGCTCGCGAACGCTGGATTTCTGCACCGAGTGCCACTAGAGTCTGTCGTGATCCACATCACTAACCCACCAACCAGGAGGTATGGATCATGGCAGATCAGTCCGCTGCGACCAGTCACAGCTCGAACGACACCGAACTCCTCGCCGAGTCACTCGTCGAAGAGGTCTCGATCGACGGGATGTGCGGGGTCTACTGATGTCAGCCCCGACATCGAATCCGATCTCCGGCGACCGTTCCGCGGTCGCCGGGGTCCGGTTCGACACCCCAGCCGAGGCGCCCGGTTTCGACACGCTCGAGCCGTGGCGGCTCAATCCGAAGGTCGCTCTGCGGCCGGAACCGTTCGGCGCGCTGCTGTACCACTTCGGTACGCGCAAGCTGTCGTTCCTCAAGAACCTCACCGTCGTCGGCATCGTGCAATCACTCGCCGACCACGACTCGGCGGAGGCCGCCCTCCTCGCCGCCGGGATCTCGCCCGCCCAACGTCCCCTGTACCTGCAGGCGCTCACCGCCCTCGCCGACAGCGGCATGATCGTGCCCCGCTCCTGAGCGATCAGGCCCGACGTCCCGGCCCGGACGTCCCAGTCCCGAACCGACAGCCCCGAATGCAAGGACCTCAACGATGACGACCATCGAGATGCCGCCCACAGCAACCGAATTCGCGAGTGCACTCCGGGCGCCCGCACCGACCGCCGGCGAGGTGCCGAAGGTCGGCCGGCTCGTCGACCAGTTCGAGAAGGGTCTCGACGCGCCCATCTGCCTCACCTGGGAACTGACCTATGCGTGCAACCTCGCGTGCGTGCACTGCCTGTCGTCGTCGGGCAAACGCGATCCCCGCGAGCTGTCCACCGAACAGTGCAAGGCGATCATCGACGAGTTGCAGCGGATGCAGGTCTTCTACGTCAACATCGGCGGCGGCGAACCGACCGTTCGCCCGGACTTCTGGGAGCTCGTCGACTACGCCACCAGCCATCAGGTGGGGGTGAAGTTCTCCACCAACGGCCTGCGCATCGACAAGAAGGTGGCCGCGAGACTCGCGGCGTCGGATTATGTCGACGTCCAGATCTCGCTGGACGGGGCGACCGCGGAGGTCAACGACGCGGTCCGCGGTCCGGGTTCGTTCGACATGGCCGTCCGTGCGCTGGAGAACCTGGCAGAGGCGGGTTTCGCCGACGCCAAGATCAGCGTCGTCATGACGCGACAGAACGTCGCGCAACTCGACGAGTTCAAGGCGCTCGCCGACCGCTACAACGCCACGCTGCGCATCACCCGGTTGCGTCCCTCCGGCCGGGGCGCCGACGTGTGGGATGACCTGCATCCGTTGCCGCACCAGCAGCGCGAACTCTACGACTGGCTTGTCGCACACGGTGATCGAGTGCTGACGGGTGACTCGTTCTTCCATCTGTCGGCGTTCGGTTCCGATTCCGGCGGCGGCCTCCCCGGCCTCAATCTGTGTGGTGCGGGACGCGTGGTCTGCCTCATCGACCCGGTCGGTGACGTGTACGCGTGCCCGTTCGCGATCCACGAGAACTTCCTCGCCGGGAACATCCTGTCCGACGGCGGTTTCCAGGAGATCTGGCAGCGGTCGGACCTGTTCACCGAATTGCGCGAACCGCAGAACGCCGGCGCCTGCACGAAGTGTGCGCATTTCGACGCCTGCCGCGGCGGGTGCATGGCCGCGAAGTTCTTCACCGGCCTCCCGCTCGCCGGCCCGGACCCGGAGTGCGTGCAGGGTTACGGTGAGGAACTCCTCGCCGGCGACCGCACGAAACCGACCGCCAACAAGGACCATTCACGCGGCACGCCGCTGACCCTGATGACCCGGCGGCCCGACGGCGACCTGACCCCGGTGGCCTCGCGTCCCACCAAGTCCTGTGACGAGAACCCGCTCGCCGGGTTCACCCCCGCCGCGCGGTAGATCGCCCGCGGTACACCACGGGGCGCGCCGTCGTCGGAACCGGCGCCCCGTCTCCATGAGAGCCAACCGGTCTCCATGGATGGATCAATGAGTAGGAAGAACATGTCTGCCAACCCCTGGGCCCGAAATCCCTGGTTCGAGACCGTCACCGAGGCGCAGCGCCGGGCCAAGAAGCGGCTGCCCAAATCGGTGTACTCGTCGCTGGTCGCCGGTACGCAGGCCGGTGTCACCGTCGACGACAACGTCCGCGCGTTCTCCGAACTGGGCTGGGCGCCGCACGTCGTCGGTGTGCAGTCCGACCGCGAGATGACGACAACGGTGATGGGGCAAGAGATCTCGTTCCCGGTGATGATCTCGCCGACCGGCGTGCAGGCCGTCGACCCGGAGGGTGAAGTCGCCGTCGCCCGCGCCGCCGCGGCCCGCGGAACGGCGATGGGGCTGTCGAGCTTCGCCTCGCACGCGGTCGAGGAGGTCACCGCGGTCAATGACAAGGTGTTCTTCCAGATCTACTGGCTGGGCAGCCGCGAGGAGATCCTCGCGCGAGCCGAGCGCGCGAAGGCGGCCGGCGCGAAGGGGCTGATCGTCACGACCGACTGGGTCTTCAACGTCGGACGCGACTGGGGCAGCCCCGAGATCCCCGAGAAGGTCGACCTCAAGGCGCTTCTCCGTCTGGGGCCGGAGATCGCGGTCAAGCCGAGGTACGCACTCGATTGGGTCAAGGGCGGGAAGATCAACATCCCCGACCTGACCGCGCCGAACCTCACACCGCAGGGGGTGCCCGGGCCGACGTTCTTCGGGGCCTACGGGTCCTGGATGAACACGCCGCCGCCCACCTGGGAGGACCTGAAGTGGTTGCGCGAGCAGTGGGATGGCCCCTTCATGGTCAAGGGCATCACCCGTCTCGACGACGCGAAGCGGGCAGTGGACATCGGCGCGACGGCACTGTCGGTGTCCAACCACGGGGGCAACAATCTCGACGGCACGCCGGCGACGATCCGCCTCCTTCCCGACATCGCGGCCGCGGTGGGCAACGACATCGAGGTCCTGCTCGACGGCGGGATCCGTCGCGGCAGTGACGTCGCCAAAGCGCTCGCACTCGGTGCCCGCGCGGTCATGATCGGCCGTGCGTACCTCTGGGGTCTAGCCGCCAACGGCCAGGCCGGTGTCGAGAACGTGCTGGACCTCATGCGCATGGGACTCGACGGCGTGCTGATGGGTCTCGGCCACAAGAGCGTGCACGAGCTCTCGGCCGCCGACCTCGTCGTACCCGACGGCTTCACCCGCGCGTTCGGGCACGCCTGAACCGTTCGTCGGGCCCCGGCGAACACTGGGGAGCAGAACTAGAACGTGTTACAGTTCTGCCATGGGACAGTTCGACGGCAAGGTCGTCTACATCACCGGCATCGCCCGAGGTCAAGGTCGCAATCATGCGATCCGGTTCGCCCGTGAGGGGGCCGCGATCGTCGGCCTCGACATCGCGGGTCCGATCATCGACCACGCGACCTACCCCGCGGCCACGGCCGACGACCTCGCCGAGACGATTCGTCTCGTCGAGGGCGTCGGCGGCAAGATCCTTGCACGGCAGGGAGATACGCGCGATCTTGCTTTCCAGCAGCAGCTCGTGGCCGACGCCGTCGAGCAGTTCGGTCGGCTCGACCACGTCGTCGCCAACGCCGGGGTGCTGACCTGGGGCAAGGTCTGGGAGCTCAGCGAAGAGCAGTTCACCGACGTCGTCGACATCAACCTCGTCGGCGCGTGGAAGACGCTGAAGGCCACCATTCCGGAGATGCTCGAGGCGGGCAACGGGGGCTCGATCACCGTCATCAGTTCCGTCGCGGGGCTGAAGGCGATGCCGCTGCAGGCGTCGTACTCGGCGTCGAAGTACGGACTCGTCGGACTGACCCAGACGACCGCGAAAGAGCTCGGTCACCATCGCATCCGGGTGAACAGCGTGCACCCGTACGCGGTCGACACCCCGATGGGTGTGGCTGACACCGAGGCCCACCGGATCTTCGGAATCCCCTGGGTCAACCCGCATTTCACGTCGATCCTCGACTACCATCCGGTCGCCGCGCTCGACGAGATCTCCGACGCCGTCCTCTACCTCGCGTCCGACAGTGCCAAGGGGATCACCGCGGCCGAGTTCCAGATCGACATGGGGCATTCGAAGGTCTGACGCCGCGCGGCCGCGGAAGAACCCTTGCGTTCGAGGGCGAGTGGCCGATTCATCTGCTCCCTGAGGTGCGAGCGAAGCGAGCCACGAAGGGCGACGTGAGTTGTCGCCCTTCGTGGCTCGTCGACCTCGACGCGCTCCTTCGTCGCTTGCTCGGCCCGGCGGCTTTCGCTCCTGGAACCTCGGGGAGCAATGGGCGGGTCGCCACCGCTTCTCCCGCACGGAGAAGCGGTGGCGGGACCCTCAGTCGGCCCAGAGCGTCGACGGATCGGTCGCCTCGGTGGTCGGGCCCGTGGGGGTCTCCGGCTTGGTGCGCGAGAAGCGCGGTGCCACCTGGGCCTGGGTCACGCCGTCGATGTCGACGAGGTTGGCGCGGGCGGCCATGTGGGCGTCGGCAGGTGCCTCGGCGAAGGTGAGGACCGGCGAGGTGCAGGCGTCCGTGCCCTCGAAGACCGCGGCCCATTCGTCGCGGGTGCGCGACTTGAAGGTCTCGGTGAAGATCTCCTTCAGCTTCCCCCACTGGGCGATGTCGTTCTGGTCCGGCAGGTCGGCGTCGGTGAGTTCGAGGCCCTTGAGCAGCTCGGCGTAGAACTGCGGTTCGATCGCGCCGACCGCCATGTACTTGCCGTCCGAGGTCTCGTAGACCTCGTAGTACGGAGCGCCGGTGTCGAGCATGTTCACACCCCGGGTGTCGCTCCACAGTCCGGTGCCGCGGAACGCCCACATCATCTGTCCGAGAACGGAAGCGCCGTCGACCATGGCCGCGTCGACGACCTGCCCCCGGCCGGACACCCCGCGCTCGAGCAGTGCCGCGAGCACACCGACGACGAGGAACATCGAACCGCCGCCGAAGTCACCGGCCAGGTTGAGCGGGGGCACGGGACGATCGTCCTTGCGTCCGATGGCGTGCAGCATGCCCGTGAGCGAGATGTAGTTGATGTCGTGGCCGGCGAGGTTGGCACGGGGTCCGTCCTGTCCCCAGCCGGTCATGCGCCCGTAGACGAGGCCGGGATTGACCTTCTCGAGGTCGTCGGGTCCGAGTCCGAGCCGTTCCATCACGCCGGGACGGAAACCCTCGAGGATCACATCGGCCTTGGCGACGAGGCCGAGAATGGTCTCCCGGTCGTTGTCGTCCTTGAGGTTGGCCTCGACGACGCGTCGGCCGCGGAGCAGAGCATCGGCATTGCGGCCGGGCTTGGGCAGCGACCCCGGGCGCTGAACGCGCACGACGTCGGCGCCGAGATCGGCCAGCAGCATGGCGGCATGCGGACCGGGGCCGATACCGGCGAACTCGATGACCCGGATCGAACTCAGAGGGCCGGGCTTGCCGCTGTCGTGTGGTGTGGCACTGCTCATGGGTGTCGTCCTCCCGATCGTTGTTCGCGCACTGTGTCAGGTGTCACTGGATGCTCTCAGCATTCCACAACCGATCGAACGCTCGTCAGAGTGGTGGTTCGCGACATCTGGACGCGTTTTTCGCTCCGTTTTTCGGGCGAGACCGACACACTCGCAGGCACCGTCGCTAGCATTGGTCGAATGACGGTGCCATCGGCGTTGGGGCAGTGCAACTGGCCAGACCTCGATGGGCAGGTGATCACCCTGCTGGTGCCCCTCGGTTCGGTCGAGCAGCACGGGCCCCACCTCCCGCTCGACACCGACACGCGTATCGCGTCGGCGATCGCCGAGCGCGTCTGCGGGCGATCGAAGGCCTCCGGACTCCTGTGCGCACCGGATCTGAACTACGGCGCCAGCGGCGAACACGAGGGCTTCGCCGGGACCATCTCGATCGGACACGAGGCGTTGCGCGGCCTCCTCGTCGAGTACGGCCGCAGTGCGTGCCGATGGGCGGCGCGCGTGGTGTTCGTCAACGGACATGGCGGGAACACCCGGACGCTGATCGAGGCGGTGACCCGACTCCGCTACGAGGGCCGGGACGTCGCCTGGTTCCCGTGCGCTTTCGAAGGCGCCGACGCCCACGCGGGATTCACCGAAACATCTGTGCTGCTGCATGTTTCGCCGTCCGTCGTGGATCCCGACCGTGCCGTGGCGGGCAACCGGGAGCCGGTGGGGGCGCTGATGGGGGCGATGCGGTCGGGCGGTGTCGCCGCCGTGAGTCCCAACGGTGTCCTCGGCGACCCGGAGGGCGCGAGCGCCGAGACGGGGGCGGGTCTGGTCGACGGGGTGACCGACCGCCTGTGGGCCGCCCTGGAGTCGTGGCAGATCGACGATCTGGGGCGCCTGGGATGACGGCCCTCGACGACTCGGCCCCACGACGCTGGGCCGGGAACCAGGACGCGGACGACGCCTCCGCCCGGGACGACTCGGAGTCCGTCGAACCCGGAGCGCACTCGGACGCCGACGCGCCTCCGGGGCCGCGCACCGATCTGCCCGACGGCTTCCAGGTGCAGATCGACCTGCGCTGTGCCAAGGCGGGCGACTTCCGGTATCTGGTCGGCGGTTCGCCGACGCGGCTGCTGCGCATGTCCGACACCGCACTCGGGATGACCTCCGAGGACGGTCGGATCGAGGTGTGCGACAACGTGACCCGACGACTGGCGCGCGCACTGCTGGACGCGGGGATCGCCAATCCCCGGCCCATGTTCGGGCCGCAGCCGCAGGACGTGACCGTGGTCGTCCCGGTCCGGGACAACCAGGTTGGCATCGATCGCCTGCTCGATGCCCTCGACGGGCTGACGGTCATCGTCGTGGACGACGGCTCCGCGACCCCGATCGTGGCGGACCGGCCCACGGCGCGGGTCCTGCGCTTCGACGACAACCGTGGTCCGTCCGCGGCGCGCAACGCGGGGGCGGAGGCCGCGACGACCGACTTCGTCGCATTCCTCGACTCCGACGTCGTACCCGACCCGGATTGGCTCACCATCCTGCTGACGCACTTCTCCGACCCCACGGTCGGGCTCGTCGCGCCGCGCATCGTCGGATTGCAGTCCGACGCGGCGGTGGCGTCCTCGCTGGCCGAGCGGTACGAGAACGGGTGGTCCTCCCTGGACATGGGACCCGAGGAGTCCGCGGTGGCGCCCTCGACCCGGACCCCGTATGTGCCCAGCGCCGCGATGGTGGTGCGGCGCAGCGCTTTCTGCGGTTTCGACGAGTCGTTGCGGGTGGCCGAGGACGTCGACGCGTGCTGGCGGATGCACGCGGAGGGGTGGCGGATCCGTTACGACCCGGTGGCTCGTGTGGCCCATGAGCACCGCGCCGACCTGCGCTCGGTGCTCTCGCGTCGCTGTTTCTACGGCACCGGCGCCGCGCACCTGGCCTCCCGGCACGGTGACCGGGCGGCGCCGATGAAGATGTCGGTTCCGATGGCCGCCGCGGTGGTCGCGTTGCTGTCGCGGACGCGGTTCGGTGCCGCCCTGGCGATGATCATTCTCACCCATCTGGCGGTTCGGATGCGGCGCCGGCTGGGCGATCTGCCGTCGGCCCCGCTGGTGTCGGCGCAGATGACCGGACGAGCGGCCGGGTTCGGACTGTTACAGGCCGCGGACGCCATCTGCCGTCACTATTGGCCGGTGGCGGTGTTGCTCGCCCTCGTGTCGAAGCGTTTCCGCACCCTCGCCGTGCAGGTGGCGATCGTCGAGGGGGTGGTGTCCTGGGTCCGGGATCTGCTCGCCGATCCGACCAGTCCGCCCACGCTCGGTCCGCTGCGCTACATCCTCATGCACCGGCTCGACGACCTGGCCTACGGTGCGGGCCTGTGGCAAGGCGTCATCACCCACCGAGACCCGGAAGCGTTGCGCCCGGTCATCTCTCGATGACGACGACCGACCGGTCGCTCACCGCTGACGTCGTCATCGTCGGCGCCGGCAGCGCCGGATGCGTGCTCGCCGAGCGGCTCTCGCGGAACCCCGACCGTGCGGTCGTGCTGCTGGAACGCGGTCCGGGAGGCCTGCCGACCCCCGCGGACCTCGAGCTGTCTCGGCTACCGATCGACGACGCCGCCCCGCACGCGGTCCGCCACGACACGAACCTCGGGGTGTCGGCTGCCCGCGGGTCGGCTCTCGGCGGTTCGTCGGCGGTGAACGGCGGGTACTTCCTCAGGTGGCATCGCGACGACTTCGGAACGTGGCCGGCCGGGTGGGGGCTTGACGCCATCGCCGATGCGTACGACGAACTGGACGCGCTCGGCGGCACCATGGGTGTCGAACCCGTCGCCGACGACGAACTCGGAGACGCCGGAACCGCTTTCGAGCGCTACTGGACGGCGCGGGCACCGGTCCGTCCGCTCGCGCAGCGGTGGCCGGTGGTCGGGCTCAACCGGGTGCCGATCAATCGGAGCGGGCTCGCGCGCCGCTCGGCGGCCGACGCGTACCTCGTCCCGGCGCTGTCGCGACCCAACCTCCGGGTCGTGACCGGTTGCACGGTGGACCGTGTGGCGTCGGCCGGGGGTACGACGGTGACGGGCGTGCACGCGGGCTCGCTCACGGTCGGCGCGGGCGAGGTGATCCTCGCCGCGGGCACCCTCGGCACCGCGGGGATCCTGTTGCGTTCGGAGTTGCCCGCACTTGCCATCGAGGGTCGCGCAGGTGCCCGTTCGCTGGGTGCCGGGGAGCATCGAGGCCTGGCGGTGTCGTACGCCAGGCGGACACCGGCGGGGCCGGGCATGGTGTTGCCGACCGTGGTGCACACCGACAGCGGTCTCGAAATACGTTGTTATCGAGATGATTTCGCCTCGTACATTCGTGGTCTGCGCGCGTGGGGTCCAATCGTCGAGGTGACCGCGATGAGGCATTCGGCGGTACGGATCGCCGCCGACGGCGCCGCAGTACGGATGGAGTTCGACGAACCCGACCCGGCTACCGCCATCGCGTTGCGGACGGCGGCCGCGGGAGTCGTGGAGATGCTGCGGGCGCCCGAGTTCGCCGACGTCGTCGTCCCGGGGAGCGTGCGGATCGCCGATCGGGCGGGGTTCTCCCAGCACGCGTGGGGGACGATGCCGATGGGCGTCCGGACCGATTGGCTCGGCGGGGTGTACGGGGTTCGCGGACTCCGGATCGTCGACGGGTCCATTCTGCCCACCAGCGGGCGCAGTGGCCCGCACGCGACGATCATGATGATGGCGTGCCGGATCGGTGATGTCCTCGCGCAACGGTGAGGCGGTCGGGTCCGAACACCTCGCGGTTGCGGCCGGGTCTCTCTAGGGTGAGAGGCATGTCTGCGCCCACGCTGTCCGACCCGGCCGTCCGCGAATTCCTCACCAGCGGCACGAAGACCGGGCACCTCGGATACACCGCCGCCGATGGTCGACCGCT
The DNA here is from genome assembly GCF_002009645.1 of Gordonia sp. IITR100. Taxonomy (NCBI): domain Bacteria; kingdom Bacillati; phylum Actinomycetota; class Actinomycetes; order Mycobacteriales; family Gordoniaceae; genus Gordonia; species Gordonia sp. IITR100. The sequence continues at coordinate 164,921 of NZ_MVKV01000009.1, read as the reverse complement.
CGTCGTTCCGGTGTGGTTCGTCCTCGACGGCGACCGGATCGCGTTCAACACCGGGGCCACGACTGCCAAAGGCCGTGCGCTGTTGCGTGATCCACGTGTCGTGATGGCAGTCGACCTGCCCGAACCGCCGTTCGGGTTCGTGCAGGTGCAAGGCATCGCGCGGGTCACCGAAGCCCTCGACGAGGTGCGTCGCATCGCGACGATGTGCGGGGCGCGATACATGGGTGCCGAGCGGGCCGAGGAGTTCGGAGCCCGCAACGGGGTCCCCGGCGAGCTGGGGATCTGGATCGAGCCGAGCAAGGTCATCGCGAGCCTTGATGTCACTGCATGACCGCACACATGCGTTCCTGACGCCGACGCTGCCCAAGCAGTGCTGGGGGTTCATGATCGGGTCGGCGCTGTTCGCGCTGGGGTCGGCCCCCGGGCTGGCCCACTTGATGGGCGCCGGGTTCGCCAACAGCTGCTACTTCGTCGGCGCCTGGTTCTTCACCGCAGCCGGATTCATCCAGCTGATCCGCAGCGGTACCGTGGCCGAACTGCGGTCGTCGGCGCCCGGTTCGGTCATCCGTGCCGAATGGCTCACAGCAGCCACGCAATCGGTGGGTACGATCCTGTTCAACGTGTCGACCACGGGAGCTCTGGTCGCGCATACGATCTGGGGCGACCGGCACCTGGTCTGGACCCCGGACGCGGGCGGGTCCATCGCCTTCCTCATCAGTGGCGCGGTCGCCTTCGCCGGCTACACCCGCGCCACCGGACGCCGGTGGGATCTCCGCGATCGGGACTGGTGGTCGGTGCTGATCAACTGGATCGGGTGTGTCGCATTCGGGGTGTCGGCCGTCGGAGCATTCGTGACCAGGGGTGGCGTCACCGCCGACGCGGTGGCCGCGACGGTCGGTACGTTCGTGGGAGCGATCTGCTTCTTCCTCGCCTCATTGGTCGTTCTGCTGAAGCGGCACAACGGGTCCGGCTGAGGGCTCGACGGATTCCCGGCCGGGCTGCGGCGCGTCGGCGTCCGCGCGCTCGTCGACGGCGCTCTGGTGGGCCGAGAGTTCCCGGTCCAGCGCCGTGTCGAGGGCGCGGTCGAGTGCGGCGTGGGCGTTCTCGGTTCCGACTCGGCGCATCATCCCCAGCAGGTTCACCGCCCAGGCGACGTCGTCGTCGTTCTCCGGCAGCCAGCCCGGGCCCTTGCGTCGGTCCACCTCGTCATGCGCGGCAGCGAGCAGGATCTCGGCGGCTTCGTTGATCTTTGCGGTGAACCGTTCGTGGACATCTGCCAGCGCGGTGATCTGCACGCCCCGTCGCACGAGTTTCGCCAGGTTTCCGATGATGCGCGGGTCGATGGCCTCGTACACCCCATCGCGCGGGGTCTCGGAGATCACACCGGCTCGCACGAGAGCCGCGACCTGGGCATCGTCCAGCGGACCGAATCTCTCGTCGAGCTCGTCGCGGGTGATCTCCGGGCGTGACGTGCTCGACCAGTGCTCGTCGAGGATCTCGTTGAGCTCCAACGCATCCCCGATGCGGGCGCCGGGGTTCGTCATGAAGGTGGCGATGTGCTTGAGGGTGAACCCGCTCCCGAGCAGTTTGTTGATGGCCCGGAGGTTACGCAGGTGCTTCTCGGTGTAGATCGCGACGCGTCCGCGCCGCAGCGGCTGGGGGAGCAGCCCGCGTTCCTGATAGCCGCGGATGTTCCGGGTCGTGGTCCCGGACACGCGCGCCAGGTCGTCGATCCGGTACTCGGTCATCCCCTCACTGTAACGCTGCGGTGGCCGGAGTCCGAGCGTCCTGGTGAACGAGGATCCGGTAGTCGCGCAGTTCGACGCGGCGCAGCTGATTGACGTACTGGGTCGCGAAGCCGGGGTACATCGTCGCGTTGAACCCGTCGTCGGTCAGGTACCAGCTCTGGCATCCGGAGTTCCAGGTGGTCGAGGTCAGTCGACGCTGGATGTCCTGGTTGTATCGCTCCTGCGCCTCGGCGCGCACGTCGAGAGCCTTCCAGTCGTTCTCGAGCAGCTGGGTGACCGCTTCGGTGATGTAGTCGATCTGGGCCTCCATGTAGACCAGCGCGGAGCTGTGGCCCGGGCCGGAGTTGGGTCCGAACGTGAAGAACAGATTGGGATAGCCGGACACGGCGACGCTGCGGTACGCGAACGCGCCCCGGCCCCACTCGGACGCGAGGTCGCGGCCGTCGAGGCCGGTGATCGGGATCGGCGTCCCGGTCTTGGACACGTCGAACCCGGTCGCGAACACGATGCAATCGAACTGGTGCTCAACACCTTCGACGGTGCGGATGCCGCGTTCGGCGATGCGGGCGATCGGCCAGGTCACCAGTGTGCAGTTCGGTCGCTGGAGCGCGGGGTAGTAGTCACTGGTCATGAGCAGTCGTTTGCATCCCGCGGCGAAGTCGGGGGTGAGCTGCCGGCGCAGCCACGGGTCGTCGACCTGCGACCGCAGGTGCATTTTGCTGGCCGCCTCGACGACGCGGGTCAGGGGAGTGTTCCAGACGACGCCCAGCGCCACCGTCTCGTGACCCCAGAACCAGAGTGAACGCGCCAGTCGCTGGGTGCCGGGCACCGCCCGATAGAGCCGCTTGGTCGTCGCACGGGTCCGCACGTTCGCGCGGGGCAGGACCCAGCCGGGCGTGCGCTGGAAGACCTTCACCGACGCGGCGGTCTCGACCAGCTCCGGCACGATCTGGACCGCGCTCGCCCCGGTGCCCACGACAGCGACCTTCTTGCCGGTGAAGTCGTAGTCGTGATCCCAACGTGCGCTGTGGATCTTGTGCCCCTCGTAGTCCTCGATGCCGGGGATGTCGGGGAAGGAGGCGTTCGCGAGCGGACCCGAGGCCAGGACGACGGCGCGCGCCCGTACCGGTTCGTGCCCTTCGTCGAAGGTGATGGTCCACAGACCGTCGTCGGCGTTGTACTCCATCCCGGTCACCGTGTGGCCGAACCGGATGTGCGGTCCGATCCCGGAGTCGTCGACCATCGACCGGATGTAGTCGAGGATCTCGGCACTGCGCGAGTAGGTGTGCGACCAGTCCGGGTTGGGCGCGAAGCTGTAGGAGTACAGGCGCGACGGGATGTCGCACGCGGCACCCGGATAGGTGTTGTCGCGCCACGTGCCGCCGACCCGGTCGTCGCGTTCGAAGATCGCGAGGTCGTCGATTCCGTGCTCCCGGAGACGGATCGCCGCGCCGATACCGGCGAATCCGGCTCCGATGATGGCCACCGAGGTGTGCATCACCGCCGCCTCAGGCCGTCGGCTCGTAGGTGAGTTCCTGCGACCACGTGGGTGTTCGGTGGACCAGCCCGAACGGGATGCGATCGGTGAGCTTCACCATCGAGTCGGCGAACAGGTGGTAGGGCACGTTGCCTCGATTGATCACCGCCGCACCGTGGTACGCGACCACCTGGAACATGGGCAGGCGCCGCACGTACTCACTTCGATCTCCCACCGCCCGGTAGCGCTTCATCGCGCTGTACAGCCGTTCCTCGTCGACCCCCATCGCGACGATGTTGTCGCGCATCTTGTTCAGGAGCGGTACATAACTGAGAGCTCCGATCAGGAAGGTCGGCTTGACCCACCCGCCGACGAAATCGATCGTCCGTTTGCGCAACCCCGCGTGTCCGAGGATCTCCATCACCTCGAAGTCGACTGCGAGGTGCCGCGATTCATCGGAGTTGATCCGTCTGAACACCTCCTGGGCCACCGGGTCCTTGACCTCGTCGGTGATGAACTTGATCAGCGCGCCGTCGAGCGCGACCTCGAGCATCGGGATCACAGTTCCCAGAAAGGACAGGGACATGTCGTCGGAGTGTCGGTCGAGCCAGTTGATCACCAGCTGCACGTTGACATTCGGTGACGGGATCTCGTCGCCGTCGAGCATGCCCCACCGGCGCATCAGTGCCAGTTCGGCGTTGGCATGCTTCTGTTCCTCGGCGTGGAAGTGCTCGTAGATGCTCTTCAGCGTCGGGGTCGGCGCCTTCTTGGCCATGGCCGCGAAGCCCCGTGCGCCGACGTTCTCGATCCACATCAGGTCACTCATGAAGGGCTTGAGCTTGGCGTGGAGGTCGGGGTCGATGAGCTCGGCGCCCGGTGCGTCCCAATCGATGTCGATCAGGGCCCATTGACGGTCCTTGATCTTCTGCAGCATGTTGTCGAGGTCGATGGCCATGAGAGTGGTCCTTTCGAGTGGTCGGTGGGCTGAGGTCGCCGGGTCAGGACGACGGCAGGAGGCGGTTGAGGAGTCCGAGTCCGCGGACGTAGGACGCCGGGAAGTGTCGTTTGAGATGCCAGATCACGCGCGCGTCCAGTTGCGGCAGGACGTAGAGACGCCCCAGATCGTGGGCGTCGAGTGTCGATGCGGCCACGCCGGCCGGGGACACCCCGGTCCAGCGCATCAGCGTCCCGGCGAGATCCTGTGCGTCCGAGGTGATCCGACCGTCGCGAGCCACGTTGGTCTTGACGAACGTGGGGCACAGAACCGTGACACCGACGCCGGCGGAGGCCAGCTCGGCGGCGAGTGTCTCGCTCAGCGAGACCACACCGGCCTTCGACACGTTGTAGGGCGCCATCACCGGCGCGGCGGCGAACCCTGCGGCCGACGCGACGTTGATGATCCCCCCGCGGCCCGCTTCGCGCAGCATCGGCGCGAAGAGTTCGCACCCGTGCACCACACCCCAGAGGTTGATCCCGAGCGTCCAGTCCCAGTCGTCGAACCCGATGTCGCCGACCGGGCGGCCCCCGATGCCGACCCCGGCGTTGTTGACGACGAGAGTCGGTGGACCGTCGAAGGTGTCGCGGGTGAACGCCGCGAGCGAGGTCATCGCGGCACGGTCGGCGACATCGCAGGTGAACGCATGGGCCACCCGCCCGGTCCGGGAGGTGACCAGCGACGCGGTCTCGTCGGCGCGTGTCTCGTCGATGTCCGCGCAGATCACCTCGCCGCCGCGTCGGCCGAGTTCGAGCGCGAATGCGCGACCGATCCCGCTGCCGGCACCGGTGACGAGGGCGCGGGCATTCTGCGACAACGGATTCCGGAGGAACCGGCGCCGGATTCCGTCGACCGCGGTGATCATGACGCGTCCGCCTCGGTGGGCGAAGCCGGGGCCGTCGCCGGAGACGGCCGGTTCGCCGCCTGGTCGCCCAGGAACTGCGCCACCCGCCGCAGTGCGGCGTCGGCCTCGGGGCCGAGTCGAGGGAGGGCCTGGAAGACGTGCATCAGGCCCGGCCAGATCTCCAGCCGGCTGTCACCGCCGTGCGCGCGGAGTTGCTCGTGCAGGTGGCGGGCGTCGGCGCTGAGCATCTCGGCGCCGCCCGCCTGGATGAGGAACGGTGGAAGGTGCCGTGCCGCAGCGAAATCAAACGCGACTCGCGGGTCGTCGGCGGCAACGTCGCGGGTGTAGAGCGCCACCAGGCGGGCGGCCGCCGCAGCCGTGATCGCCGGGTCGCGCCGGATGCGTTCCTGGGTGCGCGCCAGCTCGAAGGTGAGGTCGATGAGCGGGGAGAACAGGACGACCGCGGCGGGTTGGGCGGCGCCGCCGTCCGCGCGCCGGAGGGTCAGATCGCAGGCCAGATGACCGCCGGCGGAGTCGCCGGCGACCACGATGTCGGAAGGGAGGAAGCCCTGGCGGAGCAGCCAGTCGAAGCCGTCGGCGACGTCCTCGGCGGCGGTGGGGAATCGGTGCTCGGGCGCCAGACGGTAGTCGACGACGAACACCGGTATCCCGGTCGCGAAAGAGAGCCGCGCGGCCAGCGACCGATGTGTGCGAGCCGAGCAGATGCTGTACGCGCTGCCGTGGACGTAGTAGATCGCGCGGCGCCCCCGTCGGACATCCGGTCCGAGAACCCACTCGCCGCGAATGCCGTTCTCGCGGACCGGATACACGGTTGTTCCGGATGGCGTACGTCCGAGCGTGCGCATGATCGCGGCGATGAGACCGCGCGAGAGTCGGATGCCCAGCGGATTCAGTGGAATCGCGCCGGTGAACGTGCCGAGCCCCCACCTCGTCGCATGGGCGGTCACGGTGGCCCGTGCCGACGCGCGGGTCGGCAGCGGGGTCGGAGTCGTGCTGGTGTGCATCAACTCACACCATCAGCAACCGTACCATTTGTCAATGGCACAATGGATGCGTCAGGGGTGGGCGGTGGGTTCGGGAGCCGCACACACAGCAGACCGGGCCGCGCGAGATGCTCGCGCGGCCCGGTGGTTCACCGCCCGTCAGTTCCGGGTGCTGCCCCCGGGCACGGTGGACGCGGCTTCTGTGGTCGGCGTTCCCGCGGTCTCGGGCTCCGCCGACATCACTTCGATGTCAGCGGTCATGCGAGCGAGCGCCGCGGGTCCGTAGATCAGGCGGGTCGGCACGAACTTCATCCCGAGCCAGTAGAGGAGCATGCCCATGCCCGCGCCGATGAACCATGTGAAGCTGGCCTGATACACGGTGCCGAAGATGACGACACCGATCGGGAGGATCGACGCGATGGCGGTGGCGCCGACGGCAACCGGGTTCCAGCCGTTGCGGTACCAGTAGGCGCCCTCGGGCCTCATGGTGAAGAGCTCGTCCACCTCGATCTTCTGCTTCTTGACGAGGTAGAAATCGGCGATGAGGATGCCGAACAGCGGACCGATGACCGCGCCGAGGGTGTCCATCGTGTAGTGGATCGCGGTCGGATTGTTGAAGAGGTTCCACGGCGTGATGAGCACCGAGCCGACCGCCGCGATCATGCCGCCGGTTCGCCAGCTGATCTTGGTGGGCGCGACATTCGAGAAGTCGAACGCCGGCGAGACGAAGTTCGCGACGATGTTGATCCCGATCGTGGCGATGGCGAAGGTGAGCACGCCCAGCACCGCGGCGGTCGTGTTGTCGATGCGATCGACGATGTGCACCGGATCGGTGATGATGTTGCCGTCCTCGTCGGTGCCGATGACCGTGACCGCCGCGGAGACCGTGCACACCACGAGGAGTGAGAAGAAGAGGAAGTTGACCGGCAGGCCCCAGAAGTTGCCCTTCTTGACCTCGCCGAAAGTGCGCCCGTAACGCGAGAAGTCACCGAAGTTGAGCATCGGACCGGAGAAATAGGAGATCACGAGTGCGATCGCGCTGATCATCATCGTGAACGACGACCATCCCGAGAGTCCGTCGCCGACCGACAGGTCGAGACTGACGTTGTCCCAACCGGCCTCGACGACCAGGTAGGCCGCCAGCGCGATCATGACGACATACACTGCGGGACCGCAGAAGTCGATGAACTTCCGGATGGTCTCCATCCCGTTCCAGAACACGAACGCCTGCAGGATCCACATCAGGATGAAACCCGCCCAGCCGAGCGCGGACAATCCGAGGAAACCATGCTGTTCGACCTCGCCCCAGGGCTCGAGTCCGGGCCAGAACTTCAGCGCCAGGAGGCCGAAAGCGACTGAGGCGAGGTAGGTCTGGATGCCGTACCAGACGACCGCGATCACGCCGCGGATGATGGCCGGGATGTTGGCGCCCTTGACGCCGAAGGAGACCCGGGTCGTCACCGGGTAGGGAACGCCCGCCATCTGGGAGGGCTTCGCGACCAGGTTGCACAGGATGTTGACGGCCACGATGCCCACCACGAGCGCCACCAGCACCTGCCAGGCCGCGATGCCCAGCGCGAAGAGGCTGCCCGCGAACACGTATCCGCCGACGCTGTGCACGTCGGACATCCAGAAGGCGAAGATGTTGTACCACGTCCACTTCTGTTCCTTCAGTGGCGCGAGATCGGTGTTGGTGAGCCGGTCGTCGTAGGTGGACTTGATGACGCTCTCACCGGCGGCGCCGGTGTGAGACGTGGCCGCGGGTGCCTGCGGTCCGGGCGTCCCGGAGGGTGGTGTGGACATTGCGTTCTCCTGGTCCTGGTCAGCGGCCGGGGTCGGAAGTCGTACGGGGCGCACGCTGATGGGAGAAATGTAAGAACGGATTGTTACCCCGCGATGAACGGGCAGATATATTTCGCCGGGGCTCAGTCGTGGCGGACGTCGAGGAGTGCGGCGGTCTCGATGACGGCGCTCTCTAGGCGCTGGTGGTGACGGTGCGCGACGTCGAGGACCGAAGTGGTGTCTCGGTCGCCGAACGCCGCGAGCAGGTCGGCGTGGTCGGTGTTGAGTGCCTGCTGGGTCTCGGCGGTCACCGATCTCATCACCTGGAACGGCTCGGTGAGATTCCAGGTCGCCTCGAACATGTTGAGCAGCCGCGGCATCGCGCACGGCTCGGTGAGAGCGCGATGGAACTCGCGGGAGATGTCGTGAAAAGCCTTGCCGTCGTTGTACTTCACCGCCGCGAGCAGCTCAATGTGGTGTGCGCGTGCGGTCTCCAGGGAGGACTCGTCGATCAAGCCGACCGACCGGGCGAGTGCTGCTTGTTCGAGAGTGCCTCGGACGAAGTAGATCTCGCGTAGCTCCTCGGTGGACAGCTGACTCACCCGGTACCCCGCTCCGGGACGGTGCACCACCAGGCCTTCGCCGACCAGCGTCTTCAGAGCTTCGCGGACCGGGATCGGACTGACATCGAAGGCGTCGGCGATCTCGGCCGGCGGGAGTTGGGTCCCCGGGGGCGCGCCACCCGACAGGATCAGTCGACGTAGTTCCTCGAGCACATTCGCACGTGTGTTGGCCGAACGCGTCTCGGCGAGCTGGGCGAGCAGGCGGTCGGTCATCCGCCGGTTCATCGCGACGACCGGTTCCGGGACGGGTGACGCGCGATCCAGTCGGCGACCGCCTCGGTGAGCCGATGTTGATTGTGCCGCTTGACGATCTCGTGACCCTCGTCGTCGAACATCAGCATCTCGGCCACGGCGCCGCGTGCCTGGAGTTCGGCGACGATCTGTTGCGACTCGCTCACCGGCACGTTGGTGTCGTGCGCTCCGTGGACGACGAGCAGCGGCGCGCGCACCGCGTCGATCCGGTGGATCGGCGACAGGTCGGCGAGGAGTTCACGGTCGAACTCCGGATGTCCGTACTTGGTGTAGGCCGCCACCGCGATCCACGGTTCGGTGTTGCGGAAGAACGACTCCAGGTCACTCATGCCGCAGATGGCGATCCCGGCGGCGAACAGCTCGGGATGGAATGTCAGGCATGCCAGGGTCAGATAACCGCCGTACGAACGGCCGGAGCAGTAGACCGCGTCGGGGTCGGCGATGCCCTGTCGACACAGGAACTCGGCACAGTCCGCGGCGTCGTCGATCCCGGCATACCGTCCGTAACGGTCGTCGGCGTGCGCGAACAACCGGCCGTATCCCGACGACCCGCGGACGTTCGCGGCGAAGACCGTGATCCCGGCGTCGACGAGGGGACCGAACAAGAACTGGTAGTCCGGGCGCGACTGCCCCTCGGGTCCGCCGTGGAAGTAGAGCAGGGTGGGGCCGGGCGCGGCCGTGCCGGCGGTCCGCTTGGCGCGGAACAGGAAGCCGGACAACGGCATACCGTCGCGCGCCGAGAACTCCATCAGTTCGGGCCGGAGCAGACACGACGGCCCCTCGCCGGCGACGACGTCGTCGCGGACCGGGAACACCTGCCGGTTGGCGACATCCACGAGATGAACGAGGGGGGAGTGCTGCGGGCTCGACACCGTCACCGTCACCACCGACCCGGCGGCACTGATCGAGAGATCGGAGGCCACCTCGCCGGGCAGGTCGATGGGCGGGTGCAGGGTCTGATCGGGCAGGGTCATGATCTGCAACTCGCTGCAGCCCCGCACATTCCACAGCAGGGCGACGGTCGACTGGTCGTGGCTGACCGCGAACTCGTCGAGGCCGATGTCGACGCGCTGGGCCATCACCCGGAAGCGCACGCCGAACTTGCTGACCTCGACTCCCAGAAGCCGCGGGAACTTGGCGTCGAAATCGCTGCGCACCAGCGCCTGGACGCTGTCGAGGTCGCGGGCCGGTTCGTTCGGGGCGGGGACGAACACCAGGGAGGAGTGGTCGAAACCCTGGTCGAGGAGGTAACCCTGGTCGGTGACCGCGCCCGGATCCTGTGGCAGCAGCGGGGTCATCGTGATCTCGTCGTCACCCGACTCGGGGCGGCGGCGCAGCAGCAGCATGTCGTGATAGCCCCGCGGACCTACTCGGACGAGGGTGGCACCCTTCCACGAGTCGATCAGCACGCTGCCGACGCGCTGATCGAGGGTGAGTGTCGTCCCGGTCCCCGGATGCACGCGGAGCGCGTGGGAGGTGCCGTCCTGATCGATGGCGGTGATCAGGACCCAGTCGGTGTCCCAGCCGACCAGACCCACCGTGCCGAACGATCGCCCGTCGGGTCGCGTCGCGGCGATGCGATGGGCGGTGTCGTCGTCGGGATCGGTGGTGACGACCCACACCTGGTGGTGCTCACCGCCGCTCGGCGCGATCTCCACCGCCAGCCAGCGACCGTCCGTGGAGTGCACCACCTTTCGGACCGGACCGGTGGATCGGAGCTGCACCCAGCGCAACTCGCCGACGCCGTCCCGCGAGAGCGATCGCTGCGCGGCCCGCGGATAACCGGTGCCCTCGTCGACGATGTAGGCGAAGGCGCTCCCGTCGGGAGAGAGCGAGGCGCCGTAGGTCTTCCAGCCGCGGTCGTCGAAACGGAGTGTGGTCACCGTCGGGCGTTCGCTTCCATCGTCTGCAACCACATCTCCAGCAGGGCGACCTGCCACAGTTCGTTGCCGTCGAGTCTCGTGCGAATCCCGTTGGGATCGGCGAACAGTCGGTCGAGGGCCTCGGGACGGTACAGGCCGCGATCTCGGGCCGCCTTCGACCGCAGGGTGTCCGACACGAGATCGAGGACACCGCCGGTCAGATGGCGGATACCCGGCACCGGGAAGTACCCCTTCGTGCGATCGATGACCGCCGACGGCAGCAGCGCCCGGCTCGCCTCCTTGAGGACGCCCTTGCCGCCGTGCGCGAGTTTGAGATCGGGGGGACACGTGGCGGCCAGTTCGACGAACTCGTGGTCGAGGAACGGGACGCGGGCCTCCAGACCCCAGGCCATCGTCATGGTGTCGACGCGTTTGACCGGGTCGTCGACGAGCATGACGGTCGTGTCCAGGCGGAGGGCGGCGTCGACGGCGGTGGCCGCGCCCGGTGCGGACTGGTGGGCCCAGGCGAACTCGAAGCTGGGGTCGTAACCGGCCTCGGTGAGGTAGTCGTCGGCGAGGATGCCGCGGATGTCGACGTCGTCGCGGTCGAAGAACACGTCGGCGTACGCGCGCGTCGTCTTCTCCCGGGTCACGTCCAGCAGCGGGGGGTACCAGCTGTACCCGCCGAGGATCTCGTCGGCGCCCTGACCGGACTGGACCACCTTGATCGACTTGCTGACCTCCTGCGACAGGAGATAGAACGCGACGCAGTCGTGGCTGACCATCGGTTCGCCCATCGCCGCGACCGTGTCCGGGATCGCGGGCAGCAACCGGTCGGTCCCGATGTGGATCTTGTGATGGTCGGTACCGAAGGTGTCGGCGATGAGGTCGGAGTAGGCGTACTCGTCCCCCGATTCCCCGGCCGCGGAATCGAATCCGATGCTGAAGGTCGCGAGGTCGGTCTGACCCTGCTCGGCGAGCAGCGCGACGACCAGCGAGGAGTCGACGCCCCCGGACAGCAGCACACCGACCGGGACGTCGGCGACCATCCGCCGGCGCACGGACGTCCGCAGCGAGTCGAGCAGTTCGTGCTGCCATCGCTTCTCGTCCCAGTCCCGGCGGTCGGGATGCGGTTCGAAAGCCGGTTCCCAGTAACGGCGTTCGGTGCGGCGTCCGTCGGGCTGGATGGTCATGACGGTGGCCGGCGGCAGCTTCCGGATGCCGTTGTAGATGGTGTGCGGTGCCGGGACGACGGCATGGAAGCTGAAGTAGTGGTGCAACGCCACCCGATCGATGGAGGTGTCGACGTCGCCGGCGCGCAGGAGTGCCTGCACCGACGAGGCGAACCGGAGTCGACCGGGGGTGTCGGCGAAATAGAGCGGTTTGATGCCGAGCCGGTCCCGTCCGAGGGTGACCACGCCGGTGTCGGTGTCGACGACGGCGAACGCGAACATGCCCATGAAGTGGTCGACGCAGTCGGGGCCCCAGGCATGGAACGCCTTGAGGATGACCTCGCTGTCGGCGTGGGAGAAGAACGTGTAGCCCTTGCCCTCGAGTTCGGCGCGCAGTTCGTGGTGGTTGTAGATGCAGCCGTTGAAGACCAACGCCAGGCCGAGTGCCGGGTCGATCATCGGCTGACTGCCCTTTTCGGTCAGGTCGATGATCTTCAGGCGCCGATGACCGAGCGCCACAGCGCCTTTCGAGAAGACGCCCGAGCCGTCAGGGCCGCGACGCGTCATCTCGCAGGTCATGGCGTCGACCGCCGAGACATCCGGAGCCGTCCCGTCGAACCGGATCTCGCCGCAGATTCCGCACATGGGTCGGTGGTCCTCCTCGTTAGCTGTCGTACTCCGGTGCCGCTGGTGCCCTGGTGCCCCGGGCGGAGGCATCCTCCCACCCTAGGAGCAGCCGGTCGGGACGGCACCCCGGGCGGGGCGACTACTTCGGCGTCACCCAGGTGGTGATGTCGCAGTGCACGACCTCGACGCCCTCGGTGTCGACGATGCTCACCGACACGGTGACGTCGGTGCCGGTGGTGATCGCGTCGAAGTCGACGGGGTCGGCCAGTCGCGCCTCGGCGGTCAGGCGCGTTGTGGCCTTCGTCAGATAGCTGGTCTGCATCGCCTTGGGAATCCAACGGTGGGTGGTGGGCGTGGTGGCCTCCATCAGCATCCCCATCGCGGCCTCGGCGAGGTTGCACGCCGCGATCGCGTGGAAGGTGCCGATGTGGTTGTGGACGCCGAACCAGTTGGGTGCGGTGACCTTGCAGTAGCCGGGCTCCATCTCCTGCACGAGAGGCAGGACGGTGCCGAAGTACGGGACCTTCGCGACCATGCCGAGTGAGAAGAGGACGTTGCCCAGCGGAGTGGCGGGCAGCTTCTTGCGCAGGGCGAAGGTGGGGTTCGTGGAACTCATGGCGGCATCTTACTCATCGGTCAGGTAAGGTTCTGCCGACGGTCGCCGGCGCTGATTTGATCGTGCTCCCGACCTGATGCATACTGTTCGGGTTGCCTTGACCGGCGGACGCAGGTTGTGCCATGTGCCAGACCCGCGGTCGCGATCAGGTGAATGACTCCCAGGCCCGGTCTACGGGGACTGGGCGTGTAACGCGTGCCCCGATATCGGTTCACGGTCCCGACACGCCCGACCGCGGGTGCCGGAGCAAACCGGCTCGTACCAGGTGCGAGCCAACGTACAACGACAGATGAACAGCGTCGATTGCCGTATCTCACACGGTGGTCATGTGCTCAGCCGGCGAGAGGTCGGTCCAGATCACGCGGTGTTTGTCTGTCGAGAACAACTGACGGAAGAGGACACAGCGTGGCGGGACAAAAGATCCGCATCAGGCTCAAGGCCTACGACCACGAGGCGATCGACGCTTCGGCGCGCAAGATCGTGGAGACCGTGACCCGTACCGGGGCACGCGTCGTCGGCCCGGTGCCATTGCCCACCGAGAAGAACGTGTACTGCGTCATCCGTTCGCCGCACAAGTACAAGGACAGCCGCGAACACTTCGAGATGCGTACCCACAAGCGACTCATCGACATCCTCGACCCGACACCGAAGACGGTCGACGCGCTCATGCGCATCGACCTGCCGGCCAGCGTCGACGTCAACATCCAGTAGGACGGGGGCGAGATAACACATGAGCAATCAGAGTTCGACCAAGGGCATCCTGGGCACCAAGCTCGGCATGACCCAGGTCTTCGACGAGAACAACCGCGTCGTCCCGGTGACTGTCATCCAGGCCGGCCCGAACGTGATCACCCAGCTCCGCACCGCGGACCGTGACGGCTACACCGCCGTCCAGCTCGCCTACGGCGCCGTCGATCCCCGCAAGGTGACCAAGCCGGTCGCCGGTCAGTTCGGCAAGGCCGGGGTCACCCCGCGCCGCCACCTGGCCGAGATCCGCGTCAACGACGTCGCCGATTTCGAGGTCGGTCAGGAACTGACCGCCGAGATCTTCGCCGACGGCGCGCTGGTCGATGTCACCGGCACCTCCAAGGGCAAGGGCTTCGCCGGCGTCATGAAGCGCCACGGCTTCGCCGGTCTGGGCGCCAGCCACGGTGCCCACCGCGTTCACCGCGCTCCGGGTTCGATCGGTGGCTGCGCCACCCCGGGTCGCGTGTTCAAGGGCATGCGCATGGCAGGCCGCATGGGTAACGACAAGGTGACCACGCAGAACCTCACCGTCCACAAGGTGGACGCCGAGGCCGGTCTCCTGCTGATCAAGGGAGCGATCCCGGGTCGCAAGGGCGGCATCGTGATGGTTCGCGACGCAGTGAAGGGTGGTGCCAAGTGAGCACCGAGACGGCTACCAAGCTGACGCTGGACGTCAAGACCGCCGACGGCAAGACCAACGGAACCGTTGACCTGCCCGCCGCGCTCTTCGACGCCCCGGCCAACATCGCGCTGATGCACCAGGTCGTCGTGGCCCAGCAGGCCGCGGCACGCCAGGGCACGCACTCCACCAAGACCCGCGGCGAGGTCCGCGGCGGTGGCGCCAAGCCGTACCGCCAGAAGGGCACCGGCCGTGCGCGTCAGGGTTCGACCCGCGCCCCGCAGTACGCCGGCGGTGGCACCGTCCACGGCCCGCAGCCGCGCGACTACAGCCAGCGCACCCCCAAGAAGATGAAGGCGGCCGCACTGCGCGGTGCGCTGAGTGATCGCGCTCGTAACGAGCGCATCCACGTGATCACCGAACTGGTCTCCGGGCAGAAGCCCTCGACCAAGTCGGCGCGTCAGTTCCTGGAGAGCCTCTCCGATCGCCGCAAGTTCCTGGTCGTCCTCGGCCGCGAGGACCTGACGGCGTGGCTGAGTGTCGCGAACCTGCAGAACGTGCTGCCGATCGCGCCGGATCAGCTCAACACCTACGACGTCCTGGATTCGGACGAGGTGGTGTTCAGCGTCGAGACGCTCAATGCCTTCATCGAGCAGAACACGGCGGATGCCAAGGCTGCCGTCGAGAAGACAGCAGAGGAGGCCTGACATGGCGACCGTTGCCGACCCGCGCGACATCATCCTGGCGCCCGTGATCTCGGAGAAGTCCTACGGGCTCATGGAGGACAACGTGTACACCTTCCTGGTGCACCCGGAGTCCAACAAGACCGAGATCAAGATCGCGATCGAGAAGATCTTCGGTGTCAGCGTTGCCAGCGTCAACACCGCGAACCGACAGGGC
The DNA here is from genome assembly GCF_002009645.1 of Gordonia sp. IITR100. Lineage (NCBI taxonomy): Bacteria > Bacillati > Actinomycetota > Actinomycetes > Mycobacteriales > Gordoniaceae > Gordonia > Gordonia sp. IITR100. Next base: position 149,654 of record NZ_MVKV01000009.1, on the reverse strand, counting down.
AAGCGCAAGCGGACCCGCACCGGCTACGGCCAGCGCAAGTCCACCAAGCGCGCCATCGTGTCGCTGACCGCAGACAGCAAGCCCATCGAGATCTTCGGGGGCTCGGTCAGCTGACCGGGGCGCCCAGAGAAGGACTAGAGACTCATGGCTATTCGTAAGTACAAGCCGACGACCCCGGGTCGTCGTGGGGCCAGCGGCTCCGACTTCGCCGAGGTCACCCGTGACCACCCGGAGAAGTCGCTGGTGCGTCCGCTGCACGGGCGTGGTGGCCGAAACGCTCACGGCCGCATCACCACTCGTCACAAGGGTGGCGGCCACAAGCGCGCCTACCGTCTGATCGACTTCCGTCGCAACGACAAGGACGGCATCAACGCCAAGGTCGCTCACATCGAGTACGACCCGAACCGCACCGCGCGGATCGCGTTGCTGCACTACGTCGACGGCGAGAAGCGCTACATCATCGCGCCCAAGGGCCTGAAGCAGGGTGACGTCGTCGAGAGCGGCTCGACCGCCGACATCAAGCCCGGCAACAACCTGCCGCTGCGCAACATCCCGACCGGTACCCAGGTCCACGCCGTGGAGCTGCGTCCGGGTGGCGGCGCGAAGATGGCCCGCAGCGCGGGATCGTCGATCCAGCTGCTGGGCAAGGAAGGCACCTACGCCACCCTGCGTATGCCCTCCGGCGAGATCCGTCGCGTCGACGTGCGCTGCCGCGCCACCGTCGGCGAGGTGGGCAACGCCGAGCAGAGCAACATCAACTGGGGCAAGGCCGGCCGTATGCGCTGGAAGGGCAAGCGCCCGACCGTCCGTGGTGTCGTCATGAACCCGGTCGACCACCCGCACGGTGGTGGTGAGGGCAAGACCTCCGGTGGTCGCCACCCGGTCAGCCCGTGGGGCAAGCCCGAGGGACGTACCCGCAAGAACAAGGCCAGCGACAAGCTGATCGTCCGCCGCCGTCGTACCGGCAAGAACAAGCGATAACAGGAGGAGGTAAGAGAATGCCACGCAGCCTCAAGAAGGGCCCGTTCGTCGACGACCACCTCCTGAAGAAGGTGGATGTCCAGAACGAGAAGGGCACCAAGCAGGTCATCAAGACCTGGTCCCGTCGTTCGACCATCATTCCCGACTTCATCGGTCACACCTTTGCCGTCCACGACGGCCGCAAGCACGTGCCGGTGTTCATCTCGGATTCGATGGTCGGGCACAAGCTGGGCGAGTTCGCCCCCACCCGTACCTTCAAGGGTCACATCAAGGATGACCGGAAAGCGAAGCGCCGGTAATGACTACGCAGACCGATAATCCGACAGCAAAGGCGACCGCCAAGTTCGTGCGCGTCACGCCGATGAAGGCGCGTCGTGTCCTGGACCTGGTCCGCGGCAAGAACGTGGACGAGGCCCTCGACATCCTGCGGTTCGCACCGCAGTCGGCGTCCGAGCCCGTGTACAAGGTCCTGGCGAGTGCCGTGGCCAACGCGGAGAACAACCTGGATCTGGATCGCCGGACCCTGGTCGTCGCCACCGCGTTCGCCGACGAGGGCCCGACCCTCAAGCGCTTCCAGCCGCGCGCGCAGGGTCGTGCGTTCCGTATCCGCAAGCGCACCAGCCACATCACCGTGGTCGTGGAGAGCCTGCCGGAGAAGGCAGCCGGCGGCCGTGGCCGTTCGCGTCAGCCGAAGAAGAAGGGAGCCTAGTAGTGGGCCAGAAAATCAACCCGCACGGCTTCCGTCTGGGCATCACCACCGACTGGAAGTCGCGGTGGTACGCCGACAAGCAGTACGCGGACTACGTCAAAGAGGATGTCGCCATCCGCAAGCTCCTCTCCACGGGGCTCGAGCGGGCCGGCATCGCCAAGGTGGAGATCGAGCGCACCCGTGACCGGGTTCGCGTCGACATCCACACCGCGCGTCCGGGCATCGTCATCGGTCGCCGTGGCGCCGAGGCCGATCGCATCCGCGGCGACCTGGAGAAGCTGACCGGTAAGCAGGTCCAGCTGAACATCCTCGAGGTCAAGAACGCCGAGTCCGAGGCCCAGCTGGTGGCCCAGGGCGTCGCCGAGCAGCTGAGCAACCGGGTGGCGTTCCGCCGCGCGATGCGCAAGGCGATCCAGTCGGCGATGCGTCAGCCGAACGTGAAGGGCATCCGGGTCCAGTGCTCGGGTCGTCTGGGCGGCGCTGAGATGAGCCGCAGCGAGTTCTACCGCGAGGGTCGCGTGCCGCTGCACACGCTGCGCGCCGACATCGACTACGGACTCTACGAAGCCAAGACCACCTTCGGCCGGATCGGCGTGAAGGTGTGGATCTACAAGGGCGACATCGTCGGTGGACGTCGTGAGCTGGCCGCGGCCGCTCCGGCAGCCGAGGATCGCCGTCCGCGCCGGCCCAGCCGGCCCCGGCGTAGCGGTGCCTCGGGCACCACTGCGACGAGCACCGACGCCGCTCGCGCGGCCGAGGCCGCTCCCGCCGAGGCCACCGCTGGTGCGGCTGAGAAGCAGGAGGGCTAGGCCATGTTGATCCCACGTCGGGTCAAGCACCGCAAGCAGCACCACCCCAGCCTCAAGGGGCAGGCCAAGGGCGGCACCAAGGTGACGTTCGGCGATTACGGCATCCAGGCTCTGGAAGGCGCGTACATCACCAACCGTCAGATCGAGTCCGCTCGTATCGCGATCAACCGGCACATCAAGCGTGGCGGCAAGGTCTGGATCAACATCTTCCCGGACCGCCCGCTGACCAAGAAGCCGGCCGAGACCCGCATGGGTTCGGGTAAGGGTTCGCCCGAGTGGTGGGTCGCCCCGGTCAAGCCGGGTCGCGTGCTGTTCGAGATGACCTACCCGAATGAGGAGATCGCTCGCGAGGCCCTGCGTCGCGCGCAGCACAAGCTCCCCATCAAGACCAGGATCGTGACCAGAGAGGAGCAGTTCTGATGGCACTCGGAGTTGCTGCGAACGAGCTTCGTGAGCTCAACGACGCTGATCTGGTCGATCGCCTGAAAGAGTCGAAGGAAGAACTGTTCAACCTTCGGTTCCAGATGGCCACCGGCCAGCTCGACAACAACCGTCGCCTGCGGACCGTGCGTCGCGAGATCGCGCGTATCTACACCGTGATGCGCGAACGGGAGCTGGGCCTGGCGTCCGGACCGGATGGTGATGACGCATGAGTGAGGACCAGAAGGTGACCGAAACCCAGACCGAGGTGCGCGCACGCCGCAAGGAGCGCATCGGCTACGTGGTCAGCGACAAGATGCAGAAGACCATCGTGGTCGAGCTGGAAGATCGTAAGAGCCACCCGCTCTACGGCAAGATCATCCGGACCACGAGCAAGGTCAAGGCCCACGACGAGAACGGCGATGCCGGCGTCGGTGACCGCGTGCGGATCATGGAGACCCGCCCGCTGTCGGCGACCAAGCACTGGCGTCTCGTCGAGGTGCTGGAGAAGGCCAAGTAGGCCCTCTCCCAACGAGTTCTACCGTCACCGGCCCGTTCCCCACAGGGGGCGGGCCGGTTTCGTGTATCCGATCCCTGAGGAGCTCCGGAGCTTGCGGAGGACGTGTTGCTTTCCGATCCCTGAGGAGCTCCGGAGCTTGCGGAGGAGCGTGTTGCTTCCGATCCCTGAGGAGCTCCGGAGCTTGCGGAGGAGCGTCACGAAGGGTTGGTCTCAACAGGGGATTGACCGGTCGAGCCGGACAGTGTGAGGCTGAGACGCGATGCCCACCACCGATCTCGCGAGCGGCGACACCCCCGCACGACCCGCGTGGGTGCGGCGCGCATTCGAATCGGATTCGGCGGAGCCGGATCTGGACCGCGTCCGCCGGGTGGGCGCCCGCTTCCTGGGCCTGGGTTTCATCGGTTACCCCGTGGTCTCCGCGGCGTCGATTCTCGCCTCGGCGCCGCTGACCGACGCCTGGTGGCCACCGCTGAGCATCCTGCTGTCGGTCGGACCGGGAATCCTGTTGATCGCGGCGACCTTTCGACCGGGCACGGCGTGGCTCACCCCGCTCGCCCTGACGACCTGGGCAGGGTACATCCTCGGCCTGGGTCTGTGGTTCGTGGCCTGGAACGGGACGACCCTGACGAATCCCGACGACTCGGCGCAGTGGATGGTCGCCTTCTGCGGTATGCCGAGCATGGTGCTGATGCTCGTGCGGCCGCGTCTCGCGGTGGCGGGTCTGCTCGTGTCGTCGACCCTCGCGCACATCTCCCAGCAGCTCGGCCGATTCGGTGAGGTGACTTCCGATGCGCCCGTGGAAATCCTGTGGTCGCTGGTGTTCACCGGTGTCTTCCTCGCGGTCGTGCTGGTCGCGACCCGCACCGGCCGTGAGCTCGACGAGACGCGTGAGGAGACCTACCGCACCGCGGCCAACGTGGCCGCGGCGTCGGCCCGCGAGGTGGAGAAGGAGCGGTTCGACGCCATCGTGCACGATCGGGTCATCGCCTCACTCCTGGCCGTCCGGCCGGGGCGTCCCGATGAGCGGCTCGCCGCCCAGGCCGCGTCGGCCCTCGACGAACTCGCCCGGGTGCCGGGACCCGGGGATGCGGACACCGTTCCGGATGTCGAGGTGGTCCGTCGCATCAGGTCGGCCGCCGCCGACATCTCCGAACGATTCGACGTGGAGGTCGTGGGTGGCCAGAACGCCGATGACCAGGACCCCGGTGACCAGGACCCCGGTGACCAGGACCCCGGTGACCAGGACGGCGTGGAGGTTCGGCGTGCCGAGCCCGCCTCGTATCCCGTCGAGGTCCTCGATGCGGTGGTCGAGGCGATGTCGGAGTCGTTGCGGAACGTGCTGCGCCACGCCGGGGACGATGCCGAATGCGCCGTCATCGTGCAGTTGGCATCCGACGCCCTGAGCATGGCGGTCGTCGACGACGGCGTCGGGTTCGATCCGGAGTCGGTGGCGGTCGGCCGGCTGGGAATCGCGGTGAGCATCCGCGGTCGTCTCGCGAGGCTGCCCGGCGGCCACGCGCGGGTGCACAGTCGCGCCGGGCGGGGGACCACGGTTCAGATCCGATGGGAGCGGCCGTGAGACGAGAGTGTTCTCGCGGCGTCGACGACGCCGAACGCGGCGAGGTCGTCAATGCGTTCGGCATCGGGTCGCGGCCCCTGTGGCTGATGATGGGCGCGTTCGCATGCGGCTACTTCGCCGTGACGCTCTATGCCGACTCGTCCATCACCGGGTGGTGGCAGTGGACCGGGGTGTTCGCCGGTTTCGTGTTGTTCGTCGTGGCCGGGATGACGATCCTCGATTCGCCCGGTGATCCGCTGCCCGGGTCGACGACCTCCGGCATCGCCGCGATGACCGTCTCGGCCGTGGCCGTGACGCTGTTCTCGTTGCCGTCGCCGCCGTCGCACGTGATGCAGACCGGGCCGCCGATGGGGGCCTCGGTGATCATCCTGGCCTTCGTCGCGGTGCGCGGTCGTCCCCTGGCGGCGTGGCTCGCGAGCGGTTGCATCAGCGTCATCGCGGGCGTGTGGGGCGCCGTCTCGACCGCGGGAGCGGTCTGGGGACTGTCGATCACCCTGCCGGGATACGCGATCATGATCATGGGGTCGCTGTTCTCCGTCATGCTGCGCCCGATGGCCCGCAACATCTACGAACTACGCGCGGCCAACGAACGCCAGGCGGCGCTCGACGCCGCCGCCGCTGCGGCCACCGAGGTGCGGGACCGACGTCTCGCCGCCCTCGACGAACGCGCACGCCCCGTCCTCACACGCATGGCGCGCCGCGAGACCTTCACCGCCGACGAGGTGGCCACGGCCCGACTGCTCGAGGCGCAGTTACGCGACGGCATCCGTGCCTCCGGGCTCGACCTCCCGATGGTCCGGGACGCGGCGTGGCGGGCGCGTCAGCGGGGTGTGCGCGTCGTTCTGCTCGACGACGGCGGGCTGGCCGCGCTCGACGACGCGCACGCGGCCGTGGCGCGCGAACGGCTGGCGAACGCGGTCGCCGAGCTGCTGGACGAGGTCGAGGACGGCCGCGTGACGGTACGCATCCAACCACCTGGTCGCGACGCGCTCGCGTCGGTCGGAGTGGACGCGAGCCACGTCTCTCACCGGGTCGAGTTCCACCCCCGTGTGCTGGTCCGCACCGAAATCGGGCGCGAGGCACGTGCTGAGAACGCCTAGCGCACGGAGGGTCGACGACGGCGCCGCCACCGACGCGGAACCCATCGAGACCAACGCCGATCTGGTACGCGCACAACACTATGCGGCTCGCTTCGTCGGAGCGGGCGTGATCGCCTACTCCGCGGCGATGCTGCCGGTTCTGATCGGTTCGGCCTCGCTGACGGCTTCGTGGTGGCCGCCGCTCAGTGCAGCACTCATCGTCGGACCCGCGATCGCACTGCTCGTCGGTAGTTTCCGTCCGACGACGGGATGGATACTGCCGGCGGGCATCTGCAGCGCCGCCGGTTACCTCCTGGCGACGGCATTGTGGTTCGTCGCATGGAACCCCGACACCGCGGGCGGGTACGGACGGTGGCCGGTGTGGCTGGTGCAGTTTCCCGGCGTCCCCGGGCTCGCGTTGGTGATCGCGCTCCGGTTCGGCTCGGCGATCGGCTATCTCGTGGTGGCGACGGCGATGGTGCACACCGCCAATCAGCTGGCCGTGTTCGGTGGTGTCCGGGCGACGATGTACACGAGTACCGCCCTGACCATCGGGCTGACGGGGGTGTTCATGGCGGTGGGGATTGTGACGATGCGAACCGCTCAGAAGCTGGGGGAGACGCGCTCCACCGCGGTGCGGGCGGCGGAGGTGACCGCGTCGGCGGTCGCACGGGAAGCCGAACGCTCCCGCTATGACGCGTTGATACACGATCATGTGATCGCCTGCCTCCTCGCGCTGCGGCCGTCGACCCGGGACCAGCGGGTGGCCGAGCAGGCCCGACAGGCTCTCGGCGAGATCGACGCCTGGCGTCGCGGCGACCGCGATGTGGGCGGTGACGTCGTCCCGACAGAGTTGCTCCGGAAAGTCCGGCTGACGACCGCACAGATCGACGACGACGTGGAATTCACCGTCCACGTCGTCGACAACGGCCAGACCTATCCAGCGGAGGTCGTCGAGGCCGTGCTCGCCGCTCTGTCGGAGGCGATGCGCAACAGCGTGCGCCATGCCGGGGACCACGCGGAGCGGGTCGTCGGTGGTGAACTCGCGGCCGACGCGCTCTGGGTGGGCGTCGCCGACGACGGAGTGGGGTTCGACCCCGGACATCTCGACTCGTCGCGCTTCGGCATCGACGCCGGACTCATCGGTCGAATGCGCGCGATCGGCGGCGACGCGGAGGTGCGCAGCGCTCCCGGCCGCGGGACGGTGGTGAGGCTCTCATGGTCGCCGAGATGAGCGGCGCAGGCATCCAGGCGTCCGCCGCAACTGCCTGCGCGGCCGCCGGGACCGGCGGTCAGGACGACGACTTCTTCGGGTTTCGATCCCGCGCAGTGCTTGTCGCGCTCGTCGGATTCGCGGTCGCGTACGTGACAGTGACCGTCGGAACCGGCCTGCACATCACCTCACCCCGTCGATGGGCAGGCTTGATCGTGGCATTCGGGCTGCTGGTGGTCACGGCACGACGGGTGGTGCGACTCCCGGACGGCCGATGTGATCGACGGTCGGCCGTTGCGGCCGCCGTCGCGGTGCTCGCCGCGACCGGGATTTCGTGGTGGTCGCTGCCCGCCGAGCAGTACATGACGCTGCAGAACGGCCCGGCGACCGCAGGAGGAATCGTGGTGCTGACGCTCGTCGCGGTGCGTGGGCAGCCGGGAATCGCGTGGGCCGGCGCAGTGGCGATGAGCGTGCTGTGCGGGCTGTGGGGTCTCGACCGGGGCATCGGCTTCGTTCCCGGCGTGACGATCACCGTGTGGGCATACCCGGTTCTCGTCCTGTCGGCGCTGTTCCTGCTCATCCTCCGGCCGATGGCCGATCAGAATGCCGAACTGCGGGCCCGGTCCCTCCGGGAGGCGTTCGACGCAGCATCGACGGAGGCGGCCGCCGACGAGCGCCGGCGCAATTTCGAGGACTTCGAGCAGCGTGCGCGCCCGGTCCTGGAGCGCATCGCCGCAAACGACGAGTTCTCGTCGTCGGAGATCGCCGAGGTGCATCTGCTCGAGGCCCAGCTCCGCGACGGCATCCGGGCACCCGACTGGGACACGCCCGCGATCCGGGATGCGGTGTGGGCGGCGCGAGCCCGCGGGGCGGTGGTGATCCTGCTCGACGACGGGGCGCTGCAATCGCTCGATGAAGAAGACCGCGCTTCGTCACGCGATCGGATGGCGCGCCTGTTGCTCGATGAGTTGGCTGCCGACAACGAGCGGGTGACAGCCCGGATCATGCCGCCGGGCCGACCGGTGGCGGCGTCCGTGGTCGTCTCGTCGCGAGACTGCACGCGTCGGATCGAGATGACCGCAGAGGGCGAGGTGGTGCGGAGCGTCTCGGGCACGTGAGGACGAGATTCGGATCAGTCCGGATCAGGAGCGCAACCACTCGAGGACGGCCGGCGTCACCGGAGCGGTCGCGTCGGCGTATTCCGGGTGTTTCTTCAGGAACGCGGCCACCAGCGGGCACACGCCGACAATCGTGAGGTTGCGTGCGCGGGCGTCGTCGAGGGCTTCGCGCACCAGGATCGTCGCGAGACCGCGGCCGCCGAATGCCGGGTCGACCTCGGTGTGGAAGAACACCCGCTCGGTCGCCGGAGCGTCGTCGGTCCCGGAGACTCGGTCGCGGTACTCGGCGAAGCCGGCCAGTGCGACACCACCGGGCGCGTCGACGTGGATGTCGTAGCGGTGTTCGGCGGGGTTGTCGCGCACCGTGGTCTCGGCGCCGGTCTTGTCCGCGGTCATTACTGCACCGCCGCGATCGGGCCGTGCACGGACCAGGGGAAGTCGATCCACTTGTCGGTGGTCCGCCAGCTGTAGTCGGGGATCGTGATGGTGTGCGGCTTCTTGTAGAGCACGGCGTTGCGGACCTCGGCGACCCGGCCCTGCTCCTGGCAGAAATCGTTGACCAGTTTGAGGGTCTTGCCGGTGTCGGCCACGTCGTCGACGACGAGCACCCGCTGGTCGGTCAGACCGCTCGACTCCAGCAGCGAGGGCAGCATCACCGGTTCGGACAATGTCTCGCCGACGCCGGTGTAGAACTCGACGTTCAACGAGATCATCAGCTTGCAGTCCAGGGCGTAGGCGAGCGCGCCGGCCGGGATCAGGCCGCCGCGGGCGATGCCGAGGATGATGTCCGGGACGAACGCGTCGGCGGCCACCTGTTCGGCGAGTTCACGGCAGGCTATGCCGTTGAGCTCCCAGGTGAGAACTTCGCGCTCGGGAGATGGAGTGGTCATGGGGACACTCTTCCAGAGCGCCCGCGGCGCCGGGAGCCGAGTGGCACACCGACTCGGGTCTTACGCCGAGGGGACGCGATGCGAACCGGGGCGCGAATATGGCTCGAAGGTTTCGGTGAAGAACCGGTTAATTGCTGCTATTCCCTTTCACCTCGACGAAAAAGAATGTCGGAAACACGCTATTTGATGTAGACGTTCGTGCATTTCTCGGTATCATTGCGGCCAATGAATACTGCGCTTCACAAATCTGATGCTCTTGCCGATTTGCAATCGTTGATCCATGTGTACTCGAGCAAGCATCATTGTCTGGCGCTTGCGGTCGTGTTAGGAGAACACAACCAAATCAACTTGCAAAAACGATTTCATGAATGCCCGCAAGGTGTACGAACGTTGGTCAGTGTCGGTCCGTATTTGGTGGTGGGGGCGTTGTGAGTACACTTTCGGTGATCGTTCCGGCATATAACGAGGCCGACACGATCAGACGATGCCTGGACCATCTGATCACCCAGACCAGGCACGTCGACGAGATCATCGTCGTCGACAACTCGTCGACGGACGCGACCGCGGCCATCGTCGACGAGTTCGCGGAACACAACGACAACGTCCGGCGCATCGTCGAGCCTCGGCCCGGGGTCATCCCGGCGCGCAATTGTGGATTCGATTCCGCCACGTCGGACATCATCGCAAAAACCGATGCGGACTCGTTCGTGCGGGAGGACTGGGCCGAGCGGATCGTGACGTTCTTCGATTCCGAGGAAGGACAGGCTTACGACGGTCTGACGGGCGTGGTACTCACCTGGGACGGTCCGTCGCGCGCACTGCAGCATCGTCTCGTGACCCTGACGCTGGGCGCATTGGCCGACGGGGGAAAGATCGGGGGTCTCAGCGGCCCTAATTACGCGATCCGTCAGGTCGCATGGAAACAAGTGCGGGATTCGCTGAGGTCCGACCCGGACATCTGGGAGGAACTCGACCTGAGTCTGGCTTTGTCCGACTGGGGCCTGATGATGTATTTCGACCCGCGCGTCCAGGTAGACACCTCGTGCCGACAGTTACGTCACTCACCGTGGCAGAACCGCTCCTACATCGCCGGTGGTGTACGCACGGCCGCGCGGCGGGGCGACGATGCGGCGGTGAAGGTGCTCCGGGTCGATCGGCCGTTCCGATTCTTGGGATTCACCGTGATGTGGTTGTTGTTCCGGCCTTGGGATGACGAGAAGCACAACTGGCGCCCCCACCGACTGCTCATGCCGCTCGAACGGCGCCGCGCCCTCGTCACCTGTGAACGCCGCGCCGACGACCGGTGACCGCGGTGATGGCGTGCGGCGGGTCGCGAACGCCCGCGTAACCTTTCCGCGCGGCCCGACGACAAATTCGTGAATGACGGACCGGGTCAAATTCGTCCGAAACGGCGAATCGTGCGTAAGTTTGTTGTCGTGGATGCCTAGCTTCAGATGGTCGTGCCCCGCCCTGCGGACTCTCGGCTGACGAGCGGGCTGTCCGTGTTGTCCTGTCGTCGACGCGTAGAGGAAGACATGTCCGAGGCCAGTGGTCAGCGACCCTCAGTCGCGTCCTACGAGCCGCGTCATCAACGGCACGACCCGCCCCTTCCGCCACTGCCCGAGGACCCGTTCGTACTGCCGGACCCGGTAGCGGAGCAACTTCGGCGCTGGCGTGCCGAACGGGAGAGTCCCTCGACGCCGACCGCGGACGACGCGGATTCGGACGTCACCTCACCCAACGGCCATACCGCAGGCCCGGCCGCCCGGGCCCCCTATCGCGCCGCACCGCCCGAGGACGAGGCCCTCGTCGGCGAGCGCCCTGTTGATGGGGTGCGTGGCGGCGGCGATGAACGGGCCGACCAGCGAGACTTCGCATCCCCGGATCACAACGGCCACGTCGTCGAGACGGCACCGTTCGATACACCGGCGCGGATGGTTCCGCAGTGGCATCGACCTCCGGCCGATGGGTCCGGATCGCCGACAGTTGACGTGCCGTCGCCGGAGCCGCCCCCGCCGACCACCGCGGCCCCATCAGGGCTCGCGATCGAGGCCAGGAACCTGCACAAGAAATTCAAGGACATGGTCGCCGTCGAGGACGTGAGCTTCACCGTCCCGGCCGGCAGCATCGTCGCGTTGCTCGGGCCCAACGGCGCGGGTAAGACCACGACGGTCAACATGCTTTGCACCCTGTTGAAGCCCGACGGCGGCACCGCCACCGTTAACGGTCACGATGTCGCACACGACGCGGCATCGGTCCGGAAGTCCATCATGCTGACCGGGCAGTTCGCCGCCCTCGACGAGGCCCTGACCGGCCGCGAGAACCTGGTTCTGTTCGGTCGTCTCCTCGGCCTCGACAAGTCGGCTGCCCGCGCCCGCGCCGACGAACTGCTCGACGCCTTCTCGCTGACCGATGTCGGCGGCAAGCGGGTCCGCGAGTATTCCGGCGGTATGCGCCGACGAATCGACATCGCCTGTGGACTTGTCACCGCGCCGCGGATCGTCTTTCTCGACGAGCCCACGACCGGGCTCGATCCGCGCAGCCGCCTCGAGGTCTGGTCGCTCGTGGAGAAGCTCCGCGACTCCGGTGTCACCATCCTGCTGACCACCCAGTATCTCGAAGAGGCCGACGTCCTGTCCGACAACATCGTCGTCATCGACAAGGGGCGGGTCATCGCCGAAGGAACGTCCGACGAGCTGAAGGCGTCGACCGGTGCGGCCTACTGCGAGGTCACACCCGCCGACCCCGCCGACCGTGCCCGGCTCCGCGACACCCTCGCCGATCTCATCGCCGATCACGTCCAGGGCGATGACGACCACTTCGTCGCGGTGCCGGCGCCGGACGGCCCCGAGACCCTCGTCGAGGTCATCCGCCGGACGGCGGCGGCCGACATCCCGCTGTCCGACGTCGCGATGCGGCGGCCATCGCTCGACGAGGTCTTCCTGGCGCTGACCGATCCGCGCCGGGACCGGAGTTCGACCTGACATGACGACTTCTGACGTACTGCGATCGGGGGCGATGTCGTCGGGCTCGGTCACAACCGTGCTGACCGAGCCGCGCGTGCGGCCCGTCCAGCAGTGGTGGGCGCTGTCTGGTCGCGGGATCTCGAAGGTGTTCCGGGGCGGCGAGGTGATCTTCGCGTTCGTGTCCCCGGCCTTCCTCGCGATCTGCTTCTACCTACCGCTGCGCAGCATCGTCGAGGTCACGCCCGGGATCAACTACGGGCAGTTCCTGATGCCGATCATCGTGCTGCAGTCGGTGAACTTCGCTGCGTCCTCGGCGGCGATGCGTGCGGCCTTCGACGGCGTCCAGGGGATCAACACCCGGTTCCGGGTGATGCCGATGTCGCCGGTGATCCCGATGTTGGCGCGGACCGCGACCAACGGTGTCCTGCTGGTGATCTCGCTCGTCTGCGCGGCGGTGGCCTGCCTGATCATCGAGTGGCGTCCGGGCGGCGGTCTGTGGGGCACCGTCGGGCTGTTCGGTTTGGCGTTCCTGATCGGCGCCCTGTTCTCGTGGGCGGCCGACGGCCTGGGACTGGTGGCCGGAAGTCCGGAGGCCACCAGTCAGGCGCTGGCGCTGCCGACGCTGATCCTGGGCATGATGTCCACGGGGTTCGTGCCGCTGACCCAGTTCCCGGAGTGGATTCAGCCGTTCGTGCGCAACCAGCCGATCTCGCAGTTCGCGGATTCGATGCGCGCTCTCGACGCCGGGACCGCCACATGGCACCAACTGCAGCCGTCGCTGTGGTGGTGCGCCGGCCTGGCCGCGACCGCGCTGCTTCTGCTGGCGATCAGTACGCGGAGGGCGCGCTGATGAGCGCCGTCGACGTGAGCACGGCGACCGTCGGGGAACCGGGCGTCCAGCGACAATTCTTGACGACCGCAGCCACCGACGTGCCGCGGGAGTCGTCGTTCCGGGCGTGGTGGCACCAGAGTCTCCCGCTCGCCGGCCGACAGATCGTGGTGTTCGTCCGCGACGTCCCTACCCTGATGCAGGCGCTGCTCTTCCCAGCGCTGAGCATGATCATGTTCAAGGTCGTACTCGGCGACACCATCGGGTCGGCAACCGGCCAGAACAGCGCCTATGGCACGGTGCCGCTGGTGATCCTCGTCGGTGCGATGTTCGGTTCGATCGCCTCGGCGACTCGGCTGAACCGGGAACGGGCCACGGGTCTGCTGGCCAGGCTGTACGTCCTGCCGATCCATCGGGCGGCCGACCTCACCTCGCGGGTGATGTCCGAGCTGGTCCGCATCCTCGTGACGACGCTCATCCTGCTCGCCGCCGGCCACCTGATCGGTTTTCGGTTCACCCAGGGGTTCGGATCGGCGATCGGACTGGTACTGGTGGCTCTCGCGTACGGCGCCGCGTTCGCCACCCTCACCCTCGCACTCGCCGTCAGCGCCCGGCCGGGAGCGCCGATCGTGCCCTATCTCGGACTGGCATCGAGTCTGCTGATGTTCTTCAATTCCGGTTTCTCGCCGATAAGCGCTTATCCCACCTGGCTGCAGCCGATCGTCGCTAATCAACCGATGACCCCGGCCATCGAAGCCATGCGTGCGCTGGCCGCGGGCGGTCCTCTCGCCGAGAATCTGGTGAAAGTCGCGGTTTGGACCGTGGTGATTCTGGTCATTTCCATCTATCCAGCTCTTCGCGGTTATCGAAAGGCCGCAAGGGACCGATGACCGCGAACCGATCCAGTGGCGTCCGGGTAACGAATGACGCTCGGTATGGCTTCAGCCGCGCCGACGTGGACCGCCCCACCATCGGCCGCGCGCACATCCACGCTGGTCAGAGTCCTATGCGCCCAGCGCGACGCCCGTCGGGGGCGGTTGTCTCGCCGGGCCTGGACACGCCGCGGCAGGTAACAAGGAAGGTGGCGTCGGCGATGGCATTCTCAGAGGCTGGCCCCGCATCCCGGTTTCATGAGACCCCCTCGCGTGAAATAGGATGGAGATTCTGTGTCGGCGTCCGATGTGGAGGGTCTGAACGATTACCAACGGCAGTGTCGTGAGGTCTAATCGACTGCAGGACTAGCGAGGGAGAGTTCAGAGGACGTGGCAATCGCCGATTACCGTGCGGGTACGCCGGGTGACGTGGACGAGACCATTCAGGTCCTCCCGCTCACCGCGGCGCAGCGCGGCATGTGGTTCGCCGAGTCGCTGTCGTCCGAGTACTCGGTCAACATCGCTCAGTACGTGGACATCCGCCACGCGCCGGGTGGACTGGACATCGACCTCTTCGCCCGTTGTTGTGAAGAGGTCGGGAAACTCGTCGAGTCGCCCTTCGTCCGTCTGACCGAGATCGACGGCATCCCCATGCAGTACGTCGACGTCGACTTCGATCAGACCGTCGACATTCTCGACTTCCGTTCCGAGGCCGACCCGGTCGCCGCGGCGATGGCGTGGATGCAGGCCGAGTACCGACAGCCGGTGGATCTCCTCACCGACCAGTTCATCATCGTTTCGATCCTGCTGATCTCCGACGATCGCACGTTCTGGTACAACCGCGCCCACCACATCATCATCGACGGCTATGCCGCGCTGTCGATCATGCGGCGCACCGTCGACCGCTACAATGCTCTTCGCCGGGGAGACGAACCGCGCGACAAGTCGCCGGCCACCATGGCCGACATCGTCGCCTACGAGGAGGCGTACCAGGGCAGCACCCGGCGCGAAACCGACCGCGCGCACTGGCTCGAGCGCGTCGCGGACCTGCCGGAGCGGGTGACGCTGTCCAAGGTCGGCACCACCGGTTCGCTGTCGTTCGACAATGTCGTGGCCAGTGCAGCTCTCGACCCGGACCGGCAACGCCGGTACGAGGCCCTCGCCGGTGAGCTGAACAGTTCGCTGGCCGTCCTGATGACCTCGGCGTTCGGCGCGTTCCTGGCGCGCATGAGCAACCACGACGACATCGTCCTCAGCCTCCCGGTCACCGGCCGGGCCACCGCGAAGATCAAGATCTCCGGTGGCATGGTGTCCAACATCCTGCCGATCCGGTTGCGTGGGGTGGCCTCGAAGTCGGTGCGGGAGCTGATCCAGACCGCGCAGCTCGAACTGACCGGCGCACTGCGGCACCAGCGCTACCGCTCCGACGACATCCGCCGCGACGCCGGTCTCGATCAGAGTTCGG
Source organism: Gordonia sp. IITR100 (assembly GCF_002009645.1). Classification (NCBI taxonomy): domain Bacteria; kingdom Bacillati; phylum Actinomycetota; class Actinomycetes; order Mycobacteriales; family Gordoniaceae; genus Gordonia; species Gordonia sp. IITR100. The sequence goes on along the minus strand of NZ_MVKV01000009.1, from coordinate 134,204 downwards.
TCTCGTTCGGACCCACCATCAACATGGTGTTCTTCGACGAGCAGGTCGCCATCGACGGCACCGAGATGGAGTACCGGATCCTGACCTCGGGCATCCTCGAGGATCTGCTGATCAACCTGTACCAGTCGAGCCCCGGCGCACCGCTCGTCGTGGACCTGCACGGCAACCCGCATCTGTACGCACCGGCCGAACTCGACGCTCTGCACCAGCGATTCCTGACGTTCCTGGACCGGTTCCTGTCGGAGGAGGCACTCGACACCCCCGTCGCCGACGTCGGCCTGCTCGTGGACACCGATCGCCGTCTGCTCGAGGCTCTTCCACAGCCACGACCGCGGGCGACCACGCCGACCCTCGTCGAGATGTTCGACGAGATCGCGACCGCTCATCGTCACCGGGGCGCCGTCTCCGACGCCGGCGGCACGACCCTCAGTTACGCCGAACTCGCGAGCCGCTCGGACGCGATGGCGCGAGCGTTGCACGCTCGCGGTATCGGAGCAGGCGACCTGGTCGGCGTCGCGACGGCGCGCGACTCGAGTCTCGTCGTCGTGATGCTGGCCGTTCTGAAGGTGGGAGCGGGATACCTGCCACTCGACACCGGCAATCCGGAAGAGCGTCTGCGCTACATCGTCGACGACGCCGCGCCGGCGTGCCTGATCGTCTCCGACGGCGATCGGCCCGGGTGGGCGGGGGAGTGCGAGGTCGTCGAGGCCGGGGAACTGCTCGACGAGGCGGGGACTCCGGAAGTCGCCGCGGTCCCGGTACCGCGCGGCCCGCGGACCCCGGAGGCGACGGCCTACGTCATCTACACCTCCGGATCGACGGGGGCGCCCAAGGGTGTCGAGATCGTTCATCGGAACGTCGCCACGCTGCTCGACGCGGCGTCGGCCGACTTCGAGTTCACGCCCGAGGACGTGTGGTCGGTCTTCCACTCCTATGCCTTCGACTTCTCCGTGTGGGAGATCTTCGGCCCGCTGCTCACGGGCGGTCGTGCCGTGATCGTGGACCGAATGGTCGCCCGCGCGCCCGCCGAGTTCCTGCAGTTGCTCGCCGACGAGCAGATCACCGTGGCGTCCCTGACGCCTTCGGCGTTCAGCATCGTGGCCGACGTCCGGCGCCGGACGGGAACGTCGTTGGCGTTGCGCTACATCGTCTTCGGTGGCGAGGAGCTGCGCTTCGACGAGGTGCACAACTGGTACGAGGCGTTCGGTGACGAGATCGAACTCGTCAACATGTACGGCATCACCGAGACGACGGTCCACGTGACCTACCGTCCGCTCGATCCCGATCTGGTGCGCGATGAGAGTGCGAGCCTCATCGGCCGTCCGTTGAACTCGCTCGGCCTGCGGGTCCTCGACAACCGCCTGCGTCCGGTGCCCGAGGGTGCGGTCGGCGAGATCTACGTCGTCGGCGGACAACTCGCGCGCGGGTACCGCAACCGCCACGGCCTCACGGCGACCCGATTCGTCGCCGACCTGTACGGCACCGGCGAGCGGATGTACCGGTCCGGCGATCTCGGCCGGCGGATCGGTACCGATGTCCAGTATCTGGGGCGCGCCGACACCCAGGTGCAGTTGCGGGGATTCCGTGTGGAACTGGGCGAGGTCGAGACGGCGCTGCGTGCCGTCGACGGCGTCGCCGCGGCCGCTGCGGTCGTCACCGACGCGGCATCGGTCGGCGGGGCGAAACTGGTGGGCTACGCGGTCGCCGAAAACGGTTGCGAGCTCGACGAAGCCGAAATCCGCGAGCAGGTCCGCGCCCATGTGCCCGGATACATGGTGCCCGACACCGTCATGCTGATCGACGAGCTGCCCCTCACCGCGAACGGCAAGCTGAACCGGCAGGCGCTGCCCGCGCCGGTGTTCGCGCGTGACGAACGGGTCGCCTATGTCGCGCCGTCGACTCCGCGGGAACGCGAAGTGGTCGCCATCGTCGAAGAGTTGCTCGACATCGAGCCGATCGGGCTGCAGGACAACATCTTCGCCCTCGGCGCGGACTCGCTCACCGCTGCCCGGCTGGCGTCGCGCCTGCGTACCGTCGTCGGGCTCGACATCAAGCTGGCCAACGTCTTCGAGAGTCAGAGCCTCGGCGACATCATCCGGGTCGCGACACCGGTGACCGACGACGCCGCCGCGCGCCGGCCGGAGCTGGTGCCGCAGCCGCGCCCGGACCGGATTCCGTTGGCCTTCAGCCAACGTCGTCTCTGGTTCATCAACCGGCTGGACCCGACCTCGCCGGCCTACAACATCCCGGGGGCGGTGCGGCTCGGCGCCGACGTCGACGCCGCCGCGCTCGCCGCGGCGATCGATGATGTCATCGCACGACACGAGCCGTTGCGGACGACGTTCCCCGACGAGGACGGGGAGACCTACCAGTTCATCCATTCGGCGCAGGCGGCGGCCGCGGCCCGGTTGTTCGACGTGGTCGACGTGGCACCCGTGGACACCGAACGCAGGCTCGCCGACTTCGCGGTGACCGGTTTCGACCTGAACTACGAATATCCGGTCCGCGCACGACTTTTCCGCTCCGTGGCGCCCGACGGAACGCTCGATCACGTTCTGATCGTCGTCATGCACCACATCGTTGGCGACGGTGCTTCGCTGGGACCCTTGATCACCGACGTCCTGACGGCCTACGCCGCGCGGCTCGCCCACGAGCAGCCCGCATGGCGCCCGCTGCCGGTGCAGTACGCCGACTACGCGCTGTGGCAGCGCGACGTCCTGGGGGAGGCCGCCGACGACACCTCGCTCATGTCGGCGCAACTCGACTTCTGGCGCGCCGAACTGGCGGGGATGCCCGAGCTCATCTCGCTGCCCATCGACCGGGCGCGGCCCATCCGGCCCTCCGGCGCAGGCGGATACGTCGACACCCTCCTCGACGCCGACACCGTCGCCCGGCTGCACGCGGTGGCCGCACAGCACGGAGTGACCGTCTTCGCGATCTTCCACGCCGCGCTCGCAGTCGTGTTGTCGCGCCTGTCCGGCAGCGACGACGTCGCCATCGGGACCGCGATCGCCGGGCGGGAAGAGCCGGAACTCGCCGACCTGATCGGCATGTTCGTCAACACCCTCGTGCTCCGCACCCGGGTGCATCCCGACACCGACCTCAACAGTCTGCTGCGCGAGGCCAATCACACTCGCGCGCAGGCCCTCAGCAACGCCGATGTGCCGTTCGAGCAGGTCGTGGACGCGGTGGGTGCGCGCCGTTCCACCGCGCATTCGCCGCTCTTCCAGGTCGAGCTGGTGATGCAGCGCGATCAGGTCGAGCGGCTCTTCGAGGACGAGGCCGGCATCAGCCTCATCGACGCCCGGGCACCGTTCGCCAAGTACGACCTCTCACTCAGTGTCGTCGAGTACGCCGATACCGGCGACCACGCCGGTCAGATCTCGGTGGCGTTCGGGTATGCGCGTGACCTGTTCGACGAGAGCACGATCGAACGGTTCGCCGGCTACCTCCACGATGTGTTGGGGACGATCGCCGGCTCGCTCGGGCGTGACGATGCCGGACCAGCGCTGCGCGTCGATGATCTCTTCGCGTTCCCCGACGCCGAGGTGCACACGGTCCGGGGCTGGTCCCGCGGCGCCGCACGGGAACTCTCCGCGCCTGATCTGTCGGCTGCGCTGCTGACCGGATATCGCCGGGATCCTGCCGCGGTGGCGTTGGTCTTCGCCGGCCGCGAGGTCACCTACGGCGAATTCGCTTCCCGTGCAACGGCGCTCGCACGACAGCTGATCGACGACGGTGTCGGTCCGGATGTCGCGGTGGCCGTGTGCATTCCGCGCTCGGTGGAACTACTCGTCGCGGTGCACGCCATCGTGCTGGCAGGTGGTCAGTACGTGCCGCTCGACACCGAGGCGCCGGTCGACCGCGCCGACTACATGCTCGAGACCGCCGGTACCCGGCGCGTACTCGTCGGACCGGGGCCCCGCCCCGCCGTTGTCGACGACCTCGCCGACCGCGTCACGGTCACCGTGGTCGACGCCGCGGCCGAGGTCGACTCGGACGCGGCGCCGCTCGCCTCGACCGAGCGTCGCGGGCCGCTCGGTCCGGAGAACGCCGCGTACACGATCTTCACGTCCGGGTCGACCGGACGCCCCAAGGGTGTCGTCGTGTCCCATCGCGCGATCGTCAACCGCCTCGACTGGATGCAGGAGCACTACACGCTCACCCAGCGCGACGTGGTTCTGCAGAAGACGCCGGTGACCTTCGATGTGTCGGTGTGGGAATTGTTCTGGCCCTTCATCTCCGGATCTCGGCTGGTGGTCGCCGAGCCCGGCGGGCACGGGGATCCGTCGTACCTCGTGGACATCATCCAGGACGCGGACGTGACCACACTGCATTTCGTGCCGTCCATGCTGTCGACCTTCCTCGACGTCGTCGGTGCGGACCGGCTGGCCGAACTGAGCTCGTTGCGTCAGGTGTTCACCTCGGGGGAGGCATTGACCACCTCGACCGCGAGTGGCCTGCGCACCGCGCTGCCCGCCGTCGGGTTGCACAATCTGTACGGGCCCACCGAGGCCGCGGTCGACGTCACCGAGCACAACGTCCGCGGTTCGGAGACGGTCGTGCCGATCGGGCGACCCGTGCCCAACACGACGGTCCACGTCCTCGACCACCGGTTGCGTCCGCTCCCGGTCGGAGTGCCCGGTGAGATCTATCTCGGCGGCGTCCAACTGGCGCGTGGATACGTCTCGCAGGGCCGGCTCACCGCCGAACGCTTCGTGGCCGACCCGTATGGGCCGTCCGGGTCGCGGCTCTACCGCACCGGGGATCTCGGCAAGTGGAGCCCCGCCGGAGAGATCGAGTACTTGGGCCGCAACGACTTCCAGGTCAAGCTTCGGGGTCAGCGCCTCGAGCTCGGCGAGATCGAGTCGGCGCTGATGTCGGTGCCGGGCATCGTCCACACGGCGGTGACGGTCGCCGACCTCGCCGCCGGACAGAGCCTGGTGGCCTACTACTCGCCCGACTCCGTCCGCCCGGCCGAGGCCCAGTCGCATCTGACCGGGACGGTGCCGGAGTTCATGGTGCCGACGATCTGGATACCGCTGTCGGACATGCCGCTCAACTCGGCGGGCAAGGTCGATCGAAAAGCGTTGCCCGCGCCGGTGATCGAGACCGCCGAATTCGTGCCCGCGAGCACCGCGACCGAGCGGGTCATCGCCCGGGTGTTCGCCGATGTCCTGGGCGTGGACCGGATCAGCGTGGCCGAGTCGTTCTTCGACCTCGGCGGGAACTCGTTGAGCGCGACCAAGGTCGCGGCCCGGTTGTCGGCCGACCTCGAGGTCGACATCCCCGTCGCCGCGGTGTTCGACGCGCCGTCGGTGCGCGCGATGGCGACATTCGCCAGCGACCACGGAACTCCCTCGCGCCGGCCACGTCTGGTGGCTCGCACGCACGGGGACCGCGCGCCGTTGTCCGCCGTACAACGCGGCATGTGGTTGATCAACCGGGCCGATCCGGCGTCGCCGGCCTACAACGTCGCGATGGCGCTGCGACTGTCGGGACAGTTGGACACCGGCGCCATCGGCGGCGCCATCGAGGACCTCATCGACCGCCACGAGTCGATGCGGACGCGCTATCCGCTGGTCGACGGCGAGCCGATCCAACTCGTGCTCGACCGGGACGCGGCACTCGAATTGCTGGAGCGCAGCGTCGTCGACGTCGACGACGATCCCGTGTCGGCCATCGCGGAGTTCACCGGCCGTGGCTTCGACGTCACGATCGCCCCGCCGCTGCGGATGATGTTGCTGCGGCTCACCGAGTCCGAGCACATCCTGGTCTTCGTCGTCCACCACATCACCGCGGACGGCGCCTCGATGCTGCCACTGGCCACCGATGTCATGACCGCCTATTCGGCGAGGGTGGCCGGCCGCCGGCCGGAGTGGCAGCCGCTCGCGGTCCAGTACCTGGACTACACGCTGTGGCAGCAGGAGGCACTCGCCGTCCCCGGGCCCGACGGGACGACCGAGGCGGACCGGCAGCTCATTTATTGGGCCGACCGGCTCCACAACGCGCCGGCCCGGCTGGAGTTGCCGACCGACCGTCCCCGCCCGCGGACGCCGTCCTTCGTCGGCGAGGAGGTGCGCTTCGACATCGACGGCGGCCTGGTGCACAAGCTCGAGGCGGTCGCGCGCCAGCACAACGCGACACTGTTCATGGTGATGCAGACCGCACTGGTGGTGCTCCTGAGCCGGCTGACCACCCAGCGCGACATCGTGATCGGCACCCCGTTCGCCGGGCGGGGTCAGCCCGAACTGGACGGCATGGTCGGCATGTTCGTCAACACCCTGGCCCTGCGCTCGCGGCTCCAGGACGAGGAGAAGTTCGCCGAGCTCCTGCAGCGGGTCCGCGACGAGGACCTGGCGGACATGGCGAACGCCGAGATCCCGTTCGATACGATCGTTTCATCTGTTCTCTCCTCGCCGCCCACCAGTTACAACCCGATCTATCAGGTGATGTTCGCCTACCAGAACTTCACCATCCCCTCGCTCGACATGGACTCGATGACGATCGCACCGGTATCCGAGCAGTTGACCCCAGCCAAGGTGGATCTCCAGCTCACGTTGTTCCCGAACGACTTCGGTGCACCGGCAGCAAAGGACGCTGATTCAATGACGGGCCAGTTGATCTATGCCACCGACATCTTCACCAAGAACACGGTCGAGAGCTATGCGCAGCGGTACCTGCGAGTACTCGAGGAGGTGTCGGAGAACCCGCAGGTGCTGGTGGGCGACATCGACATCGTCACCGCGGCCGAACAGGCGGCGGCCGGTGACATCGCCGACGCCGAACGCGCCGTCTCGCTCCCCGATCTGGTCGCCCGTGCCACGGCCGCACAGCCGGATGCGGTGGCGGCCGCACATCAGGATTCGCAGGTAACGTTCATGGTGCTGTCGTCGATCAGTGATGCGATGGCTGCCGCACTCCCTGACCCGGACTCTGCCCTCACCACCGCGCTGATGAGCTTGTTGCCCGGCCTCGCGGTGTCGGGGCCCGACGCACTCGGTGACGTACTGGGAGAGCTCCGCACCAACGCACTCCGGGTTCTGGATGGCGCGCCGTGACCGGAGGCGGGTCCCGCGGGAACGAAGCAGTGCAGTCGACCAAAGGAATGACTCAGACGTGACCGATGTCGATTCAACGGCCTCCAACATCTCTCTCACCTGGGGCTCGCGGCCTTCGACACTGCACCTGATCGCCTTCTCGGCCGGCGTCGCACCCTCCGAGACCGCCTACGAGGCGGCGTCCGGTCCGGTCACCTTCGGTGAGCTGTACGCACGGGTCTCGGCAACGGCCCAGATCTTCATCGCGCAGGGGCTCGACACCGAGGCGGCCGTCGGCGCCGGGGTCACCCAGACCGAGGCCGCCGCCGGCCGCGCACCCGCGGAGATCGCCGACGCCACCCGGCGCGCGATCGCGCTGATCCGAGAGCGGGCCCTGGAGCTGATCGGCAGCACCGACCTCGGCTCACTGCCCGGTCTCGTCCGTTCCGCGGTGGCCCGCCACGCGGACCGGCCCGCGGTCAGCGACGCGACCGGCACCGTACTGTCCTATCGCGAGCTCGACGAGCGGTCCGAGGTGCTGGCCGGCGCACTCCGCGCCACCGGCGCAGGTCCGGGCCGCCTCGTAGGAGTCGCGCTCGCGCGCCGTGCCGAGCTGATCGTGGCCCTGCTCGCCGTCCTCAAGACCGGGGCGGCGTACCTGCCGCTCGACCGCTCCCAGCCGGTTGCGCGCGCGCAGTCGATCATCGACGACGCCGCGCCGCTGCTGGTGCTCGCCGACGCAGACCTGGCCGCGGCGTGGGGCGTCATCGACGTGCGGTTCGCGGCGCCCGAGGAGTTGGCAGCCGGGACTCCTCAGGGAGCGGTGAGAGCGCAGCCCGAACCCCTCGACGAGCGGCTGCCGGCCTACCTGATCTACACCTCGGGTTCGACGGGCCAGCCGAAGGGCGTCGTCGTCTCGCATCACGAGGTCGTCGCGCTGATGAAGGCCGCGGCGGAGGAGTTCTCGTTCGGTCCGGACGACGTGTGGACGCTGTTCCACTCCTACGCGTTCGACTTCTCGGTCTGGGAGATCTGGGGACCGCTGGTCACCGGCGGGCGCGTCGTCGTGGTCGACCAGGACACCACGCGCGATCCGGACGCCTTCGTCGAGCTGCTCGAGTCCGAGCGGGTCACGGTGCTGAGCCAGACGCCGTCGGCCTTCTACCAGCTCATCACCGCCCAGCGACAGAAGCAGGCCTCGTTTGCGCTGCGCTACATCGTGTTCGGCGGTGAGGCGCTGAGTTTCGAACAGGTCCGGCGGTGGTTCGACGACAACCCGGCCGACGGTGCGCAGCTGGTCAACATGTACGGCATCACCGAGACCACGGTGCACGTCAGCTATCGCGCGCTGGACCGCGACGCGGTGTCGGCGGGTGACGCGTCGTTCATCGGACGGCCGCTGTCGTCGCTGGACATCCACATCCTCGACTCGCGGCTGCGGCCGGTGCCCGAGGGCGTCATCGGTGAGATGTACGTCACCGGAACGCAACTCGCGCAAGGTTATCTCCGCCGGGCCGGCCTCAGTGCCACGCGTTTCGTCGCGAACCCGTTCGCGCCTAACGGTTCCGGTGACCGGATGTACCGGACCGGCGATCTGGCGCGCCGCGTCGGCGACGACATCGAGTACCTCGGTCGGGGCGACGCCCAGGTCCAGCTCCGCGGATTCCGTATCGAGTACGGCGAGATCGAGGCCGCACTCGTCGGTGTCGACGGGATCGCGGCGGGTGCGGCGAACGTCGTGGATCTGCCCGACCGGGGTGAGATCCTCGCCGCCTACGTGGTTCCCGAGCAGGGCGCCGAGGTCGACGAACAGGTCGTGCGCCGCCGAGTCGCGGCCACGGTTCCGGAGTACATGGTCCCCGACGTCGTCATGACGGTCGAGCGGCTGCCACTGACCCAGAACGGCAAACTCGATCGCGGCGCACTGCCGCGGCCGGTGCTGGCGTCGACGACCGAGTTCGTCGCGCCCGAGAACGACACCGAGGCGGCCCTGCGGGACATCTTCGCGGAGGTACTGGGTCTCGAGGACATCAGTGTCGTCGAGTCGGTGTTCGACGTCGGTGGTAACTCGCTGCTGGCCGCCCGCATCGTCGGCCGCGCCGCGGAGACGCTCGGCGTCGACCTCACCGTCCGTGACCTCTTCGACGCCCCGACGGTTCGCGACCTCGCACTGGCCGCGGCGTCGAAGCGCCCGGGGTTGCCCCCGATCGAGCCCGTCGCCGACCGTCCGGACCGCATCCCGCTGTCGCTTGCACAGCAGCGCATGTGGTTCATCAACCGGTTCGACCCGGCCTCGCCCGCCTACAACATCCCGATGGTCCTGCGGTTGTCGGGCGACGTGGACGCCGACGCGCTGCGTGCGGCGTTGCTCGACGTCATGACCCGCCACGAGGTCCTGCGGACCACCTATCCCGAAGCCGACGGCGACGCCTACCAACTCGTCCACGACCCCTCGGCGGCGGCTGCGATGCTCGACTGGCGCGAGGTGCCGCAAGCGGCGCTGCCGCAGGTGATGCTCGGCGGGTTCGACCTGGTCGCGGAACTGCCGGTGCGCGTCGGCTTCTCCCGGATCTCGGACACCGAGGCGGTCCTCGGGATGGTGGTGCACCACATCTCGTGCGACGGCGAATCCCTGGCGCCGCTGGTGACCGACCTGATCACCGCGTACACCGCACGGGTGGCCGGGAACGCGCCCGACTTCCGGCCGCTGCCGGTCCAGATGGCCGACGTCGCCCTGTGGCAGCGTCGGGTGTTCGGCGCCGCCACCGACGACTCCTCGCTCATCGGGGCACAGCTCCAGTACTGGGCGCGGCAACTCGACGGCGCGCCCGACGTGCTCGAGCTGCCCACCGACCGCCCACGTCCGGCCGTGGCCTCACAGCGCGGTGCGCGCGTCGAATTCAGTGTGCCGCAGGAGGTCTCGGAGCGTGTTGCGCGCCTGGCCCGCGATCGCGGGCTGACCCCGTTCATGGTCGCGCATGCGGCGCTCGCGGTCCTGCTGTCGCGTCTGTCCGCGACCGAGGACATCGCCGTCGGGACGCCGATCGCCGGTCGTGGCCAGTCGATCCTCGACCCGATGGTCGGGATGTTCGTCAACACGTTGGTCCTTCGGACCGGCGTCGACTCCTCGGCCGGCTTCGACCAACTGCTCGACGACGTCCGCCGCACCGATCTCGAGGCCTTCGCGAACGCGGACATCCCCTTCGAGGCGGTCGTCGAACGGGTGAACCCGCTGCGCACCGAGGCCTACGCGCCCCTCGCGCAGGTGTGGCTCGCCTTCGACCAGTCGGCCATCGCCGACCTGGCCTCGCAGACGTTGACGATCGGCGGGGGGACGATCGGCGAGGCCGGCGGCCTGGCCGTGACCCCGGCCGAACCGGACGAACTCTCCGCGCGCGTCGACCTGACCGTCGGCATCGCCGACAACGGCGACAACTGGCAGGGCTCGGTGCTCTATGCGACCGACCTGTACGACGCCGAATCGGTGCGCCTGTTCGCCGATCGGTTCGTACGCCTTCTCGACGCCCTGACCGCGGACCCGGGTGCGCCTGTCGGCGACGCCGAGCTGATGACCTCGGCCGAGCACGAGGCGATCGAACGATGGGTCGGTGCGGCTGACACCGACGCCGGTCCCGGGCAGGTCGTCACGGTCGCGGATGCGCTGGCGGACTCGTTCGCCCGCAACGCGTCCCGCCCCGCCGTTCGCGCGGGCGGGCGCACCTACGACCATGCCGAGTACGGGGCGCTGGTCCACGCGTTCGCACGACGACTGCTCGAGCAGGGTGTCGGGCCGGATGTGGCAGTCGCGGTTGCCGTTCCGCGGTCGGTCGAGATGCTCGTCGCGATCCACGGGATCGTGCTCGCCGGCGGAACCTACGTGCCGATCGACCCGGAGGCGCCGGCCGAGGTCGTCCGCCGGCAGCTGGCGCTGTCCGGTGCGTCGACGGTGGTCGTCGCCGGGGCACGTCCGAGCTGGGCCGAGGCCGCGTCCACCGTTCCGGAAACCTTCGTCACCGTTGATCTCGACGCGCTAGCGACCGCTGCGTCGGCTCCCGTCACGCCCGCGGAGCGTCCGGTGGCGCTGCGCGCCGGGCACCCGGTCTACACGCTGTTCACCTCGGGCTCGACCGGTCAGCCCAAGGGCGTGACGGTCACCCATCGGGGCCTGCACGACATGCTGTCCTGGTTCGGGGCCTACACCGGTGACCCGGCGGACGAACGGGTGCTGGTGAAGACCCCCTACACCTTCGACGCCTCGGTCTGGGAGCTGTTCTGGCCGTTCGTCGCGGGCGCCACGGCCGTGGTCGCAGCACCCGACGGCCACCGTGATCCGGCGCATCTCGCCCGGGTCATCGCCGACGAGCGGGTCACCTCCGTGCAGTTCGTGCCGTCGCTGCTCGCGGTGTTCCTCGACGAGAGCTTCGATCCCGCCACCGGTCTGTCCTCGGTGCGTCAGATCTTCACCGGCGGTGAGTCACTCACCCCCGCGGTGACGCAGCAGACGCTTGCGGCCGCCCCATACGCGGTGGTCGTCAACCAGTACGGGCCGACCGAGATGACGGTGGACGCGACGATCCGGCCCCTGGTCGAACCGGTCGAGGTCGTCACCATCGGCCGCCCGGCACCGGGCGTGACGGCCCGGGTCCTCGACAACCGCCTCCGCCCGGTGCCGCCCGGCGTTCCCGGCGAGCTGTACCTGGGTGGCGCGCAGATGGCCCGCGGGTATGCCGGCGCGCCGGCGCTGACCGCCCAGGCGTTCGTCGCCGACCCGGCCGGCCCAGCGGGCTCGCGGCTGTACCGGACCGGCGACCTCGCACGCTGGCGCGCCGACGGTGAACTCGAGTATCTCGGCCGCGCCGACTTCCAGGTCAAGATCCACGGACAGCGCATCGAACTCGGCGAGACAGAGGCAGTCCTGTCCGCCGCGCCGGGCGTGGTCGCTGCTGCTGCCGCGGTGACCACCACCTCCGCGGGCGATGCGCTCGTCGCCTACCTGACGGGCCATCCGGGCGACACCGTGGACGTCGACACGGTCCGCGCCTTCGCCGCGGAACGATTGCTCACCCACCTGCGCCCGACACTGTGGGTCGTCCTCGACGAGATGCCCCGTAACGCCTCCGGCAAGGTCGACCGGCGCGCGCTGCCGGCGCCCACCGTGTCCGAGTCCGAGATCGTCGAGCCGACGACGCCGGCCGAGCAGGCCCTGGCCGCTGTCGTCGCCGAGGTCCTCGGGGTCGAGCGGGTCTCGGTCGTCGACTCCTTCTTCGATCTCGGCGGCAACTCCCTGGCCGCGATGCGGGTCGCGGCCCGCGCCGGTGCGGCGCTCGGCGTCGAGGTCAGCGTCCGCGACCTCTTCGACGCACCGAGCGTGCGCGAGCTCGCGCAACGCGTCGCCGACCGCGTACCCGGCCTACCGCCGGTCACCGCGGTACGCCCGCGCCCGGATGAGATCCCGCTGTCCTATGCGCAGCAACGCATCTGGTTCATCAACCAGTTCGACACCAGCTCGGCGGCCTACAACATCCCGATCGCCCTGCGCCTGCGCGGCAAGCTCGACCTCGCCGCGCTGCGTGCCGCGATGGTCGACGTCGTCGAGCGTCAGGAAGTGCTCCGCACGGTGTTCCCGTCGATCGACGGCGCACCGCGACAGGTCATCGGGGACGCCACCGGTGTGGGCGCCGAACTCGACTGGGCTGTCGTCGACGAGGAATCCGACCTGTTCGCCGCCGCCGGCACGGGTTTCGATGTCGCCGTGCAGCGACCGATCCGCATCCGCGTGCATCGCGTCGACGACCTCGAACACATCGTCCTCATCGTGATCCACCACATCGCCGGCGACGGCGAATCGATGCGCCCGCTCGTCACCGACGTGGTGACAGCGTATGTCGCGCGCTCCCAGGGTCGTTCGCCCGACTTCGCGGAGCTGGAGGTGCAGTTCGCCGACGTCGCGCTCTGGCAACGTCGTGAGCTCGGCTCGATCGACGACCCGGATTCGCGGGTCTCGGCGCAGGTCGACTACTGGCGCACCGCGCTGGCCGGGCTTCCCGAGGTGCTCGAACTCCCCGCCGACCGTCCGCGTCCGAAGGTCGCGTCGATGGCCGGCGCCGAAGTCGGTTTCGAGATCGACTCGGCGACAGCAGATCTCGTCCGAAATCTCGCCACCGAGCGTGGTGTCACCGAGTTCATGGTCATCCATGCGGCACTGGCCGTGCTGCTGTCGCGACTCTCGGCCACCGACGACATCGCCATCGGCACCCCGATCGCCGGACGCGGCGACGCCGCCCTGGATCCGCTGGTCGGCATGTTCGTCAACACCCTGGTTCTGCGGACCGTGGTCGACCCGGCGCAGCGGTTCGCCGACCTTCTCGACGCCGTGCGGGTCACCGATCTCGACGCCTTCGCCCACGCCGATGCCCCCTTCGAGGCGGTCGTGGACGCACTCGCGCCGTCACGTTCGGAGGCCTTCGCGCCGCTGACGCAGATCCTGCTGACCGTCGACCCCACTCCCGCGGATCCGTCCACTCTCGTCGCCGACATCGACGAGCTCGCGGTGGAAGTGGTGGAGACTGAGGAGAACTCGGCCAAGGTGGACCTGACGGTCGGACTCCGCGGGGGTCGCGCCGGGTCCTGGATCGGCCGGGTCAACTACGCCACGGACCTGTTCGACGAGGCGACGGTCGCGCGGATGATGGATCGATTCGCGCGGTTGCTGCACGAGCTGGTCACCGACGCGACCGTGCCGGTGGGTGACGCCGACCTGTTCGACACCGACGAGCGCGAGCTGCTGACCCCCGTGGGCCGTCAGCCCGCGACGCCGGCCGTGCCGCTGGCCGAGCTGTTCGCCGCCGCGGTCCGGCGCGGCGGAGCGGACCGGACCGCGGTCGTCGACCCCGAGCGGTCATTGACGTACGGCGAGCTCGATGCCGCGTCGAACCGGCTGGCTCGTCACCTGCTGGATCGGGGCATCGGCCGCGGCACCCTGGTCGCGCTGCTCATCCCGCGGTCGGCGGAACTGATGGTCGCGATCTGGGCGGTGGCCAAGACCGGGGCCGGGTACGTACCGATCGACCCGGATTACCCGGCGGATCGCGTGTCGCACATGATCACCGATTCCGGTGCGCGGCTCGGGCTCACGCTCGGCGACGTGGCCGGGCCCGGGATTCCCGGCAGCGAGTGGCTGGAACTGGACGCGCCGGAGCTCATCGAAGCCGTTGCGGCGGCCAGTGATTCGCCTGTGACCGACGCCGACCGGCCGAGCGCGGTCGGGGCCGACGACACGGCCTACGTGATCTACACGTCCGGATCGACCGGTACGCCCAAGGGCGTCGAGGTCACCGCGGGCGGCCTGCGCAACTTCGGCGTCGAGGCCGCGGAGAAATCCGGCATCACCCCGGACTCACGTGTCCTGGGTTTCGCCTCACCCAGTTTCGACGCCTTCGTACTCGAGTATCTGCTCGCCTTCACCGTGGGTGCCTCCGTCGTGTACCGGCACCGCGACGCGGTGGCCGGTGCACCGCTCGCGGACTTCATGCGCGAGCACCGCGTGACCCATACATTCCTCACCCCGACAGTGCTCGCCTCCCTCGATCCGGCCGACCTCCCGGATCTGCACACCGTCTACGCGGGCGGTGAGGCGGTCCCGGACACCTTGCGTGACCGCTGGGCACCACTGGTGCGCTTCCAGAACCTCTACGGACCCACCGAGACCACGATCGGTGTCGCGATCGGCCCGCCCATGCGGGTCGAGGAACCGGTCCTCGTCGGACCGCCGATCGGCGGCGTCGACCTGCTGGTGCTCGACTCCCGGCTTCGCCCAGTTCCGGTCGGGGTGGCGGGCGAACTGTACGTGAGCGGCCCGGCCCTGGCGCGCGGCTACCTCGCGCGCCGCGGTCTGACCGCGGAGCGCTTCGTCGCCAACCCCTTCGGCGCGCCGGGCGACCGGATCTATCGCACCGGGGACATCGTCCGCTGGGCCCGTGACCGCGACGGGTCGCTCTCGGTGGACTATGTCGGTCGTAGCGACGACCAGATCAAGCTTCGCGGTCTGCGTATCGAACTCGGCGAGATCGAGAGTGCGCTCGGCGGTCACCCCGCGGTGGCCTCCGCGGTCGTCGTCGGCGTCGACTCTGACGGCGGGCTCGCCGCGAGTGGACAGTCGGTCGTCTCGGCGCTCGCCGCCTACGTGGTGTTGCGCGACGCAGTCGACATCGCCACGCTGCGTGAGCATCTCGCCGACCGGTTGCCGTTGTTCATGGTGCCGGCCGGGATCGTCGTGCTCGACGCACTGCCGCTGACCCCGGTGGGCAAGCTCGATCGTCGGGCACTCCCCGCGCCGACCATCGAGGTCGACTCCGATCACGTCGACGCCGAGACGCCGGTCGAGCAGCAGCTCGCCACGATCATCGCCGGACTCCTGGGTCTCGAACGCGTCAGCGTCAGCGACTCCTTCTTCGCCCTCGGCGGCGATTCCATCATGTCCATTCAGGTCGCTTCGGCCGCGCGGGCCGCCGGGATCGATGTGTCGCCTCGAGACATCTTCGAGCACAAGACCGTTCGGGCGATTGCCCGCGCCGTCGGCGCCCGTGGCGAGCGGGTGCCCGCCCTCGAGGAACCGGCCGGCGGCGGGATCGGCCCGATGGCCGTGCCGCCGGTGGTCTCGTGGATCCTCGATCAGACCGACGTGGTCACCGACTTCGCCGATTTCTCCCAGTCCATGGTGCTGACCGCGCCGGCCGGACTCACCGTCGAGATCGCGCAGGAACTCCTCGGGCAGGTCGTGTCCGTTCATCCGATGCTCGCCGCGGCCGTCGAATCGGGGCCGGATGGTGAGTGGCGCATGCGCACCGGTGTCGCGCCACTGGTGCCCGGTGCGGTCACCGCGCTCGCTTCTCCCGCGCTCGTCGGCGACCCCGGCTTCTCCGACACCGTCGTCGCGGCCTTCGAGGACGCCTCCCGGCGCCTCGACCCGACCAGCGGGAAGCTCGTCGCGGCCGTTCTGGTCACCGCCCCAGACGCCGCCGCACGGCTCGTCGTCGTGATCCACCACCTGGGCGTCGACGCCGTCTCGTGGCGGGTCATCATCGAGGACCTGCTGACCGCGTGGGCGCAACATCAAGGCGGTCAGGCGTATTCGTTGCGACCGGAGGTCACCTCGGCGCGCGCCTTCACCGCCGCGCTCGATGCCCAGCGGGCCGGGCGATCCGACGAGTTGCGCTATTGGCTCGAACGGTCGCCGGAACGGGTCACCGACCTCGGGGCGGAGGTCGACCGCGCGCGTGACCGCATGTCGACCACTGAGACCGTGGTGCACTCGGTCGGCTCGTCGGTGACCGAGGCGCTGCTGACTTCAGTGCCGACCGCCTTCCGCGGCAACGTCAACGACGCTCTCGTGGCTGCTCTGGCGCGCGCCGTCCGGTCGTGGCAGCAGGCCCGGGGCATCGCCGACGACCGGCCGGTGACCATCCTGCTCGAGGGTCACGGCCGATATGAGGAATCCCTCCTGCACGGAACCGATCCGCGGACCGTGGATCTGTCCCGGACCGTCGGGTGGTTCACGACCATCGCGCCGATGGCCGTCGACGTCCGCGGTGACGCTGTCCACACGGTCAAGCTCGCCAAGGAGGAGCGGGTCGGCCAACCCGACAACGGGATCGGTTACGGACTCCTCCGCTACGGCGACACCGAGCTGTCCCGGCGACCGTTGCCGAGCATCGGCTTCAACTACCTCGGCAACGTCACGGGAACCGGGGCCGGCGGCGAGAACGCCTCGGCCGTGGGCGAGTCGGGCATGCCGTTCCTGCCCGACCCCGCCGCACCGCGCCTGCCCGGCACGGTCACCGGCGCGATGGTCGTGCCGAACCTGCTGAGCATCAACGCGGGAACCGCGATCGGCGACAGCGGTCGCGAGTTCGTCGCGGGATTCACGTTCCCGCGCGGCGCGATCGACACCGAGGCGGTCGACGACCTCGCGCGGCGCTGGGACGCCGAGCTCGCGACCATCGTCGACGAGGTCGCCCGCGTCGGCGATCCGGGACTCTCCCCGTCGGATGTCCTCGGTGCGCGCGTCACCCAGGACGATCTCGATCACCTGGCCCGGCGGTATCCGGGCGCCGACGTGTGGCCGCTGTCGCCGCTGCAGCGCGGCCTGCAGTTCCAGGCCGAACTCGCCGCGGCGGGCCGCGAAGCCGGGGCGGTCGACGTCTACACCGCGCAGGCGGTTCTCACGCTCAAGGGCGAGGTCGACGCCACCCGTCTCGCCGAGGCCGTGCGCGAGGTCTTCGCCCGCCATCGGGTACTCCGCTCCAGTTTCGTCCGGGTACCCAGCGGCGAGGTCGTCGCGGTGGTTCCGGAGACGGTCGAGATCCCTTGGCGGACAGTGGACGCCAACAGCGGCGACGATGCGATCGCCGCAGTCGCGCAGGTCGAACGCGCGACGGCGTTCGACCTCGAGTCCGGCCCGCTCATGCGGTTCGTCCTCGTCCGCAGTGGCACGCGCTCGACGTTGGTCGTCACCAGCCACCACATCCTGATCGACGGCTGGTCGAGCCCGCTGATCATGGCCGACCTGTTCGCGCTGTACGCCACCGGTCAGACCTACACCGGCACCGTCGCCGCCGAATCCGGGGCTCGGGGAGACTACTTCGACTACCTGCGGTACATCGCCGCCTCCGACACCGAAGCGGGACTGGCGGCCTGGCGGTCGGTGCTGTCCGCCGTCGACGAGCCGACCCTCGTCGGCTCCGGCCGCGAGGCGACCTCCGATCAGCTTCCGCGCGATCACAGCGTGCTGCTCCCGGCCGAGATCACCTCCGCCGTCGAAGACCTCACGCGCGCACGGGGAGTGACCGTCTCGACAGTGATGCAGTTCGCCTGGGCGGTGCTGCTCTCGCGCATCACCGGTCAGCGCACGGTCGTCTTCGGCGAGACGGTCTCCGGACGTCCGGCCGATCTGGACGGCGTCGAGACGATGGTCGGCCTCTTCATCAACACCCTGCCCGCGGTCTCGGACGTCGACCCGGGCGCCCGCGCCGCCGACGTCCTGGACGCGCTGCAGGCTTCGAAGGTCGCGGTGCTCGACCACCAGCACCTCGGACTGCCCGCGCTGACCGCACTCGTCGGTCGCGGACAGCTGTTCGACACCCTCGCGGTGCACGAGTCCTACCCGGTCGACGCCCAGTCCCTGAAGCAGGGGGCCGACGCCGGCGGCATCGGGATCGAGGATCTCGACGCCACCGACTCGACCCACTACCCGCTCAACCTGGTGACCGGCGTGGTCGGCGACCAGATCGAGCTGAAACTGAAGTATCTGCCCGCCTCCTTCGACGAGCGACAGGTGGAGGTGTACTCGGATGCGTTGATCCGCATCCTCACGACCCTCGTCGCCGACCCGGCCACCGAGGTCGGGGCCATCTCCCTGCTCGACGACGCCGAGTACCGGAGCGAGCTCACGCCGCCGGTGACCCGGACCCGCAACACCGACGCCTCGCTCGCCGAGTTGTTCGCGCGGGCAGCGCGCACCCACGCCGATCGTCCGGCCGTCACCGACACCACGTCCACACTCGACTACCGCGAGATCGACGAACGTTCCGCCGCGGTCGCCGCGGCCCTGAGTGCGCGAGGAGTCTCCACCGGCGATCTCGTCGCCGTGGCGACCTCCCGCGGCGTCGATCTCGTCTCCTCGATCCTGGGTGTGTTGCGGTCCGGCGCCGGCTATCTGCCGCTGGACACCACCAATCCGGTCGACCGCCTGCGTTTCATCGTCTCCGATGCCGCGCCGAGCGCGGTGATCATCGACGACACGACCGCGGACTTCGAACTGTGGTCCCAGTTGGGCACCACGCCGGTGGTGCCGGTCGCGCAGCTGATCGCTGAAGGTGCCGCTGCGACTCCGAAACCGGTTGCGGTTCATCCCGATTCGCGTGCCTACGTGATCTACACGTCGGGTTCCACGGGCCGGCCCAAGGGTGTCGAGGTCACCCACCGCGACGTGGTGACCCTGATGGACACCGCCGCAGATGATTTCGACATCGACGAGACGGACGTGTGGACGATGTTCCACTCGTACGCGTTCGACTTCTCGGTCTGGGAGCTGTGGGGACCGCTGCTGACCGGTGGCCGCTTGGTCCTGGTCGACCGGGATCTCGCGCGGGCGCCGGAGGAGTTCCTCGATCTGCTCGCCCGCGAACGGGTCACCGTGCTGAGCCAGACGCCGTCGGCGTTCTACCAGCTCGCCGAGACCCGACGACGCCACGACACCCCGCTGTCATTGCGCTACATCGTGTTCGGCGGCGAGGCGCTCAGCTTCGAGCAGGTGCGGCGCTGGTTCGACGACCATCCGGACGAGACCACGACGCTGGTCAACATGTACGGCATCACCGAGACGACCGTGCACGTCAGTTTCCGGCCGCTCGACCCGCAATCGGTGGCGGCCGACGACGCGAGCTTCATCGGCCGGCCGCTGTCGTCGCTGGCCATCCACGTGCTCGACGACCGGCTGCGGCCGGTCCCCGAGGGTGTCGTGGGCGAGATGTACGTCACCGGTGGGCAACTGGCGCAGGGTTACCTGAAGCGCGCCGGGCTGTCGTCGACGCGTTTCGTCGCGTCACCCTACGGCGAGCCCGGAACCCGCATGTACCGCACCGGCGACCTCGCCCGTCGCGTGGGTGACGACATCGAGTACCTCGGGCGCGGTGACGCGCAGGTCCAGTTGCGTGGCTACCGGATCGAGTTCGGCGAGATCGAGGCGGCGCTGCTGGCGGTGCCGGGTGTGAGCGCGGCAGCGGCACGTGTCCTCGACATCCCCGGTCGCGGTGAGCAACTCATCGGTTACCTGGTCCGCGACGAGCAGGACGCGGTCGACGCGACCGAGGTCCGGCGCATCGCCGGACGTGCGGTGCCGTCGTACATGGTCCCCGACCAGATCGTCGACGTCGAGGTCCTGCCCCTCACGGCGAACGGCAAACTCGACCGGGAGGCGCTTCCGGTTCCGGACGCGGCGACCGTCGCCGACGAGGTCGTCGCGCCCGCGGGCCCGCAGGAGACCGCCGTCGCCCAGGTCTTCGCCGAGGTCCTCGGTGTCGACGAGATCGGGGTCACGACAAGCTTCTTCGATCTCGGCGGCAACTCGCTGTCCGCGACCCGCCTCGCCTCGCGCGTCGCCGATGCACTCGGTACCGACGTGTCGGTTCGAGACGTCTTCGAGGCACCGTCCGTCCGGGACCTGGTGGACGCCGTGTCCGGCCGCGGGAGCACTCTGCCACCCGTGGTGGCGGTGTCGCCCCGCCCGGAGCGCATCCCGCTGTCGTTCGCTCAGCAGCGCCTGTGGTTCATCAACCGGTTCGAACCCGCGTCGTCGACCTACAACATCCCGATCGCACTGCGCTTGCGCGGCGACCTCGACACCGACGCGCTGCGCGCCGCGGTGACCGACCTCGTCGCACGACAAGCCGTGCTGCGCACCACGTTCCCCGAGGTCGACGGGGTTCCCCACCAGCGCATCGACGGTCCGGACCAGGTCGACCGACTGGACTGGGCGGTCGTCGGCTCGCAGGCCGAGATCGAGGCCGCGGTCACCGACGGCTTCGACGTGACCGCCGAGTGGCCAATCCGCGCACGCCTGTGGCCGGTGAGCGCGGGAGAGTTCGTCTTCGTGGTGGTCGTCCACCACATCGCCGCCGACGGCGAGTCGATGAGGCCGATGCTCGCCGACCTCATCACCGCCTACGGTGCACGCGCCGAGGGCTGGGACCCGGTCTTCGCGCCGCTCGAGGTGGAGTTCGCCGACTACGCGATCTGGCAGCACGAGGTCTTCGGCTCCGCCGGCGACCCGAACTCGCGCATCGCCGCGCAGCTGGACCACTGGGTCCAGCGCCTCGCGGGAGCGCCGGACGTCCTCGAACTGCCCACCGACCGGCCGCGTCCGGCGGTGGCGTCGCAACGCGGCGCTCGGTTCGACTTCGACATCCCGGCCGAGATCGGGACCGCGATCGAACGCGTGGCCGCCGAGCGGGGCGTCACCCCGTTCATGGTCGTCCACGCGGCCCTCGCGGTCCTGCTCGCACGCCTGTCGTCCGACGGCGACATCGTCGTCGGTACCCCGATCGCCGGGCGCGGCAAGGCCGCGCTCGACCCGCTCGTGGGCATGTTCGTCAACACGCTGGTGCTCCGGGTCCCGGTCGACGGTGCCGAGTCCTTCGAGTCGCTGCTGGACCGGGTCCGGGCGACCGACCTGGACGCGTTCGCGAACTCCGACGTGCCGTTCGAGACCCTCGTGGAGAAGCTGAACCCGGTGCGGACGGAGGCCTTCGCGCCGCTCGCCCAGGTGAATCTCACCTTCGACCAGTCGGCCTCGGCCGACTTCGCGATCGACGCCGAACAGAGCAGTTCCATCGGCGACCTGGGCTTCGAGCCCCTTCCCCCGGCCGCACCGGGTGCGAAGGTCGACCTGAACTTCGCGATCGACCGGGGAGACGACGGGCGCCGATGGGCCGGATCGGTCATCTATGCCACCGACCTGTTCGACGAATCCACGATCGACACCCTCACCCGTCGACTCGTCGCCGTGCTGACCGGAGTCCTGAGCGCGCCGTCGCGTCCCGTCGGCGACGCCGGGCTCGTGCTGCCGGACGAGTCGTCGCGTCTCGACGACTTCGCGACCGGCGCCCGGGTCGAGGTGGGATCGCCGCACACCGTGGCCGACCTCGTGGCGTCGAACGCCGCCTCGGCTCCCGAAGCCCCTGCGGTCATCTTCGCCGACCGTGTGGTCGACCAGGCCGAGTTCGCCGCCCGCGTGTCACTGCTGGCGCGCGAGCTCATCGACGCGGGGGTGGGCCCGGACGTCGCGGTCGGCGTCTGTCTCGACCGGTCGGTCGAGATCATGGTCGCGGTACACGGAATCGTCGCCGCCGGCGGGCATTACGTACCCGTCGACCCGGAGAGCCCGGCCGAACGCGGGCAGTACATCCTCGACACCGCACAGGTGGCCACCGTCGTCGTCGGTCCCGGAACGGTCCCGTCGGTCCTCGACGAGTTCGGGGGCCGGATCGTGCGTGTCGACGCCTCGACGCCGCTCCCGGACGCGCCCGTACCGCCGGTGACCGAGGCCGACCGTCTCGGGGTCGTCCACCCGGACAACGCCGTCTACACGATCTTCACCTCCGGATCGACGGGACGCCCGAAGGGTGTCACCGTCACCCACGGCGCGCTGCGCAACACCCTCGCGTGGTTCAGCGAATCCAACGGCGAAGGGCCGCATCGCTTCCTGCTGAAGACCCCGTACACCTTCGACGCCTCGGTCTGGGAGTTTTTCGGACCGGTGTTCAACGCGTCGCCGGTCGTCGTCGCCGAACCGGGCGGCCACCGCGATCCGCGTCATCTCGCCGGGCTCATCGAGCGCCATGGCGTGACCACGGTGAAGTTCGTGCCCTCGATGCTCGCCGCCTTCCTCGACGGCGCCACCGGTGTCGGCATCGAGCGGCTCGCCAGCCTGCGCCGGATCTTCTCCGGCGGCGAGGCGCTGCTCCCGGGTCTGGCCTCGGGACTGGCCGCCGCACTTCCGAATGCGTTGCTGGTCAACCAGTACGGTCCCACCGAGGCCGTCGTCGACATCACCTACGGTGCCGTCACCGGGCCGCCGCCGCAGAACATCCCGATCGGAACCCCGGTCTGGAACTCGTCGGTGCGCGTGCTCGACGCGCGGCTGCGTCCGGTACCCGTCGGCGTGGACGGTGAGCTGTACCTCGGCGGAGTCCAGCTGGCACGCGGGTACGCCTCGCGGCCCGGCCTGACCGCCCAGACCTTCGTCGCCGACCCGTTCGGGCCGGCCGGCGCGCGCCTGTACCGCACCGGTGACCGCGGACGCTGGAACGCCGCCGGTGAACTCGAATACCTGGGCCGCAACGACTTCCAGGTGAAGCTGCGCGGCCAGCGCATCGAACTCGGCGAGATCGAGTCGGTGCTCGGATCGGCCCCCGGTGTCGTGCACACCGCCGTGGTGGTCGCCGCCCCCGCCGGGGGAGGCGAGCAGCTGGTGGCCTACCTGGCCGCCGGGCCGGGCGTCGATCTCGACGCCGACACGGTGAAAGACGTTGCGCGGCGGGG
Source organism: Gordonia sp. IITR100 (assembly GCF_002009645.1). Lineage (NCBI taxonomy): Bacteria > Bacillati > Actinomycetota > Actinomycetes > Mycobacteriales > Gordoniaceae > Gordonia > Gordonia sp. IITR100. The sequence continues at coordinate 111,066 of NZ_MVKV01000009.1, read as the reverse complement.
ACTCCCGGAGTTCATGGTCCCGACCACGTGGATGGTCCTGGACCAGATGCCGCTGACCACCTCGGGCAAGGTCGATCGTCGTGCGCTCCCGGCGCCCGAGTTCACCGCGGGCGAGTACGTCCCGCCGGCCGACGGCCAGGAGACCGAGGTGGCCGAGATCTTCGCCGGCCTGCTCGATGTCGAGCGGGTCGGCGCGACCGACGACTTCTTCGCCATCGGCGGCACCTCGCTGTCGGCGATGCGGTTGGCCTCGCGTGTCTCGGATGCGTTGGGGCGTGATGTCTCGGTGCGCGATGTGTTCGACGCGCCGACGGTGCGGAAACTCGTGGGTCGTGCAGGTGGACGCGGACGAGCGTTGGCCCCGGTGGCGGCGTACCGTCCACGTCCGGAAAGTCTGCCCCTCACCTTCGCACAACAGCGGATGTGGTTCATCAACCAACTCGACCCCGGGCAGGCGACTTACAACATCCCGATCGCTCTTACGCTGCGTGGCGATCTGGACAGCGCGGCGCTGCGCGGTGCACTCGCCGACGTCGTACGTCGCCATGAAGTTCTCCGTACGACCTTCCCGTCCGCGGACGGGGTGCCGCACCAGGTGGTCCACTCCGCCGACGAGGTCGACGGCCGACTCGATTGGGCTGTGGTCGGCACCACCGACGATCTGCTCGCCGCGGCGGCAACGGGGTTCGACGTCGCCATGGACTGGCCCCTGCGTGCGCGACTGACGCGGACCGGTGACCACGAACATGTGTTCCTGATCGTCCTGCACCACATCGCGTCCGATGGTGAGTCGCGTCCGGTCCTGGCCCGCGACCTGATGACCGCCTATTCCGCGCGGCGCGTCGGACAGACGCCCGCATTTCCCACTCTCGACGTGCAGGTCGCTGACGTCGCGCTGTGGCAGCACGAAGTGCTCGGCGACGCCGATGATCCGACTTCGCCGGTGTCGCAACAACTCCGATACTGGGAACAGCAGCTCGCCGGCCTTCCGGAGGTCATTGATCTACCCGCCGACCGACCGCGGCCGGCTGTCGCGAGTCAGCACGGTGCGCACCTGCCGATCGAGGTCCCCGGGGAGCTGGGCGACGCGATCAACGGGATGGCCCGCGAGCACGGGGTGACAGCGTTCATGGTGATCCATGCAGCGTTGGCGGTGTTGTTGAGCCGTACGTCGCTGGTCGACGACGTGGCCATCGCGACGCCCATTGCCGGGCGCGGTCAGCCCGAACTCGATCCGCTCATCGGCATGTTCGTCAACACCTTGGTGTTGCGTACCCGTGTCGATCCCGCCGCGACCTTCCTCGACATCCTCGAGCAGACCCGCGACACCGACCTCGATGCCTTCGCCAATGCCGACCTGCCCTTCGAGCGTCTGGTCGACCACCTCAACCCGGTCCGGTCCGAGGCCTTCGCCCCATTGGCTCAAGTCCTGTTCACCCTGAACCAGGCGACGCTGCCGGAACTCGGTGGAGAGTTGGGCGCGGTCGTGGTGGACGGTCTGACCGTCGAAGCCGTGGACAACGAAGTCACCCCGGCGAAAGTGGATCTGACCATCGGGCTCGCGGCCGCGGCCGCCGGCCAGCCGTGGCGCGGATCCATCGTCTACGCCACCGACTTGTTCGACGAGCCGACTGTAGTCCTGTTGCGGCAACGGTTCCTGCGTCTCCTCTCGGACGTCATCGCGAACCCGGCGATCGGAGTCCTCGACGTCGAACTGATGTCGCCCGACGAGGTCGCCGCGGTCCGCGGGTTCGAGCAGGGCCCGGATGTGACGCTGCCGGATGTCGTCTCTGTGGATGCCGCGGTGATGCGGACGGTCATCCGGGACAGCGGTCGCACCGCGCTCATCGCCGGCGAGCGTGAGGTGTCCTACGTCGAGTTCGGCGCGCGGGTCAACACCCTCGCCCGGGCGCTGCGAGACCTGGGCGTCGGACCGGATACCGCAGTGGGCCTGTGTATTCCGCGCTCGGTCGAGATGGTCGTCGCGATTCACGCGGTGGTCACCGCAGGCGGGCAGTACGTTCCGATCGACACGTCGGCGCCCGCTGAACGCGTGCGGTACATGGTCGAGACAGCAGGTGCCTCAGTGGTGCTCGTCAGCGGGGACCGGACGCCGCCCGCCGTCGCCGAACTCGGCGACCTCGTGACGATGCACGCGATCAGTGCCGACGCGGCGGTCGACCTGTCCACGCCGCCCTTGACCGATGCCGAACGCGTCCGTCCCATCCGCGGCGACGACGCTATCTACACCCTCTTCACCTCAGGGTCCACCGGACGTCCGAAGGGTGTCACGCTTACCCATGCCGCGGTGCTGAACCGCCTCTGGTGGGGCCTGGACGAACTGCCCATCGGCACCGTCGACCGTGTGGTGCTGAAGACCCCGTACACGTTCGATGTGTCGGTGCCTGAGTTGTTCGCGCCCCTCATGGTCGGCGCGTCGATGGTCATCCTTCAAGCTGACGGCCACCTGGACCCGGTCTACGTCGCCGACGAGGTCAGTCGGACCGGGGCGACGATGGTCCACTTCGTGCCGTCGATGCTGTCGGTCTTCCTCGAGGTCGCCGGCGAGGAGCGGGTACGGGCCTGGAAATCGGTGCGCATCATCTCCACAACCGGCGAGGCTCTGCCACCGGCGTCGGCCGGTCGGGTGCGCGACTGGTTGCCGCAGGTGTTGTTCTACAACCTCTACGGCCCGACCGAAGCTGCGGTCGAGATCACCTATGAGCGGATCGAGGCGGTCCATTTCGAGGATCCGTCGGTGCCGATCGGCATTCCGATGTGGAACTCGTCGTCCGTGGTGCTCGATTCCCGACTGCGGCGAGTGCCGCCCGGTGTCCCGGGTGAGCTCTACCTCGGAGGCGTCCAGCTGGCACGCGGCTACGCCGCCCGGCCGGATCTGACCTCGGAGCGTTTCGTCGCCAGTCCCTTCGGTCGTGGCGAACGTCTCTACCGCACCGGCGATCTCGTTCGTCGACGTCGCGACGGGGTCCTGGAGTATCTGGGCCGCACCGACTTCCAGGTGAAGTTGCGTGGGCAGCGCATTGAGCTCGGTGAGATCGAAGCGGTGATCGCCACTGCGCCCGGGGTGGTGCACACCGCGGCTACGGTCATCGACGCACCTACCGGGGACCAGCATCTGGTTGCCTACATCGCCGGGCCCGCCGGGGTCTCGGGTATCGATCTCGACGCTGTCAAGGTTGTCGTGGCCGATGCGTTGCCGGAGTACATGCGTCCGACCGTCTGGGTTGTCCTCGACGACATCGCACTCAACAGCGCGGGCAAGATCGATCGAAAGGCGTTGCCGGAACCAGAGTTCGCGGCCGCCGAGTATGTGGCGCCGGAGACGGAGGAAGAAGAACGCGTTGCTTCAGTGTTCGCTGACGTGTTGGGGGTCGATCAGGTCAGCGTGGCCGAGTCGTTCTTTGACCTGGGTGGTAATTCGCTATCTGCGATGAGGGTTGCCGCTCGGGTGGGTCAGGTGCTTGGTGTGGAGACGTCGGTGCGTGATTTGTTCGACGCGCCTTCGGTGCGTGCGCTTGTGGCTGAGGTGTCCGGGCATGTGCAGGGTTTGCCGCCGATTGTCGCCCGCGCGCATCGCCCGGAGTTTGTGCCGTTGTCTTTCGCTCAGCAGCGGATGTGGTTCATCAACCAGTTCGATCCGTCCCTGCCGACCTACAACATTCCGATTGTGTTGCAGGTGCGGGGCGCTCTCGACATTGAGGCACTGCGCCTGGCGATCGTCGACGTGGTGGAACGCCACGAGGTCCTGCGGACTAGCTTCCCGTCGGTCGACGGAGTCGCTTCTCAGCTAGTGCATCCGGTCGATCAGATCGCCGACCGCCTGGACTGGGGGATCGCCTCCGACCAGCTCGGGCTTGAGGATGCGGTGGTCTCCGGGTTCGACGTCGCTGTTGATTGGCCGATCCGCGTGCGGGTCTGGGAGGTCGACGCGGAGCGAGCGGTGGTCGCGGTCGTTGTCCATCACATTGCCGCCGACGGCGAGTCGATGAACCCGCTGCTAGTCGACGTCCTTGCGGCGTACGACGCCAGGGTGTCTGGAACTGAACCTGATTTCGTGCCCCTCGAGGTTCAGTTCGCAGATTATGCCCTCTGGCAGCACGAGGTCCTAGGTGACGGGTCGGATTCGACTTCGGTCATAGGCACTCAGTTGGCCTACTGGACAGACAAACTCGCCGATCTGCCCGAGGTGCTCAACCTGCCGTTCGACCGGCCCCGGCCGCTCGTGGCTTCACAGCGAGGCGGACGCGTCGAGGCCGTGATCCCGGCCGAGATTGGAAACCGGATCCGCGAGCTTGCACGTGTGGTCGACGCGACCCCATTCATCGTCGTGCATGCGGCGCTCGCCGTGCTGCTCGCACGGTTGTCGGCTAGCGAGGACGTGGTAATCGCCACTCCGGTGGCTGGACGCGGGCAGCGCGTACTGGACCCGCTCGTGGGCATGTTTGTCAACACGCTCGTCCTGCGGACCCGGGTGGCCCCGTCCATGTCATTTGCCGAGTTGCTGGAGCAGGCGCGAGAAACTGACCTGCAAGCGTTCGCCAACGCCGACGTGGCATTCGAGAATCTCGTCGAGGTCCTCAACCCAATTCGATCTGAAGCGTTCGCCCCGCTTGCACAAATCATGCTCACGTTCGGCCAGACCGCATTGCCCGAGATGGGAGCGGAGACCGCGCCTGCCTCGGTCGCAGGTCTTCAGATAGAGCCTATGCAGCCGGCGGACCCGCCGGCAAAGCTTGATCTCACCGTCGGCATCTCCATCGCGGACGGAGACGACTGGCCGCTCTCACTGGTGTTTGCGCGGGACCTCTTCGACGAGGGCACCGTCGTTCAGTTGGCGCGCCGATTCGTTGGCCTGCTAGATGAGCTCACAAGTCGTATCGACGGGGCTGTGGCCGACGCCTCGTTCCTCGAACCTGCTGAAGTCGACGAGGTGCTCCGATGGGCGGAGGGCCCAGAAGTAGCGATTCCGACGAGATCAGTTGCCGACGCTGTGTCGTCTCGTGTCGACCATTTTCCGGACAGAACTGCGCTGACCTTCGCAGGTCGTGAAGTCACCTACCGCGAGTTCGGCGCCCGGGTTGCCGGCCTCGCGCGTGAGTTGCTGGCATCGGGCGTTGGCCCGGACGTTGCGGTGGCTGTGTGTATGGAACGTGGTATCGACATGGTGGTAGCTATCCATGCCGTGGTTGCGGCGGGTGGGCAGTACGTTCCCGTTGACACCGGCGCCCCTAATGACCGGGTGCGGTACATGATCGAGACGGCGAGGGTAGGGATAGTTCTTCTGACGTCCGACGCCGTGGCTGCCGATCTGTCTGGTCTCGACGGTCATCTCCGATTGATTACTGTGGATTGCTCCCGGTACGTCGATTTGGATACGCCGGCGATCATCGACGCCGAACGCGTTCGTCCGATCCGTGGTGATGACGCTGTATACACTCTGTTCACCTCGGGATCCACCGGACGGCCTAAGGGCGTCACGGTCTCTCATACGGCACTCATGGGTTTTATGGCTTGGCGGGGATCCCTTCTCATGGAAGCCGATCGGCAAGTCATCCTGATGAAGGCTCCGTACACATTCGACGCCTCGGTGTGGGAGATGTTCTGGCCGTTGATGGTTGGCGGAAGAATCGTCGTAGCAGCTCCAGACGGGCACAGGGATGTGCGTTACCTACGCAAGTTGATCGCCCAGGAAGCTGTCACAGCTGTTCAGTTCGTCCCTTCGATGCTTGCGTTGTTCATAGAACTGGCCGACAGCGAAGAGACCGGAACGAGCCCTTTGCGGTATCTCTTCACGGGCGGCGAGGTTCTATCCGATGTTCTAGCAGCGGAAGTGCACCACCAAGAACCGAACTTGCGGCTGCTGAACCACTACGGTCCGACGGAAACCACCGTTGACCTCACTTCAGCGCAGAATGAGCCTGGTAGATCGGTAACAATCGGTCGTCCGGCATGGAACACTGCGACCTGGGTCCTGGATTCGCGTCTGAATCGGGTACCGGTCGGTGTTCCAGGTGAGCTTTACCTAGGTGGTATCCAGCTGGCACGCGGGTACGCCTCGAGATCGGATCTGACTGCGGCGCGTTTCGTTGCCAGTCCTTTCGGCCCCCCCGGGTCTCGGCTGTATCGCACCGGCGACCTTGTGCGATGGAATACCGAAGGTGAGATCGAGTATCTGGGCCGCACCGACTTCCAGGTGAAGTTGCGTGGGCAGCGCATTGAGCTCGGTGAGATCGAAGCGGTGATCGCCACTGCGCCCGGGGTGGTGCACACCGCGGCTACGGTCATCGACGCACCTACCGGGGACCAGCATCTGGTTGCCTACATCGCCGGGCCCGCCGGGGTCTCGGGTATCGATCTCGACGCTGTCAAGGTTGTCGTGGCCGATGCGTTGCCGGAGTACATGCGTCCGACCGTCTGGGTTGTCCTCGACGACATCGCACTCAACAGCGCGGGCAAGATCGATCGAAAGGCGTTGCCGGAACCAGAGTTCGCGGCCGCCGAGTATGTGGCGCCGGAGACGGAGGAAGAAGAACGCGTTGCTTCAGTGTTCGCTGACGTGTTGGGGGTCGATCAGGTCAGCGTGGCCGAGTCGTTCTTTGACCTGGGTGGTAATTCGCTATCTGCGATGAGGGTTGCCGCTCGGGTGGGTCAGGTGCTTGGTGTGGAGACGTCGGTGCGTGATTTGTTCGACGCGCCTTCGGTGCGTGCGCTTGTGGCTGAGGTGTCCGGGCATGTGCAGGGTTTGCCGCCGATTGTCGCCCGCGCGCATCGCCCGGAGTTTGTGCCGTTGTCTTTCGCTCAGCAGCGGATGTGGTTCCTGAATCGCCTCGACCCGGACTCCGTCACCTACAACATCCCCGTGGTTGTCCGCCTGACGGGCGACCTGGACGTGACTGCGCTGCGTGCCGCCGTCGTCGATGTCGTGATGCGCCATGAGGTCCTGCGGACTACGTTCCCCGAGTACGACGGTCTGCCTTATCAGCGGGTTTCGCCCGCGGTACGCGTCGACGCTGGACTCGACTGGGCCGTAGTTGATTCCGAAGAAGAACTCGTCCGGGTCATGTCCGGCTTCGATGTCACCGTCGACTGGCCGATCCGCGTCCGCGTGTGGGAGTCTGGAGAAACCCAGCACATCCTGGCCGTTGTGCTGCACCACATCGGTTCCGACGGGGAGTCGACAAGGCCTCTGCTGACCGATGTGCTGACGGCCTATGAGGCCCGGGCAAACGGAGTCGAGCCCGCGTTCGCGCCGCTCGAGGTGCAGTTCGCCGACTTCGCCCTGTGGCAGCACGAGGTTCTCGGCGACGGGTCCGATCCCACCTCGGTGACGGGCCGGCAGTTGACCTACTGGACGGGCAAACTCGCAGGCCTTCCCGAGGTCCTGGAACTGCCCTTCGACCGTCCCCGCCCGCTGGTCGCCTCGCAGCACGGCGGACGCGTGCGAGAGACGATCCCCGCAGTCGTCGGCGAACGAATTCGCGCTCTCGCTCACGACGCGGGCGTCACCCCGTTCATGGTCGTGCATGCCGCGCTCGCGGTCCTCCTGGCGCGCCTGTCGGCGACCGAGGACATCGCGATCGCGACGCCGATCGCCGGACGCGGCCAGCGCGCGCTCGACCCGCTCGTGGGCATGTTTGTCAACACCCTGGTGTTGCGTACCGAGGTCCGACCGAACATGAGCTTCGCCGAACTGATCGAGCAGGTCCGCGAGACCGATCTCGAAGCCTTCGCCAACTCCGACGTCACCTTCGAGACCTTGGTCGAACGACTCGACCCGGTGCGCTCCGAGGCCTTCGCCCCGCTTGCACAAGTCATGTTGACCTTCGGACAGACCGCCATTCCGGAACTGGCCACCGACACCACCTCCGCTTCCGTTGCCGGTCTGCTCATCGAACCGGTCACCGACCCCGACCCAGCTGCCAAGGTCGACCTGACCGTCGGCGTCACGGCTCCGGAAGGTGCGGGCGACTGGCCGCTCGAGATCGTCTATGCCCGTGATCTGTTCGGCGAGGAGTCGGCGACCAGGCTCGTCCGACGGTTCGTCGGCCTTCTGGGACAGCTCGTGACCGACATCTCGGCATCTGTGGCTACGGCCACGTTGCTCGAACCGGAAGAAGTCACCGAGATACTCGCGCGCTCGCGCGGTATCGACTTGGCGATGCCGGTCACATCCTTGACCGAAGCCCTGGGCCGACACGGACGGGCCGCCCGCGAGGGCATCGCGGTGGTTCATGGCGGCCGACGGGTTACCTATCGCGAATTCGACTCTCACGTAGCAGGTCTCGCGCGTGAACTACTAGGCCTCGGTGTCGGACCCGAGGTGCCGGTGGCAGTATGCATCGACCGCGGACTCGACATGCTGGTGGCTATTCACGCCGTTGTTGCGGCCGGCGGGCACTACGTGCCGGTGGACACCGCCGCGCCGCGTGATCGCGCCGTCTACATGCTCGAGACCGCAGGCGTCGGGATCGTCCTCATCGGACCGCGCCCGGTGGACACCGATCTGTCCGGCCTCGACGACGTCCGTTTTGTCACCGTCGACACCGCTCGCGACCCCGGGTCGGACATCGCGCCGATCACCGACGCCGACCGGGTCCGACCGATCCGCGGCGACGACCCGGCTTACACCCTCTTCACTTCCGGTTCGACCGGTCGGCCGAAGGGCGTGACGGTCTCGCACCGCGCGATCGTGAATCGCCTGGACTGGATGCGCGACTGGTACGCGATCGGACAGGCAGACGTCTTCGTGCAGAAGACGCCGATCACCTTCGACGTCTCGGTGTGGGAACTGTTCCTTCCGTTCGAGGTCGGAGCGACCCTGGTGATTGCTGATGCCGGCCGGCACGGCGACCCGGAGTACCTCGCCGATCTGATCGGAACACAACGGGTCACGATCATTCATTTCGTGCCGTCGATGCTGTCGGTGTTCCTCGACGTTCTCGGGGACAGGACGGGTGACCTCGCGTCGCTGCGACTGACATTCACCTCTGGTGAGGCGCTCACGGTGGCGGCCGCCCGATCGCTGCTCGCCGCGCTACCGGGCAACGAGTTGCACAACCTCTACGGTCCGACGGAGGCTGCGGTCGACGTGACCGCCCACCACGTGCAACCGGGCGAGGATGTCGTGCCCATCGGCGTACCGGTGCCTAACACCGCGACATTCGTTCTCGATGCGCGGCTGCAACGCGTACCGGCGGGCGTGCCGGGCGAGTTGTACCTCGGCGGAGTGCAACTCGCGCGCGGGTACTCCGCACGGCCGGGACTGACCGCCGAGCGTTTTGTCGCCAATCCGTTCAGCTGGACCGGAGAACGTCTCTATCGCACCGGTGACCTGGTGCGTTGGAATACAGAAGGGCAGCTGGAGTATCTGGGTCGTACCGACTTCCAGGTGAAGTTGCGCGGACAGCGCATAGAGTTGGGCGAGATCGAGTCGGTCATCGCGACCGCACCTGGAGTCGTGCACACTGCCGTGACGGTGTACTCGACACCGGACACCGGAGAACACCTCGTCGCCTACGTGGCAGGGGCCTACGGATCACGGGTAGACCTCGATGCGGTGAGGGACGTCGTGGCCCGATCGCTTCCGGCGTACATGCGGCCCACCATCTGGGTTCCCGTCGAGGAGATGGTGCTCAACACCGCAGGCAAGATCGATCGACGCGCACTGCCCGAGCCCGAGCTCGTCGCGGCATCGGCCGCCGAGTTCGTCGCACCGGCGGATGAGTTCGAGGCCGAGGTGGCGGAGGTGTTCGCCGGGGTCCTCGGTCTCGAGGCGATCGGCGTCACGACGAGCTTCTTCGACCTGGGTGGTAACTCGCTGTCCGCGACCCGCCTGGCGTCACGGGTCGCGGCCGCGTTGGGTACCCGAGTGACCGTCCGCGACGTATTCGATGCGCCGTCGGTGCGGGAACTCGTCGCCGCAGTGGCTGATCGCGGCGCAGATCTTCCACCAGTGACGACAGTGTCGCCGCGGCCGGATCGGATCCCGCTGTCCTTTGCGCAGCAACGGCTCTGGTTCATCAACCGGTTCGAACCGGGTGAGGCGATGCACAACATCCCCGCGGTCCTGCGGATGCGCGGTGGCCTCGATGTCGAGGCACTGCGTACGGCACTGGTGGATGTGGTCTCTCGTCACGAGGTGCTGCGAACCACGTTCCCGGACGAGGCCGGTGTGCCATATCAACTCGTCCATCCCGAGTCCTCGGTCGTCGAGCACCTCGATTGGCTTGTCGTCGACTCCGAGGCCGACCTGGTCGACGGGGCGACCGCCGGCTTCGACGTCACCTCCGAATGGCCGATCCGTGCCCGTCTGTACCCCGTCGCCGACGATGAGCACATCCTCGCCATCGTCCTGCACCACGTCGGCGCGGACGGCGAGTCGCTGTCGCCGCTGGTGTCCGACCTGGTCACCGCCTACACCGCGCGGGCCGCCGGTCAGCAGCCCGAATTCGCCCCGCTCCCAGTGCAGTTCGCTGATTACGCGATCTGGCAGCACGAGGTGCTCGGCTCGGTCGACGATCCCGAATCCGTGGTTGCTCGTCAACTCGCCTACTGGACAACTCAGCTCGCAGGCCTGCCCGACGTCCTCGAACTACCCGCTGATCGGCCGAGGCCCGCCGTCGCATCCGGTCGTGGTGCGCGCGTCGGCGTCGACATCCCGGCCGATGTCGCCAGTGCTGTCGCCGATCTCGCCCGTGCGGGTGGAGTGACTCCCTTCATGGTCGTGCATGCTGCCCTCGCAGTGCTGCTCGCACGACTCTCGGCGACGGACGACGTCGCGGTGGGCACGCCGATCGCCGGTCGAGGCCAGGAAGCGCTCGATCCGCTGGTCGGCATGTTCGTCAACACGCTCGTCCTGCGGACCGGCGTCGACGGTGGCCGGTCGTTCCAGGAATTCCTCGCGGATGTTCGCGAGACCGACCTGAGCGCCTTCGCTCACGCCGACATCCCGTTCGAGACCCTCGTCGACCGACTCAACCCGGTTCGCTCCGAGGCGTTCTCGCCACTGGCGCAGGTGATCTTCTCCTTCGACCCGGCCGCGTCGGTGACCGAAGCTCTCGGCGAGGCCGGCGGACTGACGGTCACGCCGTACGATGACGTGGCCGCGATGGCGCAGACCGACCTGTGGATCACGGTGTCGTCTCGCCCGGTCGGCCAGGTATGGCCGATGTCGATCACCTATGCCACCGACCTCTTCGAGGAAGCGACCGTCGTCGAGTTCGCCGACCGCTTCACCCGCTTGCTCGCCGCGTTGACCGCGGCTCCGGGAACCGCAGTGGGCGACGCGCCCTTCGTCGCGCCGGCGACGGTGGCCGAGATCGAGACCGCCGAATGGGGCGATCCCGTGGAGTTGCCGGCCGTGCAGACGGTCAGTGACGCCGTGGCCGCGCAGGCCCGACGCACACCCGACGCGACCGCGCTCGTCTTCGGTGAGCGTGAGGTGACCTATGCGGAGTTCTCGGCCCGGGTCAACACGCTCGCCCGTGCCCTGATCGCCGCCGGGGTCGGTCCCGATGTCGCTGTGGCGCTGTGTGTTCCGCGATCGGTCGAGATGATGGTGGCCATCCATGCCGTCGTCGCCGCCGGTGGTCAGTACGTACCCGTCGACGTGGCCGCACCCGCGGACCGCGTTCGCTACATGTACGAGACCGCCGGTGCGCGAGTGCTGCTGGTCGCCGACGCGGACGGGGTACCCGGCGCGGTGAACGCCGCGCACGAGGCCGGGGTCCGTGTCATGACCGTCGATGCCTCGGCACTGCTGGACGTCGACGCGGCGTCCGCTGCCCCGGTGTCCGACGAGGAGCGACTCGCGCCGCTGCGCCCGGACGATGCGGCATACACCCTCTTCACCTCCGGGTCGACCGGGCGTCCGAAGGGTGTGACCCTCTCACACGCGGCCGTGCTCAACCGCCTGTGGTGGGGCCTGGACGCGCTGCCGATCGGCCCCGACGACGTCGTGATGCAGAAGACGCCGTACACCTTCGACTGCTCGGTGCCGGAACTGTTCGCGCCGTTGGCGATCGGCGCGCGCGTGGTCGTCCTCGCCGACGGTGGTCACCTCAATCCGCGGCAGGTGGCCGACGAGATCGCCCGCACCGGCACGACGATGGTGCACTTCGTGCCGTCCATGCTCTCGGTGTTCCTCGAGGTCGTCGACCGCGAACAGCTCGCCGCGCTCGACACCCTCCGGATCGTCTCGACCACGGGTGAGGCGTTGCCGCCTGCGGTCGCGGCACCGGTGCGCGAACTGTGGCCGGATGCCTGGTTCTTCAACCTGTACGGCCCGACCGAGGCCGCGGTGGAGATCACGTTCGAGCGGATTCACTCCGTCGCCGCGGATGATCCGACGGTGCCCATCGGCGTTCCGGTCTGGAATTCGTCTGCAGTGGTGTTGGATTCGCGGTTGCGCCGCGTCCCTCCCGGCGTGCCCGGCGAGCTCTACCTCGGCGGGGTCCAACTCGCCCGCGGTTACGCCGCCCGCCCGGACCTCACTGCCGAGAGATTCGTCGCCGACCCGTACGGCGAGCCGGGCTCGCGTCTGTACCGCACCGGCGACCTGGTGCGCCGCCGTCCCGATGGCGTGCTGGAGTATCTCGGCCGCACCGACTTCCAGGTCAAGCTGCGCGGACAGCGCATCGAACTCGGTGAGATCGAAGCGGTCATCGCGTCGGCGCCCGGCGTCGTGCACACTGCGGCGACGGTGGCCACGGCGCCCGGTGGCGGCGAACACCTCGTCGGTTACGTGGCGGGGGTCCCGGGCGAGCGTCTCGACATCGACGCGGTGAAGTCCGTTGTCGCGGCGTCGCTCCCGGAGTACATGCGGCCCAGCGTGTGGATGCCCGTCGAGGACATCGCGCTGAACACCGCAGGCAAGATCGACCGTCGTGCACTGCCTGAGCCGGTGTTCTCCGCCGGTGAGTACGTCGAGCCCGCCGATGAGTCGGAGGCCGCGGTGGCGGCCGTGTTCGCCGACGTCCTCGGCCTCGACCGCGTGAGCGTCACCGACTCCTTCTTCGACCTCGGTGGCAACTCGCTGTCGGCGATGCGGTTGGCCGCGCGCGTCGGTGAGGTCACCGGCAGCGAGATCTCGGTCCGCGACCTGTTCGACGCGCCGAGCGTGCGGGAACTGGCCCGTGCCAGCGCCGATCTCGACGCAGCCCGGGCGCCCATCGTCGCGGTCAGTCCGCGTCCGGAACGCATCCCGCTGGCCTTTGCGCAGCAACGGATGTGGTTCGTCAACCAAGCCGATACCACGTCGCCGGCCTACAACATCCCGGTGGTGCTGCGTCTGTCCGGTTCCCTCGACGAAGACGCCCTGCACGCCGCTCTGATCGATGTCGTATCGCGACACGAGTCGCTGCGGACCACGTTCCCGTCCGTCGAGGGGACGCCGTATCAGAAGATCAACCGGGCGTCGTCGGTCGCCGCGCGTCTGGACTGGGATGTGGTCTCCTCGCAAGATGAGATCGAGGCCGCGGTGTCGGCCGGCTTCGACGTCTCGCGCGACTGGCCGATCCGCGCCCGGATCTGGGAGGTGGCGCCGGATGAGCACGTGTTCGCGGTCGTCACCCACCACATCGCCTCCGACGGTGAGTCGATGATGCCCCTGGTGAGCGATGTCGTCACCGCTTATCTGGCCGAAACCGCCGATGCCGACCCGGATTTCGCAGAACTCGAGGTCCAGTTCGCCGACTTCGCGATCTGGCAGCACGACGTGCTCGGCTCGCCCGACGATCCGGAATCCGTTGTCGGTCGCCAGCTCGCCTACTGGGTCGAGCGGTTGGCCGGTCTGCCGGACGTGATCGACGTGCCCACCGACCGGCCCCGCCCGGCTCGTGCCAGCCAGCGCGGCGGACGCGTCTCCTTCACCGTGCCGGCCGAGGTCGGTGACCGGATCGCGCGCGTCGCGCAGGACACCGGCGCCACGCCCTTCATGGTCGTGCACGCGGCGTTGGCCGCGCTGCTCTCGCGCCTGTCGGCGACCGACGACATCGCGATCGGCACCCCGGTCGCGGGTCGAGGTCAACGCGTGCTCGATCCGCTGATCGGCATGTTCGTCAACACGCTCGTGCTGCGCACCAGCGTCGACCTCGACCGCGGCTTCGCCGACCTGCTCGAGGCCACCAGGGAGGCCGATCTCGGCGCGTTCGCGAATGCCGATGTGCCTTTCGAGATCGTCGTCGATGCCGCCGGTGCCCAGCGGTCGGCGGCCTTCGCTCCGTTCACCCAGGTCTGGCTCACCTTCGACCAATCCACCCTGCCGGAGCTCGCCGGCGCCGACCTGTCGGTGGGAGAGGTCGCCGGCCTCCAGGTGAGTGCGGTGGACACCGGTCAGACCCCGGCGCGCGTCGACCTGCTCATCGGGATGACCCAGCCGGGCCGCGGCGAGGAGTGGGCGGGCACCATCACCTACGCCACGGACCTGTTCGACGAGTCGACCGCGGTCCGCCTGGGCGAGCAGCTCGTCGGACTGCTGACCGAGGCCGTCGACGATCCCCGGACCCCGCTGCGGCAGATCACCCTCGGCGACACGATGTCGCTGGCCGAACTCGCCCGCGCCGCAGCGCAACCCGAGCCGGAGCGCACAACGGTGTCGATCGCCGACTCCGACGCGGTCGTCACCGGGGGACCGGGAACCGAGCCGGTCGTCCTGGGCGATCTGTTCGCCCGGGCCGCCGCGAAGTGGGGTCCGCGTCAGGCCGTCGTCGACGCCGACAACGTCTGGCTGTCCTACGCCGATCTCGACGCGCGGTCGAACCGCCTGGCGCGCTGGCTGATCGGTCAGGGCATCGGCCCGGAGAAGCTGGTCGCACTGGCGATCGGCCGCTCCGCGCAGCTGCTCACCGCGATCTGGGCGGTGGCCAAGACCGGTGGTGGGTATGTGCCGATCGACCCGGACTATCCCGCCGAACGGGTGGCGAACATGGTCGAGGACTCGGGCGCGATCCTGGGCCTGGCCGTCCAGGCGTCGGGAACCCTGCCCGGGGAACGCTTCTCGTGGCTCAGTCTCGACGACGCCACCCTGTCCGCCGAGATCGAGGCACTGTCCGATGCGCCGATCACCGCTGCGGATCGTCGTGCGCCGGTACGGGTGGACAACGTCGCCTACGTGATCTACACCTCCGGCTCCACCGGGCGACCGAAGGGTGTCGCCGTGACCCACTCGGGTCTGGCGAACTTCGCCGCGGAGGAGATCCGGCGCTCGGGCGCCGACGAGTACTCGCGGGTGCTCGGCTTCGCCTCGCCCAGCTTCGACGCGTCGGTGCTCGAGTACCTGCTCGCGATCGTGTCCGGCGGCGTGTTGATCTACCGCCCCGCCGACGCGGTCGGCGGCCCGCCGCTGCAGGACCTGATGATGCGACAGGCGATCACCCACACGTTCCTGACGCCGACCGTGCTCGCGACCATCGAACCGCAGGCGGTCCCGGCCCTCCGGGTCGTGTATGCCGGTGGCGAGGCCGTGCCGCAGGCGCTCAAGGACAGCTGGGCTCCGTTCCGGCGGATCCAGAACCTGTACGGCCCCACCGAGACCACGATCGGCGTCACCATCAGTGCGCCGATGGCGGTGGGCGAGCCGGTCTCGCTCGGCGGCCCGCTCGCCGGCGTGGGCTTGATGGTGCTCGACGCGCAGTTGCGTCCGGTCCCCATCGGGGTCGCGGGTGAGCTGTATGTCAACGGCGGTGCGCTGTCGCGCGGATACCTCGACCGCCCTGGCCTGACCGCCGAGAAGTTCGTGGCCAACCCGCACGGGCACCCGGGTGACCGGATGTATCGCACCGGTGACATCGTGCGGTGGAAACAGGATTCCACCGGCGCCCCGGTCATCGAGTACTCCGGGCGCAGCGACGACCAGGTGAAGCTGCGCGGGCTGCGCATCGAACTGGGTGAGATCGAGGCAGTTCTCGCCGAGCACCCGGCAGTCCGCTCGGCCGTGGTCGTCGGTGTCGGCGGGTCGGTCGCCACCGCGCTGGCCGCCTATGTGGTCGCCACGGGCGCCGACGTCGATCCGGCCGAGCTGAGAGCATTCGTCGGCGAACGACTTCCGGCGCACATGGTGCCGGCATCGGTGGCGGTGCTCGACGAGCTCCCGCTCACCCCGGTCGGCAAGCTCGACAAGGCGGCGCTCCCCGCACCGGTGATCGAGGTCGGCGAGATCGTGGCCCCGGAGACCGACCAGGAAGCCGCGGTCGCCGCGGTGTTCGCCGAGGTCCTGGGCATCGACCAGGTCAGCGTGACCGAGTCCTTCTTCGACCTCGGTGGCAACTCGCTGTCGGCGACGCGCGTCGCCGCCCGGGTGGGCGAGGTGCTCGGCGTCGAGACCTCGGTGCGCGACCTGTTCGAGGCGCCGACTGTGCGTGCGCTGGTGGGCGAGGTGTCCGGACACGCGGAGGCGCTGCCCCCGATCGTCGCGAATGCCGAACGGCCGGAACTCGTCCCGCTGTCGTTCGCGCAGCAGCGGATGTGGTTCATCAACCAGTTCGATCCGTCGCTGCCGACCTACAACATCCCGGTGGTGTTGCAGGTGACCGGACCTCTGGACACCGGCGCACTGCATCAGGCGATGGCCGACGTGGTGGGGCGCCATGAGGTCCTGCGCACCACCTTCCCGTCCGTCGAGGGGGCGGCGTATCAGCTGATCCACCCGCGCGAGCAGATCGCCGAACGCCTCGACTGGGGCATCGTGGCGGATCAGCACGAACTGGAGAGCGCGATCGTCGCGGGCTTCGACGTGAGCGCCGACTGGCCGGTCCGTGTGCGGGTCTGGCCGGTCGAATCGGGGCGGTCCGTGGTCGCAGTGGTCGTCCATCACATCGCAGCCGACGGCGAATCGATGAATCCGCTCCTGGCCGACGTGATGAACGCCTACGACGCGCGGGTCGCCGGGCGGGCACCCGACTTCGAACCGCTCGAGGTCCAGTTCGCCGACTTCGCGCTCTGGCAGCACGATGTCCTCGGCGACGGGTCCGACCCGGACTCGGTGATCGGCGCCCAGTTGTCCTACTGGGCAGACAAACTCGCCGATCTGCCCGAGGTGCTCACGCTGCCGTTCGATCGGCCGAGGCCGCTCGTCGCCTCGCAGCGGGGCGGCCGGGTCGGTGCGGTGATACCGGCCGAGATCGGCGACCGCGTGCGCGACCTCGCTCGCGAGGCCGACGCGACGCCGTTCATCGTGGTACATGCGGCGCTCGCGGTTCTGCTGGCGCGTCTGTCGGCGGGGGAGGACGTGGCGATTGCGACGCCGGTGGCCGGACGCGGCCAGCGTGTCCTCGACCCGCTGGTCGGTATGTTCGTCAACACCCTCGTCCTCCGCACGCAGATCGCCCCGTCGATGACGTTCGCCGAACTCCTCGAGCAGGCGCGCGAGACCGATCTCGAGGCGTTCGCCAACGCCGACGTCGCGTTCGAGACGCTCGTCGAACGACTCAACCCCGTGCGATCCGAAGCGTTCGCACCCCTCGCACAGGTGATGTTGACCTTCGGCCAGACCGCGATACCTGAGATGGGAGCCGACACGGCGCCGGCCTCGGTCGCCGGTCTTGACATCGAACCGATGTCGCCCGCGGACCCGCCGGCGAAACTCGACCTCACCGTCGGTGTCACCGTCCCCGAGGGCGACGGCGACTGGCCGCTTGAATTCGTGTTTGCCCGGGACCTCTTCGATGAGGACACCGTGGCTCAGCTGGCCCGCAGGTTCGTCGCGATCCTCGATCAGCTGACGGCGCGGACCGAGGCGCCGGTGGCCGAGGCGGCGCTCCTCGAACCCGCCGAGGTTGCGGACATACTGCGTCGGTCCCGTGGCACCGAGATCGTCATCGCAGCGGAATCCGTTGTCGCCGGGGTAGAGGCCGGCACTACCCGGCATCCCGACACGATCGCGCTGACCTTCGCTGACCGTGAGCTGTCTTATCGCGAATTCGGAGCCCGGGTCGCAGATTTGGCGCGCGAGCTGCTGGCGCTGGGCGTCGGTCCCGACGTCGCGGTGGCGGTGTGCATCGATCGCGGCGTGGAGATGGTCGTGGCGGTCCACGCGGTGACCGCGGCGGGTGGACAGTACGTGCCCATCGACACCGCGGCCCCGGGCGACCGCGTGCGCTACATGGTCGAGACCGCGGGCGCGCGGGTCCTCCTCGTCGGACCGCGGCCCGTGGCGGCCGACCTGTCCGGTCTCGACGACGGGATCCAGCGCGTCACCGTCGATTCGACCCGCGACATCGATCCGTCGACTCCGCCGGTCACCGACGCCGAGCGCGTGCGGCCGATCCGCGGTGACGACGCGCTGTACACCCTGTTCACCTCGGGTTCGACGGGACGGCCAAAGGGCGTCACCGTCTCGCACGCGTCCGTGGCCAACCGGTTGTGGTGGGGACTCGACGAGTACCCCTGGACCCTGGGCGATCGCATCATCCAGAAGACGCCGTACACCTTCGACGTCTCGGTGCCGGAGTTGTTCGCGCCGTTGCTGACCGGGGCGACGATGGTGATCGCCGAACCGGGCGGTCACGCCGACCCGCTCTACATCGCCGACCTGATCGCGTCCAGCGGTGCCACCTCGGTGCACTTCGTCCCGTCGATGCTGTCGGTGTTCCTCGATGTCGTACCGGCCGAGACGATCTCGCGCCTGGGTACGCTCCGCTGGCTGTTCGCCTCCGGTGAGGCGCTACCGCCCGCGGTGGTGGCCCGTGCCCACGAGCTGCTGCCACACGTGCGGATCGTGAACCTGTTCGGTCCCACCGAGGCGGCGGTCGAGGTGGCCTACGCCGACGTGACCCGGGCACCGTCGGTCGTGCCGATCGGCGTGCCGGTCTGGAACACGACCACCCATGTGCTCGACGCGCGACTGAATCCTGTCCCGACGGGAGTCCCGGGTGAGCTCTATCTCGGTGGCGATCAGGTGGCACGCGGGTATGCCGCGCAACCGGGATTGTCCGCCGAGCGCTTCGTGGCCGACCCGTTCGGCCGGCCCGGCTCGCGGCTCTACCGAACCGGTGATCTCGTGCGGTGGAACACCGACGGGGAGATCGAGTACCTCGGCCGCACCGACTTCCAGGTGAAGCTGCGCGGCCAGCGCATCGAACTGGGCGAGATCGAGTCCGTCGTCGCGGCCGCGCCCGGCGTCGTGCACGCCGCGGTGACGGTGGCCGACGCGCCGGGGGGCGGACAGCATCTGGTCGCCTATGTCGCGCCGTCGACCGTGGACCTCGAGGTCCTGCGCGACGCGGTGACACAGGCACTCCCGGAGTACATGCGTCCGACACTGTGGATGCCGATCGACGACGTCGTGCTGAACAGCGCGGGCAAGCTCGACCGCCGCGCCCTGCCCGCCCCCGACTTCGCGGGGCTCGACGCCGATCACGTCGCGCCCGCCAACGCGACGGAGGAGACCCTGGCGAGCATCGTGGCGGGTCTGCTCGGACTGGAGCGGGTCTCGGTCACCCAGTCGTTCTTCGCGCTCGGCGGCGACTCGATCATGTCGATCCAGCTCGCCTCGGCGGTTCGCGCGGCCGGGTTCACGCTGACACCGCGAGACATTTTCGAGCAACGGACCATCCGGGCGATGGCCCGCGTGGTCGCCGGCGAGGCCCACCGCCTGCCGGCGCTCGACGAACCCGCGGGCGGCGCGCACGGCGACCTGCCGCTGCTGCCGGTGATGTCGTGGATGATCGAACACTCTTCGGAGCCGGGCGATTTCGCGGACTTCTCGCAGTACCGGGTGCTTCATGCACCGTCGGGGCTCACCGTGGACGCGTTGTCGGAGTTGCTGTCCGAGCTCATCGCGGTGCACCCGATGCTGTCCGCGCGTCTCACCCGCAACGGTGACCGCTGGCGACTCGTCGCCGGTTCCGGCGTGAGCCCAGATGGTTCGGGAACCGATGGCCCGAGCGCAGCGCCGTACGTGTTCGCGCGGTCCTCGGCCTCGTCGGTGGGTACCCCCGGCCACGACGAGGATGTGCGCGCCGCGCATGGCGAGGTGCTGGCACACCTCGATCCGTCGACCGGTGTACTCGTCGCGGCGGGCATCGTCACCGACGTCGACGGCGTCGGCCGAGTCGTCTTGGCGATCCACCATTTCGGTGTCGACGCGGTGTCCTGGCCGATCATCGTCGAGGACCTGGTGACCGGATGGGCGCAGCGGGCAGCGGGTCAGCCGATCGCCCTGCGTGCCGAGGCGACGTCCGAGCGGGCGTGGGCCCACGCGGTCGGCGCACAGGCCGACCGGCGCGCCGCCGAGCTGCCGTACTGGCTCGAGCGGCTCCCGGCCCGGCCCACTGATCTCGGGATCGACTTCGACGCGTCGCGGGACCGGTTCGCCACCGAGGTGTCGGTGGTCCACTCGTTCGACGCGCAGGTGACCGAGGCCGCGCTGACCTCGGTGCCGGAAGCGTTCCGCGGCAACGCCAACGACGTCCTGTTGGGAACGTTCGCACGGGCGGTCCGGTCGTGGCAGGCCGCGCGCGGCATCGCCGACGTCGCACCCGTGACGGTCCTGGTCGAGGGCCACGGTCGCAAGGACGAGATCGTCACCGCCGACGGCGAACGCGCCGTCGACCTGTCCCGCACGGTCGGCTGGTTCACCACGATCGCCCCGGTGGCCGTCGATCCGTCCGCCGACGTCACCCATGCGGTGAAGTCGGCCAAGGAAGAACGCCTCGGGCAACCCGACGGCGGGCTCGGATTCGGTGTGCTGCGCTACGGCGCCGACACCGAGCTGGCCCAGCGTCCGCTGCCGAGCATCGGGTTCAACTTCTTCGGCGCCGGCCGAGCCGGACGTCCCGCGGCCGAACCCGCGCACGACGTCATCCCATTCACCGGCGCGCCGAGCGCACCGGGGATGCCGCCGTCGGTGTCGGGCGCGATGGTCGCGCTGAACCCGTTGAGCGTCAACGTCGGAACGCGGAGCGACGGCGAAGCCCGTCGTCTCACTGCCAACTTCACCTTCCCGTCGGCTCTGTTCGGCACCGACGACATCACCGCACTCGCCGAACTGTGGGCGGCCGAACTCGCCGCTGTCGCAGAGCACGTCGCGACGGTCGGCGACCCGGGCCGGTCGCCGGCGGACGTGCCGGGCACGCCGGTCACGCAGGATGAACTCGACGCCCTCGCGGTGCGTTTCCCGGGTGCGGACGTCTGGCCGCTCACGCCGCTGCAGGCGGGTCTGTACTTCCAGTCGCAGATGGCGGCGCGCGACCCGTCGGGCGCCGACGATGTGCCCGCGGCGGGAGCCGGCAGCGTGGACGTGTACGTCACCCAGGCCGTCCTGCATCTCGGGGGCGACGTCGACCGATCGCGATTGCGGTCGGCCGCAGCGGAACTGGTGGCGCATCATCGCGTGCTGCGCAGCGGATATGTGCGTACCCCCGGTGGTGCGCTGGTGACCGTCGTGCCCCCGCGCGCCGACCTGCCGTGGTCCGAGGTGTCCCTGGACCCGGGTCTCGACGACGTCGACGTCGCACGACGGGTGCGTGAGATCGCCGACGCCGAACGGATCACGCCGTTCGACCTCGAGGCACCGCCGCTCATGCGGTTCGTCGGTGTCGAGCACGCCGCCGGTTCCGAGACGACACTGAGCCTGATCGTGACCAACCACCACATCCTGCTCGACGGCTGGTCCGGGCCGCTGGTCCTCGCGGACCTGCTCGCGCTCTACGCCGGGGTCGGCCCGTACACGGCCACCATCGCCGCGGAGACCGACTTCGGCGATCACGTCCGGCGTCTCGCCGCCACCGACCGGGCCGCGGGTCTCGCCGCGTGGCGGGAGGTGCTGTCGCCGCTCGAGGAACCGACGCTGGTGTCCGGCGTCGAGGAGGCCACGACCACCTCGTTGCCGCGCAACCACGAGGAGTGGATCGACGCCGAGACGACGGCCGCGATCAACCGGGTCGCCCGCGAGCGCGGCGTCACGGTCAGCACGATCCTGCAGTTCGCGTGGGCGGTACTGCTGTCGCGTATGACCGGTAACCGGGTCGTCGCCTTCGGTGAGACCGTGTCGGGCCGCCCGTCCGACCTCGACGGTGTCGAGGGCATGGTCGGCCTGTTCATCAACACGGTCCCGAGCGTCGTCGACGTCGACCCGAACGCCGCCATCGGTGACGTGCTCGCCGCGATGCAGGCCGACAAGGTCGCTGTCCTCGACCATCAGCACGTCGGCCTCGCCGACCTCACCGCGCTGGCCGGGATGGGTGCCCTCTTCGACACCCTCACCGTGTTCGAGTCGTTCCCCGTGGACTCCGACTCGCTGTCGACGGCGGACACGTCGCTGGCCGGCGGTCTGCAGATCGTCGGCGTGGATGCCGACGACGCGACGCACTATCCGCTCAACCTCGCGTCGTCACCGTCGGGAGACCGCCTGCTGCTGAAGCTCAAGTACCTGCCGTCGGCCTTCGCCGACGACCAGGTGCGCGTGTTCGGTGCGGCACTGCGCGAGATCCTGCGGACGACCGTCGACGATGCGGATCGGCCGACCTCGGCGATCGCCCTGCTCGACGCGGCGGCAGCCGCCGAACTCGCCCCGGTGAACGGTCCGGCGGCGCCGGAGCCGCAACTGCTGGGCGAGGTCTTCGCCGACATCGCGGCCACGCATGCCGATACCGTCGCGGTCACCGACGGCACCGGCGCATCGCTCACCTACGCCGAGCTCGACGAGCGCTCGAATCGTCTCGCGCGGTGGATGACCGGTCGGGGGATCGGCGTCGATCACGTGGTGGGGCTCGCGGCGGGACGCTCCGTCGACCGTCTGGTCGGGCAGTGGGCCTTGGCGAAGCTGGGTGCGGCGTACCTGTCCGTCGACCCGACGCTGCCCGCCGATCGCATCGCGCACATGATCACCGATTCCGGTGTGCGACTGGTCATCACGTCCGATCGACGAGGACCGGATTCGGGCGTCGACGTCCCGGGCGACGTCGAGTCGATCGATGTGCACACCCTCTCCGAGGCGGTGCGCGAGGTCGATGGCAGTCCGCTCACCCCGGGTGAGGTGTCGGGTGCCCCGCGTCTCGACGCGCTCGCCTACGTCATCTACACCTCCGGCTCGACCGGTGTGCCCAAGGGTGTCGCGGTCACCCATCGTGGTGCACACGCCTTTGCGGTCGCCGAGGCGCAGCGGTTCGGTATCCGTCCGGGTTCACGTGTACTCGGTTACGCCTCACCGAGTTTCGACGCCTCGGTGCTCGAGTGGCTGCTCGCCTCGACCTCGGGTTCGACGCTGGTCTACCGGCCGGACGAGGCCGTCGGCGGCGAGGTGCTCACCGGATTCCTCCGCGAGCACGCGCTGACGCACGTGTTCCTGACACCGAGTGTGCTGGCGACGGTCGAACCCGACGAGCTGCCCGCACTGCGGATGCTCGCCTCGGGTGGCGAGGCGGTCTCGGCCGCACTCGTCCGCGCGTGGTCGCACCGGGTCGCGTTCCACAACGCCTACGGTCCGACGGAGACGTCGGTGGCGGTCACCATCAGCGGTCCGCTCGATCCGGACGGACCGGTGACCATCGGCGCGCCCGTGCCGGGTACCGGTCTGCTGGTCCTCGACCAGCGCCTGGCGCCGGTGCCCGTCGGGATGGCCGGCGAGCTGTACGCCACCGGCGTCTCGCTGGCACGCGGTTACCTCGGGCGCCCGCAACTGACCGCCGAACGGTTCGTGGCGTCCCCGTTCGGGGTGCCCGGCGATCGCATGTACCGCACGGGCGACCGTGTCCGGTGGGTGCGCTCGGCGTCGGGTGAGCTGGTGCTCGAGTACCTCGGACGGTCGGACGACCAGGTGAAGCTGCGCGGCCTGCGCATCGAACTCGGCGAGATCGAGAACGCGCTGACCTCGCATCCTGCGGTGAAGACCGCGGTGGTGCTCGGGGTCGGCGGGTCGGTCGCGTCGTCGTTGGCCGCCTACGTGGTGTCGGCGTCGGAGGCGCCTGCCGTCGACGTCGGCGAGCTGCGCGACCATCTCGCGGATCAGTTGCCCACGTACATGATCCCGGCGACGATCACGGTCCTCGACGCCCTGCCGCTCACCCCGACGGGCAAGCTGGACAAGCAGGCCCTGCCCGCCCCGGAGATCGCGGCGGACGACCTCGTGGCCCCGGAGACCGCGGCCGAGGCGCGCGTCGTGGCCGTCTTCGCCGACCTGCTGGGCGTCGACGCGGTGTCAGTGACGGGTGACTTCTTCGCCCTCGGCGGCAACTCGCTGTCGGCGACCCGACTGGCCGCACGCGTCGGCGACGCGTTGAACGCCGACATCGGCGTCCGGGACGTGTTCGAGTCGCCCACCCCGCGGGCCCTGGCCGCTCTCGGAGAACACCGCGGCGGGTTGCGCGCTCCCGTGATCCGGGTCGAGCCCAGACCGGCCGAGATCCCGCTGTCGTTCGCGCAGCAGCGGATCTGGTTCATCAACCGCCTCGACCCGGCGTCGGCGGCGTACAACCTGCCGATCGGTGTCGAACTCGGCGGCGAGCTCGACGTCGAGGCCCTGAGCGCGGCGATCGGCGACGTCGTCGCCCGGCACGAGATCCTGCGGACCACCTTCCCCGCCGTCGACGGCCGGCCGACGCAGGTCGTCCACGACGCCGACGGTCCGGCCGCGCTGCCCCGGCTCGTCGAATGTGCCTCGGAGGCCGAGCTTCTCGACGCGCTGTCGGTCGGTTTCGACGTCACCACCGAGGTGCCCGTCCGGATCCGGTTGTGGCAACGCGGCGAGGGTTCGTGGGTCCTGCTCGCGGTACTGCATCACATCGTCGGTGACGGTGAGTCCATGCGGCCCTTGATGGCCGACGTCGTGACCGCCTACCGCGACCGGGCCGCGGGCCGGACACCGGACCTGCCGCCGCTGCCGGTCCAGTTCGCCGACTACGCGCTGTGGCAGCAACGCGAGCTCGGGGCGGTCGACGATCCCACCTCGGTGGTCGGCCGGCAGCTGTCGTACTGGCTGCGACAGCTCGCCGGGGTGCCCGACGTGCTGGAGCTACCCGCCGACCGGCCTCGCCCGACCGTGGCCTCGATGCGGGGCGCGCGGGTGGACTTCGAGATCCCGCACGAGGTCGCGACGCGGATCTCGGTCCTGGCGCGTGAGCGCGGGATGACGCCGTTCATGGTGGTGCACGCGGGCCTGGCAGTACTGCTGGCACGTGTCACCGCGACCGACGACATCGCGGTGGCGACGCCGATCGCGGGCCGGGGACGAGCCGAGATCGACCAGCTGATCGGCATGTTCGTCAACACCCTGGTCCTGCGTGCCGAGGTCGACCCGTCGATGAGTTTCGCGGAACTGCTCGAGGAGACCCGGGTCGTCGACCTCGATGCGTTCACGAACGCCGACGTGCCGTTCGAGACGCTCGTCGAACGTCTGAACCCGACGCGGTCGAGGGCGTTCTCGCCGCTCGCACAGGTCATGCTCACGCTGACCAACGCGGGCAGCGGGTCGCCGGTGCTTGAGGCCGAGGGGCTGCGGGTCGCGGCACTCGAGTCGCCGGTCACGTCGTCGCAGCTCGACCTGACGGTCGCGGTCCTCGCGCGGCCGGACCGGTCCTGGTCGGCGTCGATGGTGTACGCGACGGATCTGTTCGACGAGGGGACCGTCGAACTGCTCGCGCAGCGCCTGGTTACGCTCCTCGACGGGCTCACCGCCCGACCGGATGCCGCGGTCGGGGAGTGTCCGCTCGTGACGCCCGCGGAACGTGATCGCGTGCTGGCGTGGTCGGCGGGTGCCGCGACGCGGCCGACCGGTGCGACCCTGCCGGGCATCATCGGATCCCGGCAGCCCGGCGCGGGGGAGCCGGGAGTCGGCGAGAACGGTGTGACCGGCCGCGAGGTCGGGTACAACGGTCGCGGCGGGTACAACGGCCTGAACGGGGACGCGGGTCGCTACGGTGACGATGGTTCCGACGGCAGTGGTCCCGGTGGGGATGACTGAGCGGAGAGAACACCCGGGGCGCAGCGAACACACGGGGGGAATGGGGAACGCAGGACGAGACGGCAGGCGACGAGGCGAGATGGAGGCCCAACGGTGACCGATGTGGTGCATGTGGCGACGAGGTCCGACGTACCGGCCATCGTGTTCGGTTCGCGTCGCGTCAGCTACGCCGAGTTCGGTGCACGGGTCGACTCACTGGCTCGTCATCTGATCTCCATCGGTGTCGGACCCGACGTCGCCGTCGCGGTCGCCATCCCGCGGTCGGTCGAGCTTCTCGTCGCCATCCACGGCGTCGTCGCGGCGGGCGGTCACTACGTTCCGCTCGACATCGACGCGCCGTCTGACCGCACCCGGTACATGCTCGACACCGCGGACGCCCGGCTGGTCCTCGTCGCCGCCGATTCCGCCGTCGAGCTGCCGGCGGACGTCACCGCGGTCGTGGTCGACACGACCGCCGAGGTCGATCTCGCCACAGCACCGGTCACCGACGACGAACGGCTCGCGCCCCTGCAGCCCGCCGATGCTGCGTACACGTTGTTCACGTCGGGGTCGACGGGTCGGCCGAAGGGTGTGACGGTGTCGCATGCGGCGATCGTGAACCGTCTGGAGTGGATGCGGGACTGGTATTCGATCAAGGACTCGGATGTCTTCGTGCAGAAGACGCCGGTGACGTTCGATGTGTCGGTGTGGGAGTTGTTCCTGCCGTTCGCGGTGGGGGCGACGCTGGTGGTGGCCGAGCCGGAGCGGCATGGTGATCCGCGGTATCTGGCGGAGTTGATCACGGCTGAGCGGGTGTCGGTCATCCATTTCGTGCCGTCGATGTTGTCGGTGTTCCTGGATGTCCTGGGCGATCGGGTGGGTGAGCTGTCGTCGTTGCGGTTGACGTTCACCTCGGGTGAGGCGTTGACCGCGCCGGTGGCGCAGGCGTTGGTGGCGGCGTTGCCGGGCAACGAGGTCCACAATCTGTACGGTCCGACCGAGGCGGCGGTGGACGTGACCGCTCATCAGGTGCGGGCGGGGGAGACGTCGGTGCCGATCGGCGTCCCGGTGCCGAGCACCACCACCTTCGTCCTCGACTCGCGACTGCAGCTCGTGCCCTCGGGCGTGCCCGGGGAGCTGTATCTGGGGGGCGTGCAACTCGCCCGCGGTTACGCCTCGCAGCCCGGCCTGACCGCCGAACGGTTCGTCGCCAGTCCCTTCGCGGCTCCCGCGCGCGGCGAGGCGGCCGACACCACCGACGGTTTCGGTGAACCCGGCGAACGTCTGTACCGCACCGGCGATCTCGTCCGCTGGAATGCGCGTGGCCAGCTGGAATACCTGGGCCGCACGGACTTCCAGGTCAAGCTTCGCGGACAGCGACTCGAGCTGGGGGAGGTCGAGTCCGTCCTCATGTCGGCGCCGGGTGTCCTCCACGCGGCCGCCACCGTGGCGAAGGTGTCCGGGCAATCACACCTCGTCGCCTATGTCTCGCCGGCGTCGGTCGACATCGACGCGGTGAAATCGGTTGTCGCGCGGACACTGCCGGCCTACATGCGGCCCACGGTGTGGATGGCACTCGAGCAGCTGCCGCTGAACAGTGCGGGCAAGGTCGCCCGGCGTAAGCTGCCGGTCCCCGAACTCACCGTCGAGGAATTCGCCGCACCCGAGTCCGACGCCGAGACCTCGATCGCGGCCATCGTCGCCGATGTGCTGGGCACCGACCGGGTCAGCGTGACGCAGTCGTTCTTCGACCTCGGCGGCAACTCGCTGTCCGCGGCGCGGGTCGCGGCGCGTGTGGCCGACCTGCTCGACGTCGACGTGTCGGTGGGCGACCTGTTCGACGCGCCGTCGGTGCGGGATCTGGCCGGCCTGGTGTCCGGACGCGGCCGGAGCGTCCCGCGGGTCTCCGCGATGCCGCGGCCTGCGCGGTTGCCGTTGTCAACGGCGCAGAGTCGCATGTGGTTCATCAACCAGTTCGACACCGCCTCGGCGGCCTACAACATCCCGATGGCGCTGCGTCTCACCGGAACTCTCGACCTCGACGCGCTCGAGGCCGCGGTCGGCGACGTGGTCGCCAACCACGAGATCTTGCGCACCACCTACCCCAGCGACGAGCAGGGGCCGTTCCAGCTCATCACCGATGCCGACACGGCCCGCGCCCGCCTCGACTGGCAGGCGGTGGAGACCGAGGAGGACCTGTTCGTCTCGGCGACCACCGGTTTCGACGTCGCCGCCGAGTTCCCCCTCCGGGTCCGGGTGCTGCGCCGCGATGCCGAGGCGGTGGACGTCGTCGTCACCGTGCACCACATCGCCTTCGACGGTGAGTCGACCCCGATCTTCGTGCGCGACCTGCTCGGTTCGTACCTGGCCCGGACGAACGCCGCACCACCGGTCGCCGCGCCCGCGGTCCAGTACGCGGACTTCGCGCTGTGGCAGCGCGAATACCTGGGCGCCGCAGATGATCCCGGCGCACCGATGGGGCGTCAGCTCGCGCACTGGCGCGAGGTCCTCGCGGATCTGCCCGCAGTGACCGACCTGCCGATGGATCGCCCGCGGCCGGCCGTGCTCGACACCGCGGCCGCCGTCGAGTCCGTGACCGTCGACGACGCGCTCGCCGCCGCCCTGGAAGACCTGGCGCGCAACCGCGACGTCACGGTGTTCATGGTGCTGCACGCGGCACTCGCCGTCACCGTCGCGCGGCTCGCCTCGACCCGGGACGTCGTCATCGGCACACCCATCGCCGGCCGCCCCGACGCCGCGCTCCACGACCTCGTCGGCATGTTCGTCAACACGCTCGTGCTGCGCACCGACGTCGACCCGGCATCGACCGTCGACGACCTCATCGCCACGATCCGCGCCACCGACCTCGATGCCTTCGCGCACGCCGACGTGCAATTCGATGATCTGATCGAGGAACTCGCGCCCGAGCGGTCCACGGCCTATCCGCCGCTGGTCCAGATCGCCTACACCCTCGTCGCCGCCGGGGGACAGCCGGAGGAGATCGACCGGGTGGAGCTCTCGGGTCTGAGTGCCGAACCGCTCGGGGCCGCCGCCCCGATCGCCAAGTTCGACCTCACCGTCTCGGTGTCCGAGCGGACCGGGTCGTCGCCGATGCGGGCCGACTTCCTGTACGCCACCTCGTTGTTCGATGCCGCGACCATCCGCCGCTTCGCCGAGGTCTGGCTGCAGGTGATCGCCGCGATGGCCACCGACCCGTCGCTGCCCGTCGGAGACGTCGACATCGTCGGCATCGACGCGGCCACCCTCAGCGCGCCGAGCCGCAACTCCATCGGCGAGACGGCGCCGGCCGCCGACGGCGGGGTCACCGAGCCGGTGACCCTCACCGAACTCCTCGCGCGGCGCGCCCTCGACCCGCATCGTCCGGCACTGGTCTACGACGGCAACGAGATCTCGTACACGGAGTTCGAGGAACGAACCAATCGTCTCGCACGCCAGCTGATCTCCCGTGGGGTCGGGCCCGGCGACGTGGTCGCCGTCGGCCTCGAGCGGTCGATCGGGTCGGTGGTCGCCGTGTTCGGTGTCATCAAGGCGGGTGCCGCCTACGTGCCGATCGACCCCGCCTACCCGAGTGACCGCATTGCGTTCATGGTGGCCGATTCCGGTGTGCGCCTCGGCATCACCGATGCGCCGACGCGGGACCGGTTGGGAGAATCATCCTGCGAATGGCTCGAACTCGCCTCGCTCGACGATCCGGCCGTCGCCGGTGGACCCGTCACCGACGTCGAGCGTCATCGGCCGGTCCTTCTCGACGACCTGGCCTACCTCGTCTACACCTCCGGTTCCACCGGACGGCCGAAGGCGGTCGGGGTTCCGCATCGCGGCATCGCGAACTTCGTCGCCGCGCTGACCGAGGTCACCGGAACGCCGGCGCAGGCCCCCGACACCCGTGTCCTGCACGTCGCCTCCCCGAGCTTCGACGCCTCGGTGCTGGAGATGATGTGGTCGATCGCGGTCGGACACACCCTCGTCGTGGCGCCCGCGTCGGAGTACGCCGGCGATGCACTGGGCCGCATCCTCGAGCGCGATCGGGTCACCGACACCCTCATCACCCCCACGGTGCTGGCGACCGTCGACCCCCGCCGGGGCCGCACCGTCCGCAACCTCGTTACCGGTGGCGAGGCCTGCCCGCCCGAGCTGATCGCGCGGTGGGCCACACCGCAATCCGGCCGCCGGATGTTCAATTTTTACGGCCCGTCGGAGGCCACCGTCTGGGCGACCACCGGACGATCCGGGCCCGGCGCGCCCGTGACCATCGGACGACCGGTCCGCGGCTTCGCCGCCTACGTGCTCGACGGCCGTCTGCACCCGGTACCCCAGGGCGTGGTGGGTGAGCTCTACCTGTCGAGCGGCGACTCGTTGGCGCGCGGATACCTCGGCCGCCCCGGCCTCACCGCGTCTTCGTTCGTGGCCGACCCGTTCGCCCGCGAGGCGGGCCACCGCATGTATGCCACCGGCGACCTGGTGCGGATCACCGCGACCGGCGCGATCGAGTTCGCCGGGCGCGCCGACCACCAGGTCAAGATCAACGGCCAGCGAGTCGAACTCGGCGAGATCGAATCCGTTCTCGGTGACCAGCCGGGCGTCGGCTCGGTCGTCGTGACCGGTGTCGACGACGACCACGGTCGCACCCGGCTCGTCGCCTACCTCGTGGGCGACGACACCGCCGGCGACCGCCTCGACGCCGACGCCGTCCTGGCCGGGGCGGCGGATCGGCTTGCCGGACACATGATCCCGCACTCGGCGATGGTGCTCGACGAGCTGCCCGTGACCCCGGGCGGCAAGCTCGACCGGCGCGCACTGCCGGTGCCCGAGTTCACCACGCCCGCCGACGGATACGTCGCACCGGCGACGACCGCCGAAGAGACCCTCGCGGCGATCGTCGCGGGGCTGCTGGGTCTCGACACCGTCTCGGTCACCGAGTCCTTCTTCGCGCTCGGCGGCGACTCGATCATGTCCATCCAGCTCGCGTCCGCCGCGAAGGCCGCCGGGTTGTCGCTGTCGCCGCGAGAGATCTTCGAGCAGAAGACCATTCGCGCGATGGCGCGGGTGGCGTCGGCAGGTGGGGACCGGGCCCCGATGCTCGCGGAGCCCACCGACGATCCGGCCGGACGGGTCGATCTCCCGCCGATCGTGTCCTGGCTCGTCGACGCCGCGCGGACGCCGGCCGACCTCGCCGACTTCAACCAGTCGATGGTGCTCACGGCACCGGCCGGACTCACCGTCGCCCACCTCGGCGCGGTGCTCGGCGCGGTCGTCGACGCGCATCCGATGCTGGGTGCGCGCCTGGAGTCCGCCGGGGACACCCAGACCGGGGGCACCCAGACCGGTGACACCTGGACCCTCACCACCGGAACACCTTTCGATCCCGGCGCCTCGATCGTGTCGGTGGCGACGGACACCGTACCCGGCGAGGCCGGGTTCGCCGATGCGCTGGTCGACGCGCATGCGCAGGCGGCGCGCCGCCTCGACCCGACCGCCGGGCGGCTGGTCGCCGCGACGGTGGTCAGCGGCGCCGCCCCGCAGGGTTCTCCCGACGAGGCGGATCGGTCCGTACGAATAGTGCTGGTACTGCACCACCTCGCCGTCGACGCGGTGTCCTGGCCGATCCTGATCGAGGATCTGCTCACCGTCCACGCCCAGCTGGTTTCCGGGCAGCCCGTGACGGTCCGCGCCGAGGAGACCTCGCAACGTGCGTGGCAGCGGGCACTCACCGCGCAGCTCGACGCCCGGCGTGGCGAGATCGGGTACTGGCTCGACCGGTCCCCAGCCCTTCCGACCGACTTCGGCGCGCCGCTCGACCCCGACCGCGACCGATACGGCACCCTTACCTCGATCGTCCACCGCGTCGACCCGGCCATCGTCGACCCGTTGACGACGACTGTGCCCGACGCCTTCTCGGCGTCGGTGGTCGACGTACTGCTCGGCACCCTCGCGCGCGCGGTCCGCTCCTGGCAACATGATCGCGGCATCGCCGACGCCGCTCCCGTCACCGTGCTCACCGAGGGGCACGGCCGATACGAGGACGTCCTGCTCGCCGGCCCGGACCCGCGGCGCGCCGACCTGTCGCGCACGGTCGGCTGGTTCACCTCGATCGCCCCGCTCGCACTCGATCCGGCCGACGACGTCGTCCACGCGGTCAAGGCGGCCAAGGAAGAACGTCTCGGCATGCCCGACTCCGGGATCGGTTTCGGCCTGCTGCGTTACGCCGCCGACGGCCGCGGCCCCGGCGACCCGGCCGCGCAACTGCATTCGCGTCCGCTGCCGACGATCGCGTTCAACTATCTCGGGACCCGCGGTACGACCGGTCAGAGCGAGGACCCGACGACCCCGGACGGGGCCGACCGCCTTTCGTCGGTCGCCCCGTCGTCCGACACCGCAGCACCGGTCGGCGCGGGCTTCCTGCCCGCACCCGACGCGCCGTTCCTGCCGGCCACGGTGTCCGACGGGGTGGCGGCCATGAGCGTGCTGACGGTCAACGCGAGCACCGGTGCGTCTTCGAAGGGGCGTGTGCTCTCGGCCGATCTGCAGTTCCCCGCGGCGATCCTGTCGCCGGAGGATGTCCGCGACATCGCACGACGGTGGACCGCGGAACTCGCCGACGTCGTCCGCCTCGTCACCGACGGCGTCGACGTCGGCCGCTCGCCGTCGGATGTCCCGGGCGCCGAGGTGACCCAGCATGACTTGGACATCGTGGCGCAGCGGTTCCCCGGCGCGCAGGTCTGGGCCCTGTCGCCGCTGCAACGCGGGCTGTACTTCCAGTCCCAACTCGCGGGCACCGACGAACTCGATGTGTATGTGACGCAAGCGGTTCTGCATCTCGAGGGCGAGGTCGACCTCGAGCGGTTGCGCACCGCGGTGGTCGCACTGCTCGATCACCACCGCACCCTCAAATCGGGGTTCGTCCGGGTGCCCAGCGGGCACGTGGTCACCGTCGTGCCCGAGACGGTGCCGCTGCGCTGGCGCGTGCTCGACGTGCCGACCACCGCCGAGGTGGATGTCCGGGCTGCCGTCGACGAGGTGTCGGCGGCCGAGCGCACCGAACCGTTCGACCTCGCCGACCCGCCGCTGCTGCGAGCGGTGGTCGTGCGCCACGCACAGGGCACGAGCGTGGTCATCACCAACCATCACATCCTGTTCGACGGCTGGTCCGGGCCGCTCGTGTTGGCCGACCTGCTGGCGCTCTACGCGACCGGGACCCCGTTCACCGGTCAGGGAACGACCGAACGCACCGACTTCGCCGACTACCTGGCCCGCATCGCCGACACCGACCTCGACGCCGGTCTCGCGGCGTGGCGACGAGTCCTCGAACCGGTCGAGGAGCCGACCCTGGTCGCCCCCGGACTCACCGGCCACGCCGTCGAGGATGCCGAGAACGACTCCGCGGCAGACCATCTGCCGCGCGAGCATCGCTGGGTCCTCGAACCCGACCTGGTCTCGGGCCTGGAGCGGACGGCGCGGCAATCCGGTTCGACGACGGCCACGGTGTTGCAGCTCGCCTGGGCGGTGCTGCTGTCCCGGCTGACCGACAACCGGGTGGTCACCTTCGGCGAGACCGTGTCCGGACGTCCCGCCGGACTCGACGGCGTCGAGTCGATGGTCGGCCTGTTCATCAACACGCTGCCCGCCGTCGTCGACGTCGACCCGGATGCGACGATCGCCGAGGTCCTCGGCCGGTTGCAGTCGGACAAGACCGCCGTGCTCGATCACCAGCACATCGGCTTGCCCGAGATCCTCACCGCCGTCGGACGGCCGCAGTTGTTCGACACCCTGACCGTGCACGAGTCCTATCCCGTCGACAACGACTCACTGGCCGGCGGTGCCGCCAGTGCGGCAGTGGGACTGGCGATCCGGGACGTCGAGGTCTCCGACGCCACGCACTACCCGCTCAACCTCGCGACCTCGCCGACCGCGTCGGGCATCGCGGTCCGCTTGACCTACCTTCCCGACGCCTTCGCCACCGACGAGATCGCCGTCTTCGCGCGGTCCCTCGAGCGCATCCTGCAGGCCATCGCGGGCGACGCACAGACCCGGATCGCCGACATCCCACCGATGTCGAAGGACGACGAGGCCCGCCTCGACACGTGGTCGACCGGCCCGGAGCTGGTCCCGTCCGGCACCCATGTCGCCGATCTCCTGCTCGAGCGCGTCGCCGCGTCGCCCGACGCGATCGCGGTGGAGAGTCCGGTCGGGGCCTCGACCCGCGCGCAATCGACCTATGCCGAGTTGGGAAGCAGGGTGAGCGTTCTCGCCCGACGGCTCGTGGGTCTGGGGGTCGGACCGGAGGTCGCGGTCGGCGTGTGCATCCCGCGGTCGACGGAGATGATCGTCGCCGTCCACGCGATTCTCGCCGCCGGTGGGCAATTCGTGCCGATGGACCCGGCCGCGCCGGCCGACCGCATCGACTATCTGGCGCGCACCGCCGATGTCGCGGCGGTGCTGATCGGTCCGGGACGGGTCCCGGCGGGCATCGAGGCCCTCGACCCCGGTGTGACCGTCGTGGCCGTCGACGACGACTCGGACGCCGGTGAGCCGGCGTCGCTCTTCGCGCCGGCGGAGCGTTCGTCGGCAGTCGTCGGCGCGAATCCGGCGTACACCATCTTCACGTCGGGTTCGACCGGTCGTCCCAAGGGCGTCACGGTGAGTCACGAAACCCTGCGCGCCCATCTCGATTACGACCGCGGCGCCTACGATTTCGGCCCCGACGACGTCTTCCTGCAGGTGTTGGAACTCACCTTCGATCCGTCGGTCGGCGAGATCCTCCGTCCGCTGCTGTCGGGTGGCCGTCTGGTGGTCATGGAGCCGGGTGCGCATCGTGACCCGGTCGCCGTCCTGCGCTACCTCGCGGACTTCGGCGTGACGTCGGCGACGCTGGTGCCCTCGATGCTCGCCGTGCTCACCGAGGTCGCCGATCCCGAACAGCTGCGCGGTCTCTCACGGCTGCGCTACCTGCATACAGGCGGCGAGGCGCTTCCGCAGAGCGTCGCCGAGACGGTACGGGAGCTGATCCCGCACGCGCCGATCCACAACCAGTACGGACCGACCGAGGCGACGATTTACGCGACCGTCGCGCGGGTCGCGGGCGACGCGGTCTCCATCGGGCGGCCCGTCGCGAACACCACCGCGCTGGTGCTCGACCATCGGTTGCGCCCGGTGGCACCGGGATTCACCGGCGAGCTGTACCTCGGCGGTGTCCAGCTGGCCCGGGGATACACCTCGCGACCCGCGCTGACGGCCGAACGCTTCGTGCCGAACCCGTACGGCGTGCCGGGGTCTCGCCTGTACCGGACCGGTGACCTGGTTCGCTGGCGAGCCGACGGTGAGCTGGAGTACCAGGGCCGCACGGACTTCCAGGTGAAGCTGCGTGGCCAGCGGATCGAGCTCGGCGAGATCGAGTCGGCCCTCGCGGCGGCGCCGGGCGTCGTGTACGCGGCGGCGGCCGTCGTCGAGACCCCGGCGGGTCAGCAGCTCGTGGCCTACCTGACGCCGGCCTCGGCGGACCTCGACGCGGTCAAGCACTCGGTGGCGCTGGCGCTCCCGGAGTTCATGCGTCCCGGGATGTGGATGCTGATCGACGAGATGCCGCTGAGCAGCGCGGGCAAGATCGTGCGGCAGCAGTTGCCCGCGCCGACCATCGACGCCGCCGCGATCGTGCCGGTCGCCGGCCCGCGGGAAGCGGCGGCGGCGTCAGTCTTCGCCGAGCTGCTGTCGATGTCGCCGGAGAATGTCGGCGCCACCACGAACTTCTTCGACATCGGTGGCAATTCGCTGTCGGCGATGCGGGCGGCGGCCCGGCTCGGAGACGCTCTCGGTGTCGACGTGACGGTGCGTGACGTCTTCGAGGCGCCGACTCCGCGCCTGCTGGCCGAACGCCTCGGCGACCGTACTGGCGGACTCCCGCCCATCGTCGCGGTGTCGCCGCGGCCGGAGCGGATTCCGTTGTCTTTCGCTCAACAGCGGATGTGGTTCATCAACCGCTTCGATCCGACGCGGGCGGCCTACAACATCCCGGCGGTGATGCGCCTGACCGGTGATCTCGATCCGGCCGCGCTCGGCGCCGCGATCGCCGACGTCGTCGCGCGCCATGACATCCTCCGCACCACCTATCCCGAGACCGGCGGTCAGCCGGTACAGCTGATCGCCCCGGTGGCCGACATCGCGACCCGGCTCGACCACGAGTTCGTGCCGACCGCAGCCGGGCGCGACGGGGCAGAGGTCGTACTGGCCGCCGTCACAACCGGATTCGACCTCGCCGTCGAGTGGCCGGTGCGGACCAGGCTGATCGAGATCGACACCGGTTCCGGGGCAGCCGAGTACATTCTCGCGGTGGTCCTGCACCACGTGGCGTCCGATGGCGAATCCCTCGGGCCGCTGGTCACCGATCTCACCGCCGCCTACCTGGCACGGGCCGCCGGTACACAGCCGTCGTTCGAGCCGCTGCCCGTCCAGTACGCCGACTACGCCATCTGGCAGAGCCGCGCCCTCGGCGACGTCGACGACGCGGCGTCGGTGATGGGTGCGCAACTGGAGTACTGGAGCGCGCACCTGGCCGGCATGCCGGATCTGCTCGAGTTGCCGACCGACCGACCACGCCCGGCAGTCGCGTCGCAGCGTGGCGCCCGCGTGCCGTTCACGATCCCGGCCGACGTCACCACCCGGATCGACACCGTCGCCGACGAGTTCGGGGTCACCCCGTTCATGGTGCTGCACGCGGCGCTGGCGGTCCTGCTCGCCGACCTGTCGGGAACCGACGACGTGGCGATCGGCACGCCGATCGCCGGACGTGGTGCCGCGGTACTCGATCCGCTGGTCGGCATGTTCGTGAACACGCTCGTGCTGCGTACCGCCCACGCGGCCGGTGACACGTTCGTCGACGTTCTCGGTCGCGTCCGACGCGTCGACCTCGATGCCTTCGCCCATGCCGATCTGCCGTTCGAGACCCTCGTCGACCGGCTCAACCCGGTTCGTTCCGAGGCGTTCGCCCCGCTCACCCAGGTGTGGCTGACCCTGGATCGCAGCGTGGTCCCCGAGCTCGCCGGACAGTCGCTGTCGGCCGATCTCGGCGACATCTCGGTCAGCCCGCTCGATGCGGGCGAGGTGCCGGCAAAGGTCGATCTGCTGTTCTCGATCGCGAAGGCGGAGGCGGGCGAGACCTGGTCGGCGGCACTGCAATACGCAACCGATCTGTTCGCGGAATCCACCGCCACCGGCTTCACGGCCCGATTCGTCAACCTGCTCGGCGCGCTCACCGCGACCCCGAGCGCCCCGGTCGCCGCGGCGCCCATCCTGCTGGCCGGTGAGGCCGAGTCGCTGGTGCCGGTACACGGCGGCCAGGCCGCCGAGGCCGTGTTGCTGGGCGAGCTGTTCACCGAGGCCGGCACGCGGTACCGGCGTCGTACCGCGGTGGTCGACGCCTCGGGCGCCACCCTGTCGTACTCCGCGCTGCACGCCCGGTCCAACCGCCTGGCGCGCTGGCTGATCGGTCGCGGCGTCGGTGCGGAAACACTGGTGGCGCTTGCGATTCCCCGGTCCGTCGACCTGTTGGTCGCGATCTGGGCGGTCGCGAAGACCGGCGGCGGTTACGTTCCCATCGATCCGGATTACCCTGCCGAACGGGTCGCGACGATGGTGGAGGACTCCGGCGCCCGGATGGGGCTGTCGGTCCACGCCGTCGGCGCGTTGCCGGACGAGGGTTTCGAGTGGCTCCGCCTCGACGACGCCGCGGTGTCCGCCGAACTCGACGCCACGTCGGATGCCCCGGTGGACCCGGCCGAGCAGACCGGTCCGGTCAGAACCGACAACGTCGCCTACGTCATCTACACCTCGGGGTCGACGGGACGCCCCAAGGGCGTCGCGGTGTCGCATTCGGGACTGCGCAACTTCGCCGTGGCGAAGTCGAGGGCGCTGGGAACCGAGGATGGGGCGGTGGTCCTGGGATTCGCGTCCCCGAGCTTCGACGCCTCGGTGCTCGAGTACCTCCTCGCGACGGTCAACGGCGGCACGCTCGTCTACCGGCCGTCGACCGCGGTCGGCGGTGCGGAGCTGCAGGAGTTCATGCAGCGACACGAAGTCGCCACGACCTTCCTCACGCCGTCGGTGCTGTCGACGCTCGACCCGGCCGCGCTGCCCAGCCTGCAGGCGGTCTCCGTCGGCGGCGAGGCCGTGCCGCAGTCGGTGATGGACGCCTGGGCGCCGCACACGCGCATCCACAACGGATACGGCCCGACGGAGACGACGATCATGGTCGCGGTCTCCGACGCGGCGACGCCCGGCGACCCGGTCCGCCTCGGTGGTCCGCTGCCCGGCCTCGAGTTCCTCGTGCTCGACGCCCACCTGCGGCCGGTGCCGGTCGGTGTGGCGGGGGAGCTCTACGTCCTCGGCCCCGCACTCTCGCGCGGCTATCTCGACCAGCCCGGCCTGACCGCCGCGCGGTTCGTCGCCAGTCCCCTCGCCGGACCCGGACGCCGCATGTACCGGACCGGCGACGTCGTGCGCTGGCGCGAGTCACCGTCGGGCGACCTCACCCTCGAGTACTCCGGTCGTAGCGACGATCAGGTGAAGCTCCGCGGCCTGCGCATCGAACTCGGCGAGATCGAGGCGGTGCTGCGCTCGGCGCCCGAGGTGCGTTCCGCGGTCGTCGTCGGCATCGGCTCGTCGGGGACCCCGAGTTCGGTGGCGTCGAGCCTCGCCGCCTATGTCGTCGGTGACGGTGTAGAGGTGGACGCTCTTCGTGGTCTGCTGGCCGCGCAGCTGCCCGGACACATGGTGCCTGCCTCGATCACGGTGCTCGACGAGTTCCCGCTGACCCCGGTCGGCAAGCTGGATCGAGCGGCGCTGCCGGCTCCCGAGGTGGCTTCCGTCGAATTCGTCGCCCCGGCCACCCCGGTCGAGCAGGCGATCGCCGATGCCTACGCCGAGGTCCTCGGCGTCGAACAGATCGGTGCCACCGACAGCTTCTTCGACCTCGGCGGCAACTCCCTCTCGGCCACCCGGGTCGCGGCGGCGCTGCGCGACCGCAACGGCTTCGACATCGAACTCGCGTGGTTGTTCAGCGATCCGACGGTGCGTGGCCTGGCCCGCCGACTGGCCGAGGACAACGCGGTGAGCAACGACGTGGTGATCAGCCTCCGCGGCGAGGGTTCGCGGCCGCCGCTGTTCTGCGTGCACCCGGCCGGCGGCCTGGCGTGGTTCTACGGCGGGTTGGCACCGCACCTGCGGGATCGGCCCATCTACGGACTCCAGGACCCGCATGTGGTGACCGGAGAGCCGAGCGTGACCGACGCGCGGGTGCTGGCCCGGCGCTATGTCGAGGAGATCCGGCGGGTCCAGCCGCATGGCCCCTACCATCTGCTCGGCTGGTCGGTCGGCGGCGTGATCGCCCACGCGATGGCCGTACACCTCGTCGAACTCGGGGAGCAGGTGGCCTACCTGGGGATCATGGACTCGCGGCCGGAGGACGAACCGGTGATCGTCCACGACGTGCCGCAGCACGGGGAGCCGGTCGAGGCAGCCGCGGCGGAGCCCGGGCCGGCGATCGAGCCGGACGCGTCCACCGTGGTCGACGTCCTCGGCGGTTGGCGGGATCTCTTCGATCTCGGCGACGACGTGCAGGCGTCCACCTCCGAGGAGGTCACCGCGATTATCCGGCAGCAGATCTCCGGCATGGGCCTGCTCGCGGAGGATCAGGTGGAACGCATCATGGACAGCTTCGAGTCCTCGACCCAGGTGGTCCTCGACTACCGGCCCGATGTCTTCGCCGGCGACATACACGTGTTCACCGCGACCGAGGACAAGGACGACCCGTCGACCCTGGCCGCGGCCTGGCGGCCGTTCGTCACCGGCGCCGTCGACAACGTCGACGTGGCCACCCACCACCTGGGGATGGCGAACGCCGACGCCCTAGCGGTCGTCGGACCGGCGCTCGATGCCCAGCTGTCGCAGGTCGACGGCGCCGGCGAGCGGACACCGGAATGAGGGGATTTGCGTGACATCATCGACCTGACCTCGCGTGAATCCGGGCGGCGAGCCACTACGTTCGACAACAACAAAGCAGGCGGGTGACGACAGTCGCCGTGCCGATGGAGAAAGGACACCCATGACGAACCCATTCGACGACGAGGACGGCCGCTTCTACGTGCTCGTGAACGACGAGAACCAGCACTCGCTGTGGCCGACGTTCGCCGACATCCCCGCCGGGTGGACCAAGGTCTTCGGCGAGGACAGCCGCGCCGCGTGCCTGGAGTACGTGGAGCAGAACTGGACCGACCTCCGGCCCAAGAGCCTCATCGAGGCGATGGAGGCGGACAAGAGCGGCGACGCCTGAGTCGGTGACGGGCCCCGACACTCGCGATCGCGAAAGTCGGTCGTGCTCGAATGTCGGGACAGTTGCACGTGGATAACAGGTAAAGAATCAACCCAGTGGTGACCTGTCGCAACTGCAGTCACAGCCGTAACATCGGATTGCAGCACAGTTACCGAAATTGTTGTGGAATATCCCACACATGTTGAGTCAGTGTTCTACTAGTTGAATGAGGTAGGGCACACTTGGTTGAAGGATCGCATGAGTACCAACGTCAGGGGAGGCGGGGACACAGCGATCGACGCTCCACGGGCGGGAAGGCAGTAATCATGGACCAGCTACTACTGGATGACATCCAGACACGAGGGGCGATCACGCCCCACCTGACCGCTGTTCGGCTGGGCGATGACGCTCTCACCTACGGTGAACTCGCCGATCGCGTCGAGGACTACGGCAGCGTGCTGGCCGAGTACGGTATGTCGCCGACCTCGGCGTTCTACGCCGCCCTGATGCACTGTATGCCGTCTCTCGTGGACATCGACCCGGTCGATTCCCGGTTGCAGGTCATCGGCGAGATCCAGGCCTGGCTCGGCCGCGAGCGCGGCGAGGTCGCCTCGGTCCGGCCCCGACTCCGCGCGGTCAGCTAAAGACCCGCACCGACATACCCGACGAGACCCGCCGACAGGCGGGTCTCGTTGTTTCTGCGGTCGTGCGACTGTGGCGGCGACAAGCGTGGCGGCGACAGGCCTCGAAGAATGCGCCCGCGGCTACAGTCCGGCGAGGAGCAGAACGAGGAAGAGGATCGGGCCGCCGACGATCACGCTGCCGGCGCCGGTCACGATGCCCGTGATCGCGCGACCGGTGCCCTTGCGGTCCGCGGGGGCGCGTCGAACCTGCCTGACTCCGACCGCGCCGGCGACGACGGCGATCAGTCCGAGGATCGCGCCCAGTCCCAGCAGGAGAGTCAGGGGTATGGAGATCAGCCCCGTGGTGAGCGCCAGCGAGGCAGCCGGTGCGACGGAACGGCCGCCGACGGGCCTGGTCAGGTACGGCGCCGGACGCGCCGGAAAGGTCCGCGCGGGCAGCGGCATCGCGGCAAGGGGTGCCCGGCGGGCGTTCTCCAGGTCCCAGTAGTCGCCCACCGGCGGCAATGCGGCATGCTCTCGTGCCGGCAGCCGGCCGGCGTTGCGCGTCACCATCCGCGGTGACGATTCCGCCGCGGGCTCGACCTTGGTCGGCAGTTTCGGCGACGTGGGTACCGCGACGCACACGTCGACCCGCGTGCCGGTCGGTTCGGCCGCAGCCGGCAACTCGGTGTCGTCGAGATCGTTGACGAGCGGCCACCGCGCGTGCCGCTGGGTCACCGGTGGAGCGAACGGTTGGGTGGGTTGATCGGTACGCACGTACACCTCCTCGCCGCCCGGCTCCGGGTCGGAACCGCACCCGTCCGAGTGTAGGCGAGGAGGCGACGTACGCCGTGGGTCTAGTTGCCCTCTTGCTGGCCGCTGCCCATGCTGATCAGCTGCTGAATGGCGTCACCACTGAGCTTCCAGTCGCCGTCGACCTTGACGAAGCCGAGCTGGATGTCGACCGGCGTCGAAGAATGCGGGCTCTTCACCGCGACGGTCGCGGTGGCCTTGTCGCCGTCCTCGGTGACCTCCTTCACGGAGAACGCGTCCGGGGTGTATCCCGCGGCGGAGGCGCCCTTGGCGAAAGCCATCGCGGCCGGTTTGGTGGCCGGGTTGGTGACGTCGATGACCTGGTCGAGCTCCTCGGAGGAAGTGTTCGGGTCGATGGCCTGGCGCAGTGTTTCCTGTGCGTCGTCATTGCTGAGCCCGGTGACCTCGTCGACCGCGTCGCTGGCGGCGGTCTCGACCTGGCTCGCCGCGGACTCGACGGCGGTGGACACCGCGCTCGTCGCCTCGTCGACGGTGTCGGTGGACTCCGAACAACCGGTGGCGACGAACAAAGCGGCCCCGGCGAGGGTGACGGCAGCGACGGACTTCCGGATCTTCATGCGACTCTCCTCGATGCAGTTGTCTATCCGCGGCGCTTCTCCGCAGTGAGCCAACACTAACTCACCGGCCACCGGAATTAATCGGACCGCGGTCCGGTTATGCTCGATGTAACCATCGCAAGGAGGCGCGACATGCAGTTCGGACTCTTCAGCGTCAGTGACATCACCACCGACCCGACCACGGGCACGACGCCCACAGAACACGAGCGGATCAAGGCGATCGTGCAGATCGCCAAGAAAGCCGAGGACATCGGGCTCGACGTGTTCGCGCTCGGTGAGCACCACAACGAGCCCTTCTTCTCGTCGTCTCCCACCACGACCCTGGCCTACATCGCGGCGCAGACCGAGCGCCTGCAGCTGAGTACCGCGACCACGCTGATCACGACCAACGACCCGGTCAAGATCGCCGAGGACTTCGCGATGCTTCAGCATCTGGCGGACGGGCGTGTCGACCTGATGCTCGGGCGCGGCAACACCGGTCCGGTCTATCCGTGGTTCGGCCAGGACATCCGCCAGGGGATCCCGCTGGCGATCGAGAACTACCACCTCCTGCATAGGTTGTGGACCGAGCATGTGGTGGATTGGGAAGGACAGTTCCGGACCCCGCTGACGTCCTTCACCTCGACGCCCCGCCCGCTCGACGGCGTGGCACCGTTCGTCTGGCACGGTTCGATTCGCAGTCCCGAGATCGCCGAGCAGGCGGCCTACTACGGGGACGGGTTCTTCGCGAACAACATCTTCTGGCCCAACGAGCACTTCCAGCGGCTGATCAACTTCTACCGCGAACGGTACGAGCACTACGGCCACGGCAAGGCCCACCAGGCCATCGTCGGGCTCGGCGGACAGTTCTTCATCCGGCCGAAGTCGCAGGACGCGGTGCGCGAGTTCCGCCCGTACTTCGACAACGCGCCGGTGTACGGACACGGTCCGTCGCTCGAGGACTTCACCTCGCAGACGCCGCTGACCGTCGGCAGCCCGGCCGAGTTCGTCGACAAGACGTTGACCTTCCGGGAGACCTTCGGCGACTACCAGCGTCAGCTGTTCCTCGTCGATCATGCGGGACTGCCGCTCAAGACCGTGCTGGAGCAGCTCGACCTGCTGGGCGAGGTGCTACCGGACCTGCGCGCCGGGTTTGCGGAGGGACGTCCCGACGACGTTCCCGACGCGCCGACGCACGCCTCGCTCGTCGCCGCCCGCCAGGAAGCCGATCAGGATGTGGAGGTGTCCTCGTGACCGCCCTGCGGATCGTCGCGGTGAACGCCGGTCTCTCCGAACCGTCGTCGACGCGACTGCTCGTCGACCGGATGGTCGCCGCCGTCACCGAAGGACTCGGGGCGGGCCGCGCGGACGTCGAGATCGTCGACCTGCGTGACCTCGCCGCCGACCTGGGGCAGGCGATGACGGTCGGCTTCGCCTCGGGCCGGGCACGCGCGGCACTCGACGCGGTCGAGGGGGCCGATGCCCTGATCGTGGCGACCCCGGTCTTCAACGCGTC
This sequence comes from Gordonia sp. IITR100, assembly GCF_002009645.1. NCBI lineage: Bacteria > Bacillati > Actinomycetota > Actinomycetes > Mycobacteriales > Gordoniaceae > Gordonia > Gordonia sp. IITR100. The sequence continues at coordinate 67,343 of NZ_MVKV01000009.1, read as the reverse complement.
GTACAGCGGCCTGTTCAAGATGTTCTTCGATCTCGTCCACATCGACGCCATGTCGGGCAAACCGGTGCTGATCGGGGCTACCGGCGGCAGCCCGCGCCACTCGATGGTGCTCGACCACGCGCTGCGACCGTTGTTCGCCTACCTACGTGCCGTCGTCCTGCCGACCGGCGTCTACGCCGCGTCGGCGGACTGGGCGGGCGCCGGTGGGGACACCGCGTCGTTGAACGACCGGATCGGCCGTGCCGCAGCCGAACTCGTCTCGCTCCTCGGACCGAGGGGTGGCACGGGCCCGGGGAATGCCGGCGGCAACGGGGAACCGCCGCGCGCGCCCGTGGCCGACGGCAGGCAGCAGGCGGTCGAGGCCGCGGGGATCGCGAACTTCGCGAGGTTGCTCGGAACGGCGTGATGCGCCCTCACTCGGGGGCGGCGCGCCCCGGGGTGTTGGCCCGGGCGCGCAGCCGTGAGTGCGGCAGCGGCGGCGCGGGCAGGTGCTGCGTCGAACCGACGTAACCCTGCACCTGCCCGAAGCGTTCGCTGCGCGCCTCCCACTGGTCCCGGAAGCCGACGATGTCGTCGTGTGTGCGCCCGATGAAGTTCCACCACATGACGATGTCCTCCGCCAGCGGTGCGCCGCCGAGGAAGATCATCCGGGCGTCGGTCTCGGCGACGTTGGTGAGCGTGATCCGCCTTGCGCCCAACCCGATGTAGCCCAGCTCGGTGCGGGCCAGCGGTGCGGCGTCGGCGCCGGCGACCTCGACGCTTCCGGTGTCGACGAGAATGCCGTGCTCGTGTTCCGGGTCGACGTCGATGTCGACGGCGGCGCCGGGTGCGAAGTCGAGCTGGGCGCCGGTCAACGGCGTGAACGTGTGCACCGGCGAACGGGTGCCGAACAGTTCGCCGAGAAAGACCCTGGCGGTGACCCCGCCGAGGTCGAGAGCATCGGGCCGGTGGTGTGCGAAGTCGCGTGCGGTGTCGGCGTTCTCGGCCGGCAACGCGACCCACAGCTGCACCCCGTGCAGGGTGGTAGTGTCGGGTGTCGAGACCTCGGTGTGCGCGATGCCGTGCCCGGCGGTCATGAGGTTGATCTCGCCGGGGCGGACCATCGCGTGGTTACCCATCGTGTCGCGGTGCTCGACCTCGCCGGTGAACAGCCAGCTGACCGTCTGGAGTCCGGTGTGCGGGTGTGGTGGCACGTCCATCCCGCCGCTGCTCGCGACGTCATCGGGGCCGTAGTGGTCGATGAAGCACCAGGCTCCGATCAGCGAACGTGACCGCTGCGGGAGGGTCCGGTGCACCGTCATCGCGCGTGGGCCGCCGAGCGGTACGTCGCGCGCGGTCAGGACGTCCATGTGGAGGAGGCCCGGGCCCGCGGCGACGCCGGCATCGGCATGGCACTCGACCTCGACCGGGTCCGTCTCGAGATTGCTCATGGAACCATTGTCCGCGACCGCGGCACGGACGTCCGCGAACCCGGCGGAGATCGCGGTCAGACCAGCGTGGGGTTCTCGAAACGCATCGTGATCCGATCGACCGAGCTCGACATCAGGGCGTGCCGCCCCAGCTGCAGGGATCGGAGTTCGTCGGCGATGGGGTGGTCGCCGAGGGTCAGGCGCGCGCCGCCGATGCGGGTGCGGGTCCCGGTGGTCGAGGTGAGCCGCCACGGTGTCATCCGCGTGATCCCGTCCAGCTGCGAATAGGCGTGCAACACGGTGTCGGCGGTGGAGTCCGGGACCTTGAGCCCCGGCTTCACACTCAGGTCGGCGACGAGTGCGCCGTCGGACACGAGGCGGCCGCGTCTGGTGGCGGAGGAGTGATCGACCTCGAACTCGGCGAGTGTCTTCGGGAATCCCCAGATGCCGCGCCCGGCGGCCAGGGTGAAGTCGCCATCGACGGGGAGCCGGTGCACCAGCGCACGCGCGTCCCCCTTCAGCAGGGAGCGCAATGCGCGGATCGGTGAGGCGGGTGGGGTGGTCGGATCCTCGACGAGGAAGCACACGCCGAACTCGTTGTACGGTCCGAGGTCGCCGTCGACGTAGTCGACGAACACGAGCATGCACATGGTGCGACCCGGTCGGATGCGCAACGGGCGAAGCGTCCCGGGCTGTGCCGATTCGACGTCGATCGCTCGTGCCACGGCCCGGGTGTCGGCGGTGAAACCGGCGACGAAGCACCGTGCGTGCCGGATCTCGACCGGCATGGTCACCGGGGTGCCGAGTACATCGTGCGTCGAAGGTGCGCTCACCTGTTCTGCTCCTGCGGGTCGGATCGGGTCGGGTCTGGTCGGGGGCTGGTCGGTTTGTCGCCGGCCGACGCCGGCACGATCACCCTTTTTAGAACATGTTCTAGTCTTGCATGCCTTCGCTCCCGGCGGGACCCATCCGGGTGGTGTCCCCAAGAATGTGGACACGCCAGCTGTCAGATCGGGACCAGTTGGTGCAGTTTCGCGCTCCGACGGGTGATATGTCCGACTCGACACGTAGCTTTGATCGAGGTTTCAGTAACGTGAAGCTGAGTAAAGGCTGAGAGTCTCGCATGTGCCTCGTGGGGGTGTTGGTGAACGACGAGCAGACGACCTCGATCGACGAGGATTCGTCGGAGGGTCATGCGGCGATCCGGGTTGGGATGGTCGACGACCATCGGTCCCCGATCTGGGGAATCGAACGAGTGTTGGACACAGTTTCGGACATCTCGTTGGTCTGCTCGGCGACGACGGTTGCCGGCGTGCTCAGTGTCATGCAGCTCGACGTGGTCCTGCTGGACCTCCGTCTCGACGACGGCACCACGCCTCGCGAGAACGTCAACGCATTGTCGGCGGCCGGAGTGGCCACCGTCGTGTACACCTCTGGAGAGCATCCGGCGCTGTTGAGATCGGCGGCGCGCGCCGGAGCGCTCGGCGTGGTGCTCAAGTCGGCGGACGAGTCGGTCATCATCGACGCCATCCGGGCGGCCGCCGACGGCCGGGCGGTCCTCACCACAGAATGGGCTGCCGCCATAGACGGCGACCCCGAGCTGGCGACTGTCGACCTGTCGCCTCAGTTGCAGAAAGTGTTGGCGCTGTACGCGTCCGGCGAGACGTCGGCCCGAGTCGGGGCTGCTCTCGGGGTCTCCGCGGAGACGGTCAACGAGTACCTCAAGCGGATTCGCCAGAAGTATGCGGACGCCGGGCGGCCGACGCGCACCAAGGTGGATCTCTTCAAGCGTGCCGTCGAAGACGGATGGCTCCCGGTGCCGCAGCGGTACCGGCACGAGGGACGGTCAACACCTGACGGGGCCTGGGGGCGAACGAAACATGGCTGACGGCATGGCAGCGGGAGTCGAGTCCCCATTTCTGGGTCTACCGACAGTTACTACGCCGTCTTAACGTTGGAACAGATTGATTTGGGGCGTCGGGGACACACGAGATAGCGCCGGTCTGAACAGGGGATGGGAACAATGACGGTCACTTCAGATATCTTCCGAGCCAGGACGGCGGCCGCACCGCGGCACGGAGTCGTGCCACGGCAACGTTCCAAGCCGGTTGATTACCTGGTTCCCGTCGAACGCTCAGCGGCAGTGACACGTCCGAGTCTGTCGGACCGGGAGGTCGAGGTTCTGCTCGCCTGGCTAGCCGCCGAGTCCAAAGAAGATGCCGCCGCACGACTCTTCATCTCGGCGTCCACGGTGAGCACGCACCTTGCGCGCATCCGGGCGAAGTACACCGCGGTCGGGCGAAGTGCGCCGACGAAAACCCACCTTTTCGCGCGAGCACTCCAGGACGGTTACACCGGTCTCGACCAGTGGTGAGGCCCGGCCCTCGAATAGTGAGCGCTCAGCGCAGGTCGCGTTCGATACGCGGCCAGGTCTGGTACAGGTCGTCCTGCCAATAACCCCATGAGTGGGTACCGGTCGGGCGGAAGTTCACCTGAACCGGGACGTCGAGCGCACGCATACGCTCGACCATCTGCCGGGTGCAGATGTCGATGGCGACCTCGATCCCGCCGCCCACGATCGCCTGGTTCGCCAGCGTGAAACCGTCGCCCGCGATACTCGGGTCGGTCAGCTGCTCGTGGACACCCGGTGCTCCCGTCCCGGTCGTCATGTAGACCTTGCTGCCGCGCAGCTTCGCCGCGTTCAGGTAGGGATCGTTGGCTCGCCAGCCGGGACCGTCGAGCGGGCCCCACATGTTGGTCATGTCCGCTTGACCGCGGTCCTCGACGACCAGCCGGATGTACTGCTGGCCGGCCGGGTCGCTGGTCCGAGCGCACCCGCTGAAGGCGGCGACGGATCGGTACAACCGGGGGCGGCGATGGCGAGATTGAGCACCGATGTCCCCGCCATCGAGATCCCGGCGATCGCGTTGACGCCGGTGGTGTCGAATTCGTCGTCGATGAGGGGCGGCAGTTCCTTCGTGAGGAAGGTCTGCCATTTGTTGCGCCCGAGAGCGGGATCGTCGCGCTGCCAGTCGGTGTAGTACGAGTAGGCGCCACCGATCGGGGTGACGACATAAGCGTGCCGGTCGGCGAAGTACCGCTTGTAGGTGGTCCGTGCGTCCCAGGTCGCGGAGTCCTCCCCGCCACCGGCGCCGTTGAGCAGGTACAGGGTGGGCGCCGGCCGGGTCCGATCCCGCGGCGTGAGCACCGTGACCGGGACCGTTCGGTTCATCGAGGCGGAGTGGACGAGCAGCGTCACCTGCTGCGGGTCATCGGTGTAGGAGTCGACGATGCGGGAACCGTCGGGGGACGACGGCGCGGCGATCGCCGGGGCCCCGGGAGCGGTCGCGAGGCCCGCGATGACCGCAGCCACCGACAGCAACCCGGCGAGGACTCTCCACCCGCCGGGATGTCGCTGCCGCTGTTCCCGACGACCGATTCCGTTCACATCGCACCCACTCGTTCTCGAGATCCCGTCGGATCGGACGCGCCGACATGCCGGCCCCACAGTCTATGGATCGCCCGCACACAGAAGAACAATACGAGCGGAGATCGCCAGGGCTGTCACCCGAAGGATCGAATTCTCGCCGGCCTAGAGGGCGACCTGGGCGAGGATCGGTGTCGTCGGCTGCGGCGAACCGCCGGCCGGTTCGATGGTGACCGCGAGCACGCTCGACCCGCGCACGTCGTCCACCACCACCGGTGCGGTGTCGTCTCCGGGGATCAGTCCGGCCGGCACCGGCTGCGGTGCGCCGCCCACCAGCCACAACTGATAGGTGCTGTCGGCCGGGATGGGCGTGCGCAGGTCCCGCAGGAGCGCGACCGCCTGGTCGGCCGATTCGGACGTCACCACCGCGATGGTGCCCCGGTCGTCGGCCAATGGCTCGACGCTCACGGACGCGTCCGCGGCGGTGAGTACCCCGAGCACCTCACGTTGGGAGTCGCTGAGCGCCGTCGACGAGGTGGACGACTCGGGGGCGGTGGTGCGACCGATGAGCACGCCTGCCCCGAGCGCCACGGCCACGGTCACCGCCGCGGCCGCCAGGATCGCCGTTGCGCGTGCCGGGCGCCGCGCGGTCCCACCCGATCGATGCTGTCCGTGGCGCGAGTCGCGGGGCCGCAATTCGACCGGCGGCGGTGGCGGCGCGAGGTCGCTCTCGCCGGATCGGCCCGTTCCCGCGGGTGCGACCGGCGGGACGGGATCGACCGCGGCGGCCGGGTTCTGCGGACCCGGCTCGATGCCTGAGGGTAGGTAGGCCTCCGGGGTCAGCGCCGCACCCTCGAAGACGTGCTGCAGCACCCGGTCCCGGAGTTCGGGCGGTGCGTCGAGCGCATAGGTCGTCGCGAAACCCGCCATGGCCGCTTGGATGTCGGCGATCTGGGCGTCGTGTTCCGCCCGCTCGTGCGGTGGAAGTGCGGCGAGTTCTGACTCGACGCGTCTGGTCTCGTCGGGGGTCAGCGCGCCGACGGCGAACAATTCGACGTGGTCGTCGAGCCAGGTGGCCCCGCGGTCCCCGGTCGTATCGGATGTGGTCATTGTGGGATCAGGCGTCCTCGTGCGTCCTCAGGCAGGTTCTCAACCGACGCAGGCCATCTCGAATCCGAGATTTGATGGTGGGCAAGGGGGTATCGGTGTGCCGGGCGACCTCGGGATAGGTCAGGCCCCCGAAATACGACATCTCGATGCAGCTCCGTTGCAGTTCCGTGAGCGTGCCGAGACATGTTCGTAGCGTACGCGCCTCGTCGGTCTGCACAACGACCTCGAGCGGTATGTTCCGCGGTGTCTCCACCGAGACCGCGCCGTACTGCGACATGCGCTGTTGCTGGAGCTCCTCGGATCGGACGCGGTCGACGGCCCGCCGGTGGGCGATGGTCATCATCCATGTGATGACCGAACCGCGCCCGGGCTGGTACTCGCCGGCCTTCTGCCAGTACTGCAGGTACGCCTCCTGGACGATCTCCTCCGCGTACTGACGGTCCCGCACGACGCGGAACGCGAGTCCGTAGATCCGTGAACTCGTGCGGTCGTACAGCGTGGAGAACGCGGTCCGGTCGCCTGTCGCGGCTGCGGCCAGCAACTCCCGCAGCATCTGTGCTTCGCCCCCGCGTCCGTGGTGCGCGTCGGTGGCCGCGCTGCCATCGTCCGGTGTCACGGTTCCACGGTAACGAAGACGTAGGGATTTCTCGGGTGATCGTCGATCCCGGGGCTACCGATCGCGAATCCATGGATCACTGACCTGCAGATCACCGGTTGGCGGCGCGGCGGTACAGGATGAGCGAGGCGGGTATGCACACCGCCAGTATGACCAGCGCCGATCCCACCGAGTATCCGACCGCGTGGTCGGCGACCCATCCGGTGGCCTCGGGGAAGGTCGGCGGTGCCTCGTTGCCGAAGAGCTGCCGGGACGCGGTCGCCACTGCCGTCACCGGATTCCACTCGGCGATCGCGCGCAGCGGACCCGGCAGGCTCTGGGCGGAGATGAACGCGCTCGACAGGAACGTGACCGGGAACATCCACAAGAACCCGATGCTCTGTGCGGCTTCGACATTCGGCGCGGCGAGACCGGTCACCGCACCCACCCACGCCATGGCGAGCGCGAACAATCCGATGATGCCGAAGGCGAGGGCGGCGTCGCCGGCACTGCCCTGGACCCGCCAGCCGATGGCGAGCCCGCACGCGACCATCACCGCGAGGCCGACGACGCCCAGGAGCATGTCCGAGGTGACACGGCCGCTGATGACGCCCAACCGGGACATCGGTAGCGACCGCAGCCGGTCGACGATGCCGTCGGAGGTGTCGTTGGCCAGGCCGACCGTGGTGAAGGCCGCGTTGAAGACGACGGTCTGCGTGAAGATGCCGGCCATCAGGAATTCCCGGTAGGAACCCCCGCCGAAGGTCGCGCCGAAGACGTAGGCGAACAGGAACACGAACATCAGCGGCTGGATGGTGGCACTGATCAGCAGGGTGGGAATTCGCTTGACGGTGAGCAGGTTTCGCTCGACCAGCACTGCGGTGTCAGTGAGCATGGAGTCGATCCGTTCGGGTCGTCGGGGCGTGGGAGAGATCGGGATCGGCGTCGGCCACCGTCGGGATGACGGTGGTCTCGGCATCGGCCGTGGCCGATGTCTCGCCGCCGTGGTCACTGCCGCCATCGTTGTCCGGCGTGTCCCGCTCCGTGAGGGCCAGGAACACATCGTCGAGGGTCGGCGTCGCGACGGTGGCGTCGACGACGACGATCCCGGCGGCGTCGAGCGCCCGGACGGCGGCGACCGCGCTGCGGCTCCCGTCGCTGACCGGCAGGGACCACCGTGAGTTGTCGGTGTGTGCCGGGTCGGGGCGATCCGACTCGTCGAGTCGTTCGGGCATGCCGAGTCCGACCTCGGCGAGGGTCGTGGCGACCAGCTCGTCGTGAGCGGTCCCGTCCGAACGCACCTCGATGGTGAGGATCGACGCACCGGTGGAGGCCTTGAGGTCGGCGGCACTGCCCTGGGCCCGGATCGTCCCGTGGTCGATGACGGTGATCTCGTCGGCCAGGGCGTCGGCCTCTTCCAGGTACTGCGTCGTGAGCAGGACCGTCGCGCCGTTCGCGACCTGTTCGGTGATGACCTCCCACATCTGGCGTCGCCCACGGGGATCCAGCCCGGTCGTCGGTTCGTCGAGGATGACCAGGGACGGTCGGTTGATCAGGGCGCCGGCGAGATCGAGCCGCCGGCGCATGCCGCCGGAGTAGGTACGCATCGGGCGGTCGGCGGCGTCCTGCAGGGCGAGGTCGGCGATCAGTTCGCGCGCCCGTGCCGAGGCCTCGCCCCGGGAGAGTCCGTACAGCTGACCGACCATCCGCAGGTTCTCGAAACCGGTCAGGTTCCCGTCGACGGCGGCGTACTGCCCGGACACGCCGATGATCTTGCGGGCTGCGCCGGGATCGGCGAGTGCGTCGACACCGTCGACCACGACGCTGCCCTCGTCGGGTTTCATCAGCGTCGCCACCGCGCGGACGGTGGTGGTCTTGCCGGCTCCGTTGGGGCCGAGCAGCGCGTGCACGGTGCCGGCGGGCACGGTCAGGTCCAGGCCGTTGAGGGCATGAACGCGGCGACCCCGGCCGAACAGCCCGGTGCGGAACGTCTTTCGCAGGCCGCGCAGCTCGAGGGCGTTGCGGGCGGGGGAGACGCCATCGGTGGACGTCTCGCCGGGAGTCGTGACCGGACCGGACGGCGACGCTGTGGTCCCCGGAGTGGTTTCGGCCGACGTGGTGTCAGCCATACTGTGCCGCCCCATGTGTGACCTCCCTTTCACTGTTCTGCGAACGTTCCATCGCGCGGATCAGGCTGGCGGGCCGCATGTCTCGCCAGTTCTCCTCGACGTACTCGAGGCACTCGTCGTGACCCGACGGACCGAACACGACGGTCCAACCGTCGGGGACGGGGGCGAAGTCCGGCCACAAGGAATGCTGGTTCTCGTGATTGACGAGGACGTGGAAGGTCCCCTCGGTGTCGTCGAACGGGTTCGTCATGATTCCTCCTCCTGTGCTGCGATTCCCGGTGTGCCCGGGTCTGATTCGATCGGGCCGGATTCGATTGCGGTCAGCCACTCGGAGACGTTCTCCGGCAGCAACATGCGTGCGTGGGTGCTGGTCGCCTCGACCTCGACGACGCGACCGGTGACCTTGCTGTGCCAGTCGGCGACCGCCGGCGGACCGTCGTGCGCGTCCACGGTCGCGGTGACGAAGGTGAGGTCGCCGTCGAAGACCCGGGGTTGCCAGTTCCGCGCCAGCGGTGAGGCGTGGCGGAACACCTCGTGCACGGTCGTGAGCGTCTCCTCGGACAAGCCGCCGAGCGCGCCGCCCGCCGCGGAGATGACACGGAACGCGTCCGCGACCGAGGGCTCGGTGCCCTCTTCGCCACCCTCGGGGACGTCGAGTCCGAACTCGCGCATGAGTTCTGCGATCGACGCCTCGGTGTCGAGGTCGGGCCGTTCGGCGACGACGTAACTGTCGAGCACGACGAGTTGCTCGACGGTCTCGCCGGCCTCCTGGAGTTGCACGGCCATCTCGTGGGCGATCAACCCGCCCAGCGACCACCCGAGCAGATGGTACGGCCCCTCCGGTGACACCGTGCGCAGCTTCGCCACGTACACCTGGGCGAGGTCGGCGATCGTCTGCGGGCACGGATCACCGGCGAGCGCCGGGTGCTGTAGGCCGTAGACCGCGCGGTCGGCGGGCAGGTGGGGCAGCAGGGAGGTGAAGCTCCAGGACAGTCCGATCGCCGGGTGGACCACGAACAACGGTGCGGGAGCATCGCTTCCGGCGTCGTTGCTGGTGCGGCGCAACGGCAGGAGGGTGTCGAGACCGGAGGCCGACGGTCCGGTGTCCCCGTCGGAGTGTGCCCCGCCGTCGAGCAGCTCGGCGAGTTCGGCGGGACTCGGGGCCCCGAACAGCGATTGCGCCGCCAGGTGCTGTCCGGTGAGCTCGCTCAGCTTGCCGGTCACGGCGGTGGCCATCAGGGAGTTGCCACCCAGGTCGAAGAATCCGTCGTCGGCGCCGATGGCGTCGAGGTCGACCTCGAGTACCTCCGCGAAGACGCGGGCGATGGTCGTCTCGGTCCCGGGGGCCGGCGCTCGGCCCGAGGCGGAGACGGCCGGGGTCGGCAGCGCCGCGCGGTCGAGCTTGCCGGTGGGGGTCAGCGGAATGTCCTCGAGCACGGAGACGGACACCGGCACCATGTGCCGCGGCAGCCGTCGTCCCACCCGGCGCCGCAGGTCGGCGGGATCGGGTTGGTGCCCGCCGGTCGCGGTCACGTAGCTGCGCAGGATCGCCTGGGCACCGGTGCCGTCCACGAGTGTCACGGCGAAGTCGACGTCGGGTTCGGCGGCGAGCGCGTCGTCGATCTCACCCAGTTCGATGCGGAATCCGCGGACCTGCACCTGGGAATCGCTGCGGCCGACGTAGACGAGCTGCCCGTCACCGGTCCAGCGGACCAGGTCGCCGGTGCGGTACATCCGTTGGCCGGCGAACCTGGGCCCGGTGACCATCGGAGCCGGGACGAACCGGACCGCGGTGAGGCCGGGCCGACGGTGATAACCGCGCGTGAGCTGCACGCCGGTCAGGTACAGGTCGCCGGTGACGCCGGGCGGCACCGGGTGCAGCCGATCGTCGAGGACGAGCGCGCCGACGCCGTTGTTCGGCGTGCCGATCGTCAGCGGCGTGTTCGGGGTCAGCGACCGGCTGCCGGTCGTGATGATCGTCGTCTCGGTGGGTCCGTAGACGTTGATCATCGTGCGACCGGGCGACCAGCGCCGCACGAGGTCGGTTCCGTAGGCCTCGCCACCGACCGCGAGTGCGCGCAGTGACGGCACGGCGGCGGGATCCATGCTGGCCACCGCGGCGGGGGTGATGAACGCATGCGTCGCCTGGCGCGCCCTGATCACATCGCTGAGCGCGGTGCCGCCGTAGACGTGGGGTTCGACGATGGTCAGTGCCGACGAACCGGCCAGCGCGAGCAGCATCTCCAGCAGGGAGGCGTCGAAACTCGGTGAGGCGAAGTGCAACACGCGGGACGTGGGTCCGGGGTTCATCCGTTCCGCGAGTTCGTCGTGCACCGCGCGCAACCCGCTGTGCGGGACCAGGACGCCCTTGGGCTTACCGGTCGATCCCGACGTGTAGATGATGTACGCCAACTGATCCGGGCGGATCGTCGACGCCCGCTCGGCGTCGGTGATCGGCGCCGGCGAGGAGTGCTTCATGCGGGTCCGGGTCGACGCGGCGTCCAGGACGAGGGTCGGTATCTCGCTCCCGGCCGAGCTCTCCGCGATGCGTTCCCACGACGACGAGGTCGTCACGACCAGCTGCGCGCCGCTGTCGCCGAGCATGTGCGCGATGCGGTCGGCGGGATACTCGGGGTCGATGGGAACGTATGCGGCGCCGGCCTTCACGATCGCCCAGATCGCCACCAGGGAGTCGATGGAACGGCTGATCGCCATCGCGACCACCGGTTCGCGGGACGACCGGACGTCGGGACCCTCGGTCCCCGGCTCGTCGTCCGAGCGCGAGTAGGCCCCCACCCCGCGGCCCAGGAGGACCCGGGCCAGCCGGTTCGAGCGTGCGTCGAGTTCGGCGTAGGTGAGCGTCTCAGGGCCCTCGCCGTCCGCGGTGGGCTGCCCGATCGCGGCGAGCCCGTCGGGGTGCCGCCGCACCGCATCGGCGATCAGCACGTCCAGCGTCGTCGGTGCGTTGCCGCGCGGTCCGAGAGCGGGGGTGCGCTCGGCCACCTCGAGGGGGTCGGTGATGCGGATGTCGCCGATCGCGCGTCCGGGGTCGCCGAGCATGCCGCGCAACACGCGCATGAGCCGCGTTCCCAGCATCTGGGCGTCGTCGTGGCCGTATCGCGCCGCGTCGTAGGTGATCTGGACGGCGGCGTCGGTGTCGGAGTCGGTCGCGCCCAGGCCGGTGACGGTGAACTGCAGGTCGAACTTGGCTGCGAGGGACTCGAATTCGGCCACCTCGGCCATCAGGTCGTCGTCCATCGGAACGGCGGTCCCGGCAAGGGAATCCGCACCGCCCACCGGGGTCGGCGCGCCACCGGCGAAGTCGTGCACCGACAACGCCACCTGGAAGAGCGGGTGTCGACCGTGCGCGCGTTCGGGATTGAGCGCGGTCACGATGTCGTCGAAGGGCACCCCGCGGTGATCGAGGGCGTCGATGTCGGTGTCGCGGGTCCGGCGGACGAGTGCGGCGACGGTCTCCGCGCTGCGCAGGTGGCTGCGCAGCGGCACCATGTTGACGAACATGCCGACCACGCCGCTGTAGTCGCGGTCGACGCCGGTCATACCGGTGCGGTTGTCGACCGGACTGCCGATGACCAGGTCGTCGCCGACGCCCAGACGGTGCAGCAGGATCGCCAGTGCGGTATGCAGGACGGAGAACGGCGTCGTCGACTGTTCGCGGGCGAAGGCGGTCAGTCCCGCCCGGGTGTGTGCCGGGAGCGGCAGACTCACCGACCGGGCACCGGAACCGCGTCTGCCGCCGCCGACCGGTTCGACCGTGCTCTCGGCGGGCGCACCCGCGAGGTGTTCGGTCCAGAATCCCAGCTCGTCGGTCGCCGCGGGCGCTGTCGCACTTTCGACGGCGTGGTCGCGGTAGTCGAGAGCGGCCGCATCCCAGGTGTCGGCGCGGCCGGCGCGTCGTTCTCGGTAGGCCTGCGCCAGGTCGCCGACGAGGGTCGGCAACGACGCGCCGTCGGCGGCGATGTGATGCACGACGAGCAGCAGGATGTGCGTCGCGGTCTCGCCACGCGCACCGGGGTCCGCGACGACCGCGGCACGCAGCGGCGCCTCGGTGGTCGGGTCGATGGGCGTCGACGCGAGGCGCGCGATCTCGCTCATCAGTGCGTCGGGGTCCGCGGGGAGGACGGGGGTCAGCGAGCCGACGACGGCCGCGGGATCGTCGAGCACCCGGCCCGTCGGTGTCCCGTCGACCGCCTCGAAGACCGTCCGCAGGCTGGTGTGCCGGGCGACGACATCGGTGAGTGCGCCGCGGAGGGCCGCGAGATCGATGTCCCCGGTCAGTCGCAGGACGAAGGGCATCAGGTATTCGGTCGACGCGGGGTCGGCCGCCGCCAGCGACCACAGGCGGCGCTGGACCGGCGCGAGCGGGAATGTCTCCCGTCGGACCGGGCGACCCGACGACTCGTCGGACTCCGCGGTCGGTGCCCAGTCGGCCGGCAGGCTGATCAGGTCCGCGAGGGCTTCGGCGGTCGGGTGGTCGAAGACGTCCCGGACGCGGAGGCGGCCGTCGGCCGACACCCGGTTGATCCGACTGACCAGGGTGGTCGCCTGCAGCGAGGTGCCACCCAGCAGGAAGAAGTCGTCGGTGGCACCGATCTCCTCGCGAGCGAGGCCGAGCACGTCGGCGACGATGCCGACCAGCGCGGTCTCGGCATCACCGCGCGGTGCGCGACCGACGGACGACATGCTGCTCGCCGACGGCTCCGGCAGTGCCCGCCGGTCGAGCTTGCCGTTGCCGGTCAATGGGATCTCGTCCAGCACGACGATCGCGGACGGGATCATGTGGCGCGGCAGGCGGCTGCGGACCGACTCCAACACCTGTGCGGTGTCCACTGTTTCCGGGGCGTCTGCGGACTCGGGGTCGCCGGCCGCCCCGGCGGAGCGCGTCACGTAACCGACCAGGGTGGCCGATGCGCTCTCGCCGCGGACGACGGTGGTGGCGAAGTCGATTCCGTCCACGGCCGCCAGTGCCGCACTCACCTCGTCGAGTTCGATGCGGAAACCGCGGACCTTCACCTGGTTGTCACTGCGACCGTGGTAGGTCAGCGCGCCGTCGGCGTCGCGGTGCACGATGTCACCGGTGCGGTACATGACGGCGCCGTTTCCGTCGGGGGAGGCCACGAACCGGCCGGCGGTCAGGCTGCGCCGCCCCAGGTAGCCCCGTGCCACTCCCGGCCCGGTGAGGTAGAGCTCGCCGGGGACGTGGTCGGGCAGCGGGCGCAACCGGTGGTCGAGGACGAGTGCGGTGCATTCGTGGACCGGCGTGCCGATGGTGATCGGCTCACCCGGGTGCAGCGGCGCCGACATCGTCGCGACGATGGTCGTCTCGGTCGGTCCGTAGGAGTTGATGTAGCGACGGCCGGTTCCCCAGCGCGCCACGAGTTCCGGAGTGCTGGCCTCGCCGCCCACGCCGAGGGTCCGAAGGTGGGGGAGCGGATGGGGTGCCGCGGCGGCGAGGGCCGACGGCGTGATGAACGCGTGGGTGACCTCGCGCTCGTCGAGGAACTCGACGAGTTCGTCGCCGCCGTAGATCGTCGTCGGTGCCACCACCATCGTCGCGCCGGACTCGACAGCGAGGAGGAACTCCAGCATCGATGCGTCGAACGAGGGGGAGGCGAACAGCAGGGTGCGATCGCCGGGGCCGACCTCGTACCGCTCCCGCTGGGTCTGGGCGAATGCGGCCAGGCCGCGGTGGGACACGCTGACGCCCTTCGGTTTTCCGGTGGAGCCGGAGGTGTAGACGATGTAGGCGATCGAATCCGGGTGCCGGGCCGGGGGCCGGAAGCCAGCGCGCTCGCCGGTGCGCAGATCCTCCGGGGTCAGCCACCAGATGTCGTGCGGCACATCGCGACGGTGGTCGGCGCTGCTGATGCCGAGGATGGCGCCCGAATCGGCGATCATGTGGGCGATCCGCTCGGCCGGATAACGCATGTCGACCGGCAGTGCGGCCGCGCCCGCCTTCGTCACGGCCCACGTGGCGATCACCGATTCCAGGCTGCGATCGACGGCGATCGCGACCACGTCCTCGGTTCCGACCCCGAGATCGCGCAGGGTGAGTGCCCAGCGCGCGGAGATCCGATCGATCTCGGCGTAGGTGAGCGTGCGGTCTCCGTCCTCGACCGCCACGCGATCGGAGTGGTCGATGACGGTGTCGGCGAGAATGTCGGCGAGATGCCGCGGCTCGATCGAGCGGTGGTCGCGCACAGCCGGATCGGCGGTGGCCGCGAGATCAGCGGCCCCGGCGAGGTCGTCGAGCGGTGTCGACGGATCCGCGGCGACCTCGCGTGCGAGATCGACGAACATCCGGGCCAGTTCGCTGACGCGCTCGTGCGTGTGGACATCGGTCGCATAGGTGAACCGCGCGCGCCCATTGCGGATTCGCAGTTCGAGGTCGAACCGGGCGGCCGCGGTCTCGATCTCCTCGGCGACGACCTGCAGGCCGGGCAGATCCACCCTGGTGTGGTCCGGTTCGAGGGTGTCAGAGACCCCGGCGTCGAACGCCAGCGCGATCTGGAATATCGGATGCCGGTCCGTGCGAGGCGGATTGAGCATCGAGACGATCTGCTCGAACGGCATGTCGGCGCCCGCCAGCGCGTCCAGATCGCGGCTGCGGACGGAGTCGAGCAGGGCCGCGAACCCCTGGCTCCCGTCGACCGGGGTCCGGAGGACGACCGAGTTCACGAACATGCCGACGATGTCGGCGAGCCGGGGATCGGCGCGTCCGGCGACGGGGGTGCCGATCACGATGTCCGACGCCGAACCGGCGACATGAACCTCCGGGTCGGCGTTCAGCCGATGCAGCAGCGCGGCGAACACCGCATGCACGCACATGAATTCGGTCGCCCGGCCGCCGCCCAGTGCGGACAGGCGGCTGCGCAGTTCGGCGTCGAAGTCGACCTCGACCACGCCCGCGGTGCGGGCGGACCCGCTCGGCGCGTCGGGCACGAGGATCGGACCGACATCGATCCCGTCCAGGTCCTGTCGCCACCGGTCGGCCAGATCGGTCCGGGTCTCGAGGTGATCGGCCTGCCAGCGCAGGTAGTCGCGATAGTCCAGGGCCGGCGGAGCGGCGGTGACCGCGGCTTCGGTACCGTTCTCGGCCGCCGTCCGCAGTTCGGCGTAGGCGGTGGTGATGTCGCGGTGCAGCGGCACCATCGACCAACCGTCGGCCGCGATGTGGTGGATGACGAGGGTCAGCTTGTGATGCGCGGTGTCACTGTCGATCCGGTGCAGCGCGACGCGCAGCGGTACGTCGACGGTCAGGTCGAACGGACGACGCGCCAGCGCCTGCGCCTGGGCCGGCCACTCCGCCGAAGTCGTCTCGACGACGGTGAGTTCGGTCTGCACCTCGTCGGTGGGACGTACGTCCAGGTCGGGGCGCCCGTCGTGCTCGGGATAGACGGTGCGCAGCATCTCGTGGCGGTCGACGGCGTATCGGAGCGCGCCGGAGAGGGCGTCCACGTCGAGATCGCCACGCAGATCCAGCGCGAAGGCGATGGCGTAATCGGCTGTCGACGAACCGTTGTCGGAGTCGGCTAGACCCGGATCGGCCTCGGCACCGCCCGCGAGCTGGTTGAGGAACCAGAGCTGCTGCTGCGCGGGTCCCGGTCGCGCCGGGCTGTCCGGATCGTGCCGGAGGTCGGCGAGCGTCCGCGCCTCGACGAGGGCGGTGTCACCCTCGTCGGCGCCGCCGAGCCGGGCGATGCCGGCGACGGTCGAGTGGTCGAAGACCTCGCGGACGGGGATTCGTCGCCCGGTGAGACTCTCGAGTGCGCCGACGATCTGGGTCGCCAGCAACGAGTTGCCGCCGAGATCGAAGAAGTCATGATCGCGGCCGATGGTGCCCGGCTCCAGCTCGAGACGCTCGGCGATCAGATCGGCGACTGCCTGCTCCAGGGGGTTGCGCGGCGCGACGAACGCCACGTCGCCGTCCACCGATCCCGGCTCCGGCGCGGGCAGTGCCCGGAGGTCGACCTTGCCGATCGGGGTCGTGGGGATCTCGTCGAGCTCGATGATCGTCGACGGGATCATGTGCCGCGGCAGGCGCTGTGCCAATCGGTCTCGCACCGCAGCGGCCTGCCCGTGGGCGCCCGCGGTCACGGTCACGTAGGACACGAGATGGGCGCGGTCGCCCTCGCCGTGCGTGGTGGTGACCGCCGCCCGCACCGACTCGTCGGCGACCAGGGCGGCGTCGATCTCACCGAGTTCGATGCGATGCCCGCGGATCTTGGTCTGATGGTCGGCCCGCCCGCGGAACTCGAGTTCGTGATCGGAGGTCCACCGGACGAGGTCGCCGGTTCGGTACATGCGCTCGCCGGGATCGCCATAGGGGTTGGCGATGAAGCGTTTGGATGTCAGCGGTCGGACGCCGTGGTACCCGCGGGCGAGATGCTCACCGGCGATGTACAACTCGCCGATCGCGCCGGGGGCGACCGGACGCAGGCGCTCATCCAGGACCAGCGCGGAGATGCCGCGGATGGGCCGGCCGATGGTCAGCGTCGTGTAGTCGGGACTGATCGGCGCCGACACCGCGGCCACCACGGTGGTCTCGGTGGGACCGTACGCGTTGAACAGCTTCGGGCCGGTCGACCAGGTGCGGACCACCTCGGAGTTCGGGTGCTCGCCGCCGATGACGAGTGCCTCGAGATCGGGGACGTCGTCCGGGGACATGGTCGTCAGCACCGACGGGGTCAGGAACGCGTGCGTGATCCGCGCATCGCGCATCAGCTCGGCGAGTTCGGTGCCGCCGACGATCCCCGGCGGCACGATGTGCATGGTCGACCCGGCGGAGATCGCCATCAGGATCTCGAGTACCGACGCATCGAAACTCGGCGACGCCATGTGCATCGTCCGACTGGTGGGCGTGATCCCGTACTGCGTGACCTGTTGCGCGCCGAAGTCGGCGAGTCCGCGGTGGCTGACGACGACGCCCTTGGGCGTGCCGGTGGTCCCCGATGTGTAGATCAGGTAGGCGGGCTGGTCGACGTCGAGGACGCCTCGTCGCTCCGAGTCCGCGATGGGCTCCGTTGATTCGGCTTCGACCCATTCGCGGATCGCGGGGTCGTCGAGGACGACTGTGCTCAGAGCGGGCCCGGCGCCGGGATCGGACGACCGATCGGTGACGAGCAGTCGTGCGCCCGAGTCGGTCAGCATGTGTTCGATGCGGCCGGACGGATACGCGGGATCGACCGGGAGCCAGGCGGCTCCGGTGCGGGCGATCGCCCACATCGCGACAATCCACTCGACACTGCGCGGAAGTGCCACGGCCACATGGTTTTCAGGCCCGGCGCCACCGTCGATGAGCGCCCGCGCCAGCTGGTTCGACGCCGCGTCGAGTTCGCGGTAGGTCAGCGACCGGGTGCCGTCGGTGACCGCGACGCGGTGTGGCGAGGACTCCGCGGCCGCCGACAGCAGCCGGGTGAGGTGTTCGACCGGACGGCGGCCTTCGCCGACTGCCGGGACGAGATCGAGACGCTCGTGCAGGTCGAGCACCGGCAGGTCGCCGATCGGGGCGCTCGGGTCCGCGGTCGCCGCCTCCAGCATGCGGACCAGGCGCGAACCGAGTCCGGCCACCGTGTCCCGGTCGAAGAGAGCGGTGGCGTAACCGATCTCGAGGGTGAGGCCGGCGGGCTCGCCGGTCGCCCCGCGCACCTCGGTGAACGTGAACTGCAGATCGAAGGTGGTGCGACCGGTGTCCACGCGGGATGCGGTCGCCGAGAGCCCGGCGAAGTCGAGCCGGATGGCGGAACGGTCCTCCAGGGCCATCGACACCTGGAAGTACGGGTGGACATTGCCCGAACGGGCCGGGTTCAGTTCGGTCACCAGTCGGTCGAACGGCATGTCGGCGTTGTCGAACGCGTTCAGATCGGTGTCCCGGACATGTGCCACCAGGTCGGCGAACGGCAGGTCCTTGTCGACGACGGTGCGCAACGCCAGCGTGTTGACGAACATGCCCACGAGGTCGTCGAGGTCGGCGTCGCCGCGTCCGGACACCGGTGTGCCGATGATGACGTCCGAGGACTGCGCGAGGGAACGGAGCAGGAGCGCCACCGAGGCGTGGAGCACCATGAAGACAGTGGCGTCGGCCTCGGTCGCGATGGTCCGGATCGCGCCGTAGGTGTCGGGGTCGATGGTCGAGGTCACCGACGATCCGGACCGACCGGTCACCTCCGAATCCCGGCCTCGGGGACGGTCCAGGGGCAGCTCGGTCTCGCCCGGCGCCCCGTCGAGGGTGTCCCGCCAGAACTCGAGTTCGGCCGCGGCATGCGGACTCTCGTCGAGCCATGCGTGACGTGCGGCGCTGGTCTGCGAGTAGGAGACCGGCAGCTGCGACCATTCGGGCTCGATGCCGTCGCGGCGGGCGCGGTAGGCCGTGGCCAGGTCGCCGGCGAGGGGGGCCAGCGACCAGCCGTCGGCCGCGATGTGATGGACGACCATCGTGAGTCGATGATCGTCGTCGGCGGTACGGACGAGGCGCGCACGGACGGGGATCTCGGCGGCCAGATCGAAGGGGAGCGAGGCGAAGTCGCGGTCCGGGCACTGGGCGACGTCACCGGTCGCGAGGACCGGCAGGTCGACGTCGACCGCGTCCGGGTCGATCGCGGAGATGCATGCCACACCGTCGATCTCGGCGACGACGCTGCGCAGCGGCTCGTGTCGGCGGACGACGTCGACCAGGGCCGTCCGGAGTGCGTCGGTGTCGAGTGCGCCGACGAAGCGGACGGTGAACGGCATGTTGTAGGTCGCCGAGGACGCGGAGTCCAACCGTGTCGCGAGCCACAGCCGATGCTGGGCCGGGGACAGCGGCACGGCTCCGGAGACGGTCCGCCCGGCGGTGTCGTCGGAGGGGACCGAGGCGGAGCCGACGGCCGGCTCATAGGTGTCGACGCCCAGGTCGGAGAGGGCCGCTACTAGGCCGGCGAGGTCGTCGGCGTCGAACACCGTACGGATCCCGATCCGATGGCCGGTGGCGCGAGACAGCCGCGAGGCCAGCCGTGTCGCCGACAGTGACGTCCCGCCGATCTCGAAGAAGTTGTCGCTCAGCGACACCGACGCCGGAGCCGTGGCGGGAGCCTCGTTCGCCACCTCGTCGGACATGCCGTCGCGCAGGTCGAGCACATCGGCGACGGACGCCACGACGAAGCGTTCGAGCGCGGTACGCGCGGGGACGAACTCGCGGTGGGTCCGCAGGTCGGGCCGCGGCAGCGCACGGCGGTCGAGCTTGCCGTTGGCGGTGGTGGGCAGTGCGTCGAGGACCATGATCGCGGTGGGGATCATGTGATCCGGTAGCGCGGTTCGGAGTTCGGCTCGCAGGTCCTTGTCGGTGAGTCCGGTGCCGGTGACGTAACCGACGATCGTGGGCTCACCGGCGACCAGATCGTCCCGGATGACCACGCCCGCGGCGGTCACGCCGTGCAGCCGGCTGAGGGTCGACTCGATCTCGCCGAGTTCGACCCGCTGGCCGCGGATCTTGACCTGTGAGTCGGTGCGACCGAGGTACTCCAGCTCGCCGGAGGCGTTCAGACGGACGAGATCGCCGGTGCGGTAGAGCCGTTCGCCCGGCACGGCCGGCGAGGCGACGAACCGTGATGCGGTCAGGTCCGCGCGGGAGCGATAGCCGCGGGCCAGCTGGATGCCGCCGAGATAGAGTTCGCCGATCGCGCCGGGCGGTTGCGGCCGCAGGCGGTGGTCGAGCACGTGGACACCGGTGTTCCACACCGGGGAGCCGATCGGGATCACCGGGACGTCGGCGCGGCAGTGGTCGTGGTGGGTGACGTCGATCGCGGCCTCGGTGGGGCCATAGAGGTTGTGGATCGGAGCGGACGTCAGCATCGCGGCGGCACCGACCGTCGCGGGAGTCAGAGCCTCACCGCTGGTGAAGATGCGGCGCAGGCTCGTCAGCTCCGATGCATCGTCGGCGTCGAGTGCCGCGGTGAAGGCGGCGAGCATCGAGGGCACGAAATGCAGTGTCGTGACGCGGTGTTCGGCGATCACGTCACGCAGATACCAGGGGTCGCGATGACCGTCGGCAGTCGGTACGACCAGTGCCGCGCCGGTGGTGAACGGCCAGAAGAACTCCCAGACCGACACGTCGAAGGTGGACGGGGTCTTCTGCAGCACCCGGTCGTCCGGTGCGAGCTCGTAGCGGGCCTGCATCCACGCGAGGCGGTTGACGATGGCGCGGTGGGTGATGACCACGCCCTTCGGCTTGCCGGTGGAACCGGAGGTGAACAGCACGTACGCGGCCGTGTCGGGGCCCGGGGGCGTTGTCGCCGCGGCGACCCCTTCGTCGGCACGCAGTTCGGCCAGCACCGTGTCGGTGATGACGAGGTCGGGGGCGGCCACCTCGAGGATGTGCCCGAGCCGGTCCGCCGGCTCGGCCGGGTCGATCGGCAGGAATGCGCCGCCGGCACGGATCACCGAGTGCAGCGCCAGGATCTGGTCCGTGCTGCGGGGCAGCTGAACGCCGACGACGCTCTCCGGACCGATCCCGCGCCGGGTGAGTGCCGCCGCGAGCTGTGTTGCCGCGTCGGTGAATTCGCGATGGGTGAGTGATCGCCCGTCCTGCGCGTCGGTGAGCGCGGTGTCGTCAGGGTGGGCCCGGGTCGCGTCGTCGAGCAGGTCGACGAGGGTGGTGGTGCCGTGGTCGACCCGTTCCCCGGTCATGCGCTCGGGTAGCGCTTCGCGTTCGGCGTCGGTCAGGAGGTGCAGGTCCGACATCCTCGTGTCGCCGGGCGCACCGACGAAGGCGGTCACGAAGTCGACGAGACGACGGTGGTGGGTGGTGATGTCGTCGTCCGGGTAGATGTTCGGATTCGCCTCGAGGTCCAGGGTCATCCCGCCGTCGAGGCTGTCGTACACGTTGACCGACAGGTCCTCGATCGGTCCGGTGGACAGGACGTGCAATTCGCCCTTGAGCGGGCCGAAGTCGATGTGCTGGAAGAACAGCATGACGTTGACGAGCGGGCCGAAGAAGCCACGCCGCGCCCCCGCTGCCCCGAGGATCTGGGAGGTGATGTCCTCGTGCCGGAACTTCTGGTGCCGGACGGCGGCCTTGATCTCCGCGTTGACCGATTTCAGGAGATCGGTCACGGTGGCGGAATCGTCGTGGAGCGCGATACGCAACGGGACGACGTTGGAGGTCAGACCCGCCGAGGTGCGCAGCACGTCGCGGTCGCGGGCCGCGACCGGCAGGCTCAGCATGGCCTCGTCGCGGTCGGTGTAGCGCGCGACGTAGGCGGCCACCGCAGCGGTGATGACCGACGCCGGCCGGACCCGGTGGCTGTGTCCGAGCTCGCGGATCCGGGCGACGAGGGTGTCGTCGAGGACCGCCGATCGGACGACCGACAACGGCGCGGCCGGAGCGGAAAGGCTGGTGAGAGTGGTCATCTCGGGCATATCGGCCAGATGGGACGCCCAGTGCTCGCGGTCCTCGGCGAACTTGGCGGAGGCACGGTACTCGCGGTCGAACTCGGCGATGTCGACCATCGACGCGGTGTCCGCGATCGGCGGCGGCGTTCCGTTCACGATCGCCGTGTAATGCGAGGCGACACGAAGCATCATGTACATCGCGGCATAGCCGTCGAAGCCGATGTGGTGACCGTGGCAATACCAGATCGAGTGTCCGGGACCCACTTTGAGCAGGTGTGTCTCGAGGATGTTGTCGGCGAAGACGTCGGAGCTGGCACTGCGCCGGCGGTCGATCCAGGCCAGTGCGGCCGCGCGCGGGTCCTCGGCGTCAGAGAAGTCCTGTCGACCCAGCACCACGTGCTGCGACCGGTCGAGAACCATCATCGGTTCGCCGTCGTCGGTCGGGATCAGCCGCAGCAGCGGGGCCTCGGTCTCACTCTCGGTGAGGGTGACCGCACGCTGCATGATGTCCGGATCGACGTCGACGAGTGGGTCGTCACCGCTCTCGCCCTGCGGACCCGATGTGTCGCCGCGGAATTCGACGAACGCGTCGATGGTCATCGGCACGTCCGGCTCGAGCTGCTGGGCGTAGAAGATGCCGCGCTGAGCGGCGGTCATCGGGATCGTCAGGTCGGTGTCGATGTCGGTAGCAACGGTGTTCCGGACCGCGTCGTCTGTGGTCACGCGTGCCTCCCCTGTGAGTGCGTGCCCGCACGGCAGCGTCGAACCCGGCTCGGACTGGGGGATTCGAACTCCGGTCATCGCTCACGGGGCTGGTGGCCCCGAGTCGAGGACTTGCCGTCAGGCCGCGGTTGTCGGACTGAACTGCGGAGCCCGGGGAGCATGGTGACCGTTCGGCTCACGATCGGCAGCCGAGAATTACCCCCGGCGCTGACACGCCCCCCGTGTTTCGCTCCCTTCCGGCTCGCACTGATTGCTCGCCGGACGGGCTTGTGTCTGGTCGATCTCGTCTCATGGGTGCTTCGCGTGGCGGTGCACCCCAGATGGGTCAGTGCGCGGAAAACTTTCCCGGCCCGGCGTCCTCCGAAACCCCGGGCGGTCGCCAGGACCATCGATTTGGCCGGGACCTGGGCATTCCCCTACACTTGTGGGGTTGCCTGCGGCACCGCTGTGTCGCGAATCGGCTCACGAACCCACTGGGGCGGACGGCCCGGGTGTCACAACCTGGTCAAAACCCCAGGCAGGCGTGTGTTCGATGGCAGCAGACCGTGTGCGTCGGGTCGGAAATCCGCCGTACATAAGAAGCCAGGTCAAGGAGACTAACGAGTGATTCAGCAGGAATCCCGCCTGCGAGTCGCCGACAACACCGGTGCCAAGGAGATCTTGTGCATCCGCGTGCTCGGCGGTTCCTCGCGGCGCTACGCCGGCATTGGCGACGTCATCGTCGCCACTGTCAAGGACGCCATCCCGGGCGGCAACGTCAAGAAGGGTGAGGTCGTCAAGGCCGTCATCGTGCGCACCACCAAGGAGCGCCGTCGTGCGGACGGAAGCTACATCCGCTTCGACGAGAACGCCGCCGTCATCCTCAAGGGTGAGAGCGACCCCCGCGGCACCCGCATCTTCGGCCCGGTCGGCCGCGAGCTGCGTGAGAAGAAGTTCATGAAGATCGTGTCGCTGGCACCGGAGGTGATCTGACATGAAGGTCCACAAGGGTGACACCGTGATCGTCATCTCGGGCAAGGACAAGGGCGCCAAGGGCAAGGTCATCCAGGCCTTCCCGAAGACCCAGCGTGTCCTCGTCGAGGGCGTCAACCGAATCAAGAAGCACACCGCCGCGTCGGCCAACGAGCGCGGTGCCTCCTCCGGCGGCATCGTGACCCAGGAAGCCTCGATCCACGTCTCGAACGTGATGGTCGTGGACTCCGACGGCAACCCGACTCGCGTCGGCTACCGCGTCGACGAGGAAACGGGCAAGAAGGTCCGGATCTCGCGCAAGAGCGGGAAGGACATCTGACATGA
The DNA here is from genome assembly GCF_002009645.1 of Gordonia sp. IITR100. Lineage (NCBI taxonomy): Bacteria > Bacillati > Actinomycetota > Actinomycetes > Mycobacteriales > Gordoniaceae > Gordonia > Gordonia sp. IITR100. The sequence continues at coordinate 43,265 of NZ_MVKV01000009.1, read as the reverse complement.
CCTCTACTGAAACTGTGAACGGCGGCTCCGCAAGCTCCGCCGACAAGATCCAGCCGCGCCTGAAGACTCGCTACCGCGAGGAGATCAAGGACACGCTGAACAAAGAGTTCGAATACCCCAACGTGATGCTGATCCCGGGCGTCGTGAAGGTCGTCGTGAACATGGGCGTCGGCGACGCCGCCCGTGACGCGAAGCTGATCAACGGCGCCGTCGAGGATCTGGCCAAGATCACCGGCCAGAAGCCGGAGATCCGTCGCGCTCGCAAGTCCATCGCACAGTTCAAGCTGCGCGAGGGCATGCCGATCGGTGCGCGCGTCACCCTCCGTGGCGACCGCATGTGGGAGTTCCTGGACCGTCTCGTGTCCATCGCCCTCCCGCGTATCCGCGACTTCCGCGGCCTGTCGGACCGTCAGTTCGACGGCAACGGCAACTACACGTTCGGCCTGAACGAGCAGTCGATGTTCCACGAGATCAACATCGACAACATCGACCGGCCCCGCGGTATGGACATCACCGTCGTGACGTCGGCCACCACGGACGACGAAGGCCGGGCGCTGCTGCGTGCCCTGGGCTTCCCGTTCAAGGACAACAACGTTAAGGACAACTGACATGGCAAAGAAGGCTCTGGTCAACAAGGCCAACAAGAAGCCCAAGTTCGCCGTGCGGGCCTACACCCGGTGCAACAAGTGCGGCCGCCCGCACTCGGTGTTCCGCAAGTTCGGCCTGTGCCGAATCTGCCTGCGCGACATGGCACACGCCGGCGAGCTGCCGGGCGTGCAGAAGTCCAGCTGGTGACTCTCACCCGACGGATTTCGTAGCACGAATGCGCTCATGGAGCGCATTCGCACTACCGATTCCCCAGCGGCCCCATCTCGCTTCGGCGAGGTGGGGCCGTTGTCGTGTCACTGCTGAGCGAGCCACTCGTCGATGAGATCGGGGACGCTCTCGATCGACGCGGTGAGCGAACGCTGATAGATGCGGTTGACGATGGGATCGGCCATCTTGCCGAACACCCCGCCGAAACCGGTCGAGGACGTGATCCGACACGTCACCCGGACGCCGTCGGAGGTCTCCTCCAAAGAGATGTGCGTGGTGAACGGGAACGGCGCTTCGACGGTCTGGAACTCCGTCTCCTCACAGGTGTCGACGCGGGTGAACTCTCCCCGCCAGTCCACCGTCCGACCAAGGACGGCCGTCTTACCCTTCCACTGAGAGCCGACGGCGAGTGGCCCATCGGACAGCGGAGTGACCTCGACGGTTCCCGGTAGGTAGGCGGTGGTGTGTTCGGGAGCGGACATGTACTCCCAGACGATGTCGAGTGGTTGCTGGACTGTGACGGATGCGCTGGATTCGGGCATGACGGAACCCTTTGTGTGCGAACGATTGTGGGTCGGCAGGGCCGGAGCCACGCCGCACACCGTCTCGGGGCGGGTGGTGCACGGTCCGAACGAGATGCATCCGCCGGTCAGAGTACTCCCCGTCGGCCCGAAGGCTACGTCCGAATTGTCCCCGATACGTATGTCTAACAAAGACTTTCATGACCGTCGTCGTCATGGATTTCTCCGTCGGAGATCGATCGCTCGTGGACTGATGCCCGACATCGCACTCCTCGGACCGCGTCGTCGTCAGCGGGTGGCGGCCCATTCGTCGACCAGGCGCGGCAGCTTCTTCGCGTTCGCGGCGAGCGATCGCTGATACGCGCGGATCGCCAGCGCGTCGGCGAGCTTCCCGACCGCCCCGCCGACGCCGGCGTTGCGGATGCGATAGGTGAGTTCGACGCCGCGACCAACCTCCGCGAACGTGGCCGAGATGGCGAACTCGAGCGGTGACTCCGTGGAGGAGAACTCGGTGGCGGTGTGCGCATCCACCCGCGTGAACTCGCCGGTCCACTCGACGGCGCGGCCGAGCCCCTTCATCTGGCCGCGCCAGACGGTCCCGACCGAGACCGGCCCGTCGGTGACGGTCTCGACGCCGATCACGCCGGGCGTCAGCGCCGCGACGTGCTCCGGGATGAGGCAGTACTCCCACACCGTGGTGAGGGGTTGTCGGACGAGGACGGTCGCACTGGCTTCGGGCATGGCCTCGACGTTACCCGCCCGCCGGATTCGGTAGCCAAGTATGTTCTATGACATCGCTTTTCGCCCGCACCACAGGCCGGTCGCGAACACTATGGAGTTCTCAAAGGGCATGCGCGGCCCGATGGATCGGTGCGCGAAGGTGTTGAGCAGGGCGTCGTCCTCGTCGGGATCCTGCGTCAGCAGTGTTGACGCCGGGTTTTCTCCGGCCGCTCGCGTAGGCGAGCCGGTCATCGATCACCGAGGTGGATCGATCAGGCTGCGGCCCGATCATCGAGAGTCATGGTGCGGCGGTTGAACCGACATAGGCACGCGTGTGCGTTGCCGATCCGCAACCAGCGGTGCGCGATTGCGGGTGCTGCGCCCATTGTGATCAACAGGGTGGACGTCTTGCCGGTTGCCTGTCGGGCCACACCGAGACGGTCGAGCGTGGCAGCTCCGACAGCGGCGTGGTGGCGAGTGTTGTTGTCATGACGGACCTTCCACATCGCAGGACAGAACTGGAGGTAGGGCTTCTCGTCATCGTTGGTTCGACACCGGCGTAACCGCTCGCCGATGTGCGTCTTTCATCTGTGGCCTCTAGGAACTCACTGTATCCGGGGGCACCGACAAGGAGAGAACGGTCGATGGCCCCCGCAACTCAGGCTGATCACCTGGCCGCTCGCCTGCTCAGCGTCGGCGTCGGCGTCGGGCCGCCTTGCGCCGCTGGGCCCGGTTCATTCCGGGGTGCGGGTAGATGACGCGCGGACTGTCGCCACCGGTCGCTCGCTGGTCGTGCACGCCCATCACGAATTGGTGTTCCGGTGCAAGGGTGTAACCCTCTTCCCACGGATAGCTGCCCAGATCGTCAGGCCACACCGCCTGCAAGACCGGAGCGTCGGGGTAGAGGACGTTGGTGACGATGAGATCGGATTTGTCCACCATTTCGATGACGGTGACCGGAACCTCAAGCGAATCCAGTTGTATGGGAACCGAATTCGACACGATCGAGTGCCAGTCATAGGTGTGGAACACGCTGCCCAGCTCGTTGAGAACCGATGCACTCGTTCGTGCATCCAGTCCGTACACCGCCAACTCGGGGAGGTCGTGTAAGCGCAGGCCGGTGGTGTACGCGAAAGAGCAGTCAGGTGCTTCACATTCGGGAGAGTGACACGTGCACTCGTCACTGACGGCCGTCACCGCCCAGCCGCAGCGCCGGATGCGGTCGAGCGTCTCGCGTACCAGCGGGTCGGGGTGCCAGCGAGGCAGACCCCGCAGATCGGAGAAGTGGTGGGTCATGCTCGCTCCTGTTGTTCGAAGGTGGAGCGTAGTAGAGCAGTCGGCACCGACAACTTCGGAAGACGTGCCGAGTTCCGCCTCGTCAGCGACCGAGGATGCCACCCAACACGCCGCCGGCCCCTGACCCGGCCGACCCGCCGCCGCCGGTCCCGCCGACGAACCCGCCGGGCGGGAGTTCGGACGGCTGCACGACGACGAACCCGCGGCCGGAGAACTCGAGGGTGAACCGCTCGCCGGTGCTGCGTCCCATCAGGGTGCCGAGGTTGAACGAGTCGTTGGACTTCACCGAGGTGCGCAGGCTCGACGACCACGCGACCGCGGCCTGCGGGTCGGCATAGGTCGCGGCGTCGACGTTGAGGACGACCGGGGTGCCGTCGGTGGTGATGGCGATCCGGCCGCGCCCGGTGAAGACGCAGTTGAACAGTCCGGCGTTGCTCATCGCGCCGGCACCCTGCACACGGGCGATGTCGTAGGACAGCGAGGAGTCGAAGGCGAGGACGTTGGCGCCGTTGATGGTGAGGCCGTCGGAACCGTCGAGGTCGATGAGGTGCACGTCCGACGCCGCATCGGCCAGGAACAGGTCGCCCTGTCCGGTGACCTTCATCAGCGGAACGCCCTCGCCGGTCATCGCCTGACGCATCATCCGTCCGAGGCCGCCCGAGCCGAGCGCCTCGAACTTCAGGTTGCCCTGGTAGGCCACCATCGAGCCGGTGCGGGCCATGACCTCACCGGCGAGGCCGACCCGGCACATCTTGCTGCCCTGCTTCTGGATGCCCTGCCCGGTGACCTCGGCGTGGGACGGCGCGAACAGATCGCTGTGCATGGGAACTCCCTGTGGTTGGGCGGTGACCGGGGGCCGGGGCGGAGGCGGCGGTGCGGACGGTGTATTCCATTGCGGGGCCGGTGGTTCGGGTGTCGGCGGCGGCGCGGTTGGCGTCGACGCGGCCGGCGGCCAGGGCTGCGGATCGGTGACTCGCGGAGGCAGACCAGGAGGCGGCGTCGCGGGCTCGTCGTCGACCTCGATGCCGAAGGCGGTGGCGAGGCCCGCGAGACCGGCGTCGTATCCCTGGCCGACGGCACGAACCTTCCAGACGTCGTTGCGCCGGTAGATCTCGAGGCACACGACGGCCGCCTCGCTGGTGAGACCGGAGGGGCTGAAGACGAGTTCGGTGCCGCCGCCGGTCAGCGTCGCGGTGAGGGCGCCGGCGGTCGCGAAACTCGCGGGTCCGGTCCCGTCGAGGCTCGCCGCGACGACGACCGTCGCGATCTCCCGAGGCAGCGCGGCGGTGTCGACCGAGATGATGTCGGCCGAGCCGGCAGAACGGTATCCGACGCCGGGGCCGCTGGGCTGGTTGTAGAAGACGAGGTCCGCGTCGGAGCGGACGCGACCGGCATCGGTGAGCAGGATCGCCGAGGTGTTGACCGGCGATGCCGAGCGCACCGAGACGGTCACGGCCGTCGACGGCAGCGGACGGTTCTCCCCGGCGGTCAGCGTGAGCACGGTGTCCATTGTGCCAACCATCGTCTTCGGCCGTCGGCGAAGTCGGGCCCGGCCGTCACCGTGGGCGCGGTGTCGTGGAGCGCGCCAGCTCGACGACCTCGTCCTCGGTCGGCGGACTCGACGGGTGGTAGGTGAGGCAGAGCGGCGTCTCGGCCTTGGCGAACCGCCCGCCCTCGCTCGCGATGTAGAACGTCCCCGCCGGGAGCTTGCCGATGTCGGGAATCCTGCTGCCCTTGTTGGCGGCGAGTTCCTTGGCGCGTTCGATCTGCGTCGGATGATTGAGCAGGCCGAAGATCTGGGTCGAGGAGTTGGCCGAGATCTTGTTGTCGATGCCGGTGGGCGACTGGGTCGCGAAGATGAGCCCGAGGCCGTACTTGCGAGCCTGCGACGCCAATGCGCTCGTGCTCTTCGACGCCGCGGTCATCCGGACGGACGGGGCGAAGTTCTGCGCCTCGTCCATGACGAGCAGTCCGCCGAGTGGCCGGTCGGCGGCCGGATTCTTCTTGATCCAGGCGAACAGCGCCATCTGCAGCTGATTGACGAAACCGGCCCGCCGGTCGTCGGTGCCGAGGCCGGCGAGGTTGACGACCGACACCCGGGCCCGGAAACCCGGTGAGGGAGTGAGCAGGTACCCGGGGTCGGCCGGGGCGGCGTCACCCCCGAAGACCGGATCGATCGCCATCGAGGCCTTGAGGTTCTCCGCGAGTTCGGCGGCGAGCTTCGGGGCGTCGGCGAGAGTGCTCGCGTCGTCGGGCAGTTCGGTCAGCAATCCGACGTAAGCCTGCAGGGCGCCGCCGCCGCGTCGTCCGAAGGCCTCCATGGACTGTTGCAGGACTGCTTGCTGCCGATAGGCTTTCGCGCTGGTCCCGATGGCCCGGGCATGCGGGATCAGGGCGCCGACGGCGGAGTCGACCGCGGCACGGAACTCGTCGGGGTTGCCGACCACCGTGCTGAAGTCGGGTAGCGGCTGGAAACTCAATGGCCGCCCCGATGCCCGACCCGGGGTGAAGACCGCGACCTCGGTGTCGTGCAGGTAGCGCTTGGCGCGCTCGCGGTCGTCGGACGTCCACGGACGCGGGTCGGCGTCCGGCCACGGTGTCCCCAGGCGTGCGAGGTCGTTGTTCACGTCGAGGATGATCGACGAAACTCCCTGCAAGGCAGCCTCTTCGACGATGCGCCGAATCAACACCGTCTTCCCCGAACCGGATCCGGCGAACAGCGCCACGTGCTTGCGCAGGGCGAGCAGCGAGACGGTCACCGCCTCGCCGGTGGCGACACTTCGCCCGAGGGTGATCGACTGTTCGTCGGCGGGTGTGGTTCGCGACGACGACTCGGCGGTGTCGGACCCCGCCGACCCCGACCGAGGGTCGGTGGACCGGAACTCGTCCGTCGTCGGCTCGCGGGGTGGCGGCGTGGTCGAGCGTTCGTCCGCGGTGCCGGGCTCGTGGCGTCTGACAGGCGTCACCAAGGGTGTTGCGGGTGAGTCCGGTGACTGCGAGCCTGGCGCAGGCGCTTCGAGCGCGGAGCCCAGGATGTCGGTGAGAAAGGCGATCTCGGCAGCCGGGTTGCGGTCGGAGATCCACTCCCGGAGATGCGAGGGCCGTTCGGCCCGCAGTTGTGCCAGCGCGCTCAGCCGTTTGATGTCCTGTTCGGTCCAGGCGACGACCCGCCCGCCCCGATCGTGCAGTTCCTCGACCATCTGCCGGGTCTTGGGCCCCGTGGGCCAGGGATCCCGCCGCAGGATCACCAGGGTGCGTTCGATGTCGCCGAGGGTGAAACCGGAGGTCGTCGTCGCGCTCGACAGGCGCGTCTGGACGGCACGCGCGTTCGATGCCGCGATGGCACGGAAGCTCCAGGACTGCTCGATGTCCCGGTTCGGGTCGACGAGTTGTCGGATCCGCCCGTGCAGCGGACTCTTCGGTCCCGGCCGGGCATCGAGCTGCCAGCGGTCGGCGTCGCGGGACAGTGCCTGGATCCACGTCGCCAATCCGGCATGGAGCAGCGAGGGGACGATCCGGTCCTCGGTGTCGGGCACCAATGCGGGTAGCGGGTCGGCACGCCGGATCAACTCCGCGTACCGCTGGTCGAGCTTCGCGAACGCGGGATTGTGCGAGGTGGTCGTCGACGACGAGTCGGTTGACGACGACCCCGCAGACGACGACCCCGCAGACGACGACCCTGCAGACGACGACCCCGCAGACGACGACCCTGCAGACGACGATCCCGCAGACGACGAGCGCCCTCGAGCGGACGCTCCCGTTTCAGGAACGTCTGTCGTGGTGCGGGAATGGTTGATCAGGGGGAGTGTGCCCTGGCCGGCGGAGGTCTTCGTGGACGTCGCGCCGGAGAGGTCGGTGATCTCGGCGAACGTGTCGCTGCGGAGCATCGCGGCGATCTGGCGGTCCACGGTCACCATCAGCTCGCGCGGGGTGTAATCGGTGGCCGCCGTCAGTGCGGTGTCGGTGACCGGCCAGGTGGGATGGGGCGGCGTGAATCCGACGCCGGCGAAACCCGGCGCGAAACGCCGGGCGAGCAGGAGCCGGCCGAAGTCCGCACTCGCGGGCCGTTGCAGGGTGGGTGGCAACCGGAACCGATCAACCGCTGATCGCATGACGTGTCCGGCGAGGTACTCCCACGCGGCGGTGATCGAGGAGACCACACATGTGGTCCGACTCATGGTGTCGCGCACCGACATCAGGCCGTGCGCCAGTTTCTCCACCTGTGATTCCTCGCCCGGCTCGGCGGTCTTGCCGGCCTCGATCAGGGTGTCGATCTGGTCGATCGCGAGAACCGCCGCATCGTCGAACGCGATGATCCGCGAGATGTTCTCGACGATCTCCTGATAACCGAGGCGGGCATTGCGGATGCCCCAGGCGGCGAGTTCCTCCGCGTCGTCGATGTCCAGGTGCAGAAACGCCTCGCCGAGGTCTTTGGCCGCGAAGTCGTCGGACTCCAGCAGTACGAGCGCACGCAGGATGTGCTGCGACCGGCGTCGGTGCCGCGAATGGCGGGTGTAGACGCCGTGGACGAAGTCATCGAGAGCGGCGGGTGTCAGCGACGCGCCGCCGGTCACGGCGTCACGTGTCCCGTCCGAGACCCCGGCGTCGATCGCGAGGCGGTGGAGGAGCTGATTCAGCTGCGAGCGGTGGCGGGGCGTCGGTCGGCCGAGGTCCTCGATGATCGCCACGAGCACCGAACGCCAGAAGTCGGTGGCGTCGAGCAGCTTGACGAGAAAGAAGTACCCGCCCTCCTCTTGGACACGATGCCGGACCCGGCCCAGGAGATGGGTCTTGCCGGATCCGGCCGGACCGCGCACCGTGACCCCGATCGGACTCCCCGACGGCGAACGACGGGCGTCGTCGAACGAACGGATGATGTCGACGATGGTGTCCTCGTGCAGGCCCCCGACGTGGAAGGGGTCGGCGGTGCCCCACACGTCGTCGGGGGTGTCGGCCCAGTTGAGGCGGATCGATTCCAGTGCGTGACGGGCGTCGGCGTCCATCGGATCAGCTCTCCTCGATCGCGAACAGATGGCACGGTTGCGTGCCCACCGTCACCGCGGCCGCCCGGTCGGCCGGAGTCAGCAACGCCTGGTCTTCCTGCGGGATGAGGCTGACCCCCGGCGCGCGCTGGAACTCCACCATCGTGGCGTCGAAGACCTCGTCGCTCATCCCGGGCAGGTCTGCGCGCAGATCGGTGACGAGGACGAAGTCGCCCGCTGTGGCGGCCCGGGCGCGGTAGGCGGCCGCGATCTGGTCCCGGGGATCGACGGTGGACGACGCCGGGTCGGACGTAGCCGTTGCGATCGGGGTCCCGGGCTCCTCGTGGGTGGGGCGTCGGGGACGGCCGAACACCTCGTGGAGACGGAGGTCCTCGTCGTCGAGGTACCGGGCGAGGCCGGCGAGGACCGCGTACATGGCCTTCGTCGGTGCGGTCGACCTCTTCGGTGGCTCGGATGTCAGTTCGGCCGCGCACCAGGCCCACCCGCGGTCGGTCAGGGTGTGGAAGTACGCGCGGCGCGCGCCGAGTCGAGAGTCGACGAGGCCGAGGGCGTTGAGATGGTTGCGAGCAGGCTTGTCCAGCGCGGCACCGAACTCCTTCAACTCTGGGTTGGAGAGCTCTCGGGACTCGGCCAGCAGGACGAACAGCGCCGCACTCTGGATCGGCGTCAGCTGGGCGTGGTCCACGGATGCTCCTCGCGGGTCGAAGGGGGTCGGGCGGGCGTCGGTCGGGACGGCGCCGGGTGTCGGGAGCGCTCGGCGATCACGGCGGCCAGCTCTGCGACGACAAGGGACGTGTCGTCGAGAACGTGGTCGTTCGTGTAACGCAGAACGAGGTACCCGGCACGCTGAAGCATGTTGTCGCGACGTCGATCTCGCGCGTACTTTACCGGGCCGCGATGATCCGCGCCGTCGACCTCCACGACCACGCGTTCACTCGGCCACAGCAGGTCGACGATCACCGCGGGGTGGAGCGGATCGAGGTCGCGCGGACTCCGGTTCCACTGTCGGTCGCGAGCCCACGGTGCACGCGCGAGGGCGCGTTCGAGGGTTTGCTCGGCATCGCTGTGCGGTGCCGGTCTCCCCGACGGACGGGAGGCGACGAGGACGGGTCTCGCCGAGGCCGATGACGGATCGTGCAGCGCCTCCACCGGACCGGACGGCGGGAATCGCCGCCCCGCGGGTACCCCGATCCGGATGGCCGGCACCCTGGTGACCGCGGGCAGGGCGTCGGCGGTGAGCCACACGGTGAGGGCCGCGCGGTCGGCCAGCCATTCGTACGCGGCGGCCGCCGCGTGCTGGGCCCGCTCGGCCAATGTGGTGTCCGCGCGCACGGCCAGGACCACGGAACCCCGTCCGTATCCCCGTCGCAGGAGGAATGTCAGCGCGGCCGCCCGGGCGTCGTCGGCGGGGCCGGGGCCGGGACGTCGCGCGCCGGCGGCCGCACGGGCCAGATGGATGACGGCGGGCGAGGGGAAGCCGGCGTCCCGGCACAGCAGGCGCGCCGTGGCCTCGGCGTCGTCGGCGTCGACCGGCAGGCCCGGCTCATGGCCCGGGAGCCAGACCGGGAAGAGGGCGACGACGATGTCCTCGAGCGCGTCGAGGACCTCCCGGACGACCTCCCGGGCGGTGCGATCGCCGGGCCCGCGATGGTCCAGGAACACCGGTAGGTCAGCCGAGACCGAGTCGACGAGGTCGGCCAGGGCGAGGCCGTCGACGTCATCGACACGTAGCACGTGCCCGGGACGCACGGCCGCGTCGAGAGCTGACGGGCGGATGTTCATCGACGCCGACGATATCGCCCGAACCCGACAGCCGCCCGGTGGTCACGGGTGATCTGTGGACCGCCACCACCGCTCGACGGCAGTCCACCGACCGCGGATTGGACCTTGTGGTGCCCGCGGGCACTGCGTTTGACTGGACGTCGACGGCCGCAGGGCGTCGTTGGACCCTGGCGACCGGTGAGGAGGATTCTGTGGGTGCACCGCGAGCCATCGGCCGGCCGGTGGCTCGCTCGAACCTCGGGGTGAAGCAACTTGTCACGCTGCTCGGTGAGTGGGAGAGCGGCGACGCGGCCTACGCGGCCCTCGCCGCCCGCATCCGACTCCTCATCGACGACGGCCGGATCGCGACATACACGCGGTTGCCCGCCGAGCGAATCCTCGCCGATGCGCTCGGGCGGAGTCGGACCACGGTGGTGTCGGCGTACGGAGCGCTGCGCGAGGCCGGCTATCTGGTCAGCGTCCGGGGATCCGGCTCCGTCGCGATGCTCCCGCGGAGGGGTCCGGGCGCGGTTGCCGAGATCGACTTCGCGCACGCCGTTCCCGAACCGGTGCCCGGTCTCGAGGCGATCATCGAGCGGGTCACGGGCAATGTGCCCGACCTGCTGCGCCGGCCCGGACTCGACCTGGTGGGCGATCCGCTGCTACGCCGACGAATCGCCGATCGATACACCGACCGCGGACTGCCCACGACCCCGGCGCAGATCGTGGTGACCCTCGGTGGGCAACACGCCATCGCACTCGTCGCGCGGACCCTGCTCCGGCGAGCCGACCGGGTGGTCGTCGAGACCCCGACCTATCCGCACGCCTACGAGGCGATCGCCGAGGCCGGTGGACGGCTCGTGTCGACGCCGGTCACCGCGGCCGGTTGGGACATGGACCACTTCCTCGAGATCCTCAACCGGATGCGACCCGAGATGGCTTATTGCATACCGGATTTCCAGAACCCGACGGGCGCCTCGATGCCGTCCGCCCATCGAGAGCGACTCGCCGACGCGGCGCGCCGGGCCGGGACCGCGCTGCTCGTCGACGAGACGACTGCCGAGCTCGACATCGATCGTCGGACGGACCATTTCCCGTTCGCCGCGCATGCGCCGGTGAGGTCCTCGGTGCCGGTGGTGACGATCGGATCGCTGGGCAAGACGGTGTGGAGTGGATTGCGGGTGGGATGGATTCGTGCCGACGAGGACATCGTCGACCGGATCGTCCGACGGAGACCCGCCGGTGACCTCGGTTCGCCGATCATCGACCAGCAGATCGCCGCCGAGGTCTTGGCCGGTTACGACGACCTGCTCGCCGTTCGTTCCGCGCAGCTTCGTATCGGCCGGGACACGCTCACCGGACTTCTGCGAAAACACCTGCCGGAGTGGGAGAGTCCCGACGTCAACGGTGGGTTGGCGATGTGGGTCGGGCTCGGGGCGCCGCTGAGTTCCGCGCTCGCGGCCGCCGCCCTGAACCGAGGTGTGCGGATCAGCGCCGGACCGAAGTTCGGCGTCGACGGGGCGCACGAACGCTACATTCGCGTTCCGTTCACCGAGGATGCCGACGACCTCGCCGCCGGCGTCGACGTGTTGCGGGACGTATGGGCATCACTTGATCGCCCGGGGGCGCCGGACGCGTTGACGCGCCCGGCGTGAGAGATATAGACCGTCGCGGACTGCGTGTCGTTGCCGCACCGCACTTCTCGGCGGTGTGCCGGATGATGCTGTCCGTCGGCGATGCCGTCGCCAGACCCCCGCACCGGCCCGCCGGAGAAAATCAGTGGCGCCGCCCGGCGGAGTCGCGTCACCATGGGCGGGCAGTTGAGTCCAACGATGCGCGGTTGGCATCTACCACCAGGTCGTGATCGGCGATTGAATGCCGGCACACCATGTTCCGGCGTCAGGAGGTAGTCATGACCGCACTGCTCCTCGCGATCGTCAGCGGCATCATCCTGCTCGTCGTCATCGCCCGCACGTTGATCGTCACCATCCGCGACGAGCGGGGACGGGTGCCGTATCGCCCCGCGTACGACACCCGACGTCCGACGATGTGACGAGGCGGGTGGGTGGCCGCGGCTACTCCGCCCGTTTGAGCACCGCGAGCACGGTCAGGAGCAGGATCTTGACGTCGAGCCAGAGTGACCAGTTCTCGATGTAGTAGTTGTCCCACTCGGCGCGGTCGGCGATGGAGGTCTGACCGCGCAGGCCGTGCACCTGCGCCCAGCCGGTGACCCCGGCCTTCACCCGGTGGCGTTCGCCGTATCGCCGGATCTGCACCTCGAACAGCGAGACGTACTCGGGACGCTCCGGGCGTGGACCCACGAGACTCATGTCCCCGCGGATCACGTTGAGTAACTGGGGTAGTTCGTCCATCGACGTCGAGCGCATGATCTTGCCGATCCTGGTGCGGCGGTCGACGCCCTCGACGCCGCCGGGTGCGCTGCCCGCGGTCGGCCGGAATTTCTCCGCGGCGGGGTCCTCGGGCCGCATCGAGCGGAACTTCAGGCAGTTGAACACCCGCGCGTCGCGACCCACCCGCGGTTGGGCGAAGAAGATCGGGCCCGGCGAGCTCAGCCGGACCAGCAGCATGAGCGTGAGGAACAGCGGTGAGATCGCGGCGAGGATCAGGGCTCCGACCACCCGGTCCCCGATGTGCTTGGTACGGAACTGCCAACCGCGCGGGTTGGTGTGCGGGACCGACATCAGGGGCAGCCCGCCGATGTGGTCGACCCGGCTGCGGCGTCCGACGACGTCGAACATGCGCGGCACGATCCACACCTTGACCCCGTGCCGGTGGGCGATACGGACGGCGGCGGTGAGCCTTTCGACATTGGTGACCGCGAAGGCCACGACCAGGACCTCGGCCTTCGTCGCCCGGATCGCGTCGTCGAGTTCGTCCACCCCGCCGAGCTGCGCGATCTCGTTGGTGGGTCCCTCGTCCCGATCGGCGCGGGGTGGCGCGCCGGCGGCCAGGATGCCGACCGGCCGGAGACCGTGCTCCGGCGCGGCCACCATGCGGCCGACCACCTGTGCGGTGATCGGCCCGTCGCCGATGATCAGCGTGGGGGACAGCAGATGACCGTTCTTGCGCAGACTCCGCTGGATGATGTCGCGGATGAGACGACCGAACGGAACCCAGAACAGCGCCGACACCCACACCTTGGTGACCGCGGCGCCGGGTCTGTCGTCGGAGTAGGAGAGGAGCAGAGAACACAGCAGGATCATCGCGGTGATCGTGCATCCGGTCATGACCCGGCCGACCTCGTCGAGGAACCGGCGATTGAGCCCCCGACGGTAGACCCCGCGCAAGGAGAAGACGATCACGAGGGTCGGCACGAAGGTGGCGAGTGTCCACAACGGCGGGTTCGCGCCGCTGCCACTCCTCACCCACCAGATCCCGGCGGCCACCGCGATCGTCGCGGACAACACGTCGATCGACACGGTCACGATCGTGCTCAGGGGATCGTCGCGGATCAGCTCGTGAAAGGTGCGCCGACCGTTGGGCGACGAGTACACCGGGGTGCGCCTCGTGGTCTGCGGGAACTCGGCCTGCGATACACGGGTCGACAAGTCCACTCCATCCGAAAGAACAGCCCCCCGTCCCGACGATTGTAGGTGTACACGACGGTCCCGCGTGCGCCTACCGGCCACGTGTTGGGTACCGAATGCTCACCGCCAGGTCACGAGGGCACGCGACCGTGTCAACGCCCGAAGATGAGCTCCTGGACCAGGATCGAGAGATCGGACATGAGCTGGACCTCCGCGGTGGACCAGTGATGCGCCTCCGAGTCCCAGGCGCAGAACGTGCCGATGACATGTCCGTCGTCGTCGGCGAGCGGGATGCCGAGGTAGGCGGTCACCTCCCCGCTGACGGCGGTCGGGTGGTCGGCGAGGAGCGCGTGGTCGGCGATGTCGTCGATGATGAGGGGTGAACCGCTGACCACCGGGAGGACGCAGAGGGAGTTGACCAGCGACCGGGTGCTGGGACCGTCGGGACTCCCGGACCGGAAGGCGATCGCGGCGGTCGCCTGCTCGTCCGGTGTGATGAGGTTGACGGCGACGTGCGGGACGCCCACGGCATCGATCGTGAGCCGGATCGTCTCGTCGAGGCTGTGGGTCGGCGGGTCGTCGAGCAGGCCGCTGTCCTTCAGCGCACGCATCCGCTCCGGATCGGACAGGATCGCGCTGAGCGACCGGGCCATGTCGGGGTTGCGCCCGCGCACCGCTTCGAGGACGGCGTGCACGCCGGCCTCGGGTGACGTGTCGAAGAGTGCGGCGAGCTGGGCTGGGTCCGTGGTCGGCTCGCCATCCGGAGTGGGGTCGTCGACGGGGTTCACGGTGTTCGCACCGTCCTCGGTGTTCGAACTCATCGTCACTCCTCTCGCTGCCCGGGTCGACCCGGTCGGCACACAGCTCACGCGCAGGTGTTCGGCGGACGCTGTCCTGACCGCACGGCCCGGACCCAGTCGGTCGCCGCGGAGCCGATGTCGAGTATGCCGTGCGGCTGACCGCGGACCTCGATCGCGGTGATCGCATCGCCCAGCCGGCATCCCCGATCGATGGCTCCCGCCGTCCACGGGGCCGGGATGACGTCGTCGGCGTCGCTGTAGGCGACGAGCATCGGGGCCGAAGCCCGACCCTGGGGCAGACTCACCTCGCGCAGCCACGTCCGGAGTCGGTCGGTGGCCACGTCGTCGACCGGGCGATAGTCCTCCGGTCGCACCTCCTCGACGATGGCCTGCTTCTGCACCATCGCGGCGTCGTTGCACTCCAGGAACACGCCGAACGCCTCACGCAGCGGTCCGTGCACGTAGTCGTCGATGACGAGTTCGGGATGGATCGCCTTCAATCCCGTCAGGACCAGCGGGAGAAACGCGATCTGCTCCGGGGTGAGGGTGCCGGCATCCATCGCGTCGGCCAACGGCGCGACGTCGAGCGCGGGACTCATGCTCACCGTCCCGCGCAGTCGCAGACCGCGACCGTAGGTCGGCGCGATCTCGTTGGCGTGGAACACCGCGTGCCCGCCCTGTGACACCCCGAAGCCCCACCACTGATCGCTGGTGCCGTCGACGATCATCCGCGTCGCACGCACCGAGTCGATGATGTCGTTCGCGGCGGGCGCCGGGTCGAGATAACGGTGGGGTCCTGGTGTGCCGAGTCCTCGATAGTCCGTCTGTACGACGACGAATCCCTGCTCGAGCAGCGACGCGATGAGCCCGACGGTGCCCAGCAGGTTGCCGTGCAGCGACGGGGCGCAGTTGCCCGCGATGCCGGTCGTCGGGTGTCCGACCGCCAGGATCTGCCATCCGCCCGCCGGTGTCCGGCCGCGCGGCACGAACACCGCGGCCGAGACGGGAACCAGCGCACCGCTGACCGGGTCGGTGGACAGGTAGCGGAACCGCACGGTGCGGTCGACGATGCGCCGCAGGGAGATGTAGGCGTCGGTCGGTATGGGTGATCCCACCAGATCGCCGGCCGACGCCCCCGGCGGTGCCGAAAAGCTCTGCGATGCATCGTCAGACGCCGGGCCGGCGGAGGCCGAACATGCGGCGGTCAGCAGTGCTGTGACGAGCAGGACGGCCACGAGCACGGTCGCAGGCGGGCGCCTGACGCGCCGCGACACCGTCCTCATGAGCGCGTGAGCAGCCGATCCAGCAGGGACACCGGATCTTCGCAGAGGTGGTCGAGGGCCGCCTCGATGACCGGGCGACCGACGAAATCGCTGCAGAACGTCGCGGTGAAACTGCGCGAACCGTCGATCTCGCTGACGAGCATGCTCGCCGCATCCGGGCCATCGGGCTCGACATAGGCGAACAGGTGATGCGAGGCCGCCGCCAGATCCCACGGCAGATCACCGAAGATCCCGATCCGCCCGAGGTCGCTGACCGACAGTCGTAACCGGTCGGGCACCTCGACCCGGCGCGGGACGGGCGGCTCCTCGGGTGACGATCGACGCAGGCGCGCCCGGAGTTCTCCCGCGGCCAGAACGGCCGCGGGCCAGCCGGATTCGGCGACCGCACGGATGCGGTCCCCGATCTCCATCGGCGTCGCGTCGCGTGGGAAGCGCAGTGGTATGCCCACGGCGAAGTTGCCATGGTCCTCGGCGTGCCCGGCGTCGAGATAGCGGCGGCAGTCGAAGAGGATCTGCGTGCGCTCGTCGAGGGGAACGCCCTGCGCGGACAGGGCGGCGCGCCACAGCGCGACGGTCACCGCCGCCGAGGACATCCGGACACCGGTGTCGGCGATCGCACGCTTGAGTTCGTCGGTCTGTCCCGGGCGCATCGCGGCGGTGACGGCGCAGCGGGTGGCATGCCAGTCCTCGATGACGCGCGTGGGTCCGTGGGTCGGCGGCGAGACGTTCGCGGCGCGCAGGCGCATGATGTCGCGCAGACGTCTGGGGTGTCGCAGGACGTGACGACGCAACGCCTGCCAGGCGGCGTCCGGCGGCAGCGAGCGTTCGAACCGCTCGGTCATCGGGAACTCGTGGTGGCTGGCCAGACCGGCGATCTGCTCGATGCCGAGGCGGCCGTCGCCCATGCCGTGGGTGTGGTCGATGACCAGCCACTGACCACACACGAGCACCTCGAGTCGGGGCAGCGGCTCGGGACGGTTCCGCAGGCGCGTCATGATGTCGCCGATCGGCAGGTCGGCGAGGTCGGGCCGCTCGACGACCCGCGGCAGGGTCGCCACGTCGTGGGCCCAGCTCGCCGACGCCGGATCGGGGACGAGACTCAGTCTCGACGTCGGTGTCCATGCCCGGGTCAGCCGGGTCCGGATGACCTCGAGATCCAGCGGCGCCATCGGGCCGGTCACCGAGATCGTGCGGGACGTGGCCAGTGCGCGGTCGAGGACGGAGGCACGCTGCGCCCCGGCTGTCGCGGCGTTCTCAGAGCGCGGCATCGACGACCTCGCGCATCTCGTCGCGGAACCGTTCGCGCCGGAAGCGCTCGGCCCAGGCGCGGATCTCGGATCGGTCGTAGTCGTCGACGGCGAAGTCGCGCAACGACGCGGCCAGCCGCTCGACGATCTCGTCGTCGGTCCCCGGTTCGATCAGCAGACCGGTCGATCCGGGTACGACGGTGTCGAGGGCGCCGCCTTCACCGAGCGCGATGACGGGCGTGCCGGTGGCCATCGCCTCGACGGGCACGATGCCGAAGTCCTCGATCCCGGGCATCAGGACCGCGCGGGCGCTGCGATGCAGGTTCAGCAGGGTGTCGTGGGGGACGCGGCCGAGGAACGTCGTCTTCGGCCCGGCGAGCTCGCGACACTGCGGCATGGCCCGTCCGTCTCCCGCGACCACGAGCCGGACGTCGGCGCGGGCGGCCGCCGCGATCGCGAGGTCGGGTCGCTTGTAGGGGACGAGTCGTCCGGCGAGGAGGTAGAAGTCCTCACGGGGCACCGCGGGATCCGGTGTGAAGCCGTCGAGGTCCACCGGCGGGTGCACGACGACCGACTCACGTCCCCAGTGCTCGCGGATGCGCTCGGCGACGGCCGAGGAGTTCGCGACGACGGTGTGCAGACGGGGCGCGGCGCCGACTTCGCAGCGCCGGGCGACCACCGACAGCGCCGACAGGATCGCGGCGCCGGCTGCCCCGCCGCCCTCGCCCGCGCGCAGCGACGGATCCCATGCCCAGCGGGCCGGACTGTGTACGTAGGCGATGACCGGGGCGTCGGTCGCGTGCACCGCCTGGGTGGCGAAGGCGTGATGGCTGGTGACGACCGCGTCGGCATCCCGCAGCGGCATCCGCCGGAACGCCAGTGGCATCAGCGGGAGCAACGGGGCGTAGCTGCGTTCGCCGAGCAGGCGGTAGGCGCGATTGAGCGACGAGGTGATCGGCGGCTCGGCCAATCCGGCCGGTACCCCCTCGGTCCGTGAGATCGGCGCGTGTACCTCGACCGTCGGCCACGTCGCGGCGAGTTGTTCGACGACGTGCTCGGACCCGGCGATCTCCGTGAGTCGTTCGTGGACGACGGCGACGCGGTCACCGGGCATTGCTGCCCACATCTCCCGGCGCGGTGCGGAACCGGTCGGAATCGAGTGTCGCGCCTCGTCGATCGTCAGACGGCGGCTGGGGTGTCATGGGTGTGGCAACCTCGGCTCTCGATGCGGCTGTGGCCCCGGCACTTTCGCCCCCGGCACGATTGTCGGGGACCGGGTCCGCGGCGGTGGACAGGGCAGGCGCGGAAGGCTGCTTCCCCGTGCGCTGCACGATCAGATGACGGGTCGACCCGATGGTCGCGAGCTGGGACAGCGCCCGGTCGGCCGCCTTGCGATCACGTCCAGAAGACGAGACGACCACAGCCGCGAGCGCGACGTCCCCGGGATCGACGCTCTGCCACCAGGGCTCGGTGAGAGGGAACCGGACGATGCGCAGACGGTGCCCGGTGGTCGCGTCGTCCTCCGGGTGACGGATGTCGTCGATCGCGCGAGCGGCGTCGATGTGGTCGCCGGTGAGGATCAGCGCGACCTGGGCGCGGCGATGGCGTTGCGCGAACGCGGGCAGCAGATTCGCCGGCAGCGCCGGCTCGCCCCGCTGTCCGTAGGTGAGCTCCGCGCCGTACCGGTGCGCCGCGCGGCGGGCCCAGATCGGGTTCGGTTTCCGGCCGACCCGCCCACGGAGCAGTGCGAGCAGCTCCGCCGCGATGATCGTCGCGGCGATGCCGGCGACCGCACCCTCCTGGGCCGGTTTGGGGCTGACAGGCACCTCGCTCGCCGACGGTGCCGCGAGGATGGTGAGCGTGTCCGACGACGAGTTCTGCAACCGGGTGAGCTGGGAGTCGAGATCGGCGAGGGTCGCATCGGATTCGACCTTCGCCTCGCTGCGGTCGGGCAGTGCGCGGTTGCGGACGCGCTCGGCGGTCACCTGCGCACGCAGTTGATCGATCTGCCGGGTGATGTCGCGGGCATGGGTGGACAGCGACGCGGCGGAGATGGCGGTGACCATCGCGCGGGCGACGTCTTCGGCCTGGGTACTCGTCGGCGCCGTGGCGGTGAAGTCCATCAGTGTGGGAGCCGTTCCCGGAGTCGTGGTGACGTGCGAGCTCAACTCGCTTGTCGTCCATCCGGTGTCGACCTGGGTGAGCACCTGTTGCAGGACGTTCTCGTCGGTGGACAGCGCCACGAACGGGGCACGCAACTGTTCGACGAAGGCGTCGCCCGGAATGATCGTGCCGGCCGGCGTGATCTCGGTGATGACCGTGGCCGAGTACTCCTTCGGGACCAATGCGGTCCGCAGCGCGAACACCGAGGCGCCGACGAGGATGCCGATCAGGATCGCGGGGACGGCGACACGGACGAGATCACCGAAGTGCCCGAACAGGTCGACCGAGGGCGGCGCATCACGTCGCCCGGCGGCATCGAAGCTGGAGGTCACGCCTAACTCCTGTGGTGTCGGATGCCCCCCGACCATCCCCGGACATTGCAGTGTCGATCAGCTGTCAGTTCACCATAACGAAGGAAGCGGGCAATCGTGGTCGGCACCGGCGGGCGTGGCGTGTGCGAGAAACGATTTCGGAGGTCACCGCGAGGCGAGCATCGAGTACGCCTGCTTCGGTGACCAGTCGCGGCGCACCAGGCCGAAGTTGTGCTCGAGATTGTTCGGGTCGGTGCCGGCGTCTCGCAGCGAGTACACGAACAGCGGTCCGAGCCAGGGCGCGTCGCTCTGGGCGCCGATGGCTATCGCGATGCTCTGTGCCTGGACCTCCTCGGTGACGGCGTTCGTGCCGGTTCCGGTCGGTGCGCCGAACTCGGTCATCCAGATCTTCTTGTCGCCGTCGCCCGCGGCGACCATCACGTCGCGCATGTCCCACATCCGTGCCGCGGTGCTCCACGATGCCGCGGCGGGGTCGTTGGGCAGAGCCGGATAGGTGTAGGGATGCACGCCGAGTGCGTCCAGCGAGCGGTTGAATCCGCCCTGATACAGATTGCGCACGAAGGTCAGCGGTGCGATGTCGCGGCCGTTGTCGGTGCCGGGTGCGAGCCCTCCGGAGATCACCGCGACGCCGGGGACCGCGCGTTTGACGGCCGCGTAGGACGCAGCGAGCAGGCGGCCGTACTCGGCCGAGTTCGCCCTCGGCAGCCAGTAGTTCGCCAGGTTGGGCTCGTTCCAGATCTCCCAGACCGCGATCGATTCGGCGTACCGTTGCGCCGCGGCCGCGGCAAAGGATGCGAAGACGTTGGGGTCGGCGGGCCGGTAGTGGCTGTTGCGCGGGAAGTCGGACGCGCGTGCCGCCCACAGCGGTGTGTAGGTCACCAGCCCCAGCGGACACATCCCGTGGGCGACCACGGCGTTGACCACCCGGTCGATGGGCGCCCAGTTCCGTTGTCCGCGCCGGGGTTCGACGACCGACCAGTCCACGTCGAGTCGCACCGCCCACATACCGAGGTCCTGGGCGACCGACAGCTCCCGATTGAGGTCCTCATCGGACGCACCGAGCAACGAGGCACCCGGCGACGCCGCGACCTTGTTCTCGCCGTTGGCGAGTGAGCACGCAGCCGGCGCCGAATGCGCGTCGCTGCGGACCCATACGATCGCGGCGAGGGTTGCGACGAGGATGCACACGTATGCGAGGGCCGACCGGGTGGCCCGACCGTGCAGGGACCGTGTCATGGATGGTGCCTATCTGACGAGACGCGCATCGCGCGCGGCAGGTGCCGGCGGTGGACTTCTCCTCAGCCGGACAACAACTCGTCGAGCATACGCGGTAGGGTCGCCGACTTGTCGTGTCCGTCCGCGATCCGACGACGCGCCTCCGCGGTCAGCGAACGGCGCAGGTCGGCGTCGTCGAGGACGCGGCTGATCGCCGCGGCCAGCGCGGCGGGATCCGACGGCGGGACGAGGACTCCGGCGCCGTCCCGTAGGAACTCGGTGGTGCCGCCGTGATCCGTGCCGATGACCGGTGTGCCGTAGGCCATCGCCTCGAGGACCGAGAGCGGTCCGGCCTCGGGCGTCACACTCGCCGAGAGCACGACATCCCACCGCTCCAGGGCGGCGCGGAGATCGGTGTGCCCGAGGAACCGGACGCGTCCGGCGAGATCCGGTCTGGCGGCCCGGGCATGCAGTGCGGCAACGTGATCGGCGTCCCCGGGGAAGGAGCCCCCGGCGAACTCCAGTTCGACGTCCGGCAACCCGGCGACCGCGTCGAGCGCGACGGTGTGCCCCTTCCAGGGCGTGAGCAGAGCCAGCATCCCGACGACCGGTGGGTCGTGGAGTTCGGTGGGCAGGGCGGGGACCGGCCAGGTGACCCCGTTGTGGGCGACGACGACCGGCAGACCGAGGTCCGCGAGGGGGACCGACGTCGCCTCCGACACCGCCACGGCGCGCCGGATCACGGGTGCGCTGACGCGGATGACGGCGCGCTGCCGCCCCGACGTCAGGGTGTCGTGCACGAGCCAGGAGACGCGGCCCGTCGGTTGCGCGACGCGTGCGGCGGGGAGTGCGAACAAGGAGTTGACGATCGTCGAGGTGTCGGACCGACGTGTCACCCGGCGCAGGGTGCGACCAGCGCGTACCCAGTCGAGCAGGAGGCGACCGGCACCCGCGAGGCGCGCCACACCGCGCTCGCCGCTCAGGCCGAGCGGCGGGATGGACACATGGTCGACCGGGACCGGGAGTCGTCCCACCAGGGGGCCGTCGGGACTGACGACCCGCACCGGGTGGCCGCGCTCGAGCGCGACGTCGATCAGATCGAGCATCACCTTCTCCGCCCCGGAGACCTGGCCGGTGTGCGCGACGAAGACGATCGTGCACGGGTGCTCGGAATCGGTCATCGGACCACCTTCGTGTGTCGTCCGGGCGGCGTGGTCACCGCCCGGGTGAGCAGTACCGCGGGTCCGGCGACGATCAGTGCGGTACCGGCCGAGATGACCGGCCAGGGAACCGAATCTGCGAGCCAGACCCCGATGGCGCACGCCGCCACCGTCAACAGGGTCAACGTGGTGAGTGCGCCGAGTGGGAGCAGACCCGTGATGGGCAGCGTCCGACCGATGACGACCCACAGTGCCACCACCGCGAGGGCGAAGGTGATGACGGTGGAGAAGGCGGCCCCGTCATAGGAGTACCGCGGGATCAGGATCAGGTTGAGCACCACGTTGAGTGCCAGGCCGCCGACCGCGATCCACGGGTAGCGATTCGCCCGACCGGTCGCCGCGAGCAGGAAGATGCCTAGCACGATGAAGGCGGTGAGCGCCGCGCCCAGAACGAGCAGCCGCGCGGCGTCGGCCCCGACGACGAACCGGTCGCCGTACAAGAGTCCGATGATCGGGCCGGCGCTCGGCCAGAAGGCGGCCACGGCCACGGCACCGCCCGCGGCGAACACCACCGCCGCACTCCGGCACCGCTGGCGCAGGACCGCCGACTGGTCGGGCCAGGCGGCGACCAGCAGGGTGCTGACGGGTCCGATCGCGGCCAGGATGAAGGTGTCCATGATGTCGGAGAACTTGTACCCGATGCTGTAGATGCCGACCGCGTCGAGCGAATCGAGCAGACTCAGCAGCAGGACGTCGACCTTCTGCAGCGCGATGGTCAGGGCGAGGCCCAGTGCGAGCGGAAGGGCATCGGAGAGCATCGGTTTCCAGCGCGACCATTCGACGACCCGCGACGGCCGCAGTCCCGACGACCGGCGCGCGATCCCGACGACCTTGATGATCAGCGACAGGATCTCGTTCGCGACCGGGGCGAGCACGAACACCAGCAGTGCCGGCGCTACGAGCACGGCGGCGATGGTCAGCGCCAGCTGCAGAACCTGGCCCAGGCTCTCGGCGATCGCGGTGAGCAGGAGGCGGTGCCGGCTCTGGAAGATGACCGTGAGTGCCTGTGCGGGCGTGGCGAACACGACGACGAGTCCGGCGATCGCGGTCGCGCGGATCACGTCGCCGGGATACTGCAGCACGATCACGTAGGCGACGGCGATCAGGTAGCCGAGAAGGCCGAGCACCACCCGCAGGGCGATGAACGCCGAGGACGTCTTCGCGACATCGTCGGGGTCGTCGGAGATGAGCCGGGCCATCACCGCCCGGCCGACCCCGAGGTCGGTGAAGATCGCGGTCAGACCGAGCAGCGCGAACACGAAGGAGTAGGTGCCCCAGTCCTCCGGGGACAGGGTGCGCGCGATGAGGACGCTCCCGGCCCAGCCGAGGGCGGCGATGACCACGCGACTGGTCAGCATCGCGATGGTGGCACGGGTGGCGGCCCGCGCATCCGAGGCGGGGTACGCGCCGGGCTCGGCGGCCGGCGCAGTCGTCGGCCCGCTCGCTACGCTCCCGGCGCCGGTAATTCTCGGCCCGCTCGCTGCGCTCCCGGCGCCGGTGGCGCGGGCCAGCAGCTCGGCTTCGGCCTGCTGATCCACCATCGCATCGGACGGCAGCGGGCCGGTGACGTCAGGGCTCATGGCGCCCCGCACCGGGAATGTCGATGCCGCCGGCCCGGTAGGCCTCGACCGTCCGGCGGGCCGTGGTGTCCCAGCTGAGGGCGGACGCGACCGCGGTGCCGGCGGCGACGAGCTCGGTGCGCGCCGAGTCGTCGCGCACGAGGGGTTCGAGGGCACGGACCCAGTCGTCCTCGTCATGGCCCTGCACCAAAGTCGCGCCGTCACCCACGACCTGGGGCAGCGCGCCCACCGCGCTCGCGACGACGGCACCGCCACAGGCCATCGCCTCGACGGGCGGAAGGCCGTAACCCTCGTAGAACGAGGCGTAGGCGGTCACGGTCGCCGCGGCGTAGAGCGCCGGCAGATCCCCGACATCGACGTAACCGAGCCCGACCGCCGACGACGGGGCATCCGGGCCCGTCGAACCCGCGCCGCCGAGCACGCACGGAATGTCGAGGCGCCGGGCGACCGCCGCGACGAGTTCGACGTTCTTGCGGGGTTCGACGGTGCCGATCTGCATCACGAAGCGTTCCGGCAGATCGTATTTCGCCCGAACCCGTTCGACATCGGCCGGCGCGGGTGGGCGGGCCCAGTCGGCGGGCGCGAGTTCGGTGACGTGGGCATCCCGTCCGCAGGTCTCGCGGATTCGTTCGGCGGTGAAGTCGGAGACGGCGATCAGCACGTCGGCCCGACGGAGGGTCGAGCGGACGAGTACGGATTCGCCCGCGGCGCGAAACCGGCTCGACGCGGACGGCATGTCGAGCACCGACAGGTCGTGCACGGTCGCGACCGTGGTGGCGGGGCCGGCGACCGGTAGGTCGACGTCGAGACCGTGGAACACGCCGCCCGAGCGGGTGGGGAGTACGCCGAACACCGCCCGTCGGACACCGTCGGCGACGGGACGCTCCACCGGGGTGATCGCCGGGGGCAGTTCGCCGACCGCGTCGGTCTGCACGACTGCGGACAGGGCGGCGCCGTCGACGTGGCCGGGCAGTGCCCTCAGGAGTTCGCGGATGTAGGTCTGGACGCCGCTGCCTCCGGGACGAAGTGCAAGCGCACCGTACGTGATTCGTGTTGTGCCGTCGCGCATCCAGCAGCTCCCAACAGTAACCAGAAGTAGAAGTCGAGCGGGAAGATCTCGAAGTAGGTGGCGACCAGGCAGGCCACCATCGCCGCGACCATCGACGCACTGACACCCAGGACGAGGGCTCCATCCGGGTCGGGCATCCGGCGCGAGTACTGCACGCACCAGATGATCGCGGTCACGATCAGGGCCAGGAACAACCACAACCCGATCGGCCCGAGTTCGATGAGCAGCTTCACGTAGTAGTTGTCCGGCTGGTAGTTCTTCGACAACTGCTGCACGGTACCGCCGGCGCCGGCGGTGATCGTCCGCGTCGTGTCGCCCTGGGCCGCCGACATCGCGTCGGCCGCCGATCCGCTCGACGCCAGGCCGGTCCCGAGCGGGTGCACCCAGATGCTCGCGAAGATCTCACCCCACCCGGAGCCGCGCTGACTCAGGCTGCTCGACGAGAAGAACACCTTGGTGATGTTCGACGGCAGGAACGGCAGCGAGATGACGGCGACGACCCCGACTGCGAGCAGCGGGGTGATGAGGCGGCGGAAGCGAAGGGCCGCAAGCCAGATCACACCGACGATGAGGCCGAGGATCGCCGCCCGCACCACCGACGTGGCCATCGTGATCGCCATGACCGGCCAGCAGACGAGGAACAACCGGTTGCGCCGGCGGGCGGTGTCCGACAGCGCCACTGCTCCGCCGACGAGCAGGGCCAGCATGACGAAGAGTCCGAAACCGAAGGGCTGATTGAACGTGCTGAACGTCCGGAACAGCGGACCGCTCGTCCGCACCTGCTCGCCGAAGGTGTAGCCGAGTTCGACCAGCCGCGCCGGCCCCAGGAGCTGCTGGCCGATGCCCACGAGGGTGGTGAGCACCCCGAGCGCCATGATGATCGAGACCAGTCGGTCGCGGTCGAGCGTGTCGAACGGCGTCAGCCAGAGCGCGAGGACCACGAAGAGGTAGAAGAAGGTGACCTTGACGCCGTACAGCCCGATGGGGCCGTAGACGTAGAGCGCCGACACGACCCCGAACGCGACCAGCACGGCCGCGGCCGGCCACCACGGCAGCTGCAACGGCGGGTCCGTCCGGTCGGCGGGCCGGACCCGGCGATTGGCCGCGCAGATCAGCGTCAGCGCGAGGACGCCCTCCTTCCACGCCGAGGCGACGCCGGGCAACGGGGCGATGTCGAGGAGACCGTCGAGGGGGGTGAGCGCGGCCAAGACCAGGAGACCGCGTTGCGGACGCCGGTAGATGACGGCGACGAAGGCGACCGCGAGGACGAGGGCGACGAGTGCAGCGACCACGACCGGGAGGTGCGCCACGCCGACCTGCCTTCCACGTGCCCCCGTGGTCTGTTCGAGCCCCCAGACCAACCATGGTGGCATCTCCGGGCTCCGTTTGTCCGGGGCAACACGGACACATGTCGCCCCGGACACGCCGGGAGGCCGCCGGCCGCAGGTCAGTGACCCGAGATGCGACGTGCCCGTCGCGGGCGGGTTCGGTCGGGCCCGGATTCGGTTGTGAGAAGGCGTGGTTGCGGGCGCGGGGGATCCAGGAGTTGCGGCATCCCCTTCACCGGCTGGTGCATCGGGAGCAGGGTGTAGCCGTCTTCCCACGGGAGGTGGCCGTGGTCGTCGGGCCAGACCACCTGCAGTTTCGGGTGGTCGGGGAACAACAGGTTGGCCAGGAGCAGCTCGTCGTGGTCGAGTTGCTCGATGAGTCGGACGGTCACGGCGACCGTCTGCAACGGGATGTCGGACTGCGCGGCGACGAGATCACGCCAGTCCTCCTGGTGGAGCAGGGCGCCCAGTTCGTTCAGCACGTGCGTCGCGGTCAGGGGATCGACGCCGTAGATCGAGAGCTCCGGGATCGAGTGCAGCGAGAGTCCGGAGGTGTAGGAGAACCCGCACTCGGTTCGAGCACCTGCAGGCGGTGCGTCGAACTCGGCGTCCGCCTCGCCGACCGAGGTCACCTGCCAGCCGCAGCGCCGGATGGTCTCGATGGTGGAACGGATGAGCGGATTGGGATGCCACCGGGGCAGACCTCGGATCGCGGCAGCGTGGTCTGACATGGATCGCTCCTTTGTTCGACGGGTGCGAACATCAGAACACGAGGCCCCGACAATTCTCCCGACGCCGCAGCCGGGGAGGCGGGCGTCAGGTGTTCGCCGTGCGTCGGATGCCGAACACGGTGAACAGGGCCGCGCACGTGGCGAAGACGACCAGCAGTGCGAGCCCGATCGTGTAGCTGTGGGTGGTCGCGTCGTAGGTGGCCCCCATGACCATGGGCGGGAAGAAGCCGCCGAGCCCGCCGAGGGCACCCACGATCCCGGTGACCGAACCGACCCGCTCGGCGGGCGCGGCCTGCGCGACCCAGCTGAAGACCGACCCCGAACCGAGTCCCATGCAGACCGCCATCAGGACGAAGTCGAGACCGGCGGGTATCTCGAGGGGCGGCTTGGTGATCATCCACACGGCGAGCACGGCGGCACCGCCACAGGAGATCACGGTGATGATGCGCGGTCCGAAGCGATCGGACAGGACACCGCCGACGGGCCGGGCGATGACGGCCGCGATCGCGAAACCGGCGGTGCGCGTGCCGGCCGCCTGGAGGTCGAAGTCGTAGACGTCCTTGAGGTAGGTCGGCAGGTAGGTGCTGAAGGCGACGAAGCCGCCGAACGCCGCAGCGTAGAGAAAACCGAGCTGCCAGGTGATCGGCAGTTTGGCCGCACCGATCAGTTTGGGGACCACCGAGTCGTGGGACGCGGCCCACCTGGGTGAGTCGCGCATGAACAACCAACAGACCACGGCGACCACCGCGAGCGCGACGGCGATGATGATGTGCGTCGCGATGTATCCGAACCACGACACGAACCGGGGGGTGAAGAAGGCCGACAACGCCGTCCCGCCCATCCCGGCTCCGAAGACGCCGGTCGCGAACCCGCGCCGGGACTTGTCGTACCAGGCGTTCACGAAGGGGATGCCCACGGCGAACGTCGTCCCGCCGACGCCGAGGAAGAAGCCGGCGACGAGCAGCAACGCGTAGCTGTCGAAATGTCCGGCGGCGGCGACCAGCAGGACGAACGGAATGGTGGCGACCAGCAGAACGGTGAACATGAGGCGGCCGCCGAAGCGGTCGGTCAGTGCGCCGGTCAGGATTCGCCCGAGCGAGCCGACCAGGATCGGGATGGCGACGAGGATCGACTTCTGGGTGGCGCTCAGGTCGAGTTGGTCGGTGTAGACGACCCCGAGCGGACCGATGAGGTTCCAGGCCCAGAAGCTGATCGTGAACGCGAGTGTCGCGAGAGCGAGGTTCGTGGTCTGCGCACGCGAGCTGATGGCGGGCGTCGTGGTGTCGGTGCTCATCGATCACGATCCTTCACTCCGACGGGCGCCCACCCCGGCCGATGGGGCTGGTTACCCGGCGCGACACGTCGGTCGCGGCTTCGGTACACGATGTAGGGACGGAAGAGGTAGTGCACCGGCGCGGTGAAGATGTGCACCAGCCGGGTGAAGGGGACCATCGCGAAGAGGAGCATCCCGATCAGGATGTGCACGTGGAAACGCAAGGGCGCCGCCGCCATCGCCGTGACGTCCGGTTGCAGCACGAACAGTGAACGGAACCAGGGCGAGACGGTCTCGCGGTAGTTCACGCCGGGCGCGTGCGGGTCGAGCGTGCCGATCAGCGTGATGTAGGTGCCTGCCACCAGCGCCGTGACCAGCACCAGGTACATCGCCTTGTCGTTACGCGTGGTGGCCATGAACACCGGGCCGACGGTCCGTCTGCGGTACACCAGCATCGCGACCCCGACGAGGGTGGCGACGGCCGCCAGGATCCCGAAACCCCCGGCACCCCAGTGGTACAGCGTCTCCGAGACGCCGATGGCCTCCGTCCACGACTCCGGGATCAACAATCCGATCGCGTGGCCGATGATCACCACGAGCACGCCGTAGTGGAAGAGCGGCGACGCTATCCGCAGGAGGCGGGACTCGTAGAGCTCCGATGACCGCGTCGTCCACCCGAACTTGTCGTAGCGATAGCGCCAGATGGTTCCACCGATGAGCAGTCCTAGCGTCGCGTAGGGCACCACGCCCCACAGGAAGATGTCCACGGGTCACCTCACGCTCGGGTCGGGTTGATCGGCAGCAGGCGGGGGTCGAAGGGTTCCAGGCCCACGGTCTCCGTCGGTGCGGGTGCGCACATCGCGAGCGCCGTGGCCCGGTCGGGTGGGGAGGGACTGGGCAGGGTGGCGCACACCGCCGCCACCGCCCCGGCGTACGGCGACTCCGCGCCGAGCAGGGCGAACCGGATCAATTCCAGTGCTGCACGGTGCTTCTCGAGCAGCTCGACGCCGCGGCCCGGATCGGCCCGCGCGCTGAACTCGAGCACGATCGGCAGATGGTCGGGCAGTTCACCGCGCAGGTCCACGAGAAATCCACTGTCGCGGTAGGCCTGCTTGAACTCGCCCAGCGACGCGCCCCGACGCCGGGTGTGGCCATCGGACCAGTACGACAGGTAGAGCGTGTGCCGTTTCGAGAGATCGAAGAGCTCGATGTACTCGCGGCGCAGCGCTGCCGGATCGCCACCGCCGAGGTGATCGACGGTCTGTCGCAGCAATTCTGTCGCGCGGGAGTCGTCCTGTTCGGCGAGGGCGGCCCGTATCAGATCGACGCGGCCGAGGACCTCGTCGTCGGGATAGCTCAGACACCAGGACGCGATCAACCGTATGACGGTGCCCTCGTCGGTCGCCCGCGAGCGACGTGCGAACAACCGTGGTCCCCTCATCGTGCTTCCTCGTCGGGAGTCGACGGCCCGGGTACGCGTTCGGGGAACAGGCCCGGCGGGGCCCCGTTGCCGTCCCAGTTGAGCAGGTTGGTCCGGCCCGCCATCGTGTGCTCGCCGGCCGCCGTGTCAGTGGTCTGACGCTGACGCAGCGCATGGAACGTCTCCACCGACACCGGCGCGGGACGACCGCTGGCCTCGCCGAACGGCGACGAGTCGAACATGCCGGGCCCGTCGTCGTAGTCGAGCGAACACCCCATCTCGTCCAGTTTCTCGGCCTGTTCGAGATGAGCCGTGGGGATCACGTATCGCTCTTCATATTTCGCGATCGCCATCAGGCGGTACATCTCGTACACCTCTTCCTCGGTCATCCCCACCGCGGCCGGTATTCCGGCGTCGGGTTCACGGCCCAGGGTCACGTCGCGCATGTACGAGCGCATGGCGGCCAAGCGGCGCAACACCGTGTCGATGACGACCGTGTCACCGGCGGTGAACAATTCGGCCAGGTACTCCACCGGAATCCGAAGGGCCTCGATCGCGCCGAACAGCGTTCCCGCGCCCTCGGCGTCGTGACCCTGCTCGGCGAGCAGGTCGACGATCGGCGACAGCGGTGGGACGTACCAGACCATCGGCATCGTGCGGTATTCCGGGTGCAGCGGGAGCGCGACACGGTACTTCTTCGCCAGCGCGTAGACCGGCGATCGGCGCGCGGCCTCGAGCCAGTCGTCCGGGATGCCGTCGCGTCGAGCGGCGGCGATCACCGCCGGATCCTCGGGGTCGAGCATCAGATCGAGTTGCGCCTCATACAGATCGCGATCATCGGGGACCGAGGCGGCCGCAGTCACGGCGTCGGCGTCGTAGAGGAAGATGCCCAGGTAGCGAAGCCGGCCGACGCACGTCTCGGAACACACCGTCGGCTGCCCGACCTCGATGCGCGGGTAACACAGCGTGCATTTCTCGGCCTTGCCGGATTTGTGGTTGAAGTAGATCTTCTTGTACGGGCAGCCCGTGATGCACTGCCGCCAGCCGCGGCAGCGGTCCTGGTCGACGAGCACGATGCCGTCCTCGCTGCGTTTGTAGATCGCACCGGAGGGGCACGACGCCATGCATGACGGATTGAGGCAGTGTTCGCAGATCCGCGGCAGATAGAACATGAAGGTCTGCTCGAAGCCGAACTTCACCGCGTCCTCGGACTCGCGCCGGAGCTTTTCGACGATGGGGTCGCGCTCGGCGAGTTCCGGTGCACCGCCGAGGTTGTCGTCCCAGTTCGCCGACCAGGTGACCTTGGTGTCCTTGCCGGTGAGCAGGGACTTGGGACGGGCGACCGGGAAATCGTCGCCGAGCGGGGCGTCGATGAGGGTCTGGTAGTCGTAGGTCCAGGGTTCGTAATAGTCCTCGATGGTCGGCTGGACCGGACTCGCGAACAGGGTCAACAGCTTCCGCACGCGGCCGCCGGCGCGCAGGCGCAGCCTGCCGTTGCGGTTGAGGACCCAGCCGCCCTGCCAGGTCTCCTGGTCGTCGTACCGTCGCGGATACCCCTGTCCGGGACGGGTTTCGACGTTGTTGAACCACACGTACTCGGTGCCGGACCGATTGGTCCACGCCTGCTTGCAGGTCACCGAGCAGGTGTGGCACCCGATGCACTTGTCGAGGTTCATCACCATCCCGACCTGGGCCATGACCCGCATCAGTACGTCACCTCCTGGCTGCGTTTGCGGATGGTCGAGACCATGTCGCGTTGATTGCCGGTCGGTCCGAGATAGTTGAAGGCGTAGGACAACTGGGCGTAACCGCCGATGAGGTGGGTCGGTTTCACCAGCAGCCGCGTCGGCGAGTTGTGGATGCCGCCCCGGCGGCCCGTCGCCTCCGACTTCGGGACGTCGATCGTGCGTTCCTGGGCGTGGTGGACGTAGCAGACCCCGGCCGGCATGCGATGGCTGACGATTGCACGGCACACGAAAACGCCGTTGACGTTGGTGCATTCGATCCAGTCGTTGTCGGCGACGTCGATCGAGGCGGCGTCCTGGGGACTCAGCCAGGCGATCGGCCCGCCGCGGGAAAGCGACAACATGAATAGGTTGTCCTGATACTCGGAATGGATCGACCACTTGGAATGCGGCGTCAGGTACCGCACCGTGATCTCCCGCGACCCGTCGGCGCCGAGCTTGGGTTCGCCGAACAGGCGGTGCATGTCCAGCGGCGGCCGGTAGATCGGGAGCGACTCGCCCATGTCGATCATCCAGTCGTGGTCCAGATAGAAGTGCATCCGTCCGGTGAGCGTGTGAAACGGCTTGAGCCGCTCGATGTTCACCGTGAACGGGGCGTACCGGCGGCCGCCGGTCTCCGACCCGGACCACTCCGGCGACGTGATCACCGGCACGGGTGCCTTCTGGGTGTCGGCGAAGCGGATGCGCTTCTCCTCCGAACCGCGCGCGAGGTCGTCGAGGCGGAAGCCGACGCGTTGCTGCAGCTGTTCGAAGCCAGCCACCGCGAGTTCGCCGTTCGTGGTCCCCGACAACGTCAGGATCGCCTCGGCGAGTTTCTCGTCGGTGTCGATGGCCGGTCGGCCGTCGCCGGCGCCGCCGAGCATCACGCCGTTGGTTTCGCCGAGTGTGCGTGTTTGTTTCTCGAGCGGGTAGGTCACGTTCTTGACGGTGAAGCCGAGGGTGTCCGCGAGCGGTCCGATGGACGCCAGCTTGTCCGCGATCGCGGTGTAATCCCGTTCCACCACCGTGAAGTTCGGCATGTTCCGGCCTGGCTGTCCGACAACGCCGTCGTGTCGCCAGTCCAGAACCCGGCCGTGCGGTTGTGCAACCTCACCCGGGGTGTCGTGCTGCAGGGGGACGCTGACGAGATCGCGCCGTGTACCGAGGTGGGTGCGTGCCAGGTCCGACAGCTTGCGTGCGAGCCGGTGGAACAGGTCGAAGTCGGACTTCGCCTCCCACGGCGGGTCGATCGCCGGCGTGAACGCGTGGACGAACGGGTGCATGTCCGTCGAGGACAGGTCGTGCTTCTCGTACCAGGTCGCAGCAGGCAGAACGATGTCCGACAGCAGCGTGGTCGAGGTCATCCGGAAATCCGCCGACAGCAGCAGATCGAGCTTCCCCTCCGGAATGTCGTCGTGCCAACGGATCTCGGCAGGCCTCGGGGTCTCGGGTTTCTCGGCGCCGAGCACGTTGTGGTGGGTGCCGAGCAGGGTCCGGAGGAAGTACTCGTTGCCCTTCGCCGACGAACCGAGCAGGTTGGATCGCCACAGCACGAGGGTCCGGGGCCAGTTCTCCGGTGCGTCGACGTCGGTGATCGCGGGTGTCAGTTCGCCGTTCTGCAGACGCTCGGCGACGTAGGACGCCGGATCGGCGGCGTCACCGCGGTCGACCGCAGCGGTAGCCTCGTCGGCGACGTCGAGAGGGTTGGTGGAGAACTGGGGATAGAAGGGCATCCAGCCGAGCCGCGCCGACTGGGCGATGGCGTCGGCGGTGTGCTCGTGGTCCATCGTGCCGCGCGACAGCGGAGAGGCGAGTGAGGATGTCGAGTATCCGTCGTTGCGCCATTGCCCGGTGTGCATGTACCAGTACGAGGTCCCGGTCATCGTCCGCGGCGGGCGCGTCCAGTCCAGCGCGTTCGCCAGCGAGATCCAGCCCGTGATCGGACGACACTTCTCCTGCCCGACGTAGTGCGCCCAACCGCCGCCGTTGCGGCCCATGCATCCGGTGAGGATGAGCAGGGACAGGATCGCCCGATAGGTCGCGTCACCGTGAAACCACTGGCAGATCCCGGCGCCCATGATGATCATCGAGCGGCCGCCGGATTCTTCGGCGTTGGCGGCGAATTCGCGCGCGACGCGAATCGCCGCCGCGGCCGGCACGCCGGTGATCTCGGCCTGCCACGCCGGTGTGTACGGCGCCGATGCGTCGTCGTAGCCGGTGGGCCACTCGCCGGGGAGCCCGTCCCGGGTGACGCCGTACTGCGCGAGCATCAGATCGAAGACGGTCGTGACGAGCCGTCCCCCGATCCGCCGCGCGGGGACACCTCGGCGGACCACGGCGCCGCTGCCGTCGGGGGCATCGAAGACCGGGAACGCGACTTCGACGAATTCGGCCGCATCGCTCATGAGTGACAGCGCGGGTTGCGCGTCGTCGAGATCGAGATTCCATCGCCCCGCACCGGAGTCGGCGTACCGGAACCCCATTGAGCCGTTGGGCACCACCGGCTCATCGCGTGCCTCGTCCCAGCACACCGTCTTCCAGACGTCCTCGGAGGCAACTTGTTCCGCGCCGGGCAACTCGTCGGCGGTCACGAACTTCCCGGGAACGAATTTCCCGGGTACGTCGGTGCCGGTCGAGTCGCCGTCCGGTCCGCCCGGTTCCTCGTCCAAGTGGATCAGGAACGGGAGGTCGGTGTAGCGGCGCGCGTAGTCGTCGAAGAAACGGGTCGAGCGCCGGACGAAGAACTCGGTGAGGATGACGTGTCCCATCGCCATCGCGAGCGCCCCGTCGGTGCCGGCCTGCGCGGGCAGCCATTCGTCGGCGAACTTGGTGTTGTCGGCGTAGTCGGGGCTGACCGAGACCACCTTGGTGCCGCGGTAGCGCACCTCGGCCATCCAGTGCGCGTCCGGGGTCCGCGTCACCGGGACGTTGGAACCCCACATCATCAGGTACGTCGCGTCCCACCAGTCCCCGGACTCCGGGACGTCGGTCTGGTCGCCGAACACCTGGGGACTGGCCACCGGCAGATCGGCGTACCAGTCGTAGAACGAGGTCATCACCCCGCCGATCAGCTGGATGAACCGGGTGCCGACGCAGTGGCTGACCATCGACATGGCCGGGATCGGGGAGAAACCCGCGCACCGGTCCGGGCCGTGGGTCTTGATCGTGTGGACGTGCGCTGCCGCGGCCATCTCGACGGCCTCGTCCCAGGAGACGCGAACGAGCCCGCCCTTGCCCCGTGCGCGCTGGTAGGAGCGTCGGCGCAGCGGGTCGCCGACGATGTCGGCCCACGCCAGCACGGGATCGCCCAGCCGGCGCTTCGCCTCGCGGAACATCTCCACCAGCACGCCCCGGGCGTACGGGTGTCGGACCCGGGTGGGGGAGTAGGTGTACCAGGAGAAGGCCG
Source organism: Gordonia sp. IITR100 (assembly GCF_002009645.1). Taxonomy (NCBI): domain Bacteria; kingdom Bacillati; phylum Actinomycetota; class Actinomycetes; order Mycobacteriales; family Gordoniaceae; genus Gordonia; species Gordonia sp. IITR100. The sequence continues at coordinate 8,809 of NZ_MVKV01000009.1, read as the reverse complement.
CGCCCCGCGGGCATCCGCGGGGTTCGTACTCGGGCCGGTCCGGGCCCACCGAGGGGTAGTCGGTCTCCTGGGTCTCCCAGGTGATGATCCCGTCTTTGACGTAGACCTTCCACGAGCAGGAGCCCGTGCAGTTCACGCCGTGTGTCGAGCGCACGATCTTGTCGTGGCTCCATCGATCCCGGTAGAAGACGTCGCCCGCCCGACCGCCGTCCCGGAAGACGACACGACGATCGTCGGTCTCGTCCCATCGGGTGAAGAACCTGCCGATGTCCAACAGTGCGGTGGCTGCAGAACCCTGTACATCTTCTGACCGGGCCATGAGCGACACCATACGGAGGGTCGGCAATTGTTTCTTCCCGAATCGCAAAGTCGATCAGATATGCCGAAAACGTTTGTGGGAAATACACCCGTCGGTCATTCGGGAAACAATTTGGTCGCTTCGGTCAACGCGTGGCAACCGTCAACAGGATCGCCGAGTCCTCTTGTGCGGTCAGGCCGTGACGCGTCGACGGAATGGTCACCAGGTCGCCGGTGGCGCCCTCCCACCGTCCGGCCGGGTCGCCGTCCGCCGAGGTCAGGACGACATGCCCGCGCAGGACCTGCAGCGTGGCCTCGGTGGGACTGTCGTGATCCGACAGTGCCGCGCCCGCGACCAGTGCGATCACCGTTTGTCGAAGGTGGCGAGAAGAGTTGCCGTGCAACGTATGAGAGGCCCGCTGGCTCGATGCTTCGCGGGCCGAGGACAGGAGCTCGTCGACGAGCTCGGGCAGATGAGTCGAATCCACGTGTTCCACCATGACATCGCGGCGCGGCGACGAGGTGATGTTCGGCGGATCGAGGCCAGTTCGTTGTTCCGCTGTCGACCGACGCGGTGATCCTGCCGCCTGGAATAGGCCACACAATCGTTGCGAAAACACCCGGTGATGACGGGCTCGCACCCATGAGAGTCGGGCGATGAGACGATTTCGGAAAATGGTTCCGCGAAATGGTTTGAGAATCGAACTGTCGATTCCGGACAGAACCGATCGGCGCCCGTCGGATGGCTTCGGGTCCGCGCGCCGAACTGGGGTCAGCCGAGCCGCATCCGGAGCAGACGATCGTCGCCGTCGGCCGGCCGGCCGCGTCCGTCGGTGTTGCTCGTGCCGAACCACAGTGAGCCGTCGGGCGCGGCGGCCACGACGCGCAGCCGGCCGAACTCGTCGGCGTACCTGCTCACCGGCTCGCCGGCGGCCGACTCCGTGAGCGGTATCTCCCACAGCCGCCGGCCGCGGAGCGCGGCCATGTAGGCGCGGTCGCCGATGATCGCCAGCCCGGCCGGGGACGCCTCCTGCGTGGTCCAGGTGGCGGCCGGCGCGACGAACCGCGGATCATCGGAATCGCCTTCGACCTCCGGCCACCCATAGTTGCCACCCGGTCGGATCAGATTGAGCTCGTCACGACGGTTCTGTCCGAACTCACTGGCCCACAGCCGGCCTGCGCCGTCGAAGGCCAGGCCCTCGACGTTGCGGTGCCCGTACGAGTGGACCTCGTTGCCGAACGGGTTGCCCGGCCACGGGCGGCCATCCCGGTCCACCCGCAGGATCTTGCCGTTCAACGCGGTGACGTCCTGGGCGACCTCGGGTACGGCGGCATCGCCGACCGCGACGAACAGGCTTCCGTCCGAACCGAAGGCGAGGGCGCCGCCGTGATGGTTGTAGGCCGCGTCGAGTCCGGTGATCAGCGGTCGGGGACGGGTGAGCCGGCCGCCGTCGAAGTCCAGGCGCACCAGCCGGTTGTCGGTGGCGGTCGTGTAGTAGACGAACACCGCGCTCTCGTCGCCCGGCGCCACCGCGATGCCCTGCAACCCGCCTTCGCCGCGCGGAGCGGCGTCAGCGAACTCGCCGACGGTCCGGACCTCGCCCCCTGGGGACACCCGCACGACCGTGGCGTCGTCACGCTGGGTGACGAGGGCACCGCCGTCACCGAGGAAGGCCAGCGCCCACGGCACGTTCAGCCCGGATGCGACGGTCTCGACCGACGCGGCGTCCGCGGACGTGCCCGTCGGACCCGAGCCGGATCGATCCCGCGTCGGCGGATCGTCGGTGGCGCACCCGGTCACCAGCGACGTACCGGTGATGCCGAGCAGCCCGGCCCCGAGCAGGCCCGTTTTGAGGAGTTTGCGTCGATCCATACCCTCGATGGTGCCTGATGGTCGCCACTGCCGACCGGTACCGATTTGGGTCTACGCTGCGGATTCCCTACACTAGACCGGTTGCCTGTGCACCTCAGGTGTCCGGGACACAACTGAATAGTCTCCGGTGCCGGCGAAAAGCCAAGGGCATCGGCGGCGAGAACCTTCAGAAACAACTATCCACTTCGTGGAAGGCCCACCGCAGGTCACCGGGATTTTTCCGGCCACCGGCGCTGTATGGGAACCGCTACGAGAAAGGTTGACGGTCACCCATGACCATGACTGACCCGATCGCAGACTTCTTGACGCGTCTGCGTAACGCCAACTCGGCGTACCACGACGAGGTGACACTGCCCTCGTCGAAGATCAAGGTGAACATCGCCGAGATCCTCAAGCGCGAGGGCTACATCACCGACTACCGCACCGAAGACGCGGAGGTCGGGAAGAACCTCGTCGTCTCCCTGAAGTACGGCCCGAGTCGCGAGCGCTCCATCGCCGGTCTGCGCCGCGTCTCCAAGCCCGGCCTCCGGGTCTATGCAAAGTCCACCAACCTGCCCAAGGTTCTGGGCGGCCTCGGCGTGGCCATCATCTCCACGTCGTCGGGCCTGCTCACCGATCGCCAGGCAGCCAACCAGGGCGTGGGCGGCGAAGTCCTCGCCTACGTCTGGTAGGGGAGGTAACAACACATGTCGCGTATCGGAAAGAACCCCATCGAGATCCCCGCGGGCGTGGACGTCACCATCGACGGCCAGAACGTCACCGTGAAGGGCCCCAAGGGTGAGCTCTCGCTCACCGTCTCCGAGCCCATCTCGGTCGCCAAGGAGGACAACTCCATCGTCGTGACCCGCCCCAACGACGAGCGTCGCAGCCGCGCGCTGCACGGCCTGAGCCGTTCGCTCGTGAACAACCTCGTCGTGGGCGTCACGCAGGGCTACACCAAGAAGATGGAGATCTTCGGTGTCGGTTACCGCGTGCAGGCCAAGGGCAGCGACCTCGAGTTCGCGCTCGGTTACAGCCATCCCGTGCCGATCGAGGCCCCGGCGGGCATCACGTTCGCCGTGGAGTCCCCGACGAAGTTCTCGGTCTCGGGTATCGACAAGCAGCAAGTCGGCGAGATCTCGGCGGTCATCCGCCGCCTGCGTCGTCCGGACCCCTACAAGGGCAAGGGCATTCGCTACGAGGGTGAGCAGATCCGTCGCAAGGTCGGAAAGACGGGTAAGTAAGCCATGAGTGATTCAGCTACCAAGACAGTGCGCAAACCGATCGGCAAGGACGTCTCGACGCGTCGTCGCAAGGCGACCGGCAACCGTCACTTCCGCCTCCGCAAGAAGGTCAGCGGAACCCCGGCCCGTCCGCGTCTCGCGGTCAAGCGCAGCTCGCGCCACATCCACGTGCAGTTGATCGACGACCTGGCCGGCAAGACGCTGGCCGCGGCATCGACGATCGAGGCCGATGTGCGTGCGGCCGGCGGCGACAAGTCCGCGCAGGCCCGCAAGGTCGGCGAGCTCATCGCCGCCCGCGCCAAGGCTGCCGGCGTCGACGCCGTCGTGTTCGACCGTGGTGGCAAGGACTACCACGGCCGGATCGCCGCGCTCGCCGACGCCGCCCGCGAGGGAGGCCTGAGCTTCTGATGACCATCTCGAACAGCTACACCCACATGACCGGAGGGAACCTCTGATGCCCGGACGTCAGCGTGACGGCGGAAACGGACCCGCCGGTAACGACAACAACCAGAACAACCAGGGCGGCGGCAACGACCGTCGCGGCGGTGGCCGCGGCGACCGTCGCGATCGTGGCGGCCGCGACCAGGACCGCAACCAGCTCGAGCGCGTGGTGACCATCAACCGCGTCTCGAAGGTGGTCAAGGGTGGACGTCGTTTCTCGTTCACCGCTCTCGTGGTCGTCGGCGACGGCCAGGGCATGGTCGGCGTCGGCTACGGCAAGGCCAAGGAAGTCCCGGCCGCGATCCAGAAGGGTGTCGAGGAAGCTCGCAAGAACTTCTTCCGCGTGCCCCTGATCGCCGGCACCGTGACCCACCCGGTCCAGGGTGAGGCCGCCGCCGGTGTCGTCATGCTCCGCCCGGCCAGCCCCGGTACCGGTGTGATCGCCGGTGGCGCGGTGCGTGCCGTACTCGAGTGCGCGGGCGTCCACGACGTCCTCGCCAAGAGTCTCGGCTCGGACAACGCCATCAACGTCGTGCACGCCACCGTCGCGGCACTCAAGATGCTGCAGCGTCCCGAAGAGGTCGCGGCCCGCCGCGGTCTGCCGATCGAGGATGTCGCTCCGGCCGGTATGCTCCGCGCTCGCGCAGGACAGGGGGTCTGATCATGGCTCAGCTGAAGATCACCCAGGTCAAGGGCACCATCGGTACCAAGAGCAACCAGCGTGACAGCCTGCGGACCCTCGGACTGAAGGGCATCCGCCAGACCGTCACCCGCGAGGACACGCCGATCAACCGCGGCCTCATCAACGCGGTTCGTCACCTCGTGACAGTCGAAGAGGTTCAAGCATGACCATCAAACTCCATCACCTTCGCCCCGCTCCGGGGTCGAAGACCGACAAGACCCGCGTGGGTCGCGGTGAGGGGTCCAAGGGTAAGACCGCCGGGCGCGGCACCAAGGGCACCAAGGCACGCAAGAACGTGCCCGCCGGCTTCGAGGGTGGCCAGATGCCGATCCACATGCGGCTGCCGAAGCTCAAGGGCTTCACCAACCGCAACCGGGTCGAGTACCAGGTCGTCAACGTCGGCGACATCGCCCGCCTGTTCCCGCAGGGCGGCACCATCGGCGTCGACGAGCTCGTCGCGGCCGGGGCCGTTCGCAAGAACAAGCTGGTGAAGGTTCTCGGCGACGGTGACCTGTCGGTCAAGGTCGACATCACCGCCGACAAGTTCACCGCCTCCGCCAAGGAGAAGATCGCCGCTGCCGGTGGCAGCGTCACCGAACTCTGACGGACACACACCGCGGTCGGGCGGCAGCATCGCTGCCGCCCGACCGGGGCGTTTCGGTGTGACTGTTAGAGTCTCAGAGGTTGTCCTGCCGGACACGCCCAAGACTGCCGCATCCCGAAAGACCATCGTCGATTGCCGAGCACACGGGGGTCGGGTCGCACCGACCCGGAACGTAGACCTCGCGTGGTCGTTACTAGGAGGAGTTAGTGCTTTCCCCCCTCTTCGCGGCCATTCGGACGCCGGATCTGAGGAAGAAGATCCTCTTCGTTCTCGGCATCATCATCCTGTATCGGCTGGGAGCGACCGTCCCGTCGCCGGGTGTCGACTACCAGGCCGTGCAGGCGTGTCTCGACGAGGTCTCGTCCGGTGAGTCGAGCTCGGTCTACTCCCTGATCAACCTGTTCTCCGGCGGCGCGCTGCTGCAGCTGTCGGTGTTCGCGATCGGCATCATGCCGTACATCACGGCGGCCATCATCGTGCAGCTGCTGACCGTGGTCATCCCGCGCTTCGAGCAACTCCGCAAGGAGGGCCAGGCCGGCCAGGCCAAGATGACGCAGTACACGCGCTACCTGGCCGTGGCCCTCGCACTCCTGCAGTCGACGGGCATCGTGGCCCTCGCCGACCGTGGCCAGCTCCTTCCGCAGTCCTGTGCGCAGAGCGGTGAAGTCCTCAACGACCAGAGCATCTTCGGTCTGTCGATCATCGTGCTCGTCATGACCGCCGGCGCCTGTGTCGTCATGTGGTTCGGTGAGCTCATCACCGAGCGCGGCATCGGCAACGGAATGTCGCTGCTGATCTTCGCCGGTATCGCCGCGCGTATCCCCGCCGAAGGTCGCACCATCCTCAACAGCCGCGGCGGACTCGTCTTCGCCCTCGTCTGTGTCGCCGCGCTGATCATCGTCGCCGGCGTCGTGTTCATCGAGCAGGGCCAGCGCCGCATCCCGGTGCAGTACGCCAAGCGCATGGTGGGCCGCAAGATGTACGGCGGGTCGTCGACCTACCTGCCGCTGAAAGTCAACCAGGCCGGCGTCATCCCGGTGATCTTCGCCTCGTCGCTGCTGTATCTGCCGCAGCTGATCGTCGAACTCACGCGCAATCCCGATGGGACGCAGTCGACCTGGCAGGAATACGTCACCAGGTACCTGACCGATCCGAGCAACGGCGTCTACATCGCCGTCTACTTCCTGATGATCATCTTCTTCACGTACTTCTACGTGGCGGTGACGTTCAATCCGGAGGAGCGCGCCGACGAGATGAAGAAGTACGGTGGATTCATCCCGGGCATCCGTCCGGGAGCGCCCACGGCCGAGTACCTCGGGTATGTGCTCAGTCGTATCACTCTGCCGGGCTCGATCTACCTCGGTATCATCGCGGTACTCCCGAACCTGTTCCTCGAGATCGGTAACAGCGGCAACGTCCAGAACCTGCCGTTCGGTGGTACGGCCGTACTGATCATGGTCGGCGTGGGTCTGGACACGATGAAGCAGATCAACAGTCAGTTGATGCAACGCAAGTACGAAGGATTCCTGAAGTGAGACTTGTCATTCTCGGCCCGCCCGGAGCAGGTAAAGGCACCCAGGCGGAGCTTTTGAGCGAAGCACTCGGGATCCCCCACATCTCGACCGGCGACCTCTTCCGCGCGAACATCTCCCAGGGCACCGCCGTGGGTGTGGAGGCCAAGAAGTACCTCGACGCCGGCAACCTCGTCCCGTCCGAGATCACGGTGGACATGGTCCGCGCCCGCGTCGGCGAGCCGGATGCGTCGAAGGGTTTCATCCTCGACGGTTTCCCGCGCTCGACCGAGCAGGCCGACGCGCTGAACGACATCCTGGCGAATCTCGACGCCTCGCTCGACGCCGTGCTCTCGTTCGTCGTCGACACCGACGTCGTCGTGGAGCGCATGCTGGCCCGTGGCCGCGCCGACGACACCGAAGAGGTCATCCGCAACCGGATGGACGTCTACACCCGGGAGACCGCGCCGCTGCTCGCGTACTACGGCGACCAGGTCAAGACGATCGACGCGGTCGGTGACATCCAGGGCGTCCACCAGCGCGTCCTGAGCGCGCTCGGCGCCGGCGTCTCCTGACCCGCTGCGTTCTGACCGCACAGTCTTTGACAACCGAGGAATCGCTGTAGGGCATGGGTTTTCGTAAGCGCAAGCGCGTCGTCCCCTTCCGCAGTGCGGGCGAGCTCGATGCCATGGCCGCGGCGGGCGCGGTCGTCGGGGCCGCGCTCGTCGCGGTGCGCGATGCGGCGAAGCCGGGGGTCAGCACCCTCGATCTCGACGAGGTCGCCGAATCCGTGATCCGGGGGGCCGGGGCGGTGCCCTCGTTCAAGGGCTACCACGGCTTTCCCGGATCCATCTGCAGCTCGGTGAACGACGTCGTCGTCCACGGCATCCCGTCCGCGGACGTCGTTCTCGCCGACGGCGATCTGGTGTCGATCGATTGCGGCGCCATCCTCGACGGCTGGCACGGGGACTCGGCCTGGACCTTCGGGGTCGGGGAACTGTCCACCGCCGACGAGGAACTCTCCGAGGCGACGCGGCTGTCGATGGAGGCGGGGATCGCGGCCATGGTCGACGGCGCTCGCCTCACCGACATCTCCCACGCCATCGAACTCGGCACGCGCGCCGCGGAGAAGAAGTTCGGCCGGCCCTTCGGCATCGTCGACGGTTACGGCGGCCACGGCATCGGCCGCGAGATGCACATGGAACCGTTCCTGGCGAACGAGGGTGAACCCGGCAAGGGGCCGACGCTCGTGATCGGCTCCACCCTGGCCATCGAGCCGATGCTGACGCTGGGCACCACGGACACCACCGTCCTCGACGACGACTGGACAGTCGTCACCGACGACGGTTCGCGTTCCGCCCATTGGGAACACACCGTCGCGGTGACCGCCGACGGACCCCGTATCCTCACCCCGCGCCCGGTCTGACTCCACGCCAGTGCGGGATTCGTAACGGGAACCGATACGAATCCCGCACTGTAGGGCTTGAAGTTCTTGGGTGCTGTCCTGTTGTTGCGCGGTCAGTTTCGTACCAGAAGTTCGGCGAGACACGCCTCGACCGGCGTATAGGTCTGGCCCGGGCGCAGTGGCGGGAGGGCCGCTGGCCAGTAGTCGACGATCGGCCATACGGGTTGTTGCTGGGGGCGTGTCTGATCGCCGGACGTGTTGCGTCCGTGGATCTCTCGCCGCACTTGTTCGAGGTGTGCCTGCAACCGCTTGGGTATGTCGGGTCGGCGGTTGATGTGTTCGGGGTTGGGTGGGGCGCCGGGTTCGGCGTTGAGTCGCCAGAGGCAGCGGCCTTCGTCGGGTCCGGACCGGACGATCCGGGTGGTGTACTGGCCGGGTGCGTCGCCGACCATCCGGTTGTGGCGCGGGCAGGCGGGTGCGAGGTCGTCGATGTCGGTGAGACCGCCCTTGGCCCAATCTTTGTGGGCGTGATGAAGCTCGATGTGGGTGGCGTGCTGATCGCAGCCGGGTGCCGAACACACTTCCCCGTCGGGGCGGGCGAAGGAGACGAGTCGTTGTTCGCGGGTGGCCAGACGTTTACCCCGCCCGAAGTGCAGCGGGACGGTGGTGGCGTCTTTGAAGATCGCCAACCACGGCTGGACGTCACCGGCCATCGCGATCAGGTCCCGGATGGGAAGCAGGGTGCCGGTGGCGGTGGTGGCGAGTCCGGCTTC
>NZ_MVKV01000008.1:0-217354 GCF_002009645.1 Gordonia sp. IITR100 | reverse complement strand
TCAATAATCACAAGGCAGACAGGCACTTTCGCGTATCACACGCCGAACACCAGCAACATCAGTGAAATATCCAGGCTGAGGAGCGCCCGGAGCTTGCGGAGGGCGCGTCACGAAGGGTCTTCGCAACCCGACTGACCAGGACCCTTCGTGACGGCCTCCGCAAGCTCCGGCCTCCTCAGGGAGCAGAGGTAAGGCTCGCCCCGAGCACAACGAATTCTTACGAAGGCCACGACGGCCGCCAGGCCGCAGACACTGAGGTGTGGGCCCGTAGACGACGGTTGACGACCCAGCGTGCCGGCCTGCGGAGGCGACTCTGAAAGTTCGTCCCCCTCAGCATGATCGAAGGGCACATCGCCCTTCGAACGCACTCAGGTGGACGAGTTTTCGGCTACACTCTCGCGCGCGCCCGAAGTCGACTGTCAAGCGCGAGATTTTGTGATCGGCGGCCCCTGCTCAACGGGAACCAGCTCAAACACCTCAGACTCAGTCGGTCGAAGGCGCGCCAGAACTAGAGAGCTGTCTGACTGAAGTACACCACTGTTGACGATCTGCGCATCGTCAACGCGAATAGGCGCTCATTCGACGACAATTGCTGCACAGTAGATGAATTCGAGCTTCTGGCCTGTGGAGAAACCTCGAAATCGAACGCATGTTCCGGTACCTTGGAGTCATGCCAGAGCTCACCACGCTCCTCGATCAACTCATCGACACCAGCCCGCCCGCCGACGACCCAACAGGCAGAGAAACACTCGACGCCCTCGACACGTGGCGCCTGATCCGCAACCTTGCCGATCATCAGATCGTCACGCACGCAGCGCAACTCGACGGCATCGGCGTCGCACAGAAAGCCGGCAGCACCACCAAGAAGCTGCTGATCGAGTCAGGCCACGCCCCGGCGGCCGCTCTTCGCACCATGCGCAGTGTCGACGCCCTGCCCACTCTGCCGGCCACAGCGCGGCATGCCGCCGACGGGCGGCTGTCCAGCGAGATCGTCGACGCCATCGTCCGAGGCATGCACCAGATCGACAAGCGTTGTGGTGAGGCGCTTTCCGACGGTGACCGATCCCAATACGAAAGCGACCTCATCGCACAAGCGTTGTCCGGCGCGACCCCGACACAGGTCCTAGAACACGCCCGCGCGATCGCCAACGACCTCGCCGACGACTCCGACACCGGCCTTCCCGCGGCCGACGACCCATCGCTGAACGCGGTCACCGCCCACACCACCGACGACGGCCGCGTCGAAGTACATGCCGACCTCACCCAGATCGTGGGAGAGAAGTTCCTGACGATGATCGACGAACGGTCCTGCCCACGGCCCGAACCCGACGGCACCGAAGATCGTCGCACCGCCGAGCAACGCCGTGCCGACGCTTTCGAGTTGATCCTCGACCAAGCAGCGATCGGCGCGACCATCGACACCGCCGGAAGCCCACGCACGCAACTGATGCTGACCATCCCCGCGACCGGAGACCTCGCAACACTGCCGTGGACCGGGACGGTCAGCCACGCCACCGCGAAACAGGTGTCGTGCGACGGCTCCTTGACGGAGATCATCCTCGATAGTGAGGGCGTACCGCTACAGATGGGTCACACCCGCCGGTTGTATCCGTCACACTTACGCAAAGCGATCATCGTCCGCGACGCCTGCTGCATCAAATGCGGTGCACCACCGTCACATACCCAGGTCCACCACATCAAGTCGTGGGCCGACGGCGGACCCACCGACCTCGACAACGGCTGCCTGCTCTGCCAACGCTGCCACACCCAGGTCCACCACCACGGCTGGGACATCGTCATCGGTTTCGACCGACACCCCTGGCTCGTCCCACCCGCGACCATCGACCCGCACCGCCGACCACTACCCGCCTACAACCGACGCACCATGCGACTCGACGACGCCGCCTGACCTGACGCCCGACACACACTTTCGCGAAGCACCTTCCGCACCCGGGCCACACCCGGGACCGCATCCGTCCCTTGACAACTCCACAGTGAACACCCCAGTCGGCTCCGTACCCGGTCAAATATCGTGGGCCAGGCACGGCCCGCAGGGGGCCGCGAAACCTGGAAGCGAGCTTGCGGGCCGCCCCGCCCCGCTCCCTGGGTCGCGAGCCGCGAGCGTCCCTTCTGCTCCCTGATCCGAAAGGACTGCAAAAACCCTGCTCCATGATGTGCGAGGAGTGCCAGCGACGGCGACGCATCTCACCAGGCCCCTTCATGACGGCCTCCGCAAGCTCCGGCCTCCTCGGGGAGCAGTAGTCGGCCGCGCCCTCCGGAGTGTGGAAAGCGACCCGCTGGGTCGAGCAGAGCAACTATGAGCAGACGTCGGGCCGGCGACCGGCAGACCTCAACTTGACCGGCAGACTTCGATCGAGGTCTAGGAGTCGAGTTGAAGTCTGTCGGTCACGAATCGGGGCGGGTACGCGAGACAGTCCCGCCACTTGCGAGCGTCACGAAGGTTCTTGGTGAGTCGGGTTGCGAAGACCCTTCGTGACGCGCCCTCCGCAAGCTCCGGGCGCTCCTCAGGGAGCAGGGGCAGGTCGTTTCTTTGGACTAAGGAGCGGTGGCTCAGCACGCCCATCGGGCTCGGGAGCAGGGGCTGGCGCTTCTTTCTGATCAGGGAGCGGAGGGGCATTTCAGGTTGCGGCGCCTTCCTCGTCGGTCACCAGGTCGAGGCGTACGCCCAAGAGGCGGACCGGGCGGTCGATGTCGAACCTGGTGAGCAGGTCGGCGACCACCGACTCGAGTTCGGTGAAGTCGAGGCTGGGCGCGGGGAGCTTCCTCGACTTGGTGCGGGTGTAGAACGTCGTGGTGCGGACGGTCACCGCGACCCGGAACGGCAGGCGTTCCTCGCCGACCACCTGATCGAGCAACTCGCGCAGGAGATCCGCGGCGGCGGCGCGCATCTCGGTGGCGTCGCTGAGGTCGGTCGCGAACGTGCGGGACTTGGAATGCGAACGCGCCAGCCAGGGTTCGGCGGTGATCGTCGAATCACCGCCGCCGCGGCAGAGGACGTACAGCCAATTGCCCTGATGCGGACCGAAGGTGGCGATCAAGTCGTCGCGCGGAGTGGCGATCAGCTCGGTCACCGTAGTGATCCCACTGGCGGCGAGCTTCGCCGACGTCTTCGGCCCGACGCTCCACAGGTCGCGGGTGGGTCGGTCCCCCATCAGTTCCAGCCAGTTGCGGTCGTCGAGCACGAACACGCGCGGCGCGTCGACACCGCTTCGCGCGCCGCCGGGCGGACGCTTGGCGAATCCGGTGGCCATCTTGGCGCGCTGCTTGTTGTCGCTGATCCCGACGCAGCTCGTGAGTCCGCACCGGTCGAGGATCTCCGAACGGATCCGTTCGGCCAGGTCGACGATGGCCGCGTCGTCGAAGGGGTCGACCTCAGCCCCGCGCGCGCTCACCCCGAGGTACGCCTCGTCCCAGCCCCAGACCTCGACCGGGTGACCGGTGGCCCGCAGGACGTCCATGACCTCGGCGGACGCCGCGTCGTAGGCGCCCATGTCGAGCGGCAGATACACCGCGTCGGGCAGCTTGCGGTGCGCCGCCCGCAACGGCATCCCCGCACGGACGCCCACGTCGCGCGCCTCATACGACGCACAGGTGACCACTTTGCGCGCCTCGGTCGGATCGCCGTTGCCGCCGACGATCACCGGCACCCCGACCAGTTCGGGTGCCCGCAACCGCTCGACCGCGACCTGGAACTGGTCGAGATCGACGTGTAGGAGCCACCGATAACGCTGCGAAACCGACGTGGTCACGACGCCCAGAGTAATCGCCGCGCGCCTGGTGGCCGATCAGATCAGCCGGCGATACAGATGTCGACCTCGCCCAGACCCATCGACCGGCACGAGGTGCGCAACGAGTGCGGGTTGTACCGCAGCACGGAGAGTGAACGGTCGGCCCCGCCGCCGGCGTCGGCGAACGCGGCACTCGCAGCGGTGATGTGAGCGGCCAGCACCGCACGTGTGGCCGGGTCGGACATCGCCACGGCGTGGGTCAGCACCTTCTCCAGGAGGGCGCGATCCCGATGCAGCGGCGGGGGCATGAGATTGAGTGCGGGCGAGGCGGTCCCACAGTTCGTCGGGTCGGTCAGCGCGTGCGCCGCGGCGAGCAGGTACGCGACGGCGACCGGCGCCGGACGCCGACCGTCGTGGTCCGCGGCGCGGTACGAGCGGAGCACCTTCGACGGCTCGACGTCCGTGGCGATCGGATCACCATCGGGACCACCGAGACCCAGGACGGCCAGCGCCTCGTCGTGCGGCGACGAGATCTGTTCGGCAGCAATGGCTTCGGTTCGCATCAGCCGAAGCCGCGCGATGATCGCCCGGTGCCGGTGCACGGCCGCGTCGACCTCACGCATCAGGTCCGGCGTCACCCCGAAGTCCGCGGCACTCGCGGCGAGCGCCGCGTACCCGGTCAGGACGATCGACTCCTCGATGTCGATCGCCTCGCCGATCGCCGACGACGTGAGAAACGTGCGCGCACCGCGTCTCGATGCGCCCACAGACAAAACGCTGGTCAACGTCAACCCCTCCACTCAGACCACGACCATCGACGACCTGTCGAACCATGACGATCGTGGACACCGACGAGGAGCGAGATCGGAGCCCCTCGAGTCGACCCCCTACGCCCCGGCACCCCCACACGATGTCGGCCATCGGCGCAGTGCGAGGATACGCCGAGCACGGATCGTTTGTGAGTCGAATGACTGAACACGCCGTTGCTGCGCCCGTTTCGGGACCAAAGGCCCTGTCCCGGCGGGCCACCGGCAACGACCATGTAAGGGGCGACCGGCATCAGGAGGGGGACATGCTGCGATTCCTCGCCCGCGAACTCCACTGCTGGCGCGTGATGCACGCATCGTCGAATGGCCTGGTCCGCCGCGCCGACCGCCTGGAAACCGCGACACTCGTGATGTTGTGGATCGCAGCACTCGCCGGGCTCATGGTCGCCCTGACCGTCGGGGGCAACACCTATGCGGCGCACAAGGCGACGATCGAGCACCAGGAACCCCGGCATTCGGTCAGCGCCACCATCATTCGCACGTCCGTCGAGGGCATCGGGGAACCACGCATCGGCGCACCGAGTGCCGGCGTCCCGGGCGTCGGTGTTCCGAGCGCCGACGTGCCGAGCGTCGACGTGCCGAACGACGGCGGCCAGAACACCACCGACCACACCACCGTGGCGTGGCGGGACCCGAACGGTCACCGGCTCACGGCGACCGTCGGGGCCGAGCCGCTCGACGCCGTCGGCCGAGTCCGGACCGTCTGGCTCGACGACACCGGTGCGGTGGTGGGCCCGCCCGTGACCACGACGGACGCCGTGATGGAGGGCCTGATCGCCGGTGCCGGGGTGGTGATGCTCGTCGTGCTCGTCTGGTGGGGCTCGACCGTGCTCGTACGCCTCGTCGCCGATCGGCACCGGTCACGAGAGTGGGACGCCGCGTGGCGTCAGTTCGACATCGACAGCCATCCCTGACCGACGACCTGCGCGTCGGCGTGCGGGTCAGCCGCTGACGACCGCCCAGATGACGAACGCCACCCAGGCCACGGCGCCCAGGATGTTGATGACGAGCGCCGTCGTGGTGAGGGCATCGCGACGGCCACCGGCACGCGTGATGCCCACGACCGTGAGTACCAGGCCGACGATCGTGCCCAGGCACAGCGGAAACCCGAGAATTCCCACGATGAGTCCCGCCAGCCCGAGCGCATTCACCTTCCCCGATTCCGGAATCGGTTGCGCCGAGCCGGGTTGCGAGATGTGGGCAGGTGGAGCTACGGGCTGCGGGGCGAGGGGTTGCGGGACGACGGGTTGCATCACGGGCCGCGCCGCTACCACTGATGTGCCGGCGGGCATCCGATGCAGCCGCGGCCACTGGTCCGGCCGCAGGTCCACCGGTCCGACGGCCGCGAACACCGCACCCGGTTGGACGGCGGCGCCCGACCGCAGGTCGAGGCCGTGCACCGTGCCCGCGACCGGTGCGTCGATCGTCACCCGCCCGGCCGGGGAATCGACGGTCGCCAGCGGTTCCCCCGCGCGTACGGGCTGGCCGTTGCGCACCGAGACGGCGGCGATCACCGAGCCGCCCGGCAACGCGGGGAACGCGATACGACGACCCGACGTGTCGACCCCCGGGCCCACGGTCCGCCGCGGATCGGTCTCGCGCCCGGCGTCGAACCCATTGGCCTCGGCCCCCGGGACGACGTTGGTCGAGCGGAGGAGCCCACCCTGCGCGACGACGACCTTCGGGTCGCCGATCCGGGCGACGCGACCGACCGACGACAGCGCGGACTGCAACATCGGGATGCTGCTGGTCCCGCCCGTGACGTAGACGATGACCGGCCCGCCCGGACCGGTGCCCGCGGCGTCGGCCCGGGCGATCGCGTCCCGGGTCAGCTCGACGGCCCGCTCCACGAACGGTCCGATCATCGCCTCGAACTCGCGTCGCGTCAGCAGCAGCGTGTGCCGGGTGCCGGGCAGTTCGATGACGGCCTGCGCGGTGTCGGACAGCGCTTCCTTCGCCGTCCGCACTCGATCGGCCAAGGCGATCGCGGCGGCCGGGGATCGGAGCCGGCTCGGGAGGTCGGGGTCGAGTTCGGCGGCCTCGTCGTGCACCCAACGGATCATCCGGGCGTCGAGGTCCCGGCCGCCGAGGTGGTTGTCGCCGCCCGACCCGGTGACGGTGAACCCCTCGGCGCCGTCGCGGACGAGGACCGCCACGTCGCACGTGCCGGCGCCGAAGTCGAAGACACACATCCGTTCGCCACCACTGACGTCGTGCCCGCGGTACACGTAGTACCAAGCGGCAGCGAGTGATTCGGAGGCGACACGCAGTGCGTCGGCGGGGATGCCGGCCCGCTGCGCCGCGCGCCGCAGGACGTTCTTGCGTCGCTCGCTCCAGCGGTCCGGATGGGTCAGCACGATCGAGTCGAACATCGGCAGTCCGCTGTGGCGCAACGCGGTCTGGTGCACGTGCCGCAACACGGCGGCGATCAGATCCTCGACCGGCCAGAACCGGTCGCCGAGTTCGATCTCGCCGTCGTCGATCCGCGACTTCGGGGTGTCCTCGAAGGCGTCGGGTGCCTGCAATCGCCGCTGCACCGCGTCGTGACCCACCACGACGGTCGCGTCAGCCGCGAACACCGCCGACGGCATCGCGGGTCCACCCGGGCCGAGCGGCACGATGACCGGCTCGCCGAACCCGACCCGGTACGCGGCCGCGGTGTTGCTGGTGCCGAAGTCGATACACAGTCGCCGCCTGCTCTCCTGCGCCACGTGGCCACCTCCTCAGGTGCAGATCGTTACACATGACAGCGGGTTTCATCCGGCGGGCGCTCGAAGTACCCGGGCGATCGACTTGCGCACGTTGTCGACCGCGATGATCTGGTTGCGGAGATCCTGCGCGATCTTCTCCCGCTCGGCCGCCGACTTCTTGGCATCGGCAGCGGCGTCGTTCAGGATCTTCGTCGACTCCGCGAGGAGCCGCTCGAGCAGTTCGTCGTAGGCAATCTGCAGGTCACCGCTGGCCTGCGCCTTGATCGACTGCAGCTGCGACCGGACGTCGGCCTTCATGTCGGCGACCGCCTTCGTCAACCACTTGCGGTGATTCTCCTTGCCGACCTTCGACGCCCGGAACCCGACGACGACGCCCGCCCACACCGGCACCGCCACCACGTTGACCACCGGGATGATCGCCAGCGGGCCGCCGGCGGCGACGATGGAGAGCAGGATCGGGTCGACCATGTTCTTCCACGGCGAGATCTTCTCCTGCTCACGGAGCTTGAGCTCGCCCGCGCTGCCGGCGATCTGCCCGACCAGCTCGTCGGAGATGGCGGCATCGGCGAACAGTGCGTCGGCGATCCGCTCGATCCCGGCCACGAACGAGGCGCTCACCTCGCGCGCGGCGGCCTCGAGGTCGACGGTCATCTGCGCGATCAGCTCCTGGCCCGCCCGGTGCGGTTCGTAGAAGCGCAACTTGTCGATGCGCGTGGACCACTGGCCCAGCAGTGTGTCGAAGCGGTCGCGCATGAGGTCGTCGGTCTGCAGCGACGCCGCGGTGATGTCCTGCGTGAGTCGCGCCCGCCATTCCCGACGACGATCCTTGAGGCGCTGGAGCCGGTCGCGTTCGGCTTCGATGTCGGCTCGGTCGGCGGGAGTCGCGGTGGCGGCCTTCATCTCCAGGACCAGGCGCGTGCGGACGTCGTCGAGCCCGGCGAACGTCAGCTGCAGCGCGTTGCGCACCGGCGACGCGGCCCCGTCGCGGACCAGTGGGGTCAGGGCGTCGACGAGTTCGGGAACGCCCGACGCCGCGAGGGCCCGTTCGCGACGGTCGGGGTCGCCGATCGCCGCGGCCTGGGCGGCGATGCGGTTGGACACACCGATGATCGGGATGTGCGCGAAGCGAGGTGCGTTGGCGCCGATCAGCTTTCGGTTCTCGGCCACGATCGTCCGCCACTGCCGCATCACGAGGTCGGTCTTGGTGACCACCAGCACCACCGAGGCGACCTCTTCGCTGACACTGCGCAGGAAGTCGAGTTCGGGTGCGCTGAGCGGTGCGGTCGCGTCGCACACCATGAGCAGCACCGAAGCGCCGCGCGCCGCGCTGACCGCGGCCTCGACGTGTTCGGGGACCAGCGACCCGACGCCCGGTGTGTCGACGACGGTGACGCCGGGCAGCACCGTGGCGTCGACCCCCACCCGCGCCGAGACCGGCGGCACGAGAACGGAATCGACGGGTGTGCCGGGCGCGAGACGTTCTGCCAGCACCCCGGCCGCGTGGCGTCCGCCGACGGTCACCCAGTCGGGCAGTTCGGTCGCCGGGATGCGGTGGGCGGCACCGGGGAACTCGACGAGCGCGGTGCCGGCGGGCAGGTCGTCGGTGGCGGGGGTGAACCGGACGTACACCGAGGTGGTGATCTCGGCGTCGACGGGCGCGAGGTCGCCGACCCCGAGAAGCGTGTTGACCAGCGAGCTCTTGCCCCGGCTGACCTCGCCGATGACGACCACGGTCCCCTGGGGTGCCGGTCGGTCGCGGACGCGGGTCGCGCGGTCGGCGATGGCGTCCTCACCGTGCTTGCGCAATGTGTCGATCGCCGAGCGCAGGACCGCCTCCGGCGTCGGCGTCGCACTCTTCGCCGGGACCTTCTCGAGTCCCTTGGCCGAAACTCCGGACATGGCGGCGGGTTCGCTGGAAGTCATTGTCTGCTCTCCTCGTTCACCCTGCGCTCCTCGTCGTCCATCGCGTCAGTTGACCCACAGTCCGCGCCGGACGAGTTGGTAGGTCTGCTCGAGCACCAGCAACGCCTCCCGTTCGGCAGACGTCGCCGCGAAGGCCCGCCGCGACCGGCAGTCGGTGGCCCGCTGCCGCGCGGCGTCCGCGATCGCCGGTGGTGCGGCATTCGGCGGCAACGACAACAGCACGCGCACATCGCGACTCGCGACGACGACGTTGAGCTCGCCGACCAGTTCGCTGTCGGGCTGCCACCGGGCGAGGGCCTCGAGCGCGGCGATCTCGCGGAGCCGGTGCAGCGCCGGGGACGTCTCGGCTTCGTCGATCGCCTCCAGGAAGACGTCGCGTCGCGGACTGCAGTAGGCCGATTCGCGGAGCGCGGCCAGCACCGTGCGTGCCTTGAGGATGTCGCCGACGGCCAGGAATCGTCGGCCGATGGCCAGCCGCAACTCGTCGATACCCGAAACCCGGTGCAGCCATTCGCTGTACGCCCGTGCACCTTGCCGCGCGATCTCACCCCCGGCGTCCATCGCATAGGTGCCCACGAGTTGCTCGAGCCGGCCCAGTTCGTCGACGTCGATCCCCGGCGGCGCGGGCATCCCGCCGTCGAGGATGGTCAACAGCTCCCAGGACTCGAGCTGTCCGCGGCGCGAGATCTGGGCGGTCTCACGTTCGGTGACCCCGCAGACGCCCGCCTCGGCCATCAGCCCGGACACCGCGACCACGGCGCCCGCGATCGCCGGGAAGCGTCGCCAGACCCGGCGAGCGATTTCCTGCGCCTTGAGCATCGGGTTGTCGGCGGCGATGAGGTCGGCCTGCGAGATCACCAGGATCGTGTTCTGCGCCGACGCACCGGCGTCGGCGAGGAAGGCGACCTCGTCGGTCTTCGGTCCCGCGGCGTCGTCGAGCAGGAAGAGTACGACGTCCGGCCGGGCCAGCCTGCTCTGGCCACCGAACACCCGCCGGGTCGCGATCTCGGCGGTGTCGGTGAAACCCGAGAGGCCGGGGGTGTCGATGACGCGGAAGCGCTCGCGCAGCAACCGGGACGGGGTGTGGACGATCGCGTGGTCGATGTCCTCCGGTGGCCGGCCGAGGTCGCCGCGCATGGGTCCGGGAAGTTCGGTGACCGTGCCGTCGAGTCCGATGACCTCGACCCGCTGCGGGTTTCCCTCGACGTAGAGGGCGGCGACGCGGGTGCACTCGGCGCGGTCGGTCGGGGCGACGCGGTCCCCGACGAGGGCGTTGAGCAGCGTCGACTTGCCGGAGCTGACGCGACCGACGAGCGCGACGGTCAGTGGTTCGGCGAGCCGGGCCCGCAGGGCGGGAATCGTCGCCGGGTCCGGCGCCAGCAGGCCCACCTCGTCGAGCAACTGCTCCACGCGACCACGCACGGTCATGCGCTGCTCCACGAGATCTGACCTCCCGAGACTTCTTCCGATCCGGCGGGAACATTCCGGGCTCGGCGACACTCCTAGGTACGTGCCGAGAATTGTCCATCACTCCTCGGCGCCCGGCAGTCGACCGGATGACAGAGATACCTGCGGAGGCGAACGACCATGACCGACGACCTTGACGATGACAGCGACTCCGGGGAGAGCGGCTTCGACGACTGGCTGCGCGACACCGACCCGCCCGGCGAGCTGAGCATGCCCGAGGGCGCGTGGGAGACCGCCGTCGGAACCGCGTTCGACCCGTCGTACGAACTCGACACCGACCTGACCGCCGCACCCGGGCCGGATCCGGCGGACGAGGAGTTCGACGGCGAAATGTCTGCGGAATCCGACCTCGCGGGTGACGATCCGATCGGTGGCGACTTCGGGGACGACTTCGACGACGTCTTCGGCGACGACGGGGATCCGGTCGTCGATCCAGTGGAAGACGGGACGTTCGATGACGACTTCTGAGCTGCGCGGCACCGAAAGTCGCGATGTCCTGCCATGGTCGGGACACGGCCCTACGATGAGCGGGTGCAGTCGTTGATCGACGAATCCACCTCTGGCGCGGACCTCCTCGAACGCGCCCGCGCCGGCGATCAGGCGGCCTTCACCACGCTCGTCGAACAACATCGAGACCGGCTGTGGGCCATCTGTTTACGCATCACCGGCAATCAGCACGACGCCGAGGACGCCATGCAGGACGCGCTCGTCGCCGCGTGGCGGGCCATCGGCAACTTCCGTGGTGACGCGCAACTGTCGACCTGGCTGTACCGCATCGGGTCCAACGCCGCGCTCGCCCGGATCCGCAAACGCACCGACGCCGACGACATCGCCGACCACGACCCGATGAGCCATCTGGACGTCGCGGCGCAGGTCGTCGTGTCCGACCGGATCGCCGAAGCGTTGGCGCAGGTTCCCGACGCCTATCGGGCGACCTTCGTGCTGCGCGTCTACGGCGAGCTCAGCTACTCCGAGATCGCCGAGGCCCAGGGCATCGGCCTGCAGACCGTGCGCAGTCGCATCTCCCGCGCGCGGTCCCTCCTGTCGGAGTTGCTCGCCGATCTGCGCTGACGGGGGTACTCCCCGCGAATGATCCCGACGCGACTTCGAGGCCGTGGGGAACAAACCGGGGCAGACTCACCTCCAAGTAACCAGAAGCACTTCACAACCCGCCGGCACCACCGCGCCGAAACCCGAAAGGACCCACCATGAGCACCGAGATCCCCGCCGACGCCGTACTCGTCGACACCGACGGCGACGGAGCCGTCGACGCCGCACTCACCGACGTCGACGGTGACGGCACCACCGACGCCATCCTCGACACCGACGGCGACGGCCAGGCCGACTCCATCGCCTACGACACGAATGCCGACGGCGAGATCGACATCATCGAAGCCGACACCGACGCCGACGGCTACACCGACATCGCCGTCGCCGACACCGACGGCGACGGCACCTTCGACACCGCCGTCGACGACGAAGGCAACGTCGAGGTCGGCGACTTCGGCAGCATCGACGGCGGCGACGCCGTCTGAGTTCGACGTTCTTATAGCCCGGAGCCTCGCTGAGCGAGGCTCCGGGCTATAAAGCTGTGTGGGAACGATCGGCGGAATCGAGTTCGCGGTACCGGTCTGGGCGACGGCGACCGCGCTGGTACTGGTGCTGGTGGTCGCGTGGGTGTTCGGCGTCGTCGCCCGGTGGTTGCTGCGCCGACGCGCCCGCCTCGACGCGACGACGGCGATGGTGCTGTCGATCCTCGGCACCGCGCTCGGCCTCTACATCGCCGGCCTCGTCGACAAACACCTCCGGGTGTGGAGCGTGACGACGGTCGTGTTGGGATTGATCAGTTCGGTCGTGGCGGTGGGCGCGTACGGCCTGCTCGCGGCCCGGTTGCAACGGCAATCGAATACCCCTGTCGCGCAACTGCTCTCCGATGGCGAATCCGATCGACTCGAGTTCAAGTCGACCGCCCGGGTCAACCTGCGCAGCGGCGAGAAGGACCCGCGCATGGAACAGGTGATCGTCAAGACGGTGTCGGCGTTCCTCAATTCCGACGGCGGCACCCTGCTCATCGGTGTCGCCGACGACGGCACCCCGCTCGGTCTCGAACCCGACTTCGCGACGCTGAAGGTGCCCGACGCCGACCGTTTCGAACTGTGGCTGCGCGATCTGCTGACCACGACCCTCGGCCAGAACACCGCGGCGGCCGTCGGTATCGCCGTCGAATCGGTCGCGCGGCCCGACGGATCGGGGGACGTCCCGGTCTGCCGGGTGACGTGCTCACCGTCCCCGCGGCCGGTCTACCTGCGGGCCGGGAAGAACGCCCCGCCCGAGTTCTGGGTGCGCGCGGGAAACTCCACCCGCCAACTCACTATCGACGCGGCCGCCGACTACGTCATGCACCGATGGCCGCTCGACGCCGGGCGGGCGATCGCGGCCCAGGTGCGCGCCGCCATCCGGTTCTCGGCGGGGTGAGCCGAAGTCTCGTCCCCATGAGCGACCTCGAAGGGCACATTGCCCTCCCACGACACTCACGGGGACGACACTTTCCACACCCGGCCCGACGAAGCCTAGGAACCGGTCCGTCGCGCCTGGCCACGCCCAAAGCCGGCACGACTACCGCCTGTGACCACCCCGGAGCCACCCAGATCCGCACCACGGTCCGGTTCTCGGCGGGGTGAGTCAAAGTCTCGTCCCCATGAGCGACCTCGAAGGGCATATTGCCCTCCCACGACTCTCACGGGGACAACACTTTCCACACCCGGCCCGATCTGACGAAACCACCGACCGGTTCCGTGCGTCAAAGCAGGTGTGACTTCGGATTGTGGCGTGTACTCGCTGAGAGAACTGACCGCGATGGGCTGGGCGCCCGATGCCATTGCGCAGGCGCGCAAGGCCGAGACCCTGACGTCGCTCCGATACGGCTGGGTGCGGACGTCCGCGGCGGACCCCCACGTCGTGTCCGCGGTGACGGCCGGAGGTGCGCTGTCCTGCATCAGCGCGCTGCGGTTCCATCAGCGGCGCGGCCTGCCGGATCTTTGGATACCGCCGGGCCACAACGAGACCCACGTTCGTCTCAGCAAACACGCGAAGTCAGCCACGAAGCCCAGCGGCCCGTTCCGGTGGTGCCAGGGCTTCGGCCGCCCGCTCCCCGTGACGACGGCCGTCGACCCGATCGCCGTGGCGGTCGGCTGCGCCGCACGGTGCCTTCCGGCCGAGGAGTGGATAGCGGTGGTCGACTCGGTCCTCAACGCCACCGACTTGACCATCCCGGACCTCCAGGCCGAGATGGGTCGTGTAACCCGTGCGGTCTCGGCGATGTTCGACCGATGTGATGCCCGTTCGCAATCCGGCATCGAGTCGCTCGTCCGGCTCCGGCTCATCGCCGCGGGATTCGACGTGGAGGTGCAACCGTCGATCGGCGACCGCGAACACGCTGATCTCCGCACGGGTTCGTTGCTCATCGAGTGCGACGGCGAGTCGTACCACTCCGACCGAGCCGCATTCCGCAACGACCGTCGGCGGGACCGGATGACCATGCTCGACCGCTGGATGACGATGCGCCTCACCTACGACGACGTGCTGTACGACTGGGAGGAGGTCCTCGAGGAGATCCGCGCGCTGACACGCCCCGACCGGCACCGCATCCGCCGACGGGGCGACCCTTCGTGACGGCCCTCCGCCAGCTCCGGGCCTCCTCCGGGAGCGGGCGAGACGGCCCTCCGCAAGCTCCGCGCCTCCTCAGGGAGCGGTCGGGCGGCCGTCGTGGCGAAAGAACTGTTGAGCGCGGCGCGAGCCCTTGTACTGCTCCCTGAGGAGCGAGCTTGCGAGCGTCACGAAGGGTCCTGGTGAGTCGGGTTGCGAAGACCCTTCGTGGACGCGCCCTCCGCGAGCTCCGGGCGCTCCTCAGGGAGCAGTGGCAGGGCGTTCTTTCGGATCAGGGAGCGGGCGAGACGGCCCTCGGCAGGCACCTCGCCTACTCAGAGGGGGGCGGGCCAACGTCTCGAATAAGGACCGAAACTGTCCTCGACTCTTGAGAGGCTGGTGTTACACCACAACCCCAGGAGGAACCGTGAACTGGACACTCGAACTCGTCATCCTGCCGGTCAGCGACGTCGACCGGGCGCGAGACTTCTACTCCAAGATCGGCTTCAACGTCGACCACGATCACGTCGTGTCCGACGAGATCCGGTTCGTCCAGATGACCCCGCCCGGGTCGGCGTGTTCCATCGCCTTCGGCGAGGGACTGAGCGACGCGGAACCGGGATCGGTGAAGGGTCTGCAGGTCGTCGTCACCGACATCAACGAGGCCCGCGAGCAGCTGCTCGCGGTCGGCGTCGACCCCGGCGAGATCGACGAACAGGCGTGGGGCCACTTCGTGTACTTCGACGATCCGGACGGCAACCACTGGTCGGTGCAGTACATGCCGTACCGCCAGAACTGAGCCAGGTGGCTACCGTGGGATATGCGCTCCCCCATCGACGACTACCTCGAACGCGTACTCTCCGAATGCCGCGACGACGACGGCGGTGAGGTCGCGACCGGCAATCGTGAACTCGAGCAGGCGGATCCGTCGTCGTTCGGTATCGCGCTGGCCACCATCGACGGCACCGTGCACACCGCCGGCGACGCCGACCACGAATTCTCCATCCAGTCCATCGGCAAGGTACCGGCCTACGCGCTCGCCCTGCGCGACCGCGGGCTCGACGCCGTACTCGAACGCGTCGACACCGAACCGTCCTGCGACGCCTTCAACGAGATCTCGCTCGAGGCCGAGACCGGCCGGCCGCGCAACGCGCTGATCAACGCGGGCGCCGTCGCCGTGCACGGGATGATCAACGGCGCGGATCCCAACGAACGCGTCGACCGCGTCATCGACCTCGTCAGTACTCTCGCCGGTCGCGAGGTCTCGGTCGACAAGGAGGTCCATCGCGCCGAAGTCGCGTCCGACGACCACAACACCGCCCTGGCCTACCTGTTGCGCTCGGCGGGCAAACTCGACTGCGAGCCCGACGAGGTGGTCGACGGGTACGCCGCCCAGTGCTCGATCGGTGTCTCGTGCCGCGATCTCGCCGTCATGGGATCGGTGCTGGCGAACGGCGGACTCTCGACGTCGAGTGACGAGCGGCTCCTCGACAGCTGGATCTCCCGGCACCTGCTGTCGGTGATGGCCACGTGCGGCATGTACGACGGCAGCGGAAGCTGGATGGCGAACGTCGGTATCCCCGCGAAAAGCGGTGTCAGCGGCGCGATCCTGGGCGTGCTGCCCGGCCAGGTCGGGCTGGCGGTGTGGTCGCCCAGGCTCGACCGCCAGGGCAACAGCGTGCGCGGCGTCGCCGTCTTCGAACGGCTGTCCCGCGACATGGAACTGCACATGATGCAGGTCGCGCCCACCGGCCGGCCCGCGCTACGAGCGGTGACCGAACGCGACGGGACGACGGTCGTCGAGCTGCAGGGCGACGTCCGGTTCGCCGGCGCGGAGATCATCGCCAGCCGTGCGTGCGAGGGATTCGGCACCGACGCCGTCGTCCTCGATCTGACCCATGTCCGCGTGATGGACGACGCTGCGCGCCGCCTCATCGGTGAGGTGGCCCGGCGCCTCGGCGACGACTACGACGTCCGCATCGAGGACCCGAACGAGCTGATGGACCTCGACGACTCGTCGAACCCGAACTCCTGACGCAGCACCGCTGCGGACCGAAGTGTCATACGAGCGAACACCCGACCTCGGCATCAGGGCGGTCCTAGACTGGCCGGATGTCGGGGAGAACGTTCCACCGGCCGTGGATCACGGCCCTCGTGTCGGTTGTCATGCTCGTCGGTGTAACACCGTCGGCGGTGGCAGCCGCGCCGGCGACCAGCCCGTCGGTGGTCGTGTCGTCGTCCGACATCGCCACCAAATGTGCGGGCAAGCCCGTCCGGGTCGCGGTCCGGTGGTACTTCCCGCCCGGTGAACCCTCGGCGATCGTGTGGTTGCAGCACGGCTTCTCCCGTACTGCGGCCAACCTCGACTCCGTGGCCCGCGCGTATGCGAAATCCGGGTTCCTCGTCGTGAGCCCGACGCTGGACTCGGTCAACCTCGGCGGGTGTGCCGTCGCCTACAACATCGCCGACAACGCGGCGTTCGCGCGGACCATCGGCGGGGTCTTCGGTTCCGGCCGGGACACCGGCAGTCCGCTCGCGACAAGCCTTCGCGAGGCCCGTGATTCCGCCCACCGCCCCGACGTGACGATGCCGTACCGAATGATCTTCTCCGGACACTCGGCCGGCGGCGAGTTCGTCGTCGTGGCGGCCGACGCACTCCGCCGCGCCGACCCCGTCGCCTACCGGCGCCTCGCCGGCCTCATGCTGTTCGATCCGGTCAACTCGTTCTTCGGGGTCAACTTCGCCACCGCCGCAGCATCTCTCGCCGCCGCCGGGCTACCGATCCGGGTCATCGCGTCGCAACCGTCGGTATCCAACAACTTCGGGCAAGGCGTGTCCGTCCTCCAGGAGACAACGCGGCAGGAGTTTCTCGGCTCGCGCCTGGTGACCGGAATCCACATCGACGCCGAAGGCGAGTCGACCGATCTGATCGGCGAACTGTCCGAGCTTGCGGTGCCGCGTCCCCGCAACGGACGGGTCATCCGCGCACTCGCCACTGGCTGGTCGTCGGACATGGTGGCCGACACCGCGACCCCGACCTACTACCCCGGCGGCCGTTACTACGACCTGCTCCTCGAAACCCGCACCGTCACAACTCTTCCCGTTCCCTAGAAACGACGCGGCCCCCGCACTCGCGATGAGTGCGGGGGCCGCGTCGTCTTGTCCTAGCGCCTACCGGTAGTCGTTGGAGAACCCGTAGTCGTCCAGCGGCACCGCAGCGCCGGCCGGAGCACCGAAGGTGCCGTCCGGGCTGTAGTAGGTGTCGTCGTAGGACGGCACCGCGTACGCCGCGGCACGAGCTTCCTCGGTCGGCTGAACCTGGATGTTGCGGTAGCGGTTGATACCGGTGCCGGCCGGGATCAACTTACCGATGATCACGTTCTCCTTCAGACCGATCAGCTTGTCGCTGCGGCTGTTGATCGCCGCGTCGGTCAGGACACGCGTGGTCTCCTGGAACGACGCCGCCGACAGCCACGACTCGGTCGCCAGCGAGGCCTTGGTGATACCCATCAGGACCGGACGTCCGGCGGCGGGCTCGCCACCCTCGGTCACGACCTGACGGTTGGCCGCCTCGAACTCGGCGCGCTCGACGAGCGAACCGGGCAGGAACTCGGTCGAACCGTGATCGATGATCGTCACGCGACGCAGCATCTGACGCACGATGGTCTCGATGTGCTTGTCGTGGATCGACACACCCTGGCTGCGGTAGACCTCCTGGACCTCGTTGACCAGGTGGATCTGCACCTGACGGGGACCCATGACGCGGAGCACCTCGTGCGGGTTGGCCGAGCCCTCCATGAGCTGCTGGCCGACCTCGACGTGGTCACCGTCGGCGAGGAGCCGCTCGGAACCGTCGTCGTGCTTGAACACGCGCAGACGCTGACGCTTCGAGATCTTGTCGATGACAACCTCTTCCGAACCATCGTCCGGGATGAGGGTGATCTTGTAGAAGCGGTCGTCGTCCTCGAGGCGCACCCGGCCGGAGACCTCCGCGATCGGCGCGACGCCCTTGGGGACGCGGGCCTCGAAGAGCTCCTGGACACGCGGCAGACCACCGGTGATGTCGTCACCGACGCCACCCTGGTGGAACGTACGCATCGTCAGCTGGGTACCGGGCTCACCGATCGACTGGGCCGCGATGATACCGACGGCCTCGCCGATGTCGACGAGCTTGCCGGTGGCCATCGAACGGCCGTAGCACATCGCACACACACCGGTGCCGGTCCCACAGGTCAGGACCGAACGGACCTTCACCTGCGTGATGCCGGCGGCGAGCAGGGCCTCGATGGCCGGGTCGCCCAGGTCGTGACCGCGTTCGACGATGACGTTGCCGTCGGCGTCGACCGCGTCCTGCGCCAGCGTGCGGGCGTAGGTCGAGGTCTCGACGTGCGCGTCACGGATGAGCGTGCCGTCGGCCTGCTTCTCGGCGATGGTCGTGGTGATGCCGCGCTCGGTGCCACAGTCGGTCTCGCGCACGATGACGTCCTGCGACACGTCCACCAGACGACGGGTCAGGTAACCCGAGTCGGCGGTACGAAGCGCGGTGTCGGCCAGACCCTTTCGGGCACCGTGCGTGTTGATGAAGTACTCGGCCACGGTCAGGCCCTCGCGGAACGAGGACTTGATCGGACGCGGGATGAACTCACCCTTCGGGTTGGTCACCAGACCCTTCATGCCCGCCAGCGAGCGGATCTGGGTCATGTTGCCCGCCGCACCCGACTTCACGATCATCGGGATCGGGTTGTCGTCCGGGTAGTGCGCCTCCATGGCCGCGCCGACCTCTTCGGTCGCCTGCTTCCAGATCTCCACGAGGGAGTCACGACGCTCGTCCGGGGTGAGGGCACCGCGCTGGAACTTGCGCTCCAGACCGTCGGCCCGCTCCTCGTACTTGTCGAGGATCTCCGCCTTCTGCGGCGGCACCAGCACGTCGGCCATCGAGACCGTGACGCCCGAACGGGTGGCCCAGTAGAAGCCGACGTCCTTCAGCTTGTCGACGGTCTGGGCGACCACGATCATCGGGTAGCGCTCGGCGAGATCGTTGATGATCACGGCCTGACGCTTCTTCGGCATCTGCTCGTTGACGAACGGGTACTCGATCGGCAGCAGCTCGTTGAACAGCACCCGGCCCAGCGTGGTCTCGATGTCCCACGGCGAGCCGTACTTCCAGCCGTCGGGGAACTGCTCGGCCTCGATGTCGGCCGGCGGACGCTGGTCGGTCAGACGCACCTTGATGCGCGACTGCACGGTCAGCACACCGCGGTCGACGGCCATGATGGCCTCGGCCGGGGTCGAGTAGACACCACGCTCGACGTCGTCGCCGTTCGCCGGGGTGTACTCGCCCGCCGCACCCTCCTTGAGGGTGGTCAGGTAGTACAGACCGGTCACCATGTCCAGACGCGGCATGGCGAGCGGACGGCCCGACGCCGGCGACAGGATGTTGTTCGACGACAGCATCAGGATGCGCGCCTCGGCCTGTGCCTCCGCCGACAGCGGGAGGTGCACGGCCATCTGGTCACCGTCGAAGTCGGCGTTGAAGGCCTCACACACCAGCGGGTGGAGCTGAATGGCCTTGCCCTCCACCAGCTGCGGCTCGAAGGCCTGGATGCCGAGGCGGTGCAGCGTCGGTGCACGGTTCAGCAGAACCGGGTGCTCGGCGATGACCTCTTCGAGGACGTCCCACACCGCGGGGCGCTGACGCTCGACCATGCGCTTGGCCGACTTGATGTTCTGCGCCTGGTTCAGGTCGACCAGACGCTTCATCACGAACGGCTTGAACAGCTCGAGAGCCATCAGCTTCGGCAGACCGCACTGGTGCAGCTTGAGCTGCGGACCGACCACGATGACCGAACGGCCCGAGTAGTCGACGCGCTTGCCGAGCAGGTTCTGACGGAAACGACCCTGCTTGCCCTTGAGCAGATCGCTCAACGACTTCAGCGGGCGGTTGCCCGGCCCGGTGACCGGACGGCCACGACGACCGTTGTCGAACAGGGCGTCGACCGACTCCTGCAGCATCCGCTTCTCGTTGTTGACGATGATCTCGGGAGCACCCAGATCGATCAGTCGCTTGAGGCGGTTGTTGCGGTTGATGACGCGGCGGTACAGATCGTTCAGGTCGGAGGTCGCGAAGCGGCCACCGTCGAGCTGCACCATCGGACGCAGCTCCGGCGGGATCACCGGCACGGCGTCGAGGACCATGCCCAGCGGCGAGTTGCCCGACTGCTGGAACGCCGCGACGACCTTGAGCCGCTTGAGCGCGCGCAGCTTCTTCTGGCCCTTGCCGCTGCGGATGGTCTCGCGCAGCGACTCGGCCTCGGCGTCGATGTCGAAGGTCTCCAGGAGCTTCTTGATCGCCTCGGCACCCATCGAACCCTGGAAGTACTCGCCGTAGCGCTCTTCGAGCTGACGGTAGAGCTTCTCGTCGATGATGAGGTCGCCCGGGGCGAGCTTGACGAACTTGTCCCAGATCTCCTCGAGACCGTCGAGCTCACGCTGGGCGGCGTCGCGCATACGACGCATCTCGCGGTCGGCACCGTCGCGCACCTTGCGGCGCACGTCGGCCTTGGCACCCTCGGCCTCCAGCTCGGCGAGATCCTGCTCGAGCTTCTGCTGACGCTCGTTGAGGTCGACGTCGCGCTGATCGGCGACAGCCTTCTTCTCGACCTCCATCTCGGCCTCGAGCGTCGAGAGCTCGTTGTGACGGAGCTCGTCGTCGACCGCGGTGATCACGTAGGCGGCGAAGTAGATGATCTTCTCGAGATCCTTCGGCGCCAGGTCGAGCAGGTAGCCCAGCCGGCTCGGCACACCCTTGAAGTACCAGATGTGCGTGACCGGGGCGGCCAGCTCGATGTGGCCCATGCGCTCACGGCGCACCTTGGCCTTGGTCACCTCGACGCCGCAGCGCTCACAGATGATGCCCTTGAAGCGGACGCGCTTGTACTTGCCGCAGTAGCACTCCCAGTCGCGGGTCGGGCCGAAGATCTTCTCGCAGAACAGGCCGTCCTTCTCCGGCTTGAGCGTGCGGTAGTTGATCGTCTCCGGCTTCTTGACCTCACCGTATGACCAGTTGTGGATGTCGTCGGCCGTGGCCAGGCCGATCTTCAGTTCGTCGAAAAAGTTGACGTCGAGCACTTGTTACCTTTCCAGAGCTCTGTTGTCAGTGGCCGGGGCGAAACCCGGCCGGGTGAGGGTCAGATCAGTTGGCGAGATCGTCGACGGTGGCCGACTCGTTGCGCGACAGGTTGATGCCGAGGTTGGCAGCGGCGCGCTCCAGGTCCTCGTCGTCGGTGTCGTGCATCTCGATGGCGGCACCGTCGGAGCTGAGCACCTCGACGTTCAGGCACAGCGACTGAAGCTCCTTCAGCAGCACCTTGAACGACTCGGGGATACCCGGCTCCGGGATGTTCTCGCCCTTGACGATCGCCTCGTAGACCTTGACGCGGCCCACCACATCGTCCGACTTGATGGTCAGCAGTTCCTGCAGCGTGTACGCGGCACCGTAGGCCTGCATGGCCCAACACTCCATCTCACCGAAGCGCTGACCACCGAACTGCGCCTTACCGCCCAGCGGCTGCTGGGTGATCATCGAGTACGGGCCGGTCGAACGAGCGTGGATCTTGTCGTCGACCAGGTGGTGCAGCTTGATGATGTACATGTAGCCGACCGACACCGGGTACGGGAACGGCTCGCCGGAACGACCGTCGAACAGCGTCGCCTTGCCGTCGCCGTTGACCATGACCTCACCGTCGCGGTTCGGCAGCGTCGAGGACAGCAGTCCGGTCAGCTCCTCCTCGCGGGCGCCGTCGAACACCGGGGTGGCGGTGTTGGTGTCGGGCTCGGCCGAGTACATGTCCTCGGGCAGACGCGACGCCCACTCCGGCACACCCTCGGCGACGTTGATGTTCCAGCCGGCCTTGGCCACCCACCCGAGGTGGGTCTCCAGGATCTGGCCGATGTTCATACGCCGCGGCACACCGTGGGTGTTGAGGATGATGTCGACGGGGGTGCCGTCGGGCAGGAACGGCATGTCCTCCTGCGGGAGGATCTTGCCGATGACGCCCTTGTTGCCGTGACGACCGGCGAGCTTGTCGCCGTCCTGGATCTTGCGCTTCTGGGCCACGTACACGCGGACCAGCTCGTTGACGCCGGGAGCCAGGTCGTCGTCGTCCTCGCGGCTGAACACGCGCACGCCGATGACCTTGCCGGTCTCGCCGTGCGGCACCTTCAGCGACGTGTCGCGGACCTCACGGGCCTTCTCACCGAAGATGGCACGCAGCAGACGCTCTTCCGGGGTCAGCTCGGTCTCACCCTTCGGGGTGACCTTGCCGACCAGGATGTCGCCGTCGCGGACCTCGGCACCGATGCGCACGATGCCGCGCTCGTCGAGATCGGCGAGGACCTCGTCGGAGACGTTCGGGATGTCCCGGGTGATCTCCTCGGCACCGAGCTTGGTGTCGCGGGCGTCGATCTCGTGCTCCTCGATGTGGATCGAGGTGAGCACGTCCTCCTCCACGAGCCGCTGGCTCAGGATGATCGCGTCCTCGTAGTTGTGGCCCTCCCACGGCATGATCGCCACGAGCAGGTTCTTGCCGAGCGCCATCTCACCGTTCTCGGTGCAGGGGCCGTCGGCGAGGACCTGGCCGGACTCCACGCGCTGACCCTCGTCCACGATCGGACGCTGGTTGGCGCAGGTGCCGTGGTTGGAGCGCGCGAACTTGCGCATCCGGTACGTGTCGCGGGTGCCGTCGTCGGACATGACGGTGATGTAGTCGGCCGAGACCTCTTCCACCACACCGGTCTTCGACGACACGATGACATCACCGGCGTCGACCGCGGCACGCAGCTCCATGCCGGTACCGACCAGCGGCGACTCG
This sequence comes from Gordonia sp. IITR100, assembly GCF_002009645.1. NCBI lineage: Bacteria > Bacillati > Actinomycetota > Actinomycetes > Mycobacteriales > Gordoniaceae > Gordonia > Gordonia sp. IITR100. Next base: position 194,162 of record NZ_MVKV01000008.1, on the reverse strand, counting down.
TTGCGCACCAGCGGCACGGCCTGACGCTGCATGTTCGCACCCATCAGGGCGCGGTTGGCGTCGTCGTGCTCGAGGAACGGGATCATCGCGGTCGCGACGGACACCATCTGACGCGGCGAGACGTCGAGGTACTCGACATCGGTCGCGCCGACGAACTCCACCTCGGAGCCCTTCTTGCGCACCAGGACACGCTCATCGGTGATGCGTCCGCTGCCGTCGAAGTTGGTGTTCGCCTGACCGATGAGGAAGCGGTCCTCCTCGTCGGCGGTCATGTACTCGATGTCATCGGAGACGACGCCGTCGACGACCTTGCGGTACGGGGTCTCGATGAATCCGAACGGGTTGACCCGCGCGTACACCGACAGCGAACCGATCAGACCGATGTTCGGACCCTCAGGGGTCTCGATCGGGCACATGCGGCCGTAGTGCGACGGGTGCACGTCGCGCACCTCGAGGCCGGCACGCTCACGGCTCAGACCGCCCGGGCCCAGCGCCGACAGACGACGCTTGTGGGTCAGACCCGACAGCGGGTTGTTCTGGTCCATGAACTGCGACAGCTGGCTGGTTCCGAAGAACTCCTTGATCGCCGCCACGACGGGACGGATGTTGATCAGGGTCTGCGGGGTGATCGCCTCGACGTCCTGAGTGGTCATGCGCTCACGCACAACACGCTCCATACGCGAGAGGCCCACGCGGATCTGGTTCTGGATCAGCTCGCCGACGGTACGCAGGCGACGGTTGCCGAAGTGGTCGATGTCGTCGACCTCGACGGGCACCTCGACGCCACCGGGGACGGTCATGTAGGTGGTGGTGTGCGGGTCGGCCTCGTGCAGACGCACCAGGTACTCGACGGTCGCGATGATGTCCTCGCGGGTCAGCGTGGACTCGCCCACCATCGGGTTGCCGGTCAGACCCAGCTTCTTGTTGACCTTGTAACGGCCCACGCGGGCGAGGTCGTAACGCTTGTCCTTGAAGAACAGGTTCTCCAGGAGGTTCTCCGCGGACTCCTTGGTCGGCGGCTCACCCGGGCGCAGCTTGCGGTAGACCTCGAGCAGCGCCTCGTCCTGGTTGCCGGTGTTGTCCTTCTCCAGCGTCGACATCATGATCTCGGAGAAACCGAACCGCTCGGTGATCTCCTCGGCGGTGAAGCCCAGCGCCTTGAGCAGCACGGTGACCGGCTGACGGCGCTTGCGGTCGATACGCACACCCACGGTGTCGCGCTTGTCGACGTCGAACTCGAGCCACGCACCGCGACCCGGGATCACCTTGACGGTGTGCAGGGTCTTCTCGGTGGTCTTGTCGATCGAGGCGTCGAAGTACACGCCGGGGCTGCGGACCAGCTGGCTCACCACGACACGCTCGGTGCCGTTGATGATGAAGCTGCCCTTCTCGGTCATGATCGGGAAGTCGCCCATGAAGACGGTCTGCGACTTGATCTCGCCGGTGTTGTTGTTGATGAACTCCGCGGTGACGAACAGCGGCGCCGCGTAGGTCATGTCCTTGTCCTTGCACTCCTCGACGGAGGCCTTGACCTCGTCGAAGTGCGGCTCGGAGAACGACAGGGACATCGAACCGGAGAAGTCCTCGATCGGGGACAGCTCGTGGAGGATGTCCTCGAGGCCACCGGTCGGGTTCTCGTCGCCGCGGGCGATCGCCTTCGCGCGCCACTCCGGCGAACCGACGAGCCATTCGAACGAATCGAGTTGGAGGTCGAGGAGGCCCGGGACCTCCAGCGGCTCGCTGATCTTTGCAAACGACGCGCGATGCGGCGCGCCGGGGATTGTTGAGGTGGACTGGCGGTTGACTGCCAAGATGCGTCCTTCCAACACGACGTTATTCACAACCTAGATGTGCAGTACGTGGCTTGATGGGCCGTTCGCTGGTGACACCCTGGAATCGGCGATCACCGCAGCACACACGTCTAGAGAGTGGCCGAAGAAGGATCGATAGATGGACAGGAGGCAGCCAGCGCAACGTCCAACTGTAGCAGAAAATAGACGCACTTTGTCAAGCCGTCTGGAAAGCGATTTCGCGCGGGTGGCTGCCTGCACGTCGATCGCTGGTCACAGCCTGGCCCGACATCGCCTCCACGTCAAGCGCTACGCGCGAATTTCGCGAAGTCGGTGTCGAACTCGGCGTCCGACCTGGTGATGAGGGGGCGACGCACCTCGATCAGAAGGGCTCGACCGCCCGGATCCGCCACTGGTCGCCCTCACGCACCATCGCGAACTGGGCGCGCGGTGCACCGCTGTTGGTGGCCATGCTGTTCTGCGTCTCGCTCACCACCAGGTTCGCGATGACGGTCGCGGTCGCGCCGTCGTCGGCGCCGGAGAGGTCCCGGACGCCGATCGCGTCGACCCGGCACTCCGCACCCGTCTTGGTCTGCGTGATCAGCTCGCGCTGCGCCTTCAGCGTCTCGTCGAACTCGGTGCGGGCCTGCCCGGTCAGCGCGTCCTGCGCCCGCCGCTGCCACTCGTCGAGTTCGGTGTGGTCATACCCGAACACCGCGCAGATCCGCTCCTGGGCCTGCGAGGTGAGCTGCGATGTCGACTCCTGGTCCACGAACGCCTTGTTCGGCCCGATCTCGGCGCCCGGATGGAACGCGAGGATGGCGGCGATGACGAACAACACGGCCGCGATGCCCGCCAGCACTCCGGTACGGATGCCGAGGGGATTGCGGGAGGCACCCCTCCCCCGCCGGTCCCGCTTGCCGGGACGTCGGCCCATCGGCCGGTTCGGCTTGTCGGGCGATCCGGCCGGCGCCGGGGTGTCTCCGCGGCGCAGGGTCGAGACCCGCGCGACCGGTTTGGTCTTGGGTTTGGTGGGCTCGGGTGTGGTCGACTCCGCAGGAGTGGGCTTCTCCAGGTCGACGGTGTCGGCGCCAGCGGTGTCGGCCTCGATGGGGTCGGCCTCGGCGGGGTTGGCTTCGGCGGTGCCGTCACCAGGCCCTTCGTGGCTCGTCGACCTCGACTCGCTTCGCTCGCTCGGCCCGGCGGCTTTCGCTCCTCGCACCTCAGGGGGCAGAGGGGTTGTCGCTTCGTCCGACACCTCAGGGGGCAGGGGGGCTTCTCGCACCTCAGAGGGCGGAGAGGTCCGGCCGGCGACCTTCGGGGTCGGGCGGCGCTTCGGGGTGGGCTTCTTCTTACCGCGGTCCGGTGCCATCAGTTGCCCCCTTCCGGAGCCGGGGCCGGGGCCGCGGGGGCAGGTGCGCCACCGCCGTCGGCGTAGGCGATGCCCTCCAGACCGAGGATGTTCTCGGCCTTCCAGGTGTCGCCGTCCTTGGTCATGCTTACGTCGAAGCCGCGTGTCTCGTCGATCCCGGGCTGGCCGGGGCGTTCGAGCGTCGTCACGACGTAGACGAGCACCTTGGCCTTCTGCTCGTCGGCGTCGACCTCGCTCGGTGCGCTGCGCAACAGCCGCGCGCTCAGCTTGGCGGTGTTCGGTCCGGCGGTCCCGAGCATGTCGAGCACGTTGCCGCCCTCACCGTCTTTCTCACTGCCGAGCACCTCGTCCTTGGCCTTCCCGGTCAGGGACGCCTCCGCACGCTTGCGGAAGCCGTCGACGTCGGCCGGGTCGATCGTCGTGATGTTGAGGACGGCCTGCTCGGCGGCCTGGGTGGCGGCGTCGCGCGTCTCCTGCGCCGGGTACTCGTCGAAGTAGACGTTGTAGGCCCGCACACCGAACACGGCGACGAGCACCACGCCGACCACGACCGCCACGGCAGCCAGGGCGAACGGTGCGGACTTCGCCGCCCGCCGCAGGGCGGGACGGGGGCCGCCGGGCTTGTTCTCTGTCGGTTCTGCGGTGCCAGTCATCGGGAACACACTGTATATATCGCTCCTGAGCGCAAGCCAAGGCCGAGGTTCGGACCGCGGGAGGTCCGATCAGGGGCGGCGACGCTCGTCGGGTGGTCGGGTCTAGCGCGGCCGGACGCCGAGCAGCGCTGCGAGCTGCTGGGCGAGCGGGTTGAGGTTGAGCTTGTCGGGATCCTTCTTGGGGGTGTTGTCCCACGGCTGCGGGTACGCCGGGTTGGCGTACTGGGCACGCTCGGCACTGCGGACACCCGTCGGATTACCAAACGGCACAGTACATTTCGCCTCGGTGTTGAACGCGAAGTCGTCGTAGTGGACGTCGAAGTCCGGGTTCTGGCGACGAGCCTCGGCCAACACCGCGTCGGTGCTCTCGTATCCGCGCGTACAGGCCGCGGGGTTGTTCGTCTCGAGGACGACACCGAAGTGGATCTGGCCGTCGCCCGGCGCGGGTGCGTGGCTGCCCGCCGACAGCGCGGAGAGCATCGCGAACGTCGTCGACGTCGTGTAAGTCGCCGGCTCGATCGTGCGGGCCACCTCGGCGAGATCCTTCACGACCTTCGACAGGTCGTTTCCGTTCTTCTGGATCAGCTCCGAGATCTGCGTCGCCGACAACGTGCCCGTGGTGAGCAGTCGCCGCAGGTCGGGATCGGCCGAGGCGAGGGTCGCGGTCACCAGGTTCAGGTTGCGCGACCAGGTCAGGATCGCGTCGGACTGGTCGGCCTGCGTGTCGAGCACGACGTTCGAGTTCTGGATGAGCGCCACTGTCTCGCTCAGGTTGTCGACGCCGGCCCGCGAGAGCTTGCCGAGCGAGTCGACGAGGCGGGTCAGGTTCTCGCCCTGGCCGTTGAACGCGTTGCCGAGTTCGGTGATGACCGTGTTCAGGTCGTCGACCGGGATCGAATCGGTGAAGTCGATCGCCGAGGCCACCACGTCCTCGAGCGGCTCGGGCAGCACGTACTTGGTGATCGTGTCGCCGCCCTTCAGGTACGGCCCCTCCGACGACGTCGGCTGCAGATCGACGAACTGCTCACCGATCGCCGACCGGTTCGCGACGACCGCGGTCGCCGACGCCGGGATCTCCGGCCCGCCCGAGTCGATGTCGAGAGCGACGTCCACACCGTCGGGCGTGAGCGTCAGCTTGCCGACGCGGCCCACGGGCACACCCTGGTAGGTGACCTCGGCGTTGGTGAAGATGCCGCCGGAGTCGGGCAGCTTGGCGGTGACGGTATACATGCCGACACCGGCCAGTTTGTCCAGACGGGCGTACTTCGCGCCCACGTAGACCAGCGCCACCAGGCCGACGACGACGAACACGATCAGCTGGATCTTGACGAGCTTGCCGATCATCGTCCACCTCCTGACGGGTCGGATGCCGGGTTCCCGGCGGGCGCCGCCGGAGCGAGCCCCATGGCGGCCAGCGGACCGTCGAGGATGCCCTGTCCGGGCACCGCCGGGGTCGGCATCTGTCCGGCCGCATCGGCCGGCCGCGAGAACGAGGCGGGGTAGGTGCCACCCGACGGCGGGGTGTTCGGTCCCGGACGTGAATTCGGGGCCGGCGGGAGCAGCGTGATCGTCGGCCAGCCGTAGCGCGGGCCGTTGCCGCGGTAGTACGGGTTGCGCCGGTCGACCGGCACGTCCACCCGAGCGGGCGGGACGTACCTCGGGGTCCCCTGGCCGACACCGAGCGCCTCGAGCTGATTGAGCACGCGGAGGTCCAGCGTCATGAACAGGTTGGTCGAGTCACCGCGCACGCCCGGCAGCAACCAGTCCGGGAACGGATGCGTGAGCATCAGCGGCGCAGCGGTGATCAGATCCGGAGCCGCCGCGGCGAGCTGCGTCAGCACCGGCCGCAACGCCTTCAGGTCGTTGATCAGCGCCTTGCGCGACTTGCCCAGCACGTCGGTACCGACCTGACCGAGCTCGTCGAGCTTGGTCAACAGTTCGACGAACTGCGGCCGCTGCTCCTCGAGCACCTCGACGCCCGCGGGCAACTGCTTGAGGATGCGGTCGATCTGCGCGGTCTGCGCGGCGGTACGCGTCGACAGCTCTGCGAGCCCGTCGATCGCGGTGATGATGTCGTCGCGCTGACGGTTGAGGCCGGCGATCAGGTCCTCGGTCTCGCCGATCAGGTCGCGAACCTTGTCGGTCCGGCCGTCGAGTGCCTTGTTGAGCTCGGTGACGATCGGCTGCAGCTGGTTGAGACCACCCCCGTTGAGCAGCAGCGCCAGCGCTCCCAAGACCTGTTCGATATCGGTGGCGGTCCGTGTCCGCGACACCGGGATCGGCTGGTCCGGGTTCTGGCGCGGCGCGTCGGCACTGCCGTCGGGTTCGGTGAGCGACACGAACTTCTCACCGAGGAGCGAGGTCTGCTGCACGCTCGCCTCGGCCTCGTCGGACAGGTCGACGTTGTTCTGCACCTCGACGGTGACCTGGGCGAACCATTGATCGTTGGGCACCTCGACCTTGGTCACGCGCCCGACCGGGATACCGTCGCGCTTGACCATCGACTGCGGTACGAGGTCGAGCACGTCGTCGAACTGGATCTTGTACGTGCGCGCGTTGTCGCCGGTGTTGACGCCGCCGGGCAGCGGGATCGACTGGATGCCGTTGGACATACAACCGGTCACCAGCAGGGTCAGCGACAGCGCGGCGCCGGCCATCGCCGTACGCATCGACGTGCGGTTCATCAGTTGCCTCCCCGGGGTCGCGGGGTGGTCGACGAGGAGGCCGGGGCCCGCTCCGACGGCGGGTTGCCGATCTCCGGATCCGGGTTGCCCGGGACGGTGCCCGGCACCGGCGCACGCTGCAGCTTGTTGTTGCTCATGATGCCGAAGGGCAGCACGGGCAGCAGCGGCTCGAGGACGCCTTCCTGGATCTGTTCACCGATCTCCTCGCACTGGCTGATCAGCGGCCGCAGGGTGTCGCTGAACTGATCGGCGGCCGGGTTGCCCGGCAGCAGCTTGCCGAGGTCGAGCAGGCGACACTGGGCACCGATCAGATCCTGCAGGTCCGGGATCGTCAGGCGCATCGACAGCGTGCCCGACTCGGCGTCGTAGGCGTTGATCAGGTTGTTCACCGTGATCGGCAGCACGGTCAGGACCTCTTTGAGGTTGTTCTTCTGATCGAGCAGGGCCTGGGTCGTCGGCTGCAGGTCCTTCACCGTCTCCCCGATCTGCTCACGGTTGTCGGCGAGGAAGGTCGCCACGTCGCCGAGAGCGATCGACAGCTTGTTCAGCGCGGCCGCGAGCTGCTCGCGCTCACCGGCGAGGAACTGGTTGAACGAGGCCATCTGCGTGTTGAACTGCCGCACCTGGGCGTCGTTCTCACGCAGCGCGCCGACGAAGACGTTCAGGTTCTTGACGGTGTCGAAGAGGTTGCCGCGCGAGTCGCTGAGCGTCGTCGACGCCTTCGACAATCCCTCGATGGCCGCGCCGAGCTTCTCGCCGTTGCCCTCGAGGTTCTCCGCGCCGGTGGTGACGAGTTCACTCACCGCACCCTGCCGGCCGGTGCCGTCGGTCTTGTTGGCGCCGTCGGGTCCGAGAGCGTCGGACAGCTCCTTGACACTCGCGTAGATCTGGTCGACCTCCACCGGGACCATCGTCTGGTCGACGGAGAGGGTGAGGTCGCGCGGCGCCTTCTCCCCACCCGTGTAGGCCGGGGTCAGCTGGACGTAGCGGTCCGCGACGACCGACGGGATGATCTGCACCGCACGAACATCCGCGGGCAGCTCGACACCGCGGTCGACGGTCATCGTCACCTTGACGGTGTCGCCCTCCGGCGTGACCGAGTCGACCTTGCCGACCGCCACCCCGAGCACCCGGACATCGGAGCCCTCGTAGATGCCGACCGACCGCTTGAAGGTCGCGGTGATCTTGGTGGTGCCGACCGAGGTGAACACCCACCACAGCGCACCCGCGACGATGAGAGCGAGGATCAGCCCGATCACGAGCACCACGATGTGCCGCGGCGTGAACCATCGACCGGGACCCGAGTTCTGGGTCAGGTCTGGTGCGGTCATCAGCCGACCCCCGTTCCGGCCTGGTTCTCCATGGCCTGCTTGTTCGGCGGCCGCGTCGTGTTCTGCTGCGGCAGCGCCGGCGGCAGGAGGTTCACGACCGACGTCTCGAACCATCGACCGTTGCCGAGCGCGTTCGCGTACAGGCGGTAGAAGGGCGCCATGTACTTGATCGAGTCACGGATGTTCTGGTTCTGCCGCTGCAGCAGCTCGTTCACGCCCTTCAGCGCGTCGAGTGCCGGTCCGATCTGTTCCTCGTTGTCGCGCACGATGCCGGTGAGCGAATCACCAAGGCTCGTGGTGCTGGCCAGCAACGCCGAGATGTTGCGCTGGCGGTTGTTCAGCTCGTCGAGCAACTGACCGGCGCCGCCGATGAGGCGCACGAACTCCTCGTTGCGGTCGGCCAGGATCTTCGAGGTGTCCTTCGTCGCGGCGAGCAGTCGCTGCACCTCTTGGTCGCGGCTCGAGATCGTCTGCGACAGACGGGCGATGCCGTCGAGCGCCGGTCCCGTGGTACCCGCGGTCCCCGAGAAGGTGTCCGACAGCACGCGCATCGACTCGGCCAGCTGGTCGTTGTCGAGTTCGCCGATCTGCTCGGCCGCACCGGAGAACGCCTCGATGACGTCGTACGGGGCGACCGTGTCGGTCAGCGGGACGTCGGGATCGGCGGGCTCGCTGCCACGCGGATTCAGCGACAGGAACTTCTGACCGAGGATCGTCTTGATCTGGATCGTCGCCTGGGTCTGGTCACCGATCCAGGTGTTCTCCACCCGGAAGGTCACGTTGACGCGGTCACCGTCCAGGGTGACGTCGTCGACCTCGCCCACCTTCACGCCCGCGACGCGGACCTCGTTGCCCGGCTTGAGGCCGGCGGCCTCGGTGAACTTCGCCGTGTAGCGCGCACCCGCGCCGAGCAGCGGCAGTTCGGCGAGATAGAACGAGCTGAGTCCGAGCATCATCAGGATGAGGATGCCGATGGCGCCGATGCTGACCGGGCTGCGCCGGCCGCCGAAGCGCCGGTGCGGATGCTGCACCGGGGCGTCAGCCGCGTCGCGTTCGTCGTCGTTCACATTCGGGTCACGCGGGTTCGGATCGTTGTTGTCTGCCATCGTGGTCACCCCCCTGGCCGGTCGTCGGCCCAGCAGCGCGTCGCCGCACTGGTGTAGAGCACATGGTTGATGTCGGGCAGCGGGACCAGCGGTTGCGTCAGCACCGGCGACTTGCCGTTGCCCGCCACCACGTCGATACCGCACAGGTAGAACTGGAACCAGGAACCGAATGTCGCTGCGCGGCCGATCTTCTGGAGCTTGATCGGCAGATTGGTCAGCGTCTCCTCGATGTCCTCGTCGCGCGCGTTGATCTGGTCGGCGAGCGACTTCAGGCCGGCGATGTCGCCCTGGATGGACGGCCGTGTCGCACCGAGGATGTTCGCCGTGACCGAGGTCAGGTTGGAGACCGAGGTGATCGCCGAACCCACCGAACCGCGTTGCGCCGCAAGGCCTGTCACGAGCTTCTCGGTGTTGTCGAGCAGGCTGGTGAACTGTTCGTCGTTGCGGTTGACGGTGTCGAGGACCTTGGTGAGGTTCGTGATCAGCTCACCGATGACCTTGTCCTTGTCGGCGATCGCGTTCGTCAGATCGGCGGTGTCGCTGACCAGACGGGTGATCGAACCGCCCTGACCGTCGAAGATCGCGATGATCTGCTCGGTCAGCTTGTTCACGTCGGAGGCCGAGAGCTGCTGGAACAGCGGACGGAATCCGTTGAACAGCTCGGTCAGGTTGACCGGCGGGTGGGTGTCCTTGACGCCCGGGTTCAGGCCGAAGGTGTGCCCCTGCGCGACCGTCTGCGACGGATCGCCCGCCCCGCGCTCGAGCGCGAGGTACCGGAGCCCGGTCAGGTTGCGGTAGCGGATGAAGAGCTGGGTCCCGTCCGGCAGCCGGTCGCGGTCGACGTTGAACGCGACCTTCGCCTTGTTGCGGTCGTAGACCTCGACGCTCTCGACCTGTCCCACACGCACACCGGCGATGCGCACGTCGTCGCCCGGGTTGAGCAGCGTGGCGTCGGTGAAGACGGCGTTGAACTTCGCGTCCCCGTCACCGCCCGCATTGGCGATGGTGACGGCGAGCAGACTCGTGGTCACCACCGTGACCACGCCGAAGATGACCAACTTGATCAGCGGTCCGACGATCGACTTCATTTGATGTCGACCTTCGCACCCTGCAGCGCACCGCCGCCGATCATGGTCACCCAGGTGGGCACCTCTTCGGGCGCCTTGCCCGAGGTGGCGCCGTAGATGACCTGCAGCTGCTTGCGGTAGTCCGGGTCGTCGAACGGGTTGGACTCCACCGCGACCGGCTTCGCACCCGACGCGGCCGAGACCGACCCCGCGGGCACGCCGCTGAACTGCGGCTGCGGCAACTCGGGCATCGTGCGCGGACCGGGGTTACGTGACGGCGGTTGGTAGCTGCCGTCGGCGAGCGAACCACCCGGGTACCGCGGGAACGGGCGGTCGCCACCCATCTTGGGGTCGTAACACACAGCGGGCGGATCGAGGTCCATGAAGCGGGGTTCGTCCTGGTTCGGTAGGTAACGGCCACGGGGGTTGACGAACTGCAGGTTCACCCGCACACCCGGATTGTCGGTGCCCTGGCCGACGATCTTGCGCGACTCCGGGATCAGACCCGCGAAGTTGCGGAAGGTGCACACGAACGCCGGTGACTGCTTGGCGAGCCCGACGAGGAGTTCCTCGGAGTCGACGGCCAGGTCGATGAGGTCGGTGCGGTTGGCACGCAGCCAGCCGGTCAGGTCGTCGGACGCGACACCCAGGGTGGCGATGAGGGTCCGCAGGTCGTCCTGACGTTCGACGATGGTGTTCGTCGTCGTGCGCAGGGAGTCGAGCGCGTCCACCACGTCGGGCAGCGCCTCGGAGTAGGTCTGCGAGAAGCTGGCCAGCCCCTCGAGGGTGCCCTCGAGTTCGGGCAGGTTCTCGTTGATCTCGCCGAAGATCTGGTCGAGTTCTTCCAGCGTCGTGCCCAGCTGCTCGCCGCGGCCAGACAACGCCGACGAGAGCGAGGTCAGCGTGGCGTTCAGATCCTGCGGCGGGATCGCCTCGAGGACCGGGAGCAGCTTGTCGAACAACTGCTGGATCTCCAGCGCGTTGCCGCTCTGGTCGGTCTGGATCGTCGCACCGTTGCTCAGCGTCGGCCCGGAGTTGTCCTCCGGCACCTGCAGGGCGACGTAGCGCTCGCCGAACAGGGTCTTCGGCAGGATGCGCGCGGTGGTCTCGGCCGACAGCGTCGACGCCTGATCGGGGTTGAGTCCCAACACGACTTCGACGGAACCGTCGGGTCCGGGCTTGACCTCGCGCACCTCGCCGACGGTCATGCCGCGGGCCTTGACGTCGGCGTTCGCCGGCAGCGCGTTGCCGGTCGAGTCGGTCAGCAACGTGACGTCGGTGAACTCGGTGAACGTCTTGTTGAACTTGGTGATCGTCAAGGTGAGGAACAACGCGACGACGAGGAAGAAGACGAGTCCGAGCAACCGTTTACGCAGCAGCGTCACGCTAACCTCCCACTCGCACCGTTGTCGTGGTGCCCCAGATCGCCAGGCCGAGGAAGAAGTCCAGGACCGCGATCAGCACCAGAGCCGCTCGAACCGCGTGCCCGACGGCCACTCCCACACCCGCGGGACCGCCCGAGGCGTAGTAGCCGTAGTAGCAGTGCACGAGGATGATCACGAACGCGAAGACCAGCACCTTGCCGAACGACCACAAGACGTCGGCCGGTGGCAGGAACAGGTTGAAGTAGTGGTCGTAGGAGCCGCCGGACTGGCCGTTGAAGACCGTCGTCACCACGCGGGAGGCGAGGTACGCCGACAGCAGGCCGAGCACGTACAGCGGGATGACCGCGATGAAACCGGCGATCACGCGGGTCGACACCAGGAACGGGATCGACGGCACGGCCATCGTCTCCAGCGCGTCGATCTCTTCCGAGATCCGCATGGCGCCGAGCTGGGCGGTGAAGCCGCAGCCGACGGTCGCCGACAGCGCGAGACCTGCCACCAGCGGCGCCACCTCACGGGTGTTGACGTAGGCGGAGAGGAAGCCGGTGAGGGCCTGCGACCCGATCTGGTCGAGCGCGGCGTACCCCTGCAGGCCGACCACGACGCCGGTGAACCCGGACATCAGCACCATCACGCCGATGGTGCCGCCGATGACCGCGAGTCCGCCCGATCCGAACGCGACTTCGGCGAGCAGGCGCAGGACCTCGCGCGTGTAATGCACGATCGTCTTCGGCATCCACGCGAGCGTCCGGCCGTAGAACGACATCTGCTCGCCGGCGCCGTCGAGCACCTTCAGCGGCTTGCCCAGCTGCTTGCGGGCCTCGTACATGTAGTACTCGGGCCGGCTCTTGGCGATGGTCACACCGCCCCCACCTTCGGTCACGTCTAGCTCCCCTTCGGTGGGACGACCTGCAGGTAGACCGCAGTGATGATCAGGTTCGCCAGGAACAGCAGCAGGAACGTGATGACGACGCTCTGGTTGACCGCGTCACCCACGCCCTTCGGACCGCCCTTGGGGTTGAGGCCCTTGTACGACGCCACGACACCGGCGAGGACACCGAAGATCGCGGCCTTCAGGGTCGACACCCAGAGGTCGGGCAGCTGCGCCAACGCGCCGAACGACGCGAGGTAGGCGCCCGGCGTTCCGCCCTGGACGACGACGTTGAAGAAGTAGCCACCACCGATGCCGATGACGGCGACCAGTCCGTTGAGCAGCATCGCGACCAGGACCATGGCCAGCACACGCGGTACGACGAGGCGCTGGATCGGGTTGATGCCGAGCACCTCCATCGCGTCGATCTCCTCGCGGATGGTGCGCGACCCGAGGTCGGCGGCGACGGCCGACCCGGCCGCACCCGCGATCAGCAACGACGTCACCAGCGGTGAACCCTGCTGGATGACGACGAGCACGCTGGCCGCGCCGGTGTAGGACTCCGCACCGAGCTGCTTGATGAGCGAACCCGTCTGCAGCGAGACGATCGCGCCGAACGGAATCGCGATCAGTGCGGTGGGCAGGATCGTCACACTGGCGATGAACCACGCCTGCTGGATGAACTCCCGCCACTGAAACGGGCGCACAAAGGTCTGGCGTGCAACATCGACGAAGAGCTGAACGATATTGCCGGTCTGTGACAGGGCACCTGTCCCGGCTTGCGCGATTCGGTCGACGCCACGCGTGGTGGCACTGCTCATCCCTAGGGTGTCCGCCCTTCGTTCCCATCAGCACGATGGCTGGGCTTGGTCAGTGCATCACCGGGTGTGTGCCACTGTTCGGTCGGGGCATCGCTGCCGCCGTAGTCGATGACATCGGTCTTGGAGTCCGCGACGGCGACGTTGCCCGGCGCGGTGGTCCACTCGCTGCCGGAACCGTTGTTGCCGGACGGGCCATTGCCGTTCGTCATGTTGTCGGCGTGCGCGCGGCTCTCCTCGCGGATCTGGTCTTCCTGCTCCTGGCTGCGGCGGATCGCCTCCTGGGCGTTCTGGGGCAGGTCGGGCAGCATCGCGTGCACACGCTCGCGGTGCCGGGCGATCGCCTTGCGTTCGGGCATACCGGGATTGGGCTGCACCTGCGGGATGATCTCGGTGAAGTCCTCCTTGGTACCACCACCGGAGATACCCGCAGCCGCCATCGCCGCCTCCTGTGCGACGAGGGCCTCGTCCTTTTCCTCGGACATACCGATCGGACCGAACCGGTCACCGGAGAGGAACTGCTTGACCACCGGCTGCTCCGAGGTCAACAACTGCTCCCGCGGACCGAACATGACCAGTTCCTTGCGGAACAACATGCCGATGTTGTCCGGGATCGTCCGCGCGATGTTGATGTTGTGGGTCACGATCAGGATCGTGGCGTCGATCTGGGCGTTGATGTCGATCAGCAGCTGCGAGATGTAGGCGGTACGCACCGGATCCAGACCCGAGTCCGGCTCGTCGCACAAGATGATCTGCGGGTCGAGGACCAGCGCGCGCGCCAGACCGGCGCGCTTGCGCATACCGCCGGAGATCTCGCCCGGGAGTTTGTCCTCGGCACCGGTCAGACCGACGAGGTCGATCTTCTCCATCACGATGTCGCGGACCTCGTTCTCCTTCTTCTTCGTGTGCTCACGAAGCGGGAACGCGATGTTGTCGAACAGGCTCATCGAACCGAACAGCGCACCGTCCTGGAACAACACACCGAACAGCTTGCGGATCTCGTAGAGCTCCTTGGCCGAACACTGCGTGATGTCGGTCCCGTCGATGATCACCGACCCCTGCTCCGGATGCAGCAGACCGATCAGGGTCTTCAAAAAGACCGACTTACCGGTACCCGACGGCCCCAGCAGCGCCGAGACCTCCCCCTCCGGCAGGGTCAGAGTGACATCACGCCAGATGTTCTGCGAACCGAACGACTTGGTGAGTCCTTCGACGCTGACCTCAACACCCACAACTTCCTCCAGACGATCGCTGCCCCCGAGGCGGCCACGGTGTGACCGCGCACCAACCGGCGGCATCTGTGGTTGGGGTCACTCTAACCGACCCGTCCCCGCCCACAACGCCGCCGCGTGGTTCTCGGTGATGGCTGCGGGAAACCTACCGCCCGGTAACTCTCGCCGCGACGATGACAATATCCGATGGTTCGCGGTGAGGGAAGTCGGGCCGGCCCCTCGATGTGACGGCCACCGCAGACCTGGGCTCCACCTGTGGAACACGATCCGACGCCCGATGACCACCCTCGAAGTCGATGGGCGGTGGCGTCGGAATGATGTCGGAAACGATATCGGTTGCTCGGTCTCCGGCGTTGGCGCGGAGGTGCGGCTCAGGCAGCTGTGTGACCGAACTTCGCCAGCCATGGCCGCAAGAGGCCGACGAGCTCGCCGGATTCCAGTGTCGCCCACGTCCAACGGATCACGACGATCCCTTGGGCGCGGAGGGCGTCCTCGCGCCGCTTCTCTCGGATCAACACATCCCGCGGGGATTCGCCCGGACCCACGAGTCCGTACTTCTGAAGACCGTCGAACTCGCCGATGATTCGTCCATCCCAGTCGAAGTCGGCCCGCGCCTCGCCGTGCGGCGTCTGGAACGTGTGCTGCAGGCGCGGCGTCGGCAGTCCGGCCAGAACCATCTGCGCTCGGCTCCACGACTCACCGACACTCTCGGCGCGCGCGTCGGCAACATCCAGCGCCTGACGTGCGACACCGACGTTGCGCCAGCCTGCGCGGCTGTCGACCATCGCGGACATCAGCCCAGGATCCGCCCCCATGCGCAGCGCCTGGTCGAAGACGACGAGCGCTTGAGCGAAGTCGCCGGACATGGCGATGTCCACCGCGGTGCGTTCGGCGCGGGTGACCAGGACACCTTCGACGACCACCGTCTCATCTCTGCCCAGTGGGCCGTTGTGGACGTGGCGGTGCCCACGGACGAACCCGCCGCTCGAACTCGACGGCTTGGTGAGGTGGACCGTCTCACGCTGAGGATGCAGTGTCGCGAGGCCGAGCAGAGCGGCAGCGGACTGATGGCTGAGGGTCGCGACACCGCGGTCTCGCGCGGAGGTGGCGACGGCGATCGACCGCTTCCGATAGAGCCTGTCGGCGCCGTCGGGGCCGTCGAACTCCGCCGACGCGGCGATCCACACGCCCGGCGCGAGACGGACGAGTGCTCCCCGTGCGACTGCAGTGGTGACCACGCCATCGCCGATACCCGCCCGGAGTGTCGCCTCTCGACGGATCAGCCCGTGGCGGTCGGTGGGAAAACTGTCAGCAGGGAACCAGGCCATGCGTCTTGGACGCACACGACCCCGTCTCGGTTGCATCCCATTCCGGATTTCTCCCTGCGCACCGTGCGCCGAGCCCCCGGATCGAAGTCGCATGCGATGTCAGTCCGTCGGTGCGACTTCGATCGAGGTCGCACCGACGGATCGATGTCGCGTGCGACTTCAATCCGGGGAGACCGCCGGCCGAAGCCGCAGCAGGCCGACGAGTTCGCCGCGGACCGAGGGCGAGGGGGCGCAGACAGCAGACAGCAACGAGCCCGGGACAGCGATGCTGTCCCGGGCTCGTGAAACGCTTGCGCGTGAGTCGGTCTTACTTGACCGAAACCTTGGCGCCGGCCTCTTCGAGCTTGGCCTTGGCAGCCTCGGCGGCCTCCTTGTCGACCTTCTCCAGCAGGGCCTTCGGAGCGCTCTCGACGAGGTCCTTGGCTTCCTTCAGGCCCAGGCCCGAGACGACCTCGCGGACGACCTTGATGACCTGGATCTTCTTGTCGCCGGCACCCTCGAGGATGACGTCGAACTCGTCCTGCTCGGCAGCGGCCTCGGCGCCACCGGCAGCCGGGGCACCGGCAGCGGCGACGGCGACCGGAGCCGCAGCGGTGACCTCGAAGACCTCTTCGAACTTCTTCACGAAATCGCTGAGCTCCAGCAGGGTCAGTTCCTTGAACTGATCGATGAGCTCGTCAGCGGTGAGCTTCGCCATGGTTGGCGTCCTTCCTGTCAGTCCCCGTACGGGGCTTTGGTGTTCATCCCCGTACGGTTCGGGGATTGGTGTGGTGCGGCGGACGACCTATTCGGTCTCGCCGGCTTCGTTCTTCTTCTCCTGCAGGGCCGCGGCCAGGCGCGCCACCTGCGAAGCCGGCTGGTTGAACAGACCGGCGGCCTTCGCCAAGTTGCCCTTCATGGCACCGGCGAGCTTGGCCAGCAAGACCTCACGGGTCTCAAGGTCGGCGATCTGCTCGATCTCGGCAATGGACAGCGCGCGGCCGTCCATGTACCCGCCCTTGATGACCAGCGCCTTGTTGTCCTTGGCGAACGTCTTGATCGCCTTCGCGGCCACGACCGGCTCACCTTCGATGAAGGCGATGGCGGTCGGACCGGTGAACAGCTCGTCGAGCCCTTCCACGCCCGCCTCAGCAGCGGCACGCTTCACCAGGGTGTTCTTGGCGACGGAGTAGGTTGCACCCTCACCGAGGGAACGTCGCAACGTGCTGATCTGGGTGACGGACAGGCCACGGTATTCCGTGACAACCGTCGCCGTGGAGCTCTTGAACTGCTCCGCGATCTCCGCAACTGCGGCGACCTTTTCGGACTTGGCCATACTTCGCCTCCTCTCCTCGTCACTATGAGTTGGTCGAGTCCAACAAGAGAGCGACGGGCATCGGGAGGCGATCGAGGGCGGAGATGACAAACGCCCCGGCACACAGGCACGGGGCGTGAACGCACACACTGTTCGTGTGGAGCGACATTCCTCGTTCATCCTGCGTGGGCCGGCGACCTCGTCGCGCCTTCGTCCGGGAAATCCCGACGACCAACGGTCTCTGGTTGAACCGATACGACGCACGGGTGTGCATCACATCGACGACTAGGCTACGCGGACGTGGACGAACAATCCAAATCGTCGGACCTGCGGGACCCCAACGCCCGCGCACAGGCCGCCGCGGACGCCATCTACGACCGTCACCTGCAGCGGGCCTTCTGGCTGCCGGGGACACGTGCCGGAGCCGTCGCCTGGCCCATCGGGCGCGTGCAGGCCCAGTTCGGATCCTGGCATTACTGGTGGCAGGCACACCTCGTCGACCTGCTCGTCGACGCCGCGATCCACCGCGTCGGGTCGGACCGCTCCTTCGACCCCGACGTCGCCGACGACGCCAACCGGCTGCTGCGCGGCATCCGGGTCCGCAACGGCGGCCGCTGGACCAACAACTATTACGACGACATGGCGTGGCTGGGACTGGCCATCGAACGCGCCGACCGGCACCTGCACCTCGACCATGCGAGCGGACTCCGTGTCCTCGCCGCGCAGATGCTCGACGCCTGGGTGCCGGCGGACGGCGGCGGCATCCCCTGGCGCAAGGCCGATCAGTTCTTCAACGCACCGGCCAACGGCCCGGCCGCGATCCTGCTGGCACGCACGGGTCACGTCGAACGCGCCGTGGCGATGTGCGACTGGATGGACGCCAACCTCGTCGATCCCGACACCCATCTGGTCATCGACGGTCTCAAGAAGCTGCCCGACGGTTCGCTGAAGCCCGAGACCGGCACCTATACCTACTGTCAGGGCGTCGTGCTCGGCGCCGAACTGGAGGCATTGCGCGTCACCGGAGACCACCGGCATCTCGACCGGTTGACCCGCCTCCTCGGCGCCGTCGAACGCCACTCCTGCACCGACGGCGTGATCAACGGCGGGGGTGGCGGCGACGGCGGCCTCTTCCACGGCGTACTGGCCCGCTACCTCGCACTCATCGCCACCGATCTTCCCGAGGTCGACGGTTCGGATGAACTCCGTACGCGCGCAGCCCGGATCGTGACCCGGAGCGCCGACGCCGCGTGGGCTCATCGCACCGAGGTCGCCGGACGGGTGATCTTCTCGAGCGACTGGCGACGATCCGCCGTGATCCCGACCGACGCCGGCACGAAAGCCCAGTTCGTGGCGGGCGCCGTCAATCCGTCCGAGGTTCCGGAGCGGGATCTGTCGGTGCAGTTGTCGGCGTGGATGGTGCTCGAGGCGGCCGCCGCCGTGGACCTGGGTTTACCTGAATGTGACCAGGAACACACGCGGCCATGACCAAAAGACGCCACCTCGTTAGCCATCCGATACCGCCGCTGAGTTATCCTTCAGCAACTACGTGAAGTGACCTGGACCACACTGTGATCCGCAGCCAGCGGACGGGCCGGGAAGCAAGCGACCGACACAACGGGGTGTCGGTGTCCACCCGGCCGTCTCGATCCGTGCAACAACTCGCGGGTGCGACACCTCATCCCAGGCAGGGTGATGCACCATGACGTACCAGCTGGATCCCACACAGCCGCGCGCCCGCGTCGCTCCGTCGACGCGAACCCGCACCACTGGTGCGCCGCATTTCGGCACGCTCCCCCTCGGCGATCCCACCGGCGGCGCCGACGGTCTCCGCTGGCGCGAGCAGGTCGACGGCAAGCAGCTCTACCCGCGCGTCGTCATCGACCGGAACGTCTCCATCACCATGAGCGACGGCGTGGTCCTGCGCGCCACGGTCATCCGGCCCGCCAACCGGTTCGGGCAGACGATCCTCACGCCCTATCCCGCGGTCATCAACATCAACCCGTACAACCGCGCGGCCATCGACTTCATCGACCAGACCCTCCACGCCCCTGTCCTCGGCAAGGCACTGCACACCGCATCCCGGTCGATGGACGCGACGGGCACGGCCCTCGAGGGACTCACGACGCTGACACAGACCCTGTCGGGCGGGGTCTTCGACGTCTTCGGCATCAATCGCAACCTGGTACGCAGCGGGTACGTGCAGGTCGTCGTCGACGTCCGCGGAACCGGCGCGAGCCTGGGTAAATGGCAGATCCTCGGTCCTCGCGAGCAGCAGGACTCGGTGGAGGTCATCGACTGGGTGACCGAGCAGGAGTGGTGCGACGGGACCGTCGGGATGGCCGGCTGGTCGTACTCGGCGATCAACTCGCTGCAGGCCGCGGACAAGCGGCCGCCACAGCTGAAAGCCGTGTTCGCCGTGGAGGGTTGCGACGACCTGGTGCGCGACATCTACATCACCGGCGGCATGCCGTCGGCCTTCATCCCGGTGTGGTTGTCCGCGGTCAACATGCTCAAGTGGGTTCCCAACCCCGCCAACGTGATCCGCGACCTCGTGCGCGGTGACGCGGTGCGCTGGGCGATCGATCGGGTGAAGTCCCCGGCCACCGAGATCCCCTCGCTGCTGTGGGGATTCCTCACCGCACGCGATCCCCGCATCTTCGACGACCCGTACTTCGACGACCGCGACCCGATCGTCGACCGCATCGAAGCTCCCACCTTCACCGTCGGTGCCTGGCATGATCTGTTCGGCCGCAGCGCAACCGGGGTGTACGAACGCCTGCAGATGGAGCCGGGCCGCAAGCAGATGATCGTCGGCGACGGCTATCACCTCGACGTGGGGTCGGGATACGGCGGCAAGTTCGCTCCACCGCGCCTGGACGTCCTCGAACGCGCGTGGTTCGACCGCTGGCTCAAGGGGCACCGCAACGGGATCGAGTACTACGGGCCGGTCACCATGCTGCAGCAGGGCGGGGCGTGGACCGCGGGCCAGAGCTTCCCCCGTCCCGGGGTGGCCCCGACGCGGCTCTACCTGACTGCCGAATCGTCGTCGACCGCCGACCATTGCGTCCATGACGGTTCGCTGAGCACCACTCCCGCACAGGGTGTTTCGTCCCTACACGTCCGGCCCGACACCCGGGGGCTCCGGTCCCGGGACATGACCCAGGTGACCGCGGGAGCGACGCTGGCCCTCGGCGCGGACTTCGCCCGGGACGCGCGATACCAGGAGCGGGGCGCGTTGTCGTTCACCACGGAGCCGGTCGGAGAGGCCACCCCGATCAGCGGTGCGATGAACCTGCGCCTCAACGTCGCCACCACGGCACACGAGGCCGTCTGGGCGGTGACCGTGAACGACGTCGCACCCGACGGTACGTCGGTGGTGCTGACCAACGGCGCGCTGTCGGCGTCGAATCGCGCACTGGACCAATCGAAGTCGACGTACGCCGACGACGGCAGCCTGCTCTCGGCGCACCACTATCTGTCCCGCAAGCGCAAGCTGCCGGTGCCCGCCGACGAACCGATCCGCCTCGACGTCGATCTCGTCCCCACCGACGCGGTCCTGCAGCCGGGCCATCGGCTCCGGGTCGACGTCTACGCCGCGAGCCTGCCGCGCTACCTGACGCTCGTGCCCGACCTCATCAAGGCACGCGGACGACGACACCAGCGTCTGGTCCTCGACCCCGACCACCCGAGCCACCTGACGCTGCTGGCCGGCGACGGGCTGCGCTGAGGTCGTTCACCCCACCCCGGAATCCGACAGCACGACGCGATAGACGAACGCGGCTTCGGGCCCCAGTACGAGCCCGACGAGTTCGATGAGCGTCAGCACGAATCCGCGCCCGTGAGCCGGGCCGGTCGTGCCGTCGAGGTGATGGGCGAGCTCGTGCAGCACCACCAGTTCACGCAGCGCCCAGCGTCCGTCGGCCGCGGACGGGATGGCGATCTCGGCGGCAACCGGCACACCGTTGGATCTGCGAACCCGCGCCGCGTAGTGTGCGGACCGCTGGCCGCGCCGTTCGCGGACCGATACCGGGTGCGACGCGCGCTCGAAACTCGACCGCACGCCCGGCAGCGCGAGCACGCGGCCCACGTAGTCGTCGACGGCGTCGATCGAGGCGAAGCGCGCCTCCGCGGGGAGGGTGACCTCGGTGCCGGCGAGTTGCACCGTCCGTGACGACGACACGTTGTCGAACAGGCGATGCACGAGGTGCTCGGCCTCATAGAATCGTGCGCGCCCGGTGTCCCGTTCACTCACGGCATCGCCGATGATGAGAGACCCGGCGCCGGGAGCGAAGCGAGCGGGCCGAGGAGCCACGGCGCCGGGAGCGAAGCGAGCGGGCCGAAGCTCACCCCGGAGCCGATGGGAGACTTCATGCGCCGTCCCGACCTCGATGCCGTACGCGAGCGCGTGATGCGGCTGCCCGGCGCCTCCCTGATGCTCCGCATCGTCATCGACATGGCTCGGGGCAATCTCACGGACCGGTCGATGACCCTGGCCGCGCAGGCCTTCACTTCGATCCTCCCGGTCGTGATCCTGGTGCTCACCCTGCCGGGCGCCAGCGTCGTCGACGACGCACTGACCCAGCTCGGTATCCCCGTCAGCAGTCTCGACACGCCCACGATCGACGACCCGACCTCGGCGACGACCTTCGGCATCGTCGGTGCGCTGATGACCATCGCCGGCGCCACCTCCCTGTCCCGTGCTCTCGGCCGAATGTATGTGTCGATCTGGGACGTCGCCAAACTGCCGTGGAGCAGCTTCTGGCGATGGGTCGTCGTCGTCTTCCTCATCCCCGCCGCGGTCACCGTGCAGGGTCTGTCCACCGGAGTGGAGGCCACCTCGCTGTTCGGCATGCACATCGGTGATCGGGGCGTCCTGGGAATCGGGCTCATCGTCGCCGTGACCCTGTTGATCTGGTCGGTCACCTTCACCGCGATCCCGCGGCTCCTGGTGTCGTCGCAGGTACCGA
The DNA here is from genome assembly GCF_002009645.1 of Gordonia sp. IITR100. NCBI lineage: Bacteria > Bacillati > Actinomycetota > Actinomycetes > Mycobacteriales > Gordoniaceae > Gordonia > Gordonia sp. IITR100. Next base: position 172,261 of record NZ_MVKV01000008.1, on the reverse strand, counting down.
TGAAGCTGCTCGTCCTCAACGGCCTCGGTACCGGCATCCTCATCACCGCCCTGCTCGCCGGCAGCCGCGTCGCACTGCCGACGCTCGCGGCGGGCACCATCCGCAGTTACGGCACCCTCGGTGTCGTCTTCGTCGCGATCAGCTGGCTGTTCGTGTTCGCACTCATCCTCGTCGTCACCGCCATCGTCGTGCACGCCGTGGCAACGGACGAGGGTCGTCTGGGCCGGTGGGTGCGGCGGTGGGCCGGCACACCGACACCGTTCGTCCCGCACCCGTCTGCATCCTGGTACGACCGGCCTCCCGGGAGTCCGGTGGACGCCCCGCCCACGCGCGTGGAGCCCTAACCCTCCAAAGCGCCACGCGCACCGTCGAACTCGCGGTCGGCACCGATCTTCGCGCGACGTCCCGCGCGGTCGCCGGCGCGGCGTGCGGCCTCCGAGTAGCCGGCCGAGGCGCTCGACGGACGCCACGTCCCGCGGGCGCTCGACTCGGTCCGGTAGAAGTCGGTGACCTCGATCTCCTTGTTGCGCAACGCGACCGCCGTCGAGCGCGTGGTCTCCCCGGAGTCGCGTTCGGCGGCCAGGGCCTCCGCACGCGCCGCGTCGCGGGCCTCGGCGAGACGCTTGCCGATGCGTTCGGCGAACGCCGACTGGAAGTTGAGCCGCGCCGTGATCGGCGACAACGGCTTCTCCTCGATCACCCGCCGGGCACGCCACCCGTTCCCGCGGGTGACGACCCGCGCGAACGTCTCGCCCTTGTAGGCACCCGACCGCAGGTAGGCGTCGCTGGCCGCGACCATCTGCACGATCAGCGACGTGTAGAGGGCCTCGCAGGCGTCGATGTCGGCTTCGTACCCGTAGGCGAGTACGAAGGTCGAGTTGCTCGCCACGTCGACGGTCACGTCGTTGGCGGCGGTGATGGCAACGAAGAGCTGCACATAGGTCCGCAGTCCGCGTTTGCCGGGCTCGCCGATCGCGATCTGTCGACTGATCGGGGTGACCTTCTTGCGCGCCGCGGGGTCGTGGGCCCGCGCCACCGCCAGATCGATCGACGACGCCGTCGCGAGCCGCTGGGCGGCCTGCATGAAGGTCTCGGCCTCGTGCTCGTTGTCGGTGTTCTCCGCTTGACGGAGAAGGGCGGAGATCCGGGTGAGCAGCTTGTCGTCGCGCATATGTTTCAGACTATCCAGCGGCCCGTTCGGTTCCATCTGAGCGCGAATTGCCCCGAGACAACGTCTCGGCAACCCGCAGGAGGAGGGTGCAGGCGGCGATCGCGACCCCGGCCCACAACCCGGCGACACCCCAGTGACGTTCTGCGAAACCGCCGCACACCGCGCCCAGGACGAACACCGGCCACATCCAGAACACCGCCAGCCACGCCCACGGTCGATCGGTACCCAGCGAGGCGACCAGCTCGTGCGCGGACTTCACCAGCGTGCCGGTGACGTACGTCAAGCCGCCCGGCACCGCCGACGTGTGCGACAGCGCCGAGTTGATCGCGCCGGTCGCCGTCGCCACCACGATCATCCCGGCCGTCGGCGACGCGGTCAGCGCGACAACGGTGCCGGCGAGAAGCGTCACCGTCACGGCCACGAGAACCCAGACCGGCGAGTGCTGTCCGCCCCAGCGACCGAGTGCCGCGCCGCCCACGGCCCCGCCGAAGAAGGCCGCGACGAGTCCGGCGACGATCGCGATCGTCGACCACCCGCCCGCGGCGGTCGACGCTCCCAGGATCGTCGAATTGCCGGACATGAACGCGACGAAGCTGCCCTTGAGCACGACGAACGCGATGGCGTCGACCAGCCCGGCCAGGAACAGCAACGCCGCCGCGATCGCGATGTCCGGGTGGTTGCTGCTCAGGTACTTGTCGAGTCGGACCGCCATGGGCACGAATCTAACGCCTGCGTGCCGGTCGGGATGGTCGGCGGACCAGGTCAATCGTCCGGTGCCCAGCAGGCGATGTCCTCGGCTCGGATCGGCCGGGCGGAGACGGCCCGCTGGGTCATTCGCAACGCATTGCCGAACGGGTCCCGGAACGCACAATCGGTGCCGTAGGGCTGGTCTTCGGGGTCCTGGGTGAACTCGACGCCGCGTGCGACGAGCGCCGCGTGGGTGCCGCGGCAATCGTCGGTCGACAGGATCGTCACCGGCATCGCCCCCTGCGTCACGAGGTCGCGGATCTTCGCGGCGGTCTCGTCGGAAAGCGCGGGCGGCCCGGGCTTCTCGAGCAGGATGAGCCGGTCGGGTTGACCGGGCGGCGCGATCGTCAACCACCGCATGAAACCCATGTCGACGTCGGTGTCGACCGTGAAACCGAGTGTGCCGACGTAGAAGTCGAGTGTGACGTCCTGATCGAGGACGTAGACGGAATGGATACCGATGCCGTTGATCATGCGCCCGACGATACGACCGGCGGCCCGGCCGGCGCTTCTCCGAAATCGCTCACTTCGGCCGCTCGCGGGACCCCGGTGGCAGCATCGCTCGGCCTGGTCCACTGGCGCACGAAGCAACCGGGAACGGGAATCGGAGCGACACGCTGCCGGTAGGCCGTGGGACTGGAGCCGACGATTCGGCTGAACGTCCGGCCGAACGTGCCAGGACTGTCGTAGCCGACCAGCAACGCGACGTCGAGCACCAGGACGTCGGTGGTCCGAAGGAGGGCACAGGCCCGCTCGATGCGCCGACGCTGCAGGTAGCGGTGCGGCGTCTCCCCGAACACGGCCCGGAACCGGCGGATGAAGTGCGACGGCGACATCAGCGAGATGCGGGCGAGCGTTGCGATGTCGAGGTCGTCGGCGTAGGAGCGGTCGATGGCGTCGCGCGCACGGAGCAACCGGCGGTTCTCGTCCTCGACCTGGGTGAACACGTCACCCAGTGTGACGCACGCTCAGTGCTTCTCGCAGGCGATGCCGTCCCCGTCGCGGTCGCTCTCGGAGTTCGCCTCGTACAGTTCGTCGTCGACGGTGAACGTCGTGACCGGCGTACCCGACGTCGAGTCGACGGCGCCGGTCTTCCCGACACCGTGCGGGTAGTCGCCGCGCAGTTCGGTGCAATTGGCGTAGTCGGTTGCCGCCGCGGCGGGTGCCGCCACCATCAGCGGAGCGATCGTCATCGACGCCGCGACCAGGAATCCGAGAACCATCTTTCGCGAGCAACGCATCGTGCTTGGCCTTCTTCGTAGTGTCCCCCGACACCTCAACGTGACGAAGTGACACTACGGGTTCCGGCCGGCGAAAAGCGCATGCGACGCGAAGATTGGTCCGGCCGACGGACACGCCATCGGCCGGACCTGGGATCGGAAGGCGCGGGGTCAGCGGCGGGGTTGCTCCTTGAGCAGGACGTTGCCGGTCGGGATGCCGCCGAGGATGTACGTCGTACCGGTGTAACCGTTCTTGGTACGCCGATACTCGACCCGTTGGTACCACTGCACGGGCGGGTCCGCGGTCAACGCGACGACGCCACCACTCTTCGTGTGCTGGATCTGCTGACGCGACAGATTCCACGGTCCGAGTCCGTAGTAGTCGGTGTACAACCCGTTGCCGATGACCCGGACGTTCGACTCCGGGGTCGGGATGACCCCGTAGATGAGCTGCTGATGTTTGTAGTTGCCCGGCTTGATCTTGGCGTCGGAATCACCCGCGCCCACGGCCAATCCGAATACTGCTGTTCCGGCGATCAACGCCCCCGCTATCAATCTCTTCACGACGGCAGACGCTAGCAGCGTCGACGTCGGGTTCCATCTCGCTTTCCACAGCCTGCCACGAGCCTGCCATTCGACAACGCGTATTGGTACAGTCCGGCCAGGCAACCACCGACAGCGGGGGAAACGATGATCAGGAACGACGTCGAGTTCGATTCGTCCGGGACGACATGCCGGGCCTGGTGGTACCTGCCCGAGGGAACCACTCCGGCGCCGGTCATCGTGATGGCGCACGGGCTCGGTGCGGTCCGGCGGATGCGCCTGGACGCGTTCGCCGAGCGCTTCACCGCCGCGGGATACTCGTGCCTGGTGTTCGACTACCGCCACTTCGGCGACAGCGACGGCGAACCGCGACAGCTGCTGTCCATTCGCCGCCAACTCGACGACTGGGCCGCGGCAATCGCCTTCGCCCGAACACTGAGCGGTGTCGACACCTCACGAATAGTACTGTGGGGCACCTCCTTCGGCGGCGGACACGCCCTCGTCGCGGGCGAACGCGACGGCCGGGTGGCCGCGGTGATCTCCCAGTGCCCCTTCACCAGTGGAATAGCCTCCACCGCTGCCCTGGGAGTGGCGTCCGGGGCAAAGGTGACCGTGCGCGCGCTCGCGGATCTGGCGGGTTCGGCACTGGGCCGTCCGCCGGTCACCGTCGGCCTCGCCGGTGCGTCCGGCTCGGCCGCCCTGATGACGGCACCCGACGCGGTGTCGGGATACCTGCCGCTGGTGCCCGACGACCTGGAGTTCATCAACGAGGTCGCCGCGCGGGTCGGTCTCGCCATCCCGCTGCACACGCCTGGTCGGGCATTGCGAAAGCTCACCTGTCCCACGCTCGTGTGCATCTGCGACGAGGACACCGTGGCGCCGGCCGGACCGACTGCCCGGTACACCCGCCGCGCCCCGGCAGCGCGAGTGATTCGTTATCCGGCAGGACATTTCGACATCTACGTCGGCGACGACTTCGAGCGGGTGGTCGCCGATCAGCTCGAGTTCTTGCGCGGGACCGTCCCCGTGTGACGTCAGAACCCGAACCGCGCCTGCATCCCGCGCAGCGTTTCCGCCGATGCCAGCAGACCCGCCCGCTCGGAGTCCGACAGCGGGACATCGAGGCGGGTCTGGGCACCACCGCGGTCGACGACGGTCGGCAACGAGAGGCACACGCCGTCGAGCCCCTCGATGCCGTCCGCCCTCGTCGACACCGGCAGCACCCGGTGTTCGTTGTTCAGGATCGCCTCGACGATGCGCGTCGAGGCCAGACCGATCGCGTAGTTCGTCGCCCCCTTGCCCTCGATGATGGTGTACGCGGCGTGCACGACCTCGTGGTGAATACGTTCGCGCGCAACGGCGTCCATCGCCGGACGGCCGGGCAGCGGCGTCCACGAGGTGAGCGGCACGCCCCCGATCGACGCCGAACTCCACAGCGGGATCTCACTGTCGCCGTGTTCGCCGACGATGTAGGAGTGCACGCTCTGCACCGCGACCCCGCAGTGCTGCGCGATCAGGAACCGCAGCCGGGAAGAGTCCAGCACCGTGCCCGACCCGAAGACCTGGTGCGGTGACAGCCCGCTGATCTCCTGGGCGGCGTAGGTGACGATGTCGACGGGGTTGGTGACCATCACATAGATCGCGTTCGGGGCCACCGCCAAGACCCCGGGGAGGATGGCGCGTGTCAGACCGATTGTGGCCTCGGCCAATTCGAGGCGCGACTGCCCGGGCTTCTGCTTCGCGCCGGCGGTGAACACGACGACGTCGGCGTCCGCGCACACCGACACGTCGTCGGATCCGATGATGTCCGCGCGGGGCACGAACTCGAGGCCATGCGACATGTCGAGCACCTCGGCGGTCACCTTGGCAGCGTTGATGTCGAGGAGGGCGATGGTCCGTGCGACACCTCGGATGAGGGACGAGTAGGCGATCGCGGTGCCCACCGCACCCGCCCCGATGATGGCCAGCTTCGTGTCTCGTACGTCCATCGCTTCACCGTTTCCGCGTCGGGTTCATCGATCGTCGGCACCCAGCGTAGGTGCTCGCGTGTCGGCTGTCCGGGCACCGTTGTCGCGCATCGTTGCGCCCAGAACCACGAACTGCGACATCTGACTCAGGTGTAGCGAATCGTTGTTGGTATGTTCAGCCCCGAGAACGGTCACACCCGCACACGTGGGTGTCAGGGAACCCGGTGTGAATCCGGGACTGGCGCGCAACGGTATGGGAGACGGATTCGGCGCGGACACCGGGGCGACCCGGGAAGGCGCCGGCGCCACGATCCCGAGTCCGATTACCGGCCGTTCTCGCTCGAGTCCATCGTGTATCTCGCGCACAGATACCCAGACCGATAGGCAGTACCACCCGTGTCCCGTCGTACCGACGGCACGACCGAGAGCGCGACCGCCCCGTCGGTCCGGCGACTCCCGTCGACGCCGCTAGCCGCAGTACTGTTCGTCCTCACCCTCCTCAGCATCGCCCTGGCCACCGCTTTCGGCGCGGAGACCATCCCCGTCGGCGACGTGTGGCACACCGTCGTCGGCCGGATGACCGGGGCCGAGCTCGACTCCGCGCACGCCGTCATCATCTGGGATCTCCGGTTGCCCCGGTCCGTGCTGGCCGCGCTGGTCGGAGCCGGGCTGGCGCTGGCCGGCGCACTCATGCAGGCCCTGGTCCGCAACCCGCTGGCCGAGCCGTATCTGCTGGGTGTGTCCGCCGGCGCGGCGGTCGGGGCCACCGCGGTGATGACCCTCGGCGTGCTCGCGGGACTGGGCGTCTGGGCGCTGTCCGGCGGGGCGCTACTCGGCGCGCTGGCCGCCACCGTCACGGTGTACCTGGTGGCCCGCGCCCAGGGCGGGCTGACCGCGCTGCGACTCATCCTGTCCGGGGTGGTGTTGTCCTCGGCGTTCATGGCGTTGTCGTCGCTGCTGGTGTTCACCGCCGCCGACCCGCACGCCGCCGACAACGTGATGTTCTGGATGCTCGGCAGCGTCGCGGGCGCCACCTGGGCGAAAGTGCAGATCGCCGGGGCGGTCGTGCTGGTCACCGTCGTGGCCATGCTCGCCATCCACTCGTGGCTCGATGCCTACGCAGCCGGCACCGACACCGCGACGTCGCTGGGCGTGCCGGTACGCGCGATGCGCAACGCGCTGTTCGGTGTCCAGGGTCTCCTGGTCGGCGTGCTCGTCGCGGTGGCGGGCGGCATCGGCTTCGTCGGTCTGATCGTCCCGCACGCGGCGCGACTCCTGGTGGGCGCCACCCACCGCGCGATGTTGCCGGTGGCGGTCTGCGGCGGTGCGCTCTTCCTGGTGTGGGTCGACGTGATCTCGCGGGTGGCGGCCGCACCGCGCGAGATGCCGCTGGGCATCGTGACCGGACTGATCGGGGCACCGATCTTCCTGTTCCTCATGGGACGACGCCAGTACGTGTTCGGGGGTGGCTCGTGACCGACCCCGCCCGCGCATCGTCGATGTCGTTGCGCGCGAACGCGCTTGCGTGCCGTCGAGGTGGCCGGGTCGTACTGCGGGATGTCGATCTCGCGGTCCCCGCCGGCACCCGACTGGCCATCGTCGGGCCCAACGGTTCCGGCAAGACCACCCTGCTGCGCACGCTGTGCGGTCTCGAACGCCCGGCCGCCGGCACCGTCGAGGTGAACGGAGACGACCTCCACCGCATCCCCTCGCGACGCCGCGCCATGTCGATGGCGGTGGTCGGCCAGGAGGAACAGCCCTCCGCGGAGCTGACGGTCGCCGAGGCGGTCGGCCTCGGCCGGACCCCGTACCGGTCGGCCTGGTCCACCGGGAGTTCCGACGACAAGACGGTGGTCGATCGCGCGTTGATCCAGGTCGGGCTCGACGGCTGGGGCACCCGCTCGTGCACCCAGCTGTCCGGCGGCGAACGGCACCGCGTCGTCCTCGCCCGCGCGCTCGCTCAGCAGACCCCGATCCTGGTGCTCGACGAACCCACCAATCACCTGGACGCCGCCTGGCGACTACGACTGATGGAGATCCTCGACGAACTCGACGCCACCGTGGTCGCGGCGATGCACGACCTCGACCTGGTGTTGCGTCACTTCGACTCCGTCGCAGTGGTTTCCGACGGTGGTGTCATCGTGCACGGACCACCCGTCGAGGTGCTGACGCCGGCTCTGCTGGCCGACGTCTTCGAGGTGTCCGGCACCGTCGTCGACCATCCATCGACGGGCCTGCCCCATCTGCTCCTGAACACTCCCACCACCACACCCGCCCCCAGCGCTCTGACGAAAGACATCCCGTGAGAGGACATCCTTTGACCATACGTACGTCCCGAGTCCACCCGACCGTCGCCATCGTGGCGGCGACACTGATCCTGGGAACTGCCACCGCCTGCGGTGCCGACAGCACCGCAGCGTCGGAAAGCACTGTCACCGTAACCAATTGCGGAGCCGACGTCGCCTTCCCGCAACCCCTCGACCGGTTGTTCGTCAACGACGGCGGCATGATTGCGATCGCACTCGCCGCCGGTGCCCGTGACAACATGGTGGCGGTCAGCGCGCTCGCCCGGGACAAGGACATCCTGCGGCTCGAGTACGGACCCCAGGTCGACACCCTGAACGAGGTCGCGACCGAACGTCCCACCCTCGAGAACATCGTCGCGGCGAAACCCCAAGTGCTGTATGCCGGATACAACTACGGCATGAGCGAATCGCGCGGGATCACACCCGAGATCCTCGCCGGACACGGCATCGACGTGTACCAGTTGTCCGAGGCGTGCCGGCAGACCGAGGGCGAGGCGCAGCGCGGCACCATGGACCCGTGGGTCGCGCTCGACACCGATCTGCGCAACATCGGCACCCTCACCGGCAATCCCGAGCAGGGCGCCGCCGCGGCCGACGAGGTGGCCGACCGCCTCGAGAAGCTGCGCGCCGCACCACAACCCGCCGCGAAACCGACGGTCTTCGTCTTCGACAGCGTCTCGGACACCATCTTCTCCTCCGGATCCTTCGGCGGCCCGCAGGGCATCATCGACGCCGCGGGCGCGCGCAACGCGACCGAGGACATCGAGGACACCTGGACCGCCGTGAGCTGGGAACGCCTCACCACCGCGGACCCCGACGTCATCGTGTTCGTCGACTATCCCGGCCAGTCGGTCGACGAGAAGATCGCCGCCCTGCGTTCCAATCCGGCGAGCCGGAACCTGAAGGCCGTGCGCGAGAACCGCTTCGTGAACCTGCCGTACGCGATGTGGGTGTCGAGCCCACTCAACATCGACGCCGCCGAGATCATGCGCGGCGTTCTCGAGAACCACGGCCTCGCACCGGAATCCGGTATCACCCCGTCCCTGGATGTCGCGCAATTGGACCTCGGGGGCAACAACTGGCTGGAGTGAGTCGCGGGACGCCCCGTTGAACACGTGGGGCCGCGGCGATCGTCATGCCGCCGCCCCACGGAGAAGTCGGTGGACCCCTACCACGAGGCACCGACAAGTTACCGGCTCCGAATAGCGTTGCACAACATCAGTTTTGGCTTGCAATGCGCTCGCACCGGTGTACACTCGAACGTACATTCGCGGCAACGGTTCTCGGGGGTGACCATGTCTGACGAACAAGCGTCGCGGCGACCGCGTGCCCTCGAGTTGGTGGCCGACCTGCACCGCACCCTCGACAAGTTGCAGACCGTGGACCTGTCACCGTGTACCGATGCCGAACTCGCTGAAGTGGCCGCGGAGACCGAACGCGCCATCGCACGTCTGACCGTCGCCGGTGACCGGCAGATCGATCAGGCCGTCGCTCGCGACCTGCCACGCAAGGCCGGCTGCCGCACCCTCATGCAGTACATGACGCACCAGCTACGAGTGTCGAACCCGATGCGGCGCCGTAAGCAGATGGACGCCACCGCCCACCGGACCAGCCTCGGTGGCGAGGTCCTCCCACCCGAGTACCCCTGCCTTGCGGAAGCTTTCGCACAGGGCGCAGTCGGCACCGCGCACGTGCAGGCCACAGTGGATGTCCTCGACCGCATCCCGGGCACCATCGACCACGACATCAAGGTCGCCGCCGAACGACAGATGGCCGAGATCGCCGAAGCCCACACCCCCGCCGAGATCACCCAACTCGGTGCCCGCCTGCTCGCCCACCTCGACCCCGACGGCACCCTGGCCGACGATTCGGAACGCAAGAGGCGCCGCGGCCTGTGGATCGGTCGGCAACGCGCTGACGGGACCGCAAAGATCTCGGGCACGCTGACTCCCGAACTCCACGCCCGGTTGTCGATGATGTTCGCGGTCTGGGGCAAACCTGGACTGAACAACTCCGACGACCCGCAGTCGCCACGCGGGCCGGCCGGCACCGCCGACCCCGACGCCCTGACCGCCGCAGCCGACCGCGACGGTCGCACTTTCGCCCAAACGAATCACGACGCGCTCGACGCCGCCCTGGCCGCAGGCTTCGCCGACGGAACACTGGGAACCTCGCACCGCGGCCTGCCCGTGCAACTGATCGTCAAAGCCGACCTCGGGGACCTGATCCGAGAAGCCGGACTCGCCACCACCGCCACCGGCACCCTGCTGCCCATCCGGGACTTGATCGCGATGGCCGGTGACGTCCAACCTTGGTTGGCGATCTTCAAAGACGCCACCGCTGTGCCGCTGCACTTCGGGCGGGGCAAACGCCTGGCGACCCGCGAACAGCGCCTCGTCTCCTTCGCCCGCCCCGACGGGGAAGTATGCTCGGCACCCGGCTGCGACCAGCCCGCCACCCAGGTCGAACTCCACCACGCACAACGGGACTGGGCCAAGGGCGGTCTCACCGACATCGATGATCTCGCCCCTGCCTGCCCCCGTCATAACCGGATGGTCGGCGACCAACCCGGCCAATACACGACCCGCATCGAACGGTCCGGACCCGACGAAGGCCGCTGCCTGTGGCGGTTGAACGTCGAACCCGGCGCCCCGCCCAACCCCGAACGCCTCAACCGCCGACCCGACATACCCCGGCGGTTCGCAGAACATCTGAACACCGTGCGCGACGAGATCCACGGACCTGCCACCAGGTCCGGCGATGACTCGCGCCCACACCAGTCGCGGCCCGATGCCGTCGGCTACGGCGACCGCGGCCGGCGCCTCGAACTCGCCTACCGAGAACTCGTCCATCCGCGAACACCGCCGGAGCACCTCACCACCCCACCGCTGACCCCGGTCGAAGCCGCACTCGCACGCATACTCACCGACCACGCGTGATTGCACACAACACGAGGGGCCCGGCATCGGAATGCCGGGCCCCTCGTGGGTGTCAGTGCGCCTGATCAGATCAGGCCTGCGGTGCCTCCGCGAAGTTGCGGGTGACCGCCGGGTCGACCGGGATGCCCGGGCCCGTCGTCGTGGAGACGGTGACCTTCTTGATGTAGCGGCCCTTGGCGGCCGACGGCTTGGCGCGCATGATCTCGTCGTAGGCAGCGCCGTAGTTCTCGGCCAGCTTGGCCGGGTCGAACGAGGCCTTGCCGATGACGAAGTGCAGGTTCGCAGCCTTGTCGACGCGGAAGTTGATCTTGCCGCCCTTGATGTCGTTGACGGCCTTGGTGACATCTGTGGTCACGGTGCCCGTCTTCGGGTTCGGCATCAGGCCGCGGGGTCCGAGGACACGCGCGATACGGCCGACCTTGGCCATCTGATCCGGGGTGGCGATCGCGGCGTCGAAGTCCAGCCAACCGCCCTGGATGCGCTCGATCAGATCCTCGGCGCCGACCTCGTCGGCACCGGCGGCGGTGGCCTCGGCGGCCTTGTCGCCGGCGGCGAACACGATCACGCGGGCAGTCTTACCGGTGCCGTGCGGCAGATTGACGGTGCCTCGAACCATCTGGTCTGCCTTACGGGGGTCGACGCCCAGCCGGATCGCGACCTCGACGGTCGCGTCGGTGTTCTTCGACGACGTGTCCTTGGCCAGCTCCACAGCCTCCAGCGGGCTGTACAGCTTGGTCTTGTCGACCTTCTCGGCCGCGGCCGCGTAGGCCTTGCTCTTCTTGCTCATTGCTCTGTTCCTTCTCCGCCGTCAGTCGGCGGGGTGTGTGGTGCGGGCCGAGCCGGCCCTCCCACGGTGATGATGAGGTCTGTCAGCCTTCGACGGTGATGCCCATGGACCGAGCAGTACCGGCGATGATCTTCGCGGCCTGGTCGATGTCATTGGCGTTCAGGTCTTCGGCCTTGGTCTTGGCGATCTCACGGACCTGGTCCATGCTCACCTTGCCGACCTTGTTGGTGTGGGGCTCGCCGGAGCCCTTCTGCAGGCCGGCGGCCTTCAGCAGGAGCTTCGCAGCCGGCGGGGTCTTCAACTTGAAGTCGAAGGAGCGATCTTCGTACACGAAGATCTCGACCGGGATGACGTTGCCGCGCTGCGACTCGGTCGCCGCGTTGTACGCCTTGCAGAACTCCATGATGTTCACGCCGTGCTGACCAAGCGCCGGACCCACGGGCGGGGCCGGGTTGGCCTGGCCTGCCGAGATCTGGAGCTTGATGATCCCGGCGAGCTTCTTCTTCTTGGGAGGCATCTTCTGTTCCTTGCTTGTTTCCTTGCGAATTCACGCCCGCTGGAGACGTGAAAGTTCTGGGTTGTGGTCCGGCCCTAGATCTTCTCGACCTGGTTGAACCCGAGCTCGACCGGCGTCTCGCGACCGAAGATCGACACGAGGACCTTGACCTTGCGCTGCTCGGCGTTGACCTCGCTGATCGACGCGGGCAGCGTGGCGAACGGGCCGTCCATGACGGTGACCGACTCGCCGACCTCGAAGTCGACCTCGATGACGTTCGACGCGGCAGCAGCTGCGGCCTCCACGCCCTCGGCAGCGGCACCGCGCGACGCGGCGGGCTTCTTGGCCTCGGTCCGCGGCATCAGGAACTGCAGCACCTCGTTGAGCGAGAGCGGCGACGGCTTGCTGGTCATCCCGACGAAGCCGGTGACACCCGGCGTGTTGCGCACGGCGCCCCACGACTCGTCGTTGAGCTCCATGCGGACGAGGATGTAGCCCGGCAGCACCTTGCGGTTGACCTTCTTGGGCTGGCCGTTCTTGATCTCGGTGACCTCTTCGGTCGGCACCTCGACCTGGAAGATGTAGTCGCCGACGTCGAGATTCTGCACGCGGGTCTCGAGGTTGGCCTTGACCTTGTTCTCGTAACCGGCGTAGCTGTGGATCACGTACCAGTCGCCGGGCGCGCGGCGGAGCTGCTTGCGCAGTTCCTCGACCGGATCGACCTCCGCCTCTTCAACCAGGGCCTCTTCGACAGGGGCCTCGTCAGCGGCGGCCTCGTCAACCGGGACCTCGTCGGCATCCTCGGAGACGGTGTCCTCGGCGGGGGCCTCGTCACCCTCGACGACCGCGTCGTCGGCGACCGCGTCACCCTCGGTGTCCACCGCGTCGGTCACGGCCGCGTCGACAGCGTCGACGTCGGCAGCAGCCACGTCGACGGAATCGGTCGAGGCGAGTTCGTTCTCCGGGGTGCTCACTGCAGCCCACGCTCCTTATGGTTCATCTGGCGGTCGTGTTCCTCGTCGCCGGCCGAGCCCACCGCGTGGGTCAGCCGAACAACCAGAGCACGCCCTTGGCGAAGGCGAGGTCGAGGCCGGCAATGAACGCGGTCATCACGATGACGAACACGAGCACGACGATCGTGTAGGTGATCATCTCGCGCCGCGTAGGCCAGATGACCTTCTTCAGCTCGGCGACGACCTGCGTCAGGAAGACCCAGATCCGTACGAACGGATTCCGGCTCTCCTCGGCAGACGCCTTCTTCTTGGTCTTGCGTTCCTTGACGGCGACGGACCCCGTGTCGGAGTCGGTGTCACCGTCGGTTGCACCCGCCGCCGAGCGACGTCCGCGAGCCGAGCGCTTACCGGACGGACGCAGCTCCTTCGCGGTTCCGGTCGACGTCTCGTCGTCCGTACCCGCGTCGGTGGCCTCGTCGCGACCGTCGAGCTCAGCCGCGGCCGAATCGGCCGCAGAACCCTCTGCGGCGTCTTTGGCGCGGGCGGCCCGGTCTCGCTTGCTCAACTTCGCGGTCCTCTCGTCAGCGTGTGCCCTTCACCAGGGCAGGGGCGACAGGACTTGAACCTGCAACCTGCGGTTTTGGAGACCGCTGCTCTGCCAATTGAGCTACGCCCCTTTGCGACGCCCGCCACCGGAGTGGTCGGCGTTGCCGTCCTTCTCGATCCGGCCTCGCGGCCCGTCGACGTTTCGTCGCCGACAAAACCAACGCGCCACCCTATGGGTAGCGCGCAAGTCTGAATCAATCAGACACTTCAGTGTAGATCACCGGGGCGGTGGACCCAAAACGGGCTCGCCTCCGCTCCCCCGACGACCGTACACCCGCCGCGACGGCTCACCGTCACGGTTCGCGTCCATCGGTGAGTTCGATGCGTGGCCACCCGTCGAGATCGTCTCGCATCTGCCGATCATGAGTGGCCACCACGACCGCGCACGCCGCGTCGGCGAGTCCGGCCGTCAGCTCGTCGACGAGGCCGGCCGAGAGGTGATTCGTCGGCTCGTCCAGGAGCAGGACGTCCGGCCGGGCGACCAGGCAGGACGCCAGGTGGAGCCGTCGCTGCTGCCCCTGCGACAACCGCGAGACCGGGGTGCGGGCGGCGTCCGCGTCGAGCAGACCGAGGCCGCGCAGCGACGGGGCGTCGGCGCCGCGCACTTCGAGCCGACGCCGCTGCTCGTCGTAGATCTCGTGCGCGGTCCGGTCGGGGTCCCACCGCGGGACCTCCTGCGTGAGGAAACCGAGGTGCGCACCGGCACGGACGTCGAGCCGGCCCTCGTCGGGCGGGAGCAGTCCGGCGAGCACCGCGAGCAGGGTCGACTTGCCGGTTCCGTTGCGTCCGACGAGAAGCAGGCGCGATCCGCCGACGATCGACACCGACACCGGCGTCTCGAGGCGGCCTGCGACGGTGAGGTCCCATCCGTCCACGAGCGGCGCCCCGGCGCGGGTGTCCGAACCCGGCAGGCAGAACTGGCCCGGCGGCACCGGCACGGTGATCCGATGTCTCTCCAGCTCGTCGACGCGACGGTTGAACAGTTGCACGGCTCCGCCGGCCCGGGTCGCCCGCTGATGCTTGCCGGTGCCCTTGTCCGGGGTCCAGTGGCTCTGCAGGCGCCCGCGGGCCGCGTCCGCCGCACGGATGAGTTCGGCGTGCGCAGCCTGCTGAGCGGCGTGATCTCGCTCCCAGCGCTCACGTTCGCGGCATCTGCCGACGACCCATCCGTCGTAACCGCCCCGGTATGTTCGCGGGCGTCCGTCCCGCGTCGGATCGAGGTCGATGAACTCGGTCGCGACGTCGCGCAGGAAGGCGCGGTCGTGACTGACGACCGCGACTCCGCCGGGGTGCGACCGCAGCCTGCGGGACAGAAAGGCCATCGACTCGGCGTCGAGGTGGTTGGTCGGCTCGTCCAACAGCAGCAGGTCGGTGCCGCCGCCCAGCACCACCGCCAGCCGCACGCGGTACCGCTGCCCCACCGACAGAGTCGACAAGGGGCGGTCCCGGTCGGTGCATGCCGCCATGCCGGCGAGCGCGATGTCGATGCGACGTTCGGCGTCCCACGCATCGAGCCGGGTGACCGACTCGAGGGCGGCGGCATAACCGTCGTCGGCACCCGGCGCTCCCTCGGCCAGCGCATCGGTAGCGGCGTCGAGTTCGGCCAGTGCTGCGAGCGAGTCCCCGACAGCGTCGGAGATCAGTTCCCCGACCGTGCGCGCGTCGCCCGTCGGCAGGTCCTGCTCGACCATCGCGACCGTGCCGGCGCGGGTGACGGTCCCGCCGTCCGGGATCACGGCGCCGGCCAGGACGTGGAGCAAGGTGGTCTTGCCGCGACCGTTCTCGCCGACCACCGCAAGCCTCGACCCCGCGGAGACGGTCACATCGACGTCGCGGAGGACCGTGCGCGGGCCTCGTACGACGCTCACGGCCTCGGCACGGACGTGGGCGGCCGAACCCGCCGGGAGTCGACCTTCGGATATGTGGGTACTGCGTTCAGCAGACATGGTGTGTTCTCAGCTCTTCGGTAGCCGATGAGACTGGGCTTCTCATCGGGTCGGGAGCCGGACAGCACGACACAGCCGTCCGGCGTCTGGACCGGGACGGCGTACGAGAACTACAGGTGGGAGCTCACAGGGAACTCGTCGCCGTCAGCGACGAGTCCAGAGCTTCAACGAGGCGATGCCGGAGTACATGGGTGGCGACCCTAGCAGCGACGATCACTCTCGATCAATTGAATTGGATGACGGCCTGCGCGCGTCCGAAGATGCGGCGATCGCCCTGCTTGGCGGTGATCGCGATGGTCCCGCGACGAGTTGCGGGATCGAGCGACTTCACCTTGCCGGTGAAGTCGACGGCCGCGCTGTCGTCGGCCGGGACGTACACCGGGCTGGTGAAGCGCACGTTGTACTCGCAGAAGGCCGCCGGGTCGCCGATGAACTCGGAGACGAAGCTCGCGCCGAGCCCCATCGTCTGCATGCCGTGCGCGACGACGTCGTCCATGCCGGCCGCGTTCACGACGTGGTCGGAGAAGTGGATCGGGTTGGGGTCGCCGGCCACGCCCGCATAGTTCGCGAGATTGCCGCGCGTCAGCAGGTACCGCTTGGGCGTGAGTTCCTGACCCACCGTGAGCGTGTCGAAGTCGACGGCACCGAAGGCGCCCGGCGACTGCGTCGGGTCGGGGAGGTCGTAGCGACCCGCCTTCGGCTCGACGGTGTGCCCGGATTCGCCGATGGCGTCGACCTTGATCATCACGTGGTCGAGTGACGCCTCGAGTTCGGGGTCGACGTCCATGCCGGGACGCGCGGCCAGAGAGGTCCACGTGGTCATGACCGGCTCGTCGTGCTGGTTCCAGATGACGTTCTTGGTGACCATCAGGTCGATCATCTCGGGACTGCTCACGTGCCGGAACGACTCGAGCGAGACGTCGCAGATCAGGCGGTCCCCGACCTTCATCGGCTGGTGGTAGACCAGCCGCTGGTCGGTCTGCATGATCTGCCACATGTCGTAGCCGGTGACGACGTCTTCGAAGAGCTTGCGCTGGGCGATGATCCCGAGCACCGACACGTAGGTGGGCGCGGCGATCAGGCGGTCGTGGCCGAAGGCCCGGGCGCCCTCCTCGCTCCAGTGGGTCGGGTGCGCATCCTGCACGGCCATCGCGTGCTTACGGATCTCCTCGCGGCCGATCTCGTAATAGTCGTCGACCGTGTAGTGGAAGCCGACGAGGCTCTGCGTGTGGGCGGCGATCTCGTCGGGGGTCGGCTTCGCGCCACCGTTCGACGCCTCGTCCGGACGATCCTGGATCTCGGCTCCGCTTACCTGTGACATTGAGCTCTACTCCTTCGGCCGACACAGCAAGACGGGCTGCCTCATCGAGAGGCAGCCCGCTGCTGGTGGTACTTCGAAACGGCCGACGACGGCGTCAGCGCGATTCCTTGTGCCCCTGATGCTTGCCGCAGTTCGGGCAGAACTTCTTGATCTCGAGGCGATCGGGATCGTTGCGGCGGTTCTTCTTCGTGATGTAGTTACGGTGCTTGCACACCTCGCAGGCCAAGGTGATCTTGGGGCGAACATCTGTTGAGGAGGCCACTTGATTGCCTTCTTTCGGGTGGTACGTGGTCGGGTTCGGAAGTTCCCTCAGGGCTTGCGACCCTTGCGCTCGGTTCCGGTCGGACCCGATGTGTAGCGGTGGAGGGACTCGATCCCTCGACCTCACGATTATGAGTCGTGCGCTCTAACCAGCTGAGCTACACCGCCCCGCGGACTTCTCGTCCAGCGAGCCCCCTGACGGAATCGAACCGTCGACCTTTTCCTTACCATGGAAACGCTCTGCCGACTGAGCTAAGGGGGCGTGCCCCGGGCGATTGTGCCCGAGAGCCTTAACGAGGTTACACACTCGCGTCTGCGCTAGACAAATCGCTGGTCGGAGACCGACTGTCGAGCAGTTTTCGCGAGAATGGACCACGCCGTGGCAGGTATAGGATTCGAACCTATGTAGCTTGCGCGACGGATTTACAATCCGCTCCCTTTGGCCGCTCGGGCAACCTGCCGTGCCGCTCTTCCGGCCACCGTGACGGCCGTACGAACAACGCCGTGAAGAATACAACGAACACCGCATCAACGCGCAAACCGGCTGGTCAACAGGCCGGGACATGGTCGTGGCACAGGCGTCCCACTGCGACCCCCACTCCTGCTACTGTGGCTGCGTTCTGACACGGGGTGCTCCGCGACGCGGGGCTGAGATGAGACCCGAGAACCTGTCCAGGTAATGCTGACGAAGGGATGTCATGTCTGTGCATGCGCACGTGCCGGTCTCCGGCCGTTTCTCCGACCACCTCTGGGAGGAGACGAAGGGGTTGCGGACGGCGATCGACGACCTCGAGTTCCTGCGGCGGCTCGGCGACGGGACGCTGCCACTCGAGGTGTTCCGCACCTACATGGAGCAGGACTCGCTGTACCTGGCCGGGTACGCGAAGGCCCTCGCCATCCTGGCGTCGAAGTCCCCCGACCCGCAGACCGCGGGGTTCTGGGCGAACTCGTCGGCCACCGCGGCCACCGTCGAGTCGGCGCTCCACGGCGACCTGCTCAACGGCGACCTGCTCAACGGCGGCCAACTGCCGCCGCGTGAGGGCGAACCCGAGCCGTCGCCGGCGTGCCTGGGGTACGTGTCCTACCTGACGGCCGTCGCCGCGACCGAGTCGTATGCGGTCGGCGCGGCCGCGGCCCTGCCCTGCTTCTGGATCTACGCGGAAGTCGGCCGGGCCCTGGCCGCGAGTGCCGCCCAGGTGCTCGCCGCCGACCCGAACCACCCCTACGCGCAGTGGGTGACCACCTACGACGCCCCGGAATTCCAGGAATCCGCCTCGCGGGCAAGGGAACTCGTGGACGAGGCCGCGGCGCACGCCGGCGAGCGGGAGCGGGCCGCGATGGCCACGGCGTTCACCGTCGCCACCCGGTTCGAGCTTCTGTTCTGGGACACCGCGCTGAACCCGCAACCGTGGCCCGCCGCATGAGCGCCCGCGCGCGCCGCCTCCTCACCGTGCTCGCCGCCGCGGTCGTCGCGTCGTCGGCGATCACCGCGTGCGGTTCGGGCGCCGGTTCGGACGGCAGCATCCGATTCGCGCTCGACTGGTCCCCGAACACCAACCACACGGGCTTGTTCGTGGCGCAGCAGCGCGGCTGGTTCGAGGAGGCCGGACTCGACGTCGAGATCCTGCCGTACAACAACACCGCCGTGGACACCATCGTGGACGCGGGCAACGCCGAGTTCGGGATCAGCACCCACAACTCGTCGACCTTCTCGCGGGCATCGGGCGCGCACACCATCTCCGTGTTCGCGCCGCTGCAGAAGTGGGCCACCGGCATCGGTGTCCGCGCCGATCGCCGCGACATCACGAGCCCGAAGGACCTCGACGGGAAGACATACGCCGGTTTCGGCGACCCGGGCGAGGAGAAGACCCTCGAGCAGGTGATCCGAAACGACGGCGGCACCGGCGAGTTCACCTCGGTGACCCTCGGAACCTCGGCATACGAGGCGGTCTACTCCGGTCAGGCCGACTTCACCGTCTCCTATCTCGCGTGGGAGGGCATCGAGGCCGAGCATCGCGGAACCCCGATGAGGTACTTCCACTACACCGACTTCGGATTCCCGGAGGCATACGCGATCGTCGTCGACGCCAACGAGGACTGGCTGGCGGACAACCCGGACCGCGCGGCGGCCTTCGTGACGGCGCTGCAGCGCGGTTACCAGGCAGCGGCCGACGACCCGGACGCGGCGGCCCGCGACCTCCTCGCCGCCAACCCCGGTGCGTTCAACGACGAGCAGTTGGTGTTCGAGAGCCAGCGCATGCTCGCCGGTCAGTACATGAAGGACGCCGACGGCCGGGTCGGGCGACAGACGCTCGAACAGTGGGCCGGGAACTCCGGGTTCCTGTACCGCAGTGGTCTGCTGACCGGCCCGGACGGGGCGCCGCTCACGACCGAGCCGGACTGGTCGACGTACTTCACCAATGACTACCTCGACACCCCTCGGTAGCACCGGCCTGCGTCGCATCGCGCCCGCGCTCGTCGCGGTGGTCGTCCTGGTGGCGGTCTGGCAGGTCTACGTCGACGTCAGCGGGATCCGGCCGCAGGTGCTGCCGTCGCCGTCGCGCGTCGTCGCGCAGGGTTGGTCGCACCGCGCGGAGATCGGGGTGCACGCCGCGGCGACGCTGCAGGTGACCCTGATCGGGTTCACGGTCTCAATGGTCCTGGCCTGGCTGCTGGCCATCGTCGTCGACTTCTCGCCGGCGCTGCGACGGGCGTTCGTGCCGTTGTTCGTCGCCTCCCAGACCCTGCCGATCATCGCGATCGCACCGCTGATGATCATCTGGTTCGGCTTCGGCCTGCTCCCGAAGGTGCTGGTCATCGCCCTGGTCACGTTCTTTCCGGTGGCGATCGGCCTGATCGAGGGATTCGCCGCCACCGACCGCGAGGCCGGCGCGCTGATGCGCAGCATGGGGGCCACCCGCCGCCAGGTCTTCCGCTACGTGCGGCTCCCGTCCGCGCTACCGAGGTTCTTCACCGCGTTGCGGATCGGCATCACCTATGCGGTGGTGGGCGCCGTGTTCGCCGAGTACGTCGGCGCCACCCAGGGGCTCGGCATCTACATGAGCCTGCAGAAGAACTCGTTCCGCACGGACCTGGTGCTCGCGGCCGTGCTGGTGACCGCGCTCCTGAGCGTCACGCTGTACCTGCTCACCTTCGCCGTCGAGCGGATCGTCGCGCCCTGGGCCCGCGCCGAGGACCGGAACCACCATGACTGACCACCGGCTGGTCCCGGACCACCGACTTGTCGTCGACCGGCTCACCAAGTCCTTTCCCCGACCCGGACGCGGACAACCTCGCCGGGAGGTCCTCGACGGGGTGTCGTTCACCGCCGAGCCCGGCGAGTTCGTCTCCGTCATCGGGCCCAGCGGATGCGGCAAGAGCACCGTCTTCGGCCTGCTGGCCGGACTCGACGTCCCCGATTCCGGCAGCGCGTCCGTCGGCTCCGAACCCGCCGTCGCCGGACACTGCGCGTACATGCCACAGAAGGACCTGCTGTTCCCGTGGCGCACCGTGCTGGACAACACCATCCTCGGCCTCCAGGTGCAGGGCGTGCCGACGAAGGAGGCCCGACGCCGGGCCGCGGACCTCTTCCCCGCCTTCGGACTCGCCGGATTCGAAGACGCCCGCCCGTTCCAGCTGTCCGGCGGGATGCGACAGCGCGCCGCACTCCTGCGCACCGTCGTCTCGAATCGCGACCTGGTGCTGCTCGATGAGCCGTTCGGCGCCCTCGACTCACTCACCCGGACCGAGATGCAGACGTGGTTGCAGTCGGTGTGGCAGCGCTATCGGTGGACGGTGCTGATGATCACCCACGACGTCCGCGAGGCCGTCCACCTCTCGGACCGCGTGATCGTGCTGTCCGCCCGCCCGGCCACCGTGGTCCACGAGGTGCGTGTCGACCTCCCGCGCCCGCGCGATCCGGCGGGGCTCACCGCTCCCGAGTTCGTCGCCCTCGAGCGAGAACTGCTCGAGGTGCTCCACGACGAGTCACGTCGTGCCCTCGCCGAGCAGGCACAGCGTCGGACGTCCCGGTAGACCCCCGCGGCCGCCCACTTGCGCTGATCGCCATGACATACCCTGTCGGACATGGCTGATTCATCGTTCGACGTGGTGAGCAAGGTCGACCGGCAAGAGGTCGACAACGCCCTGAACCAGGCTGCCAAGGAGTTGTCGCAGCGGTACGACTTCCGCGGCACCAACACCGGCATCGAGTGGTCCGGCGAGGAGAACATCGTGATCACCTCGGACGCCGAGGAGCGCGCACAGGCGGGCCTCGAGGTGTTCAAGGAGAAGCTGATCCGACGCGACATCTCGCTGAAGGCCTTCGACGCCGGCGAGGTCGTCGGCTCGGGCAAGACCTTCAAGATCACCGGCTCGCTGGTGCAGGGCATCGACTCCGAGCACGCCAAGAAGATCTCCAAGAAGATCCGCGACGAGGGGCCGAAGGGCGTCAAGGCGCAGATCCAGGGCGACGAGCTGCGCGTGTCGAGCAAGAAGCGCGACGACCTGCAGGCCGTCATCTCACTGCTCAAGGGCGAGGACTTCGGTATCGCCCTGCAGTTCGTCAACTACCGCTGACCCGCCCGGTCGGTGGGTCGGCGGCACCGAACCCCGACCGTCGGAAACCCAGACGGGCGCTGCGTCGTTTGACCGGATGAGGCGCCTGCACTCCGCGGCCGGCACCGGGTTCGCCCGGGCCGCCCGCGGAGCCCGAGACCCGCGGCGCCGGACAGACGAGGACCCGATGCATTTCAACGGATTGAAGACGGCGGCTCTGCTGGGTCTGATGTCGGCGATCATCGTCGGCATCGGCGCACTGTTCCAGAGCCCGCTGATCCTGTGGGGATCGGTGATCGTCGCCGTCGGCATGAACGCCTACGTCTACTTCAACAGCGCCAAGATGTCGCTGAAGGCGATGCACGCGCAACCGGTCACCGAACTGCAGGCACCGGTCATGTACCGGATCGTGCGTGAGCTGGCGACCACGGCACACCAGCCGATGCCCGCCCTCTACATCTCCCCCACCGAGTCGCCCAACGCGTTTGCGACCGGCCGCAACCCGAAGAACGCCGCGGTGTGTTGCACCACCGGCATCCTGCACCTGCTCGACGAGCGCGAGCTGCGCGCCGTGCTGGGCCACGAGCTGTCCCACGTGTACAACCGCGACATCCTCATCAGCTCGATCGCCGGCGCGATGGCGGCGGTGATCAGCGGCCTGGCCAACTTCGCGATGTTCATGGGCGCGTTCGGCGGGCGGGACAACGCGCCGAACCCGCTGGCGATGCTGCTCATCGCGCTGCTGGGACCGATCGCGGCCACCCTGGTGAAGCTGGCCGTCTCCCGCTCACGCGAGTTCCAGGCCGACCAGTCCGGGGCCGAACTCACCGGGGATCCGCTCGCACTCGCATCAGCGCTGGCGAAGATCTCCGGCGGGGTGCAGGCCGCGCCGCTGCCGCCGCAGCCCGACATCGCGGCCCAGTCGCACATGATGATCGAGAGCCCGTTCCGCACGACCGACCGAATGGCCAAGATGTTCGCCACCCACCCGCCGACCGCGGAACGCATCCGCCGCCTGCAGGAGATGGCCCGCGACGGTCGCTGAGCCGGCTGAGCAGAGATCCTGCCGGTCGACCCCTCAGCCCACGCGTTCGATCGTGTAGTCCACGAGCGACGCCAGGGCACGGTGGGCCGGCGACTCGGGGAGTTCGGCCAGCATCGCGTGCGCCTCGTCGGCGAACTCCTGCAACTTCGCCCGGGCGGCGGTCATACCCGCCGACGAACCGAGCAGTTCGATCGCCTCGGCGACCTCGGCGTCGTCGGTGAGCGGCCGGGCGGCGCCGTCGGCGGCCACCAGGAGTTCGCGCAACCGGGCCGACGTCGCGTCGTCGCCCGTGAGCGCGTACAGGACCGGCAGCGTGTGGACGCCTTCGCGAAGGTCGGTACCCGGGGTCTTGCCCGACTCCACCGACACCGAGCTGATGTCGATGATGTCGTCGGACACCTGGAAGGCGACTCCCACGATGTCGCCGATGCGGGAGAGCCGCTCGATGTCGTCGGGCTCGGCCCCGGAGGCCATCGCGCCGAAGCGGGCGGCGGCGGCGATCAGCGAGCCGGTCTTCTCCCAGACGACCTGCAGGTAGTGCTCGATGGGGTCGGCGCCGGGTTTGACCCCGACCGTCTCCCGCATCTGGCCGGTGACGAGTTCGGCGAACGTCTCGGCGATGATGCGCACCGCCTCGGGGCCCAGCGTCGAGACGAGTCGCGAGGCGCGCGCGAACAGGAAGTCACCGGACAGGATGGCCACGCTGTTCGTCCAGCGCGCGTTGGCACTCGCCGCACCGCGGCGCATCGCGGCCTCGTCCATCACGTCGTCGTGATAGAGCGTGGCGAGGTGGATCATCTCCACCACCGTCGCCGAGGTGATGACATCGTCGGAATCCGGGCGCGGACCGAACCGGGCCGCCAGGATCGCGAACATGGGCCGGAACCGTTTGCCACCGGCCTTCGCGAGGTGGGTCGCCGCCTCGGTCATGACCTCGTCACCCGACGAGAGTTCGGCGAGCAACAGATCCTCGACCCGCTGCAGCGATGAGCGCACCGTATCGGCGAACTCATCCGACACCAGGTCAACCCCGGCGAATGTGGACTTCACGGAAACGCGGCCCCATCTCGTCTGATCCGGCAACTACTCGACGGCGGACACGCGACTGCCGCGTAGACCCCACCTGCTGCGAGCCTAGCCCGTCGGGGGTCCGGACATACTGGTCGGGTGAGCACGGACACGACGCCTCCTTTCCCCGATTCCGCCGATGTCCTCGTCGTCGGTGCCGGACCGGGTGGATCGGCGGCGGCCGCCCATGCCGTCGCCGCCGGCCGGGACGTGGTCCTCGCCGACGCCGCGGTGTTCCCGCGCGACAAGACGTGTGGCGACGGCCTCACGCCGCGGGCCGTCGCCGAACTCGACGCGCTGGGGCTCGGCGCACTCCTCGACGATCGTCCGCGCATCGACGGACTCCTGCTCAACGGCTGGGGCGCACGCCAGCAGGTCCGGTGGCCCTCCGGCCGGTTCCCCGCCTACGGCAGCGCGGTGGCACGCACCGAGTTCGACGACGCCATCCGTACGCATGCGGTGTCGGTGGGAGCGCGAATGATCGAGGGCGCCAAGGCCATCGGCGTCGAGATGGACGGTGACCGGGTGGGCGCGGTGACCTTCGCGACGCCGGCGGGCACACACACGATGCGGGTCACCGACCTCGTCGTCGCCGACGGCGTCCGTTCGGGAATCGGCAAATCGCTGGGGCGGCAATGGCATCGGGACACCGCCTACGGAGTCGCCGCCCGGGCGTACGCACCGTCGGCACGCGCCGACTCGCACTGGATGGGGTCGCACCTCGAACTCCGGGGACCCGACGACGCACTGCTGCCCGGGTACGGCTGGGTCTTCCCCCTCGGGTCGGCCGGGGGCGGACAGGTCAACGTCGGCGTGGGCGCGCTCGCGACGTCGAAACGCCCGGCGCACATGGCACTTCGACCGATCCTCGAGCACTACGCCGCGATGGTGCGCGACGAGTGGGCTCTCGACGGCCCACCCGTCCGGATCACGTCCGCCCTGCTGCCCATGGGTGGTGCGGTGTCCGGTGTCGCGGGGCGCAACTGGATGCTGATCGGCGACGCCGCCGCGTGCGTCAATCCGCTCAACGGCGAGGGCATCGACTACGCCCTGGAGACCGCCCGGCTCGCCGTCGAACTCCTCGGCACGGACGACTACACCGACCGGTGGCGCGATGTGCTGGTGGAGCACTACGGGCTCGCGTTCTCTGCCGCCCGCCGTCTCGCCGGCCTGCTCACCATGCCCAAGACCGTCCCCACCCTGGGCCGGCCCGGCATCCGGTCGCCGCAACTGATGTCCATGGTGGTGCGGGTCATGGGCAACCTGATCACCGCCGAGGATGCCGACCTCGTGGCCCGGGCCTGGCGCACCGCCGGGCGGATCTCCCGGCAGGTCGACCCGCGCCCGCCCTTCTCGTGAGAGGGGCCGCCGGGCCGCCAACCCGGTGGCGCTTTGAGACGATCGGGCTGTAGTGTTCCAACACGTGTGGCCGCGGCCACAGCTGTGACAGAATCAGGCCACCCGTCGACCCAGGAGATGGAAGATGTCCGCCGCATCCACTCTCGCCACCCGAGCCAAGCACGCCGTCCAGAACCGCCTGGCACAGCGCTACCACCTGCGCGGCGAGATCGACCGCATGGATGCCGTCGGTGACCCGACCGCGATTGCCCGCGCCCTGGGCACGCAGGAATTCCCGTGGGGCATCACACAGGCGTTGAGCTTCGCCCTGTTCCGCACCTACGCGGTGCCGTCGATCGGCGACCTCCTGTACAAGACCAGCCAGTTCACCGAGTCGACGCAGAAGCGCTACGACGACACGGTCCTGCTGCTCGACGCCCCGATCGAGCACGGGGTCGACAGCCCGGCCGGACGGGCCGGCATCCGGCGCATCAACCAGATGCACGGCATGTACGACATCCCCAACAGCGACTTCCTCTACGTGCTGGCCACTTTCGTCGTCTGCCCGGTCGAGTGGGTCAACTCCTATGAGTGGCGCTCACTGACCAACCACGAGATCCTCGGCCTCACCAACTACTACCGCCGGCTCGGCCAGTTGATGGGCATCAAGGACATCCCCGAGACCTACGACGACTTCAAGACGTTCTACGACGAGTACGAGACCGCCCACTTCGCCTTCAGTCCCGACTCCCTGGCCGTCGCCGACGCCACCCTCGACCTGCTCGGCACGTTCATGCCGTACAAGCTGCTGCCGCGGGCGGTGGTGCGTCGGATGTCGTTCGCGCTCATGGACGATCGGCTCCTCGGCGCGTTCGGATATCCGAAACCGACCGCGGTCGAACGGGTCCTGGTGCGCGGCGGGCTCAAGGCTCGCGGTCTCGCGATCCGCCTCTTCGCGTCACCCCGCACCGAACCGCTCTTCGGTCGCCAGACGAAGCAGGTTCGCAGCTACCCCGGCGGTTTCCGCATCGACGACCTCGGCACCTTCGCGCCCGGGTGCCCGGTGTCGCACGACGAGACCCCGCGGGCCGCGAACCACTAGGCCCGCGCCGAGTGGATCGCGGCGATCCCACCGGTCATGTTCTCCCACCGCACCCCGGTGAACCCGGCGTCGCGGATGAGGTCGCCCAGCGCGAACTGGTCCGGCCACGCCCGGATCGACTCGGCGAGATAGACATACGCGGCCGGGCTGCTCGAGACCTTCGTCGCGACCGCGGGCAGCGCCTTCATCAGGTACTCCATGTACACCGTGCGGAACGGCTTCAGCGTCGGCGTGGAGAACTCGCAGATCACCAGTCGTCCGCCGGGCTTGAGTACCCGGCGGAGCTCGGCGAGCGCCGTCGGGACGTCGTTGACGTTGCGCAGGCCGAAGGAGATGGTGGCGGCGTCGAACGAATCGTCGGCGAACGGGAGCGACAGAGCGTCGGCGGCGACCTTCGGCACGTCCCGATGCGCACCGGCCTTGAGCATGCCGAGCGAGAAGTCCGCGGCGATGCAGTGCGCCCCCGAGGAGGCGAGTTCGACGGTCGACACCGCGGTGCCGGCCGCGAGGTCGAGGACGACATCGCCCGGGCGCAGGTCGAGTGCCCTACGGGTCTTCTTGCGCCAGCCGCGATCCCGGCCGAACGACAGGACCGTGTTGGTGAGGTCGTAGCGGCGTGCGACGCCGTCGAACATGGCCGCGACCTCGGCCGGGTCCTTCTCCAGGCTCGCCCGGCCCACACTCGTCCGGCCCAGACCCGCTCGTTCCGGTGGTGTCGCGCCCGTCGATGACATGCCGATCACGCTACCGGTCGTTCAGGCCAGGACCGCCGTGAGGTGCGTCGCCTCGCCGGGCGGTCGGCCGCCACCTCAGGCGGGCCGCCCCACCTCGGTGACGACTCCGCGGCCCGTCACGCGCGCGTAGTGACCGACGAGCTCCGCGCACACCGACGGCCAGGTGCGCGCACGCACGGCCTGTACCGCGGCTCGGCCGAACGCCGCCCGGACCGACTCGTCGTGCAGGGATTCGACGATCGCGGGCAGCTCCGCGGCGAAGCGTCCGACCTCCAGCAGATATCCGGTCCGGAACGCCGACACCAGGTCGCGCGGGCCGCCGGCGTCGGGACCGATCACGGGCAGGCCACTGGCCATCGCCTCCTGGATGGCCTGACAAAACGTCTCGTGTTCGCCCGCGTGCACGAACACGTCGAAGCTCGCGTACGCGCGGGCCAGCGCCTCCCCGCGCAGTTCACCGGTGAACACCGCATCCGGCATGGCGCGCTGGAGCCGGTCCCGCTCGGGGCCGTCCCCGACGATCACGAGCTGCACGCGCGGGTTGCCCGACAGTCCGGCCAGTCGCTCGACGTGCTTCTCCGGCGCGAGCCGGCCCACGAACCCGACCACCAGGGCGTCGCGGGCGGCACCCAGCCAGTCCGCGCGCAGCGACGGGTCGCGCTTGTCCGGCGAGAAGAGTCCGACGTCGACGCCGCGACCCCAGCGCGCGAGTCGCGGTATGCCGTGGGCGGCGAGGACCTCCAGCGTCGCGGTCGACGGCGCGAGGGTGAGGTCGCACATCTCGTGCAGCCGGCGTGTGTAGCGCCAGGCCAGCTTCTCCACCGCACCCAGCCGATAGGCTGCCGCAAACCCGGCGACGTCGGTCTGGAACACGGCGACCACGGGCACGCCGAGCGCCCGGGCGGCGACGGCGCCCGCGGCACCCACCACGAACGGTGACGCCAGGTGGACGACATCCGGTTCGAAGTCGCGCAGGGTGCGGTACAGCAGCGGCGACGGCACTCCCACCGGGAGCGAGGTCACCCGCGGCACCTGCACCGCGGGCAGCAGGTGCACCGGGGTCCGGCGGCCGACCATCCGCGGCCCGCCCGGCACGCCGCGCGGGGTGTCGGGTGCGATGACGACCACGGTGTGGCCGGTGGACTCGAGATGGTCGACAACCCGGAGGACGGAATTGACCACCCCGTTCATCTGGGGCAGGAAGCTCTCGGCGACGATCGCGACGCGCATGATCGCGATCGTCCCCCGCAGAATTGACCGGACCACACGGCGCACGTGTCGGCCCACCCAATTCAGGATGAACGGTGCGTTGCCCTCCGACCGGGCACAGTGGAGGGGTGGCCGACACCCACCTCCTGCTGCTGAGTCGCTGGCTCACCCCGGTCCCGCAGTTCCTCGCCCCGTTGACCGAGCCGGGCTGCCGCATCGGCTACGTCCCCACCGCGTCGTCGATCTATCCCGATCACGCGTGGCTCGACCTCGAGCGGGACACCCTTCGGCAGCAGGGTTTCGAGGTGACCGACCTCGATCCAGAACTGACCGGGTCAGCCGTCTTCGCCCAGGAGCTCGCCGGGGTCGACGCGGTGTTCGTCGCCGGCGGCAACACCTTCCATCTACTCGGGGCGCTGCGCCTGGCGGGTGCCGACCGCACCCTCGTCGACGCGGTCCGCGCCGGCCTCCCCTACATCGGGGTCAGCGCGGGCGCCGCGGTCGTCGGCCCCGACATCGCTCCCCTGTCGCTGCTCGACGATCCCGCCGAGGCCGCACCCCTGACCTCGACCGCGGGCCTCGGACTGATCGACACCACGGTGATCCCGCACGCGGAGGGCACCGTCGGGGGTCGCGGACCGATCGCGGCGACGAGGCAGCGGTTCGGCGCCGAGCACCGGCTGCACTTCCTGACCGACGCCGAGGCGATCGTCGTCGCCGGCGGAGACCTCAGGGTGATCCCGGGCTGACCGTCTCGTCCTGGTCGGCCGCGGCCGGGTCCCGGTCTGCCGCGTCGCTGCCGGAGTCCTCGGCGTCGGAGTCCTCGGCGACAGCGTCGTCGGCGGTGCCGCGGCGGGCCCAGCGACGACTGGACTCCGCGACCCCGACCATCAGCAGGCCGATGACGAGCCACGCTCCGACCATCACCGACAGGGCGGGGATGATGGACAGCACCGCGGTGCGGCCGGTCGGGCGGGCGAGATCCGGGTTGTAGACCGCGTAGTCGACGCTGATGCGCTGTCCCTCGCTCAGCTCGGTCGGATACAGCAGTCCGAAGCGGGGGCTGTGGAACGAGCCGTCGGGTGTCTGGAAATTCACCGCGGCGTGCAGGCTGTCCACGGACACGACCTCGGCCATCACGGTCGCCTTGCTGGCCTCGATCGTCGCGTCGTTCTTGAAACAACCGGCGATGAGCGTCATCGCCATGAAGGTGATCGTCACGCCGACGACGAGCAGACCGAGCTGCACGCGTCGCTGGATCACCGGATTCATGCCGTTCAGACTAGCGGGCACCGATCCGCCGGTGCCCGGCCCGACCGGTCGCGCACCGCCGGGACGCACCGGCCGCACTACCGAAGGCGCGCCGCAATCGCCGCGTGGACGGATCGCAGCCGTTCGCGGTCGGTGGCGACCTCGACGACCTCGATCCCGCCGGGAGCAGGCTCCTCCGCGAGCACCGCGCCGAGCTCACCGACCCCCACCCGACGATGCGGGATGTGGAAACCCGCGCACATCGACGCGATGTCGGTCCGATGCGGGGTCCCGAAGACCCGCTCGTAGGCCCCGGCGTACAGCCCGGTGTTGTAGCGCGGGTCGCCCTGTTCGAGCAGACCGAAGATCCCGCCGCCGTCGTCGTTGGCGACCACGATCCGCAGCGACGTCGGGCGCGGCTCGCCCGGGCCGATGACCAGACCGGTCGCGTCGTGCACGAAGGTCAGGTCGCCCATCAGGGCGATCGTCCGCGCGCCGGCCTGATCCCGGTCACGTGCCATCGCGGCACCGATCGCCGTCGAATTGGTTCCGTCGATACCCGCGACCCCGCGGTTCGAGAGGACCCGCACCCCGTCGGCGATCCGGCCGGCCAGGGCGATGTCCCGGATGGGGTTGCTGGCGCCGACGACGAGTTGGTCGCCGGCGGCCATGGCGTCGCTGACCGCCCGTGCGACGTGGAGCCCGGTGGCCGGGCCCGGCTCGTCGAGTTCGGCGGTGACGGCGAAGGCCGCCCGCTCCTGTACCGCCGCGCACTCCTTGAGCCAGTCCTCGCGCGGCTCGCCGACGACCTCGATCCGGGTGCCGGTCGCGTAGACGTTGCCGGAGACGTCGGGCCAGCGCGGACCGGTGGTCAGCGCGTAGACGCGGACCTCGGGGTCGGCGAGCAGGCGGGACACCCCGCGGTGCAGCGTCGGCCGACCGCAGATGATCGCCTGCTGGGGCCGGACGGAGTTCAGGCCCAGCGGATGCAGCGGCGTCGCCGGCCGCGGTGCCGTCGGTTCGGCGACGGTGGGGATCCCGGCAAGGCCCGGATGGACACCCGACCCGTGCCCCGACACGACCACGGTGTCCAGGGACAGGTCGATGGGCACCGGGACGTCGAGTCTGCCGACGGGCGCCTGCGTCCAGGGCAGTCCGCCGGGCCGGCCGGAGAACGAGCCGAGGTCGGTCGACGGGTCGGGGCCGGCCAGTTCGTCCGGGTCGGGGACCAGCGGTTCGCGCAGCGGGATGTCGAACTGCACCGGGCCGGCGTTGCCGGTACGCGCGCCCCGGGCGGCGGCGAGCACGCGACCGACCGCCGAGCGCCACTGGCTGTTGGTGTCGAGATCCTGTTCGGCGAGGCCGAGGCTGATCGCCGCACGCACCTGGGTCCCGAAGATGCCGAACTGTTCGACGGTCTGGTTGGCGCCGGAGCCGAGCAGTTCGTACGGCCGGTTGGCGCTGACGACGACCAGGGGCACCCGCGCATAGTTGGCCTCGAAGACCGCCGGTCCCATGTTCGCCACGGCGGTGCCGCTGGTCATCACGATCGGGACGGGCTGTCCCGACGACACCGCGAGCCCCAGAGCCAGATAACCGGCCGACCTCTCGTCGATCCGCACGTGCAGACGCAATCGCCCGGCGGCGTCGGCGGCGTGGAGGGCGAAGGCGAGCGGCGCGTTGCGCGACCCCGGACACAGCACGGCCTCGCGGACACCGCCGCGGATCATCTCGTCGACGATGACCCGGGCCTGCAGTGTGGACGGGTTGGGCCCGGGGGCGTTCTGGGCCGGTCGGTTCATCCCACAAGCCTAGTGCTCTCCCGAGTCCCCACATCGCGGCGGGGAGCGGCGTTACCCTCGTCACGTGGGCTTTTACGACGATCGAGTCCTGCCGCACCTCATCGAGCGCACCTGCGGCATGGCGGCGTTGACCCCGCTGCGGGCGCGGGCCTGCGCGTCGTTGTCCGGCCGGATGATCGAGATCGGCTTCGGCTCGGGCCTCAACGTCGGCGTCTACCCGGCCGGGCTCACCGAGGTCGCCGCCGTCGAACCGTCGACCGTCGGATGGTCGATGGCCGCCGACCGCGTCGCCACCTCCCCCGTGCCCATCGAACGCGCCGGACTCGACGGCCAACGACTGCCGTTCGACGACGACTCGTTCGACGCCGCGCTCACCACCTTCACCCTGTGCACCATCCCCGACCACCAAGCGGCGCTCGCCGAACTCCGCCGCGTGCTGCGTCCGGACGGACAACTCGGATTCCTCGAACACGGTTCCGCCCCCGACGCCCGCGTCCGACGGTGGCAGCGCCGACTCGAACCGATCCAGAAACGCGTCGCAGGCGGCTGCCATCTCACCCGCGACGTACGCGCCGAGCTCACTGCCGCCGGCTTCGCACTCGGGCCGGTCGATGCGTTCTATCAGCCCGGCGTACCGAAGCCGTTCGGCGCGCTGACCGTCGGGACCGCCCGGCCGGTCTGAGGTCCCGCTCGCTCCGCTCCCGGCGGCGGGCCTACTGTGGAGCCAGTGCGTCGCTGGACAGTGCTGATTCTCCTCACCGCGGTCGCGACGCTCGTTCTGGAGCTCCTCGAGGTCGACGCCGCCGCCCTGTTCGCGGGGCTCGTGGTCGCGGGTGCTCTCGCGATCGCCGGCCGCGCGCCCGGCCGGACGAACACCGACGCCGACGAATCCGACGACCCGATCGTCCCGCGATGGGCGTTCGTGGCGTCGCAGGGTGTCCTCGGCGTCTTCATCGGCACAATGGCCGAGCCCGAGACCGTCGGCGGACTCGGGTCGTCGTGGTTCCCGGTGCTCGTCATCGGCCTGGGGACACTGGTCATCTCGATCGCCTGCGGCGCCCTGCTCGGGCTGCACCGAGACGTCGACTCCCTGACCGGCTCGCTCGCGCTCGTCGCGGGCGGCGCGTCCGGGCTGGTGGCGCTGACCCGCGAGTTCGGCGGCGACGAACGGATGGTTGCGGTCATCCAGTACCTGCGCGTCGCGCTGGTCACCGTCACCATCCCGGTGGTCGCCTCGCTCGTGTTCGGTGCCGAAAACGGAGCCGTCGCACCGGGATCCGACGCCTGGTCGGCGGAAACGCTGCAGAATCAGGGCTGGGGACTGCTACTGCTGGCGGTGTGCCTGGGCGTCGGGATCCCGCTCGGCCGGTTGCTGCGCATGCCCGCAGCCGGTTTGCTGGGTCCGCTGGCGCTGGCCACCGCGGCCGAACTGACCGGGATCGCCGGTTCCGCCGAGGTGTCCCCCGCACTGCTCGCGGTCGCCTACGCGGTGATCGGCTGGCAGGCGGGCCTCGGATTCACGATGCCGCGGTTGCGTGCGATCGGCCGTGTCCTGCCGCTGGCGCTGGTGTTGATCCTCGTCATCGGCGCCGGCTGCGCCCTGCTGGGGGTCGTGCTGTCCGCGTGGACCGGCGAGTCGATGTTCGACTGCTATCTCGCGACCACTCCGGGCGGGATCTACGCCGTCCTCGCCGCCGCCACCGGGGCGGGCGGGAACGTCGCGTTCGTCGTGGCCGCCCAGATCCTGCGCGTCCTGCTCATGCTGTTCGTGGCGCCCTTCGCCGCGCGCCTCGCCGCTCGGCGGGCGTCGTGACCGTCTCGCCCGACTCGACGGTTACGTGTGACCCCGGTCCCACGTAAGGTCGGGAAGATGAGCGGGGAATCGAACACCGACACGACATCATCCACCTCCCACGGCCGCGAATTCGACGTCGTGGTCTACGGCGCCAGCGGCTTCGTCGGCGAACTCACGGCACGGTATCTGGCCGACCACGCGCCGATCGGTACGAAGATCGCGCTGGCGGGCCGCAACGAGTCGAAGCTGACCGACGCCCGCAAGCGGCTGCCGTTGCGCGCACACGACTGGCCGCTGATCATCGCCGACGCGGAATCACCCGCGGCGCTCGACGCGATGGTCGCGCGCACCCAGGTCGTCTGCACCACCGTCGGCCCCTACCTCAAGTACGGCGAGGCCCTCATCGTGGCGGCGGCCACCGCCGGAACCGACTACGTCGACCTCACCGGCGAGGTGCCGTTCGTGCGGTACGCGATCGACAAGGTCCACGACGTCGCCGCCGCCTCCGGGGCACGCATCGTGCCCTCCTGCGGCTTCGACTCCGTGCCCTCCGACATCACCACCTACGCGCTGCACCGCAAGGTCTCCGACGACGCCGCCGGCGAGATGACCGACACGACCCTCGTCGTCGCGTCGTTCCGCGGCGGGATCTCCGGCGGAACGATCGACTCGATGCGGGTCATCGCCGAGGAGGCCCGCAACGCCCAGTCCCGGCGGCTCATGCTCAACCCGCAGGCCCTCTCGGGCGGCCCCGGCGAGGTCCCGCGGGTCAGCTTGTCCGAGGAACCGAGCGACCTGTCCATCATCAACGCCAAGAAGGTCGATCCGTCGCTGCGCGGCACCCTCGCGCCCTTCTTCATGGCCGCCCACAACACCCGGATCGTGCGGCGCTCGAATGCGTTGCTGGACAACGCTTACGGCAAGGACTTCCACTACGCTGAGACGATGAGCGTCGGCGGCGTCCCCGCGGTGTCGACCCTGATCGCCGGCGCCGTCGCGGTCGGTACCGGCGCGTTCATGGGAGCGATGAGTTTCGGCCCCACGCGACGTGTCCTCGACCGCGTGTTGCCGAAGCCCGGTGACGGACCCAGCGAAAAGGCCCGCGAGAACGGTTATTTCGTGGTCGACACGTTCACGCGGACCACCACCGGACGACGCTACAAGGCCCGGATGCGCGCCCAGGGCGATCCCGGTTACAAGGCCACCGCAGTGATGCTCGCCGAGAGCGCGCTGGCACTGGCCCTCGACCGCGACCACCTGCCCAAGCGGGCCGGAGTGCTGACGACTGCCGTGGCGATGGGCGACGCTCTCATCGACCGTCTCCGCAACGCCGGGTTCAGCATCGACGCCACCGAGCTCACCGACTGACCTGACCCAACCCCGCCCGATCGCGTCGTTCGACCCTCCGGCAGCCACGCCGGCGCAGACCGGACCCACTCCGGCACAGTCGAACTCGCGGTTGGGCGGCGTCGTCTTCGGGCCCCGGAAAAATCTGGCACTCTCACCTCCAGAGTGCTAGACGAGTGCCGGATCCGGTGCTATCTTCGTTGGCAGTACAGCGATGAACTGCTCGTCCAACGGGTGGCGAGCAGCCTTGAGAATCAGGAGGTGAACTGCTGTGCTTCGTTTCGATCCCTTTTCCGACATGGATGCCTGGACCCGAGGCATGATGACCGGTTCAGCGGCCGGAACTGCCCGCACTCCCCGCTTCATGCCCCTGGACCTGTACAAGGTCGAGGACCACTACCTGCTCATCGCCGATCTGCCCGGCGCCGATCCCGGTTCCATCGACGTCAGCGTCGACAACGGGGTCCTCACCCTCTCCGCCCAGCGGAGCACGCCGTCCGACGAGGGCGTGCAGTGGCTGACGAGCGAACGATTCTCCGGAACCTACCGCCGCCAACTGACTCTCGGCGACGCCATCGACAGCGCGGCCATCTCTGCGCGCTACGACAACGGCGTTCTCACCGTGACCATCCCGGTCGCCGAGAAGGCCAAGCCGCGGCGGATCGAGGTGGAGTCGGCCGGCCGACCACAGGCGATCGAGACCAGTACGGTCACATGAATTGATCGTCTGGAGCCGCAACACATTTGAGGAAACAGCCGCATGTCGAAGGGGGGTGCCATCGACGACGAATCATTCCGCTCCCTAGTCCGAACAAACCGCAGAACCGTTGGTCTGTCGGGTAAAGCGGTGCCGTCTCTCTCTGCTCCCTGAGGTGCGAGGAGCGATAGCGACAGCCTTTCGCTCCCTGAGGTGCGAGGAGCGATAGCGACGAGCCTCGAAGGGCCTGGCAAGAAATGTTCACCACGCCCTTCGAGGCTCGCTTCGCTCGCACCTCAGGGAGCAGGATCGGCCACGCTTCGCACCCCAGGGAGCAATACGCTGCGCCACAACGAAATCGGGCACCTAGCCTTCGCTACCGGTCAGACCCGAACAGTTCGACGAGCGGCGCCGGGCGGCCGAACAGGAAGCCCTGGGCGTAGTCGAACCCGAACTCCTCGAGCATCGGGAGCAACGCCTCGGATTCGATTCCCTCGGCGACCATCTTCACCCCGGTGGCGGCGGCCATCTCACCGATCGCGCGGACGACGGCGCGGTCGGGCGAGCTGTCGGCCAGTTGCGCGATGAGCGTCCGATCGACCTTCAGGACGTCGACCGGGAGATCGCGGACGTAGCGCAGGGCCGAGAACCCGGCCCCGAGGTCGTCGATGCAGATCGTGCAGCCGAGGTCGTGGAGCGCGTCGATCGCCCGCGACGCGGAGGTGTCGACCCGGATCGCCTGGTCCTCCCGCACCTCGACCCAGACCCTCGACGGCTCGACACCATGACCGTCGATCAGGCCGTGGACGTACGAGACGAGCCCGTCGTCCCACAACTGCTGCCCGGACAGGTTGAGGGAGACGAACGTGCTCGGCCCGACGTTCCGGGTGATCTCCCCCGACAGGTCCCGGATGGCCTCGCCGATGGCATGCCGTCCGATGGGGGCGAGCAGCGAAATTCCCTCGGCCACAGACAGGAACGCGTCCGGAGCCAGCACGCCGGACTCGGTGTGCCACCGGAGCAGCGACTCGTACCCGACGACCCGCCGGTCGGGTACCGCGACGATCGGCTGATAGAAGACCGAGAAGTCGCGCTCGACCGATCTGGTGAGCCAACCCGCGAGGTCGACCTCGGCCCGGATGTGGCGCAGCATCGTCGGCGATGCGAATGCGACGGCGGTGCGGCTGCTCAGCGCGATGCACAGGGCGGCATCGGCGTGGCGGACCAGATCGTCCTCGGACTCGGCGGCGAGGTGCACATCGCCGACGGCGACGCCCATGCACACGTCGAGGAACCAGTTGCGTTCCCCGTCGCTCACGGTGTGCGCACCGAGTTTGGTACGGGCCGCCTCGATCAGTGCGTTGCGTCCGCTCTCGTCGTCACCGGCGCCGGTCCACGGGAGGTGGATGAGCCAGTCGAAGTCCGACCGCCGCTGGAAACGCGCCCGCGGACTGATGGGCATCAGCACCTGTTCGATGAAGCGCTCGGCGGCCGCGGCCGACGTCTCGTAGCCATACGCGACGACGGCTCGGTGGTACGGGTCGACCGACACCGCGATCACCGAGGTGCCGAACGTCAACACGACGTCATTCGCTGGTCCGATCCCCCCAGGGCGACGCCGGGGGCGCCGCAGTTCTCCATCGCGGAGATACTACTCAGCCGGTCCGCTTCCGGGAAGGAGGACGAGGCGCCACCGCTGGCGGACCAGGACCGGCCGTCATGACCGTTCTCACAAATGCCCGCCGCGACGGTTCGACGAAACCGTGTGCAATTTTCGTGGGCCCGGGTCGAGACATCGATTTCTTTTGACAGATGTTCACAAAATCTGAGACCGACGCGGCCGGCGATTCGCCACTATTCTCGGCAGCGCTGCTAACGATTCCGCGAGGTGCGGCAAAGCTGCTGGTAAGGTGCTTTCATTGCCTATGCGTAGGACGCCGGAGACCGATTTTCGCCAAGGGATTCTCGGATGTAAACAAGCATAGTTGGGCGAACAAGCGGTTGACACCACAGCCGCCGACGGAAAGCGGTCGTGAGAGATGTCGTTGATCAGGAGGGTGCTCCGACGCTACGACGCCCGGTCGATGGCGACACTGATCAGCACCGGTGGTGTCATCCCGCTACCGGTCATCAGCGTGCTCGCGCCCGAGACGCTGTATCCGGGCGGCATGCCCATCCTGCTCACCATCTGGTCGTTCATCGCGGTCGTCTTCGCGGTGACGGCCATCCGCGCCCGGCTGACCGATCTCGAGTTCGCGTTCCTGGGCGGGTTGGGGATCGTGGGCATCTGCGGCACCTCGATGATCCTGGCCTCGCCGCGATCATCGACGCTCGTCCTCGCCATCGTCGCGGTCATCCCGGCGATCGGCGCGATCTCGGCGACCACCCGACTCATCCTGACCCATCTGGCGCTGGCGGTCGTCTGTGCGGCGACCGTCCTCGCGGTGATGTCCTCCTCGCTGCCCGCGTATCTGATCAGCTTCGGCGCGATGCTCGGCCTGATCGTGGTGCCGGTCTTCCTCGTCGTCGCGTTGCGCAAGTCGATGGAGGCCGTGCTCGATCAGCAGACCCGCCTGGTGGGGATCGACCCGCTGACCGGCCTGCTGAACCGACGTGGCTTCCTGATCCGCGCATCACAACTCCTCTCGGCCGCGCGGTCGTCCACCGGATGGATCGGCATCCTGCTGCTCGACGTCGACCACTTCAAGAAGATCAACGACCAGTACGGTCACCTCGCCGGTGATGGCGTGCTGCTGGCGGCGTCGGCAGCCATCCGCGAGCACGCCCCCGTGGGTTCGGAGGTGTGCCGCTACGGCGGCGAGGAGTTCCTCATGTTCCACGTCGTCCACGACGCGGACGAACTGTGGCTCAGCGCCGAACGCCTACGGGCCGCCGTCGCCGCCGCAGCTCCGGTCACCATCAGCGTCGGCGGCGTCTGCGCGCCGTTGCGCCTTGCCGGTGATCCGCTGGTCTCCGGCCGTTTCGAGACCGCCTACTCAACCGACGACGTGATCGGCAACCTCCTGGGCCAGGCCGACGCCTGCGTGTATCAGGCCAAGGAGAACGGCCGGGACACCACGGTCATCAGATCCATCGACGCGGTGACCTGGAACGACGGCGCGCCGAGCGCACATGCCGCCGACGCCGAGCGGACGGTGTCTCCGCCGTCGGCGAGTCTGTACGAGGTCTTCTACCGACGCCCGGCCGACTTCGTCGACATCGACAGCCGGACCAGCGGGCGCTGAGTCGTCGCGGCCTGGAGGGCGTCGGCCTCCCGGCGCATCCGGCGCCAGGTCTCCGGGCTGGTGAGGGTGTCGAGTCGGGCGCGATCCCACCACATGAGCCGGGTGCGGTACCGGTCGTCGGGAAACGGGGTCGCGGACACCGACTCGTCGAGGCGTCCGCCGCCGGACTGCCAGCGGCGCAGGACGTGGTCGGCCGCGGTCGCCATCATGGCCTCGACCCCGGACATCTCCATGATGACCAGCCCCAACCGCGACAACTGGCCGGCCACCGACCCCGCAATCGCCGAACGCTCGTCCACCCAGGCCGTCTTGACCTCGACGATGCCGTCGTGCAGACGTTCTTCGATGGCGTTGACGAGCTGCACCTGACCGGCCTGACCCGCCCATTCGACCAGCGCGTGCGACTGCGCAGCCGCCTCCAACCGGGGCTGGACCCGTAGTCCGCCGACAACCTTGCCCTCGGTGTCGAGCACCGCGAAGAACATCGCCGTGCCCTCGCCGCCGGCGACCTCGTCGTACTCGAGTGCGGCCGCGCACCCGTGCCGGTGGTACGACGCGTCCGCGCCGGCGAGGTACTCACGCCACAGTTCGGGCTCCGCCCGCGGGCTCGCCACGACCACCGAGTACTCCGCCCCGGTTTCGGGTGCGATCGATCGCAACATGCCGGTGCGAACCTGATCATTGGTGACTGACATCTTATTCATCGCAGTATTGCCTTCCAGGAATTAGGAAATTTAAGGACGAGATCTCCCCCGACCCCGCGTGTAATGCTGCCACAAGGCCACATTTATGCACTCCTACAAGCGCACTTCTTTTTGCTCGTCCGTCGCTTTGACGGTTGGCGTCGCGCAATCCCGTGCGACACCATGGGCATATGCACACGCCGCCGGATGCCGCCGCCACCCTCTACTCACCTGACGAACTACCCGCCGCGCTGATCGCGGAACCCTCCCTCGATGTGTCCGACCTCACGGCCGGCGCGGCCCGCGCACTCGATGAACTCCTCCCGCCCGCCGAGCCCGCGCTCCGAGAGGAGACACCTCGTTACGCGCACTTTTCCTGGCGTAACGCCCTCGTCAAGATCCCCGGACCGCGTACGTTCCGACGCCTCCGGCTCGACCGCAACCGGCACAAGCTGACCGCGTCACAGCAAGCCGCTGCGGGCGAGCTCCGGATCGGTGTCGTCGGTTTGAGTGTGGGACACGCGATATCACTCACGCTCGCACTCGAGGGTCTCGCCGGCGAATTACGTCTCGCCGATTTCGACGAACTCGAACTCACGAATATGAATCGAATTCCGGCGACCATTATGGATATTCACGACAACAAGGCTGTGGTCGCCGCTCGACGCATTTCAGAGATCGATCCCTATCTCACCACCGTCGTACATGTGGACGGCATAACAATCGAGAACATCGATGAATTCCTCGACGGCCTGGATCTCGTCGTCGAAGAATGTGATTCCTTCGATGTAAAGGTCCTCGTTCGCCAGAAATGTCGCGAGCGAGGAATTCCGGTTCTCATGGAGACGAGTGACGGTGGAACCCTCGATGTCGAGAGATTCGACCTCGAACCGGATCGGCCCCTTTTCCACGGCCTGGCCGGCGACCTGCGCATCGAAGATCTCGTCGGACTCGACCGCGCGTCGCTCACCCCGCTCGCCGTCCGGGTACTCGAGCCGACGAAGGTGACCGCGCCGATGGCGGCGTCAGCCATCGAGCTCGGGCACACGGTCACCGCCTGGCCGCAGCTCGGCGGCGACGTCCTCCTGGGCGGCGCCACCGTGGCCGCGGCCGTCCGCCGCCTCGTGCAAGGCAAGTCCCTGCCGTCCGGTCGCGTCCGATTCGACCGGGACGCCTGGCTTGACGGCCTCGAGGACCCGATCGACACCCATACCTCCATATCCGCAGCACAACCACCGGCCGACGCCGAACCGATCCGTCCGCAGGTGCAGCCCGCCGTCGAGGCGATGACCGATCGCGAACTCGTCGTGTACGCCGCGAGCCGGGCGCCGTCCGCCGGGAACCAGCAGCCCTGGCAGATCATCGCCGATGACGACGCCGTCACCATTGTCCTGGACCGCAGCCGCACCTCGACCCTCGACGTCGAGCACCGGGCATCCGCGGTGGCGGTCGGCGCCGCGCTGTACAACGCGCAGGTCGCGGCGGTCGCGCGCGGGGTGCTCGACGACATCGAGATCGTCGACGCGGCCGACACGCTGGCCGGCCGGGCACGCCTCAAGGGCATCGACACCGGGTCGCGCTCCGCGGACGCGGAGACCGAACTCGACGCATTGCTCGCCCGCGGCACCCGACGTGGAGTCGGGGACGGATCACCGCTGTCGGCCTCCGATCTCGTCCGACTGCACGATGCCGCCACGAGTGATCGGACCCGGTTGGTGGCGCTCGACGACCGCGCGGACATCGACCGATATGCCTCGATCATCGCCCGATCGGATCGCGCCCGGTTCCTGACGCCCGAACTGCACCGGGAGATGTTCGCCGAGCTCACCACCGATCCGGCCGCCGCCGAGGGCATCGACGTCGCCTCGCTCGACCTACCGCCGGCGATGGCGGGGATGCTCGACGTGTTGCGGCGTGCCGATGTCATGGCGTTGCTCGACGAATGGGGTGGCGGTGCCGCACTCGGTGCCGATGCCGGCGCCCGGGCCGCGTCGTCGTCGGCGATCCTGGTCTTGGTGCAGCAGGGCACGACCCCCGCCGATTACCTCCGCGGTGGGATCGTCGCGCAGCAGCTGTGGGTGGCCGCCGAGCGTCTCGGCTTCGCGGTTCACCCCATGACACCGACGTTCCTCTACGCCGGGGACGACGCGACCGCGCGAACACTGTCGAGCAATCACGGCGACGAACTGGCCGCCCTGCGCCGCGAGATGCTCGAGACGTGGCCCCTCGACGCCGGCGAGGCGCCGACCATCGTGCTGCGCCTGTCGCGCACGGATGCGCCGGTGGAGGTGAGCCGTCGTCTGCCCGTGCGCCCGCCGACGAGTGCTGGTCAGGCCTGACCGGGGTTGAGCTTGATGAACAGGGCGTCCATCTCCGCACAGAGGCGGTCGCCGTCGTGCAGGGTGCCCTTGATGAAGACCTTGCGCCCCTCGATCCGGTCCGCCCAGGCGTGGATTCGCAGCGGCGTGTTCAGCGGTGTGATCGACCGGTATTGCACGGTCAGGTACGCGGTCCGGCTGACATGCTGGATCGCGACCGCCGACGCGAAGCCGCCCACGTCGTCGAAGGCGACCGCGACATGACCGCCGTGCGCGGCGTTGTTCCCGCCGAGGTGGAAATCGCGGAACGTCAGTTCGGCGACGACCCCGTTGTCGTTCACCTCGGTGACCACATACGGCGGCAGGGTGATGTTGCCGCGCGACGGGAGGTCGATGCGGGTCCCCGCCGGTGAGTGCCACTCGTCGATCCGGGAATCGGCGAGCCGGTCGTTGAGCGCCTTCAGTGACTCGATGAGTTCGTCGACGAGCTCGTCGTCGGGACAGGCGTAGCGGGCGTTGTCCATCAGCAGGCGGACCTGCTCACTGAACTCGCCGTAGCGGGGTCCGCCGCGGTCGGTGGTGATGGCCGCATGGGCCCGGAAACCACCCTCGTGCGGGTCCTCGTCGACGGTCTCGACGGCGCGATCGTTCGCTTCGCTCACCGGCCAACCGTATAAGAGCCGGCGGTGCCGCGCCCTAGTCGGTGTCGGTGTTCCCCTCCGTGCGTCGACGGTCGGCGAGATCCACACACACCCCGCCCCGGGCCAGCCGGCGCGTGGACTCGGGTATGTAGTCCGGCACGCCACGCGGACCGCGTTCCTTTTCGTCCCGGATCCGGACCGCCCTCCCGACGATCACCGCGACCGCCGCGGACACGACACACCACGCGCCC
Source organism: Gordonia sp. IITR100 (assembly GCF_002009645.1). Lineage (NCBI taxonomy): Bacteria > Bacillati > Actinomycetota > Actinomycetes > Mycobacteriales > Gordoniaceae > Gordonia > Gordonia sp. IITR100. The sequence goes on along the minus strand of NZ_MVKV01000008.1, from coordinate 129,915 downwards.
CCGAGGATCAGAATCCACCCCCATACAGCCATACGGACAGCTAAGCATCCGAAACTGAGATTTCGGTGATGTTCGAGCCGAAGACCGGCCGGCATCCAATGGTTGAATGCAATCCGCGTCGAACCCGTCACGACTTCGTGATCTCTTCCGACCAATCCGCCGCTGCGGGCGTGCGAAGCGCCCGGTCGCCGCGTCGATAGGCTGACCCCATGAGTGCGACGCCCGACACCCAGGGACCCTCCGGCCAACCCTTCGACCCGGCATCGTGGGCGGTGGTGCCCGGCTTCGACGACCTGACCGACATCACCTATCACCGCCACGTCGGCGAGGGCCGCGAGTTTGGGATCGTGCGCGTCGCATTCGACCGTCCCGAGGTCCGCAACGCCTTCCGCCCGCACACGGTCGACGAGCTGTACCGGGTCCTCGACCATGCGCGGCGGTCGCCCGACGTCGGCACGATCCTGCTGACCGGCAACGGCCCGAGCCCCAAGGACGGCGGGTGGGCGTTCTGCAGCGGCGGCGATCAGCGCATCCGCGGGCGTAGCGGTTATCAGTACGCCACGACACACGACGACGACGTCGCGGCGGCCGGCGCCGAGACGGTCGACGCGGCGCGGGTGAAGGCCGAGGGCGGGCGGCTGCACATCCTGGAGGTCCAGCGCCTGATCCGGACGATGCCCAAGGTCGTGATCGCGGTCGTCAACGGCTGGGCGGCCGGCGGCGGGCATTCGCTGCACGTCGTGTGCGACCTGACCCTCGCCTCGGCCGAGCACGCCCGGTTCAAGCAGACCGACGCCGATGTGGGTTCCTTCGACGCCGGGTACGGGAGCGCCTACCTCGCCAAGCAGGTCGGGCAGAAGTTCGCGCGCGAGATCTTCTTCCTCGGGGAGGCCTACGACGCCGAGACCATGCACCGGATGGGCGCGGTCAACCGCGTCGCCCCGCACGCCGAGCTGGAGGCCACCGCCATCGACTGGGCGCGCCGGATCAACAGCAAGTCGCCGACGGCCCAGCGCATGCTGAAGTTCGCGTTCAACCTCACCGACGACGGCCTCATGGGTCAGCAGGTGTTCGCCGGTGAGGCGACCCGCCTGGCGTACATGACCGACGAAGCCGTCGAAGGACGTGACGCGTTCCTCGAGAAACGCGACCCGCGCTGGGACGATTACCCGTACTACTACTGAGCCGCGTACGCTGGCCGGCCACTTCCGAACGCACCTGCCTCGGACCTCGACCCGGGGTAGGTGGACGGCCGGATTCGCGCGTCTGCAGTGATCGACCGCGTGGACCGCTACGTCACCGCCAACCGAACCGTTGAGAGGCCCCAGCCGACGCGGTGATCCGTGGGTGCCATGTCGCGCGCGTAATGCATGCAATGCCCGGTCTCACTTTAGTTTTGAGGTGCGAAGATCGAGACCCGAGGGAGCGGGTGTTGCGGCCTGTCAGAGTATGGCAGAAGCTCCTCGGAATAGAGCGTGCCCGAGTAGTGGGTGTCGGGTTCGATGCGGAACAGCTGGTATGGGCGGGTGAAGGCGCCGGGAAGAATGCCGTCGAGCGAGTCTCTCGATGAGCTCTGTTATGTGGGTGCCCGTCCCGAGTCGACAGCGGCTGCAATCCAACGTCGCCGACGATGTCAATGGCGTGCTTGTTCGCTCGAATCAGATGAACGAGACAGTCCGCCAATTACTTTCAGGCGCAAACCCTTAATGTTGGGCGCCGCTGTGGCGATGGATCAGGGAGGCGGAGCCCTCCAGCGGGGCGGCGCATGCCGAACGGCCCTGCATGCCGGCCATCAACCCATGGCCGATACGCCGATCGCGTCACCCGATGACCGTGGCTCGATACCGCCAGCCAGCGCGCGGTCACCGACGTAGTGCGCCTGCTGTCGCCGACGAATCGTTTGTCCGCGAACGAGTTCACGACTTCGGAATCCGCCGCATCGAGCCCGGGAACCACCGATTTCTACAATCCTGGGACAAGATACGAAACGCGAGTGACTGGAGTCCACCACTGTGGACCGTTTGGGCACGGTCACCGGAGATCATGCACAGTCGACGAAAAATGCTGCACAGCCGCTGATTTCACGGTTATCAGCTTGTGGAATTTCCTCGAAATCGAACGCATGTTCCTGTACCTTGGAGTCATGCCGGAGCTAGCCACTCTCCTCGATCAACTCATCGAGACCACCCCACCCGCCGATGACCCCACGGGCAGAGCAACATTCGACGCCCTCGACACGTGGCGTCTGATCCGCAACCTTGCAGATCATCAGATCGTCGCTCACGCAGCGCAACTCGACGACCTCGGCGTCGCGCAGAAGGCCGGCAGCACCACCAAGAAACTGCTGATCGAGTCCGGCCATGCGCCGGCCGCTGCTCTTCGCACCATGCGGGGTGTCGACGCGCTGCCGACGCTGCCCGTGGTGGCGCATCACGCCGCCGATGGGCGGCTGTCCGGCGAGGTCGTCGATGCCATCGTGCGGGGGATCAACGAGATCGAGAAGCGTTGTCACAAAGCCCTTTCCGATGACGAGCGCTCCCGGTACGAACTCGAACTCATCGCGCAAGCACTCTCCGGCGCAACACCGGCAGAAGTGCTCAAGCATGGCCGAGCCATCGCCAATACTCTGGCGGACACCTCCGACACCGGTGTACCGGCCGCCGACGACCCATCGCTGAACGCGGTCAACGCCCACACCACCGACGACGGCCGCGTCGAAATCCGGGCCGACCTCACCCAGATCGTGGGCGAGAAGTTCCAGGCCATGATCGACGAACGATCGTGTCCACGGTCCGAACCCGACGGCGCTGAAGATCGTCGCACCGCCGAGCAGCGCCGTGCCGACGCTTTCGAGTTGATCCTCGACCAAGCCGCGATCGGCGCTACCCTCGATACCGTTGGTTCCCCGCGCACTCAATTGATGCTGACCATCCCCGCGACCGGAGAACTCGCAACGCTGCCGTGGACCGGATCGGTCAGCCATGCCACCGCGAAACAGGTGTCGTGCGACGGCTCGCTCACGGAGATCATCCTCGATAGTGAGGGCGTACCGCTGCAGATGGGTCACACCCGTCGGTTGTATCCGTCACACTTACGCAAAGCGATCATCGTCCGCGACGCGTGCTGCATCAAATGTGGTGCACCGCCGTCCCATACGCAGGTGCATCACATCAGGCCGTGGGCCGACGGAGGTCCCACCGACCTCGACAACGGCTGTTTGCTGTGTCAGCGCTGCCACACACAGGTCCACCACCACGGCTGGGACATCGTGATGGGTTTCGACCGCCACCCCTGGCTCGTACCGCCCGTGTCGATCGATCCGCAACGCCGACCGCTACCCGCATACAACCGACGCACCATGCGCCTCGACGACGCCGCCTGACCGGCCCTCCGACACACACTTTCGCGCAGCACCTTTTCGCACCCGGCCATCGCCCGGGATCGCATCTGTCCCTTGACAACTCCACAGTGACGCCCCAGTCGGCTCCGTTCCCGGTCAGATCGTCGGCCGGGGACGGGCCCCGTCGGGGACTACGAAGAAACCCGTTGTGCACGGGGCGAGCCCCACTACTGCTCCCTGAGGAGGCCGGAGCTTGCGGAGGCCGTCACGAAGGGGCCTGGCGAGTTGCGTCGCCAACCCTTCGAGGCTCGTCGACCTCGACGCGCTCCTTCGTCGCTCGCTCGGCCCGGCGGCTAACGCTCCTCGCACCTCAGGGAGCAGAAGGGGCCATCGCTTGCACCCCCTAGAACAGCGGTTTTGTGGTTCTTCGGATTAGGGAGCGGGGTGACGCGCCCTCCGCAAGCGCCGGCTTCCTCAGGGAGCAGGGGCTGGCCGCGCCCTCCGCAAGCTCCGGGTGCTCAGTTCTCCGGCCCACACGCCGGGACGTCGACGGTGACGGTCGGGTCGTCGACGAGCGGCTGGATCGGGACCTCGGCGTCCCCGTGTGCCGAGGTCGGCTCGTCGATCTTCAGCACGATGGTGGCGGTCTCGCCCGGTGCGATGCCCACGCGGGTCGAGTAGTACGGCCGACCGTGCAGGGCCTGCTCGACGTAGAAGGCCCCGCCCTCGCCGAGGGTCATCTCCTTGAGGACCGCGCCCTTCGTCGCCAGGAACTCGACGTTGGCGAGGTTGGTTCCCTTCTTCACCGACAGTTCGGTCCCGAGGTTGCCGGCGACGTAGTCGGTGGTGTCCGTGGTGTCGAGGGTGTTGGTGAGCTTCACCGTGATCGTCGACTCCCTGGTGTCACCCTCGCACCCGCCTGAGGTGTAGCTGATCTCGCGCCGCAGGAAATAGTCCAGCTTCGTTCCGGACGCATTGCCGATGGCCACCTGCAGATAGGGCGACGACGTGTCGGAGATCTGGTGACCCAGCTTCGTCGACTCGAGGATCTTCTGATCCTCGGCATCGGTGCTGTACACCATGATCCGCCGCTCGTGCACGCCACGGCCGAGCGCCTCGAGCAGATCCCGCGTGCTTCCGCCGGAGGTGACGAGTTTGTTCACAACGGCCTGGGAGATGGCCTGCAAGTAGTCCTTTCGCGCGGCGTTGTCGTCGGCGAAGCGCTGATACGCCGTCGACAGCGTGATCGGGACGACGTTGTCGGCGGTGATCTTCTCCCGTCCCACCGACACCGGGCCGACGACCTCGAGGACATACTTCAGCGCGATCGGATCCAGCGCGATCGCCCCGTCGAGCTGGCGGCCGGTCTGGGCGCGCCAGTTCGCCAGCCAGATCTGCGCGGCGTCGGGGAAGTGGGCGCTGAGGTTGCCGTTCCGGAAGTCGGTGTAGGGGCGGTAGTAGGAGTAGATCGCGTCGTACTCGGGGCCGAGGTTGATCTGCGGGGTGGCCGGGTCGCGGAACTCCGAATTCGCACCGAGCTCGGGGATGGTCACCCGGCCCCCGGTCGCGTTCAGTACCGCGAAACCACCGACGAGGCCGCCGGTTCCACGAGCCTCGGACGGTGTCTGGAACGCCATGAAGTAGTTGCGCGGACCGTCGGCGCCGAGCATCGACGGGACGAGTTCGGCCGCGATGCTCGTCGCCTGCACCGTCGAGTCGGCAGCCTCGACCTGCTCGGCGAGCTGAGCCCGGGCATCAGCCACGACGCCCAGCCAACTCGGTTCGATCGCCGAGACCTGGGCGGCCACCGCCGCCGACTCCTCCGCGACCGACTTCAGCGCCGGCTGCGCATCCCGCAGCAGTGCCAGGTTCACGGTGTTGCCGGTGCGCAGGCGATTCGGGTCGAGCACGGTGGCGAGGTCGGCAGCCGGCACCAGCACGTCGGCCGACAGCGCCGCAACGGCATCGCTCATCTGCTGCACCGATTTCAGCGGCGATCCGACGACCGGCACCGCCGCAGCCGCCGACCACAGGAAACCGTTCGCACGGTCCTGGGCGTCCTCGGCCCGCACCGACGCCGCCTCGGCCGCCTGACGGGCGCCGGCCTGATCGCCGTCGAGCATCAACGCCCGGGCCCTGCTCGCATCCGCGCGCACCGATTCCAGGTCGTCGCGGACCTGGAATGCCGAGTACGCCAGCCAGATCAGCGCGGCGGCGACGAGCAGCAGCACCACCGCGACGACCTGGACGACGCGGTTACCCGCCAGCCGCCGGATCATCGGCTCTCCCCCGTCGCGTGCCGGCCCGGTCGAGTGGCGGAGGCCTGCTCGGCGGACGATTGGCCCGCTCGCTTCGCTCCCGGCGCCGCCAGCCACGTGACCAACGCCTCGACCTTCGGTTCGACCTCGGCGAAAACCCGGTCGAAGTCCTCGCGCGGGCGGCCCATCGGGTCGACGATGTCGAGCAGGTCCGAGTTCGGATCGAGGCGTCCACGCCCGGCGATGATCTCCGGCAGCGCGCCGAGGTCGCAGAGCGCGGCGAACTCGGTCAGCGTGAAGACCCGCTTCCAGCGTGCCGGGGCCATCTGCTGCGCGGCGGCACGGTGTTCGCGGCTCATGCACAGCACGAGGTCGGCCTCGGTGAGCATCGGCGGACGCAGATACCGGGACTCGAACCCCGATGCGTCGTAACCGTTCTCGACCAGGACGGCGGAGGCGTGCGGATGGATGGGCTGCCCGTTGAGCGCTCCGACCCCGGCGCTCGACGACGTCACGGGGACACCCGCCCGGCCGGCGAGGCCGGTCAGCACGCGTTCGCCGATCGGTGAACGACAGATGTTGCCCGTGCACACGAACAGGATCGACATCTGCGGCGTCGCCGCTTCGGATCCGGTCACCATTCCTCCTCGATTCTGCGGGCCACCCGCGCCAATACGTCCGGCTGCCCCAGCTCTGCGTGCGTCGTGCCGGCGTGCAGCACGTCGACGACGACCCGTCCGTCCGGATCGACCGCACGCCTCCAGGCGTCCGGGTCCGGGTTGTCCTGCGCCGCAACGTAGAGCACCTTACCGGCGGCCACCGGACGCAGGTCGTAGGAGCGCGCCGCCGCGGCCAGGCCCCTCGTCCGGTCCTCGAACCGCCGCAGTGCGTCGGGGTCGTGCTGCTCGGCCAGGGCACGCAGGGGGTGATCGGCGGCTCGCAGCTCCGCGTCGTCCACAGTGGCCAGTTCGGCCGGCGTCCGCGCGTCGAGCAGCACCAGCAGCGCGACCTCTTCGCCGAGTTCGACGAGCCGGCGCGCGATCTCATGGGCGACGATGCCGCCGACGGACCAGCCGACGACCCGGTACGGTCCCTGCGGCTGGGTCGCCCGGATGGCCTCGACGTGCAGTGCCGCGATGCCCTCGATCGTCGTCGGCAGATCCCGTTCGGCGAGTACGAGTTCGGGCAGTTGCAGGCCGAACACCGACGCCGACGGCAGGGACTCGCCCAGCGCCCGGAACGGTTCGACGATCCCGGTCGCGGTGTGCACACACCAGACCTCGGGTCGTCGGCCGGTGCCGGGCGACAGCGGCACGACGCGTCGGCCGCTAACGCCGCCTTCCGGGTCGTCGAGCAGCCGGGCGATCTCGGCCGGGGTGCGATGACCGAAGAGTTCCGCCGCGTCGACGACCCGGCCCGTCCGGCGGGCCAGTTCGTCCCGCAACTGCAGCAGGGCGAGCGAATGCCCACCGGCGGCGAAGAAGTCGTCGTCCATGCCGATGGGTGTCCCGGCACCGTCTGCGCCCGCGTGCGGACCGGCCGCCGCGTCGCCCAGCACGGCCCGGAAGGCGTCGAGAACCGCTGCCTCGGTGGCGGTTCCCGGTTCGCGCACGGACTCCGACCAGGCCGGTTCGGGCAGTCGGCGTACGTCGATCTTGCCCGCGCCGCTGAGCGGCAGGTCGTCGAGTACGACGATCCGGCTCGGCACCATGTGCCGCGGCAGCGACGATCGGCACGCGGCCCGGAGCTCGGTGGCCGGCACCGACGGTGCCACCACATAGGACACGAGCGCTGGTCCGACCGGACCCGGCCGCAGGACGGTCACCGAGCGCTCGGCGCCCGCCCGCACGATCACCGCGTCGATCTCGGCGGGTTCCACTCGCTGACCCCGGATCTTGACCTGACGGTCCGCCCGGCCGACGTAGACCAGCTCGCCGGTGTCGCGATCCCACCGCATCAGGTCCCCGGTGCGGTAGCGGCGCACGCCGTCGGCGCCGGCGACGAACGTCGCAGCGGTGAGCGCCGGATCACCGAGATAGCCACGGGCGACCCCGGTTCCGCCGATGTACAACTCGCCGACGACACCCGGCGGGACGTGGCGCAGCTGGGCGTCGAGCACCTCGGCGCCGATGCCCGGTCGCGGATGCCCCAGCCGGATCGGTTCGCCGCGCCGGAACGCACTGGTGGACACGGTCACCGTCGTCTCGGTGGGGCCGTAGATGTTGAGGACCTGGGCGTGCTCCGACCACATCGCGGCCAGATCGGCCGAGAGTGCCTCGCCGCCGATGTACACCAGGCGCAGCGCACCGATCGCCGCCGGTCGCAGTGTGCGGACGACCGAAGGCGTCGCCGTGAAGACGCTGACCCCGGTGCGGTCGAGGAACCGGGTGAGGTCGTCCCCGCCGGTGATCCCGGCCGGGACCACCACCAGGGTCGCGCCGGCGGCGAGTGGCAACAGCATGTCGTGGAACGTGGCGTCGAATCCCGGACTGATGGCCATCCCGACGCGGTCGTCTGGTTCGACGTCGCCGAGCGAGGCCACGCGGTGTACACCGCGATGGGTGACCCCGACGATGTTCGGGGTCCCGGTGGTACCCGACGTGGTGATGACGTAGGCCAGCGCGTCGCGCGACACCGGCGTGACGGGTTCGGACACAACCGGTTCCGTCGGTTGGGCGGGGATGTCGGCGGGCGTGATCACACTCGCCGACGCGCCGGCGACCACGTGGTCGATCCGGGCCGTCGGGTAGGTGACGTCGACCGGTACGCACACCGCGCCGATCCGGCTGACCGCCCAGATGGCGACGACCGACTCGATCGACCGCGGCACCACGACGGCCACCGCGTCACCGGCACCGAGCCCTCGACGTCGCATCGCGCGGGCGGTCACCGAAACCCACCCGTCGAATTCGCGGTAGGTGAGGGACCGGTGCTCGTCGGCGATGCCGGGACGGTCGCCGTACGCCGCGACAGCCGTCGTGAACAGCTCGGCCAGCAGCGGTTCGGCCCCCGTCGTCGAGGATGCCCGCGCCCGGTCGGCGACGAAGCGTCGTTCGGCGCCGGTCAGCGGCTCGATGGCCGCGAGGCGACGTGACGGCTCCCCCACGACGGCGGCGACCGCGGCGACCACTCGCTCGCCGAGGGCGCGGATCGTGCCCTCGTCGAACAGTTCCCGGCCGTGGTGGACGCGCAACCGCCAGCCGCCGGCGTCGGGCACCGCCTCGACGTGGATGTCGAACTCGCTGCGCGGCGACATCCACGTCGGCGCGCCGGTGTCTGCCGGGTCGGGCCCGGGCATCTCCGGATCGGCCATCGAGAACGCCACCTGTACCAGCGGATGCCGCCCGGGGACGCGCGGCGGATCGATCAGGGCGACCACATCGTCGAAGGCGATCGCGGCATGATCGAGCGCCGCCAGGTCGTCGTCGCGGACCGCCGTGATCAGATCGCCGACGGTCATGCCGGGGCGAATCCGGGTGCGCAACACGACCGTGGAGATGAGCATGCCGACCGTGCCGGCGGTGTCGGAGTCGCGGCGCATCGAGGCGGGCGTGGCCAGCGCGATGTCATCGGCCCCCGACTGCACCGCGAGGGCCAGCACCAGGGCCGCGTGCAGGATGTGGAACTCGCTCGCCGACGCCCGGCGCGCGGCTGCCGGAATCGCCTGGCCGACCCCATCTTCCAGCAGATACTCAGTCGTCGAGGTCCGCAGGTCCCGGACGGCGGGACGGCGCTGCGCGAGATCGAGCTCGCCGCTGTGCCCCTCGAGCGCACGCCGCCAGAAGTCCACCAGCACGGCCCGGGACCGCTCCTCATCGGCAGCCAGCCGGCGGGCGACCACCGCGAAACCCGTGGGCGCCGGGCCCAGGTCGAGACCCGCCAGCAGCGCCGCCAGCTCACGCTGCACGATGCCGGCGGATTCACCGTCCATCGCGATGTGGTGCGCGACCACCACGACCGCCGCCGGGGTCACCTCATCGTCGCCGATGACCAGCCACACCCGAACCGGGGGCTCGCCGGCGAGATCGAAGGCCTCGCCGAGCATTCCGATCCCCGCGGGGGTCGTGAGCTCAGCCGCACCCACCCGCCGCAGGGCCGGGCGCCAGGCGTCGAGGACACGCTGCCGGGGACCGTCTGGCGTCGCGAGATACCGGGTACGGAGCGCGGGATGGCGGTCGACGAGCGCCTCGACCGCGCCGACTACCGCGGACTCGTCGGTACCGGGTGGCACGGGTACCACCGCGGGCACGGCGTAGATCGGCACCGCGCCGAGCACCTGCGCGCCCACCCACATCCGGCGCTGCGTGGGGGCGAGTGGGAGGTCGCCGAGGTCGGCCTCCGACGTGCCGGTCGGCGCACCGCCTCCCGCGTCCGTCCCCTCCGCGGGGAGTTCGGTCACCGCGCGTGCGAGCGCGATCGGGGTGGGGTTCTCGAAGAGCACCCGGGTGGGCACGCGGACGCCCAGACGGCGCCCCAGGGCGGAGGTCACCCTGGTGGCCGACAGTGAGGTCCCGCCCATCGTGAAGAAGTCGTCGGTGTCCCCCACCGATCCCGGTGCGACCTCCAGCACCTCGGCCATCACATCGGTGACCGCGGCGACGAGCGGAGCCGAGGGCGCCGGAGGCGACGACGCCCCGGCACCAGCCGGCGCCACCGCGGTGCCCGATACCCGTTCGGCCGCAATGACGTCGACGTCCGGTCCGTCGACCTCCGGGAACGGCTGATCGGCATCGGTTGCCGCCGCGACGACCGATCTGCGGAAGTCGTCGAGAAGCGCCTGCGCGACCACGGTCGGGACGGCGGCGGAGTGCACCACCGTGATGTGCAATTCGTCGTCGCGTTCGGCGAGCACGACCTCGACGTCGAACTTGGCGTCGACGGTGTCCGTGTACTCCGGGACCAGCGTGGCGACGACGGAATCCGCCTCGGGACCCGGGCCACCCGCCGACGCTCCGCCGAGCACGATCTCGCCGGAGGACTGGGGCACGACGTCCTGGTTGACCAGCAGTATCGAGATCAGCGGGTCCCCGGCCTCCCGGCCGTCGGGACGGACCGTGCGGGCGACGTCCTCGTAGGGGACCTCGCTGTGCGGTTGGGCGGCCAGGGCGGCATCGCGAGCCCGCACGACGGCGTCGCGGATCGGGAGCTCCGGATGCAGTTGCGTCCGCAGGGCGACGGTGTTGACGAACATGCCAACCACCGACTCCCACTCCGGCGCGTGCCGGCCGTGCACCGGTACGCCGATCAGCAGGTCCCACTCACCGGTCCACCGGCCCAGCACCGTCGCGAGCGCGGCGTGTGCGACCTGGAAGACGCTCGCCGACATCGCTTTCGCGGTCTGGTGCAGTGAATCCGTGCCGACGATCGACGCCGACAACCGCCCGGCGGCAGCGTCGCGCGGCCGCCCGCCGGTGTCCGCGATTCCCGGCAACCGGAGCGGGCCGGGGGCATCGGCGAGCGTCGACGTCCAGAAACGCAGTTGCCGTGCGTATCTGCTGCGCGGATCGGACGGGTCGCCGAGGCGGGCGATCTGCCACTGCGTGAAGTCGGCATAGGTGAACGCCTTGTCGGCGGGGACCGAGAGCCGCTGGCCGTCGTAGGCACGGAGCAGGTCCGTGAGCAGCACCCGGATCGACCACCCGTCGATCGCGACGTGATGCAGGACCACCGCCAGATGGGTGTGCGGATCCTCCGCCGAGTCGAGCTCGAAGACCGCGGCCCGGAACCCGGTCTCGGACTCCAGATCGAACGGCCGGCGCAGGAAGTCGTCGATGTCACGACGGAGACCCTCGGGACCCGTCGCGGCGTCGACGAGGCGATGCCGTAGCACCGGACTCCGATGCTCGATCCGGCGCTGCCGTGGACCCGACGGCGAATCCGGGTGGACCGTCCGGAGGACGGCATGAGCCGCGACCACCTCGTCGACCGCCTTCCGCAGGCGGGCGAGGTCGACACGGCCACTCATCCGCAACACGAGCGGAACATGGTAGGCCGTCGAACGCGGATCGAACTGATGGTGAATCCACATGCGGCGCTGCGGATATGCGAGCGGCAGGAACTCCGGCACCGGGAGTCGGGTGGGTGCCGCGCCGGACTCCACTCCGCTTCCGGCGCCGGTATCACCCGGCCCGGCCAGCAGTTCGTCGACACGTCGCGCGACTCCCGCGACCGTGCGTGCTTCGAAGATCTCGCGGACCCCGATGTCCGCACCGGTCGCCGCCGTCAGTCTCGACGTCACCTGCGTGGCCGACAGCGAGGTACCGCCCTCGGTGAAGAAATCGGAATCGGCGTCCAGCGACTGGACGGGACGGTCGAGGACCTCCGCCCACACCGCGGTCACCAGTTCCTCGGTGGCCCCCGACGGCGGCCGTCCGGGGCGGACACCCGAACCCGCTGCCGCACCGGCGAAATCGGGATCGGGCAGCGCCGCCACGTCGATTTTCCCGTTGCGTCCGAACGGCAACGCCGGGACACCGACGATCGCACTCGGGATCATGCTGCGCGGCAACAGGTGCGCGAGCTGACGAGGCAGGTCGGCCACTTCCGCATCGTCTCCGTCGACCACGACCCACGACACGAGGATCTTCTCGCCCGCCGGGGTGGTCCTCGTCGCGGTCACCGAGGTCGCCACGCCGGGCAGCCCCGACAGCGCCGCATCGACCTCACCCGGCTCCAGCCGCACGCCGCGGATCTTCACCTGATCGTCGGTGCGACCGTGGATCACGAACGTGCCGTCGGGACGACGGTGGACGAGGTCACCGGTCCGGTACATCCGCCCGCCGGCGCTGAACGGGTCGGTGCTGAACGGATCGGGGACGAACGCCCCGGCCGTCGTCGCCGGGTCGTCGAGATACCCACGGGCAAGGCAGTTCCCGGAGAGGTACAGTTCGCCGACGGTGTGGTCGGGCACCGGTCGCAGCGCACGGTCGAGCACATACATCCCCACACCCACCAGCGGCGCGCCGATGTGAACCGGCCCGCTCGCTCCGCTCCCGGCGCCGAAGTGAACCGGCCCGCCCGGAGTCGCCGTGTACCGCGCGCTGCTCACGGCCACGGTCGCCTCGGTCGGGCCGTACTCGTTGCTCAGCGTGTGGCCGGCCGTCCACTCCCGGACCAGCCCGGCGCCGAGGGGTTCACCGCCGACCGCCACGTGACGAACACCGGGGAGTTCGTCGGGCCGCAGGGTCGCGAGCACCGACGGGGTGGTCAGCAGGACGCTGACCCGTTCGGCGTCGACGAACTCGGCGAGCTCGTCCGCGGCGATGACATCGGGCGGGCACACGACGATCGTGGCGCCGGCGACCCGCGGGGGCACGAGCCCCATCAGGTGTGCGTCGAATCCGGTTGCATACGTGTGCAACACCGCGTCCGACGAGTCGAGCCGCAATCGGGCCACGGTGTCGCGCGCCCAGTCCGTGAGGCCCCGATGGGTCACCTGGACACCCTTGGGCAGTCCGGTCGTCCCCGAGGTGAAGGTGATGTAGGCGACGTCGTCCACCGACAGCGGCCGCACCCGCTCGGCGGCTTCGAACGGCAGCGAATCCGCCGCATTCGCACCGGAATCGGTATGTCGGGCGAGCAACTCGTCGAGGGCGAGCACCGGGATGCCGCCGGTCACGGACTCCGCGGTCGCCGCGAGGGTGACAACGGCACGCGGTCGGCACCGCTCGATGATCATCTGCCGGCGCCCCGCTGGGTCGGTCGGATCGACGTTCACGAACGCTGCGCCCGCGCGGGCGACCGCGACCGTGGCGAGCACGCCGAAGACCGAGCGCGGCAGCAGGGCGACCACCACGTCCCCCGGACCGATTCCCGCGTCGATGAGCGTGCGAGCCGTGAACGACGCGAGCCGGTCGAGATCGGAATTGGTGAGCGAGACACCCGGCCCGGGCACCGGATGGCGTCGGTCGACGACCGCGATCGCATCCGGATCGTGGCCGAGCCCACCGGTCAGCAGCTCGTCGAGCGTCTCGAACTCGCGAATCCGGTTATCCGGCGCGGCTTCCGGGACCGACGTCGGGTCCGACGGGGCGAGCAGCGCCGCGACCGTCCGGTTCGGTTCGCGCACCCCGCGCCGTATCGTCTCGACGACGAGGTCGCACAACGCGTCCAGTCTCGCGGCACTCGCCACCGCATCCGTGCACGTCATCATCAGATGCAGTGCACCGTCCCGGCGGTACATCGACACGTCCACACCGAACAGCGGCACTCCCCCGAAGGGACTCGCGTCCGACGGGACGTCCGCTGCCGCAGCCGGACTCGCCGCCACCAGCTCGTCCGGGACGGCGCCGAGGGAGACCTCGAACAGCGGGGTGCCCGCCTTGACCCGACCGGGATCGGCGATCTCGGTGATCTCGGTGAGCGGGAGGTCGGCGTGCGCGAACGCGCCGAGGTCGACCGCGGTGACCGAGGCCAGGAGATCGACGAACGGCAGGTCGACGTCGATCGGGGTGTGCAGGGGTACGGCACGGGCGAACAGCCCCGGCACGGAGACCAGGCGCGGGTCGATCCGCCCGGACAGAGCGGTGCCGATCGTGACCACCTCGGCGTCGGACTGCCTTGTCAGCACCGCCGCGAGCGCGGTGTGCACGACGATGAACGGAGTGCTGTGTCTGGCCACCGCCAGATCGTCGAGTGCTCCGGTCTCGGTGCGGTCGAGCGACCGGTGCGCACGGTGCACCACCGCTCGTTCCGGCGCGGACGGATGCGGGGCCGCCGGGTTCAGTTCGGGCAGGCGCAGTGGTTCGACGGCCCGATCGAACGCCGAGACCCAGTGCGCGACGAGCTCGGTCCGCCGGGCGGCCAGCGACCCGGCTCGCCACGCCGAGTACTCCTGGTAGTCGACATCGGCGGGCGCCGGGAGCGTCCCGGACAGGGCGGATCGCAGCTCTGCGGACAGGATGCCGAACGACTCGCCGTCGACCGCGATGTGGTGCGCGACGACGAGAAGCCAGGTCTGCTCGCCCACCGCGCAGATCCGTACCCGCCAGGGCAGTTCGGCGGCCAGGTCGATCGGCGTGTGCAGCGCACGCAGCGCGGCGTCGACCGAGTCGATGTCTGCGACCGAGACCGTCTGCGCCAGTTGCTCTCTCAGTTCACCCGCGACATGGGAGTCGGGTCGGCGACGCTGCACCGGGCCGTCGGGACCCGAGGGGAACACGGTGCACAACGCGTCGTGCCGCGTCACGATCTCGAGCAGGGCACGGCGCAGCTCGTCGGGGCCGGCGTCGATCGGGAGGGCGAGCGGCATCAGATACCCGGTGAAGTCCGGCTCGGTGCGCCATCGGAGCCACAGATCCATCTGCTCGGGGGTGAGCGGCAGATCCACCCCGTCAGCGGCGGCGAAGTCGGCGAGACCGGTCCGGGAGCCGTCGGCGATCGTGCGTCCCGAACTCGCCGCGGACTCGATGTGCGCGGCGAGTGCGGCCACCGTCGGGTGGGCGAACACATCGGCGACGGAGACATGGCCGCCGGTGCCCGTCAGCGTGGCCGCGAGTCGCGCTGCCGACAGCGACGTTCCTCCGGACGCGAAGAAGTTGGTGTCCGCGGCGAGCACGGCGTCCGTGCCGGTCACCGCGCGCATGGCGTCGGCGACGGTCTGCTCGGCCGGTGTCAGTGCTCGGGTCGGTCCCGTCGGCACCTCGGGCAGCAGCCCCGTGAGCCGGTGGCGGTCGAGTTTGCCGGTCGGGGTCATCGGCCAGCCGTCGACGATCGCGAGTCGCGCCGGGATCATGTGCCTCGGGAGCCTGGTCGCGCAGGACACGAGGATCTGCTCCGCGGACAGGGCGTCCAGCACATCGAAGTCGGCGAGACCGTCCTCGGTGACGAATGCGAGCAGCCGTTCCTCGCCGCGGCGGCTGCCCGGGTCGAGGAGCACGCGCGCGTCACCGACGCCGGGGTGCTCGCGCAGCACCGACGCGATCTCACCGAGTTCGATGCGGTGCCCGCGGATCTGGACCTGGTCGTCACTGCGGCCGAGATAGACCATGCGGCCGCCGGCGATCTCGCGTACGCGGTCGCCGGTGCGGTACATCCGGCGGCCGGTGCCGCGCGGGTCGGCGACGAACCGCGCGGCGGTCGTGGCCGGGGCGTTGTGATAGCCGAGCGTGACCTGGTCGCCGCTCACGTACAGTTCGCCGATGGCGCCCACCGGAACCGGGCGTAGGTCGCGGCCCAGGATCGCCGCCGAGACGCCGTCCAGCGGGACACCGATGTCGCTGCGGGCGTCGTCGACGTCGACGTCGACCGCCGTGAGGTGCACGGTCGTCTCGGTGATGCCGTACATGTTGACCAGCCGGACGTCCGGATGCGCGGCCGACCACTCCCGTAACAGCCCCGGCGACAACGGCTCGCCACCGAAGACGACGGCGCGCAACGCGGTTGATCCGGCGTCCGGGGCGACGGCGGCCACCGTCGGGTCGATGAGGTTGCCGAACGCCGTCGGGGTCTGCGAGCAGATGGTGACCCCGTACCGGTCGATCGCCGCCGCCAGCAAGCGCGGGTCGAGCACGGTGGCGCGCTCCAGCACGACGACGGCACCACCGGAGGCCAACGGTCCCAGGATCTCCCAGACGGAGAAGTCGAACGCATAGGAGTGGACCCAGCTCCACACGTCGTCGTCGGACGCGGCGATCGTGTCCAGCGCGGCGCCGAGCATGGCCGCCAGATTCGCGCGGGTCACCAGCACGGCTTTCGGGACACCGGTGGAGCCGGAGGTGTGGATCACGTAGGCGCCACCCGGAACCGGTTGTGCACGTTCGCCCGTCGCGACGGCGCGCACCGCCGGCCCGGCTTCGATGACCGCGACGGGAGCGGTGGCATCGACGATCAGCTCCGTCCTCGACGGCGGATCGTCGGGTTCGATGGGCACGTACACCGCGTCGGCCAAGAGCACCGCGACGATCGCGATCACGGCCTCGGCGCTCCGAGGCAGCGACAGCGCGACTCGGTCTCCCGGTTGTACCCCGTTCTCCCGCAACGTGTTCGCGAGGGCCTCGGCGCGACCGAGCAGTTCCCGATAGGTCAGGGCCGTGTCGTCGGCGATGACGGCGGCGGCGTCCGGTTTCGCCTGCGCACGGCGTCGCAGGGCATCGATCGGGTCGACGGGAGTGGTCCGGCGGCTGCGGTCGGAGAGTGCCCTGGCGGCGGGAACCGGGATGCACCCCGCGACGACCGAGTCGGGCGTCGCGACACCGAGCGCGGCGACCGTCTCGACGAAACGGTCGAGCAGGTGGCCGGCAGCGATCGGGTCGACCCGGCGTTCGGCGACGGCCAGCGCTATCGACAACCCGTCCGGTTCGTCGAAGACGGTTACTTCCAACGCGGTTCGCGCCTGGCCGGCGGACAAGGTCTGGACCTCGGCGAACACCGCCGGGTCGGCGACGTCGGGCCGGGAGGCGTGATAGGCGAAGATGACATCGGCGAGCCCCGTCGGTGCCGCGTCGGCGTGGGTGATCGCCGCCGTCAGGTCCGCGCCCACGCGGGCGAGGACCTCCGCAACGCTGCGGCGCCGCACCCCGGTGATCCGCACCGGTACCGTCGCGACGAACATGCCGACCGGGCGTAGTTCCTCGGTGGTGAATCGTCCTGAGACCGGCACCGACAACACGAAGTCGTCGGAATCCGAGTACTCGGCCAGTACGGCCGAGAGCGCCACGCACAGCATCGTGTTGAGCGTCGTCCCGTAGTCGCGTGCACGAGCAGCGGCACGGTCCCGGGCCCCACGGTCGACGTCACGACGCAGGACGGTCGCCGGACCGGAGGTGAGTCCCGCCGGCACCGGTTGCGCCGGCTCCGGCAGCACGATGCGAGAAGGTGCCTCCCGCAATGTCTTCGCCCAATAGACCTCGGCCGCCGCATCCACCGCGGCCGGCCGTGCGGACAGCGCGGCACTGAAGGCCACCGCGTCCTCGGTCCACACCGGAGTCGCACCGTCGAGACGAGCACGCAGTGCATGCGCGAAGTCGTCGACGACGGTGTGCAGCGACCACTCGTCGATCGCGATGTGGTGGGCGACGAGTACGAGCTCGGTCCGTTCGCAGGTCTCGTCGACGACCGCACGCCACGGCAGGTCCACCGTCAGGTCGAAGGGGGCCGCGACGGCGAGGTCGATGCCGGTCGCGTCGAGGGTGGCCGCGGTCACCGGCGCGGCCACACTCGCCTCGTCGACTCCGCGGACGACCGCGACCGGCTCCCCGCCGTTGTCGGGGTACACGGTCCGCAGCGCCTCGTGCCGCGCCGCGACGTCGATGAGTGCGGCGCGGACGACCTCGGCCGAGATACCCTCGGCGAGAACGACATGCACCGGCAGGTGATAAACGGTCGCCTGCCGGTCGGCGCGATTGAGCAGCCAGATCTCCTGCTGCGCGCGGGTCGGCCGGTAGCGGACGGTGCCCGCGGGATCACCCGGCGCGGCGCGGCGCGGCGCGGAGGCCTCGAGGACGGCGGCGAGTTCGGCGAGGGTCGTGACATCACCGAGATCGCGCACGCTGACGACGACCTGCAAGGTGTCACCGAGGTGCGTGGCCAGTTGCATGAATCCCAGTGACGTGGCGCCGAGCTGGACCAGTTCGTCGTCCAGGGACGGGTCGGGCACGCCGAGGACGGACGTCACCGCGTCGGCAACGGCGCGTTCGATCGGCGTCGACGGACGGCGGCGAGCGGCGGGCGTTTCGGGCGCCGCGGCGATCAGCCCGGCGGCGGCAGACCGGTCGACGCCGCCGAACCCGTCGAGCGGTACCGCATCCAGGATCGTGACCCGGCGGAGCCACAGCACCGCCGGGAGTTCCGCGTTGACCCGGCGTCGAACCGCCGCCCGAATCCGTTGCGGATAAGTCGGTTCGGTCGCCGCCGACGACGCGGAACGGGCGGGCACGAGTCCGAGCCCGAGCCCGTCGCTGTCGCCGAGTACGGTCGCGGTCGCGGCCGCGACACCGGGGACCTCTGTGGCGGCACGTTCGAGCAGCGCGAGATCGACTCGGATGCCGTCGATCTCGACGATCTCGCCGGCGCGGTGATCGACGACGAGAAGTCCCGTCCCCGGTTCGCGGTGCCCGCGGTCGCCGGTGACCAGCATGCGCCGGCCGGGATGCCACGGACAGGCGACGAGCGTCGTCGAAGTACGCGAGCCTTCCTCGGCGAAGTACTGTGGCACAACGCTTCCCACGACGTACACGTCGCCGGTGATGCCGGGCGGCAGGGGTCGTAGACGGTGGTCGAGGATCGCGATGCCGACGCCGTCGCGCGGGTGTCCGCTCGGGAGGGGCCGGTCGATCGGCTGGTCGGAACGGATCCGGTTCGCTGCGGTGTAGGGGCCCAGCACGCCCCGAGGGCTGTAGCCGGCCCGCACATCGCGGCCGGCGGCGTGTCGGACGGCCGGCGCCGGCGCGGCGCCGGCATCGACGATCAGCACCGTCGTCGCGGCGCCGTGCCCCGGGTCGTCGACGAGCAGCCCGGAGGGCACGATCCGGTGCGTCACGCCGGCGGCGTCGGGCTCGACGAGCCGCAACCCGTGGGCGGCACCGGCGACGATCTCGAGGTGGGCCGCCCAGGAGGCCTTCGGCGCCGTGACCGCGAGCTGCCCTTGTTCCGCGTCGGATACGTTGTGGCCGAATGCTTCCGGCGCGAACAGGCCGTCAACGATGAGCGCGGCCACGGCCCGCTGCGGGAGTGCGACCACATCCTCGGCGCCGGCGACGAAGCAGGCGGTGTCCTCCGGACGGGGCGACGCGGGCTCCGCCGACGGCGCGACCCCGGTCAGTCCGGCCAGCGTGTGCACGTCCTCCGCGCGGACGCCGGCCGGCACGTCCGCATCGTCGTCGGCGATCACCAGCACGCCGGACACCCCAGGGACATCCGGCGGCACCGAGTGCGGTGCTGCGGGATCGAGCAGGATCACGGCGGCCCCTGTCGCCGCGACGGCCCACCACGACAGCACCCGGTCCGCGTCCGACCCGACCAAGACGCCGACCGCCGAGCCGGGTCGCGCTCCGAGCGTGCGCAACCGGGCGCCGAGATCGCGAGCCCGCGCGTGCAGCTGTTCGAAGGTCAGCAGCGTTGCGTCCGAAGATGTTCCAGAGATCTCGACGGCGGGATCACGCCGGTGCCGCAGCGCGACGTCGGTGAGGGCCGTCCAGACGGTGCCCGCGTCCGGCGCCTCGTTCGCCGGCAGCTCACGCGCCTCTCCGGCCGAGGTGTCGGAGAAACGCAGCGGGAGGTCGTCGACGCGGGTGTCCGGCGCCCGGAGGAGCGCATCGGCGAACGTGTCTAGCATCGACAGGAACTGCCCGTGGTGTTCGGCGACCTCCGCGTCGTCGTATCGGTTGGGGTTCGCCTCGACGCCGATCATCAGCGAGGAATCCTGATCCTCGCCGGGTACCGGGTAGATGTTGATCGTCAGGTCGTCGGCTGGGCCGACGGTCAGGATGTGAAACGTGGCTCGTGCTTCGCCGCAGGGGAATTCGCGGTCGAACAGCATCAGGTTGAGCATCGGGCCGGAGCGTTCCTGAGCCGCCGTGCGCGGTGTCGCCCCGGAGGATTCGTCGGCGGCGAGGTCGGCCCAGATGTCCTCGCCGCGGTAGCGCTGGTGCCGCAGCGCGCCCATGAGCGCCGCCTGGGTGGACGCGAGCGCGTCGGCGACGCTGCCCGATCCGGTGACCCCGGTGCGCAGCGGCACGATGTTGGCGACCGGGAGCGGGGTGGCACGCAGCGCCGCGGTCGTGCGCGCGGCGACCGGGAACTGGAAGATCACCTCGTCGCCCTGCGCGGCCGCGCGGCCCAGATAGGCCGCGAAGGCGGCGACGAGAACGTTGGGCAGGATCGTCGAACCGCGTTGTGCGGCAGCACGTAACCGCGCCATCGTGTCGGCGGGCACCGCGGCGGCGACGCGTCTGGCAACGGCTGCGGGACGCCCCGGGCGGTGCGCCAGGGTCGCGGCGATCCCCACGCCCGCCATGTTCTCCCGCCAGTACGCGCGGTCGGTGGCGAAGCGCTTCGACTGGCGATACTCGGCGTCGGCGCGGGCCGGAAGGTCCAGGTCGACCGGCTTCTGGGGCGGCGCGGGCTCGCCGGTGACCGCCGCGTGATAGGCCGCGAGGGCCTCGACCATCCGGTCCTTGCCGCCCATCCCGTCCGAGAGCAGGTGATGACCGCGGTTGTAGACCAGCGCCTTGTCGTCGGACAGCCGGAACAGGCACCCGCGTGCGGTCCGGTCCACCCGGGGGTCGAGGGGTCGCGAATAGTCCTGCGCCATCATCTCCTCGGCGACGGCGCGCGGGTCCGGCCGGTCACGGAGATCGATGATGTCGGCCCAGTAGTGCAGGGCGGGGTCGTACACGCCGACCAGCCCGTCCTCGGTGTCGACGAACCGGAGCTGGGTGAACTGCGCGCGCTGCACCACCGTGCTGGTCGCCCGCACGAAGAGCTCGGCGTCGATGGGACCGTCGATCTCGACGTACTGGGCGACGTTGATCGGCACATCGAGCGCCGCCTGCTGGGTGAACCACAGCGATCGCTGGGCCGCGCTGAGGGTGAAACGACGCGGGGCGTCGGGGTCGGAGGGACCCGACGGGACCACGAACTCGCGCTTGGACGAATCGCTCATTGGACGACCCGGCCTTTACGCGTGCGGCCGGGGAGAACGGGGCTCACGGGCCGGGCCGACCGTCTGATCCCCCCGGTCCCAGAAATGCCATGCCACACCCCGACGTGCATGAAAAAGGCATGCGTCGGCCGCGAGATCGAAACACGGGCGTCGTCGAATTCAACGCCTTGCCTCACCACTCACCATGTGCCGTCCTCTTGTCACGCCGATCCGTTGCCGCCGGTCGCGTGGTGATTCTCATCATCGACGCGTCACCGGGGCGAACGGCCATTTCCCGACACTGTCATCGCAACGGCCGCTCGGCGTGAAACCGATGCGCGCCGAGCGGATGACAAGAGCCTATGGGACGGGTTGTCGCCTCACAACTCGGGGGGAACGCCGTTACTGACGCTAATCGATGTGAACGGAATGGTATTTCGCGCGACCTGCGACGGGATTCGGACACACCGTGAATGCACACCCGAATTCACGGTCGGCAGAACATCGTCGAAGTGTAGTGAAATGTCTCGGAATTGCACCCGAGGAGCAAATGACCGAGAAAGGAAAACGACGGCCGTGCGTACACGGGCCGTCGTTTTCCGGACAACAATCGCCGATCGCGCGATCAGCCCCCGAAGATGTCGCGCAGGTGCTCGACCTCGGTGACGCGCTCGGCGTGGGTCGGCGCGGTGGGCGAGGCCAGGACGCACGTGACACCGGCCTCCCGGAACGCCGCGACCCGCTCGGCCACCTGGGCCTTGGAACCGATCAGCGACATCGACGTGACGAGGTCCTCGGGGACCGCGGCCGCGGCCTCCATCTTCTTGCCGTCGAGGTAGAGGTCCTGGATCAGCTTCGCCTCGTCGGCGTAGCCGTAGCGGATGGCGAGCTGGTTGTAGAAGTTCTTCCCGCGGGCGCCCATCCCGCCGATGTACAGGGCGGCATGATGGCGCACGAGTTGCTTGGCGTTGTCGATCTGCTCGGCGTCGTCGGAGATGCGTGCGGTGGCCTGGACGACAATGCCCAGATCCCCCAGCGACGGATCGCGCTTGGCCTTGCCCGCCGCCAGCGACTCACCGAAGGCAGCGTCGATCTGCTCCGGGTGGAACAGGATCGGCTGCAGCTCGTCGAACATCTCGGCGGCCAACTCGATGTTCTTCGGGCCGATGGCGGCCAGGAGCAACGGGATGTTGTCGCGTACGGGGTGATTGATGATCTTCAGGGACTTGCCCAGTCCCGAGCCGCCGTGCTCCTCGTCGAGCGGCAGCGTGTAGTGCTTGCCCTGGTAGTTCAGCTTCTCGCGGCGCCAGACCATCCGGCAGATCTCGGCGTGCTCGCGGGCGCGTCCCAGCGGGTAGTCGTACTTGACGCCGTGGAATCCCTCGATCACCTGCGGACCGGATGCGCCGATACCGAGCACCGCGCGACCGCCACTGATGTAGTCGAGGCCGGCCGCGGTCATCGCCAGGTTGGTGGGCGTCCGCGAGTACATGGGCAGGATCGCGGTCTGCAGTTCCATCGTCTCGGTCTTGGCCGCGATGTACCCCAGCTGCGAGACGGCGTCGAAGCTGTAGGCCTCCGGAACCGCGATGCGCTGCACGCCCGCGGCTTCGAAGTCCGCGAGGTTGTTGATGGTCTCGCGGAAGTCGCCCGCGTAGTTGATCGGCATGCCCAGCTTCATCGATGTCATGCCGACGGATTCTTCCACAGCGGCGACCGGTTTCCGAGGGTCTGTTGAACGTTCGATAGGTCGGCCCCGGCCGGGGACCCCGCGCACCGGAACTGTGCCCGATGTTTAGGTAAATGGGGGCGGTAGGTCCCACAATCGTCACCATGAGCGGCGAGATGCTGATCCTGGTGCTGTTGGTGGTCACAGCCCTCGGCTTCGACTTCACCAACGGCTTCCACGACACCGGCAACGCGATGGCGACGTCGATCGCCACCGGCGCCCTGAAGCCGAAGGTCGCGGTCGGGCTGTCGGCGGTGCTCAACCTGGTCGGCGCCTTCCTGTCCGTGGAGGTCGCGGCGACCATCACCAAGGACGTGCTGAACATCCAGCAGACCTCGGGACCCGACGCCGGGGAGCTGGTGGCCGGCTTGTCGGCGACGACGGCGCTGCTCATCATCTTCGCGGGCCTGATCGGCGGCATCCTGTGGAATCTCTTCACCTGGCTGTTCGGGCTGCCCTCGAGTTCGTCCCACGCCCTGTTCGGCGGGCTGATCGGTTCGGGCCTGGCCGCGATCGGTGTCAGCGGGATCAACTGGTCCGGGATCACCTCCAAGATCCTCATCCCCGCGCTGGCCGCACCGGTCATCGCCTGTCTGGTCGCGGCGTGCGGAACCTGGCTGGTCTTCGCGATCACCCGCCGGATCGCCGACCGGCAGAAGGAGGACGGCTTCCGCTACGGGCAGGTCGCCACCGCATCGCTGGTCTCGCTGGCCCACGGCACCGGAGACGCCCAGAAGACGATGGGTGTCATCGCGATGGCCCTCATCGCCACCGGACACCTCGAGGCGTCGAGCGTCAGCCACGGACTCCCCTTCTGGGTGGTGTTCAGCTGCGCCGCGGCCATCGCGATCGGCACCTACCTGGGCGGCTGGCGGATCATCCGCACCCTCGGCAAGGGGCTTGTCGAGATCACCTCGCCGCAGGGCATGGCCGCCGAGGCGTCGTCGGCCGCCATCATCCTCACCTCGAGTGCCGCGGGCATGGCGCTCTCTACCACCCAGGTCGCGACCGGCTCCATCCTGGGTTCGGGGGTCGGCCGCAAAGGCGCCCAGGTCCGCTGGTCGGTCGCCGGCCGGATGGCCGTCGCCTGGGTGACGACCCTGCCCGCCGCCGGCGCGGTCGGTGCCGCCTGCTACTTCATCGCGCACCTGTTCGGCGACGTCACCGGGGCCCTCATCATCTTCGCGATCCTGGTGGTCGCGTCGGGCTACATGTACTGGCGCGCGCAGGAGAACAAGGTCGACCACGAGAACGTCAACGACGCCTGGGAGGGCGAGGCCCTCGCGGGCGAGGAGTGGGAGGAAGCGGTCGCCACCGAGACGGACGACACAACCCTCCCGCTGCCGCCGGTCATCCCGGCCGAGATCATCGTGCAGCACGACCCGGAGAGGAGCGCTTGAGAATGGAGACGTTCGAGGCCATCGGCAAAGTCCTCATCGTCGGACTGGTACTGGGAGCGGGACTGCCCGCGCTGTTCGCAGTCGGGTTGCGTCTGCGGTCCCTCGCCGAGGGTTCCGTCGCCGCCGACGGAACGACCTCCGATCCGCATCCCGCGCTGAAGCCCGTGGCGTATCTCATCTTCGGCGTCGTCATCCTGGTGATCGTCGTCGGGATCCTCTGGATCACCCGGCAGACGATCTTCTACTACACCGGCGTCAAGATCTTCCCGTTCGGCTACAAGTGATCGTCCCCGCTTCTGATCGGAGACACCCCGTGGACCGCCCGACACTTCTGCAGAAGGTCGTGGAGTGGTTGCGCGCCGGCTACCCCGACGGCGTCCCGCACAACGACTACATACCGCTCGTGGCGCTGCTGCGCCGGCAGCTGACCGACGACGAGGTGAGCCAGGTGTCGGCGGAGCTGGCCCGCGAGTCCCCGCCACCACCCGAACCGATATCGCGGATCGACGCGGCGGTGAAGATCACCCACTACACCCATGAACTGCCGCACGAGGACGACATCGCGCGGGTACGCGCACACCTCGTCGCCCGCGGATGGCCGTTCAGCGACGACCCCGATCCTGATGGGGGCCGTCCGACCGATGGGGACCCGTCCTGAGGACCCTGCGAACCCTGCCGCTGCCGTCGACCGCCGCCGTGCTCGACCACGTCGACGACCTCCGGGCGATCCTCGACGGTTCCTCGGCCTTCCTGCCCGTGCCCGACAACGCCCGCGCCGCAACCGAACTCGCCTCGGCGCTGCAGGTCGACGCACCGATCGACGACCCCGTGTCCCTCGTCGTCTCGACGTCGGGGTCGACGGGCACCCCCAAGGGCGCGCAGCACTCTCCCGCGACCCTCGCCGCGTCGTCGCAGGCCACCGCCGATCATCTGGGCGGGCCGGGCAATTGGCTGCTCGCGCTGGCACCGCACCACATCGCCGGCCTGCAGGTCCTGCTCCGGGCGCTGACCGCCGGGCAGACGCCGGTGGTCCTGGACATGCGGGCCGGTTTCGATCCCGAGGTCTACGCCCGCGCCGTACGCGACTTCGAAGGTCCGCGGCGATACACCTCGCTGGTGCCCACCCAGCTCGTCAAGGTTCTCGACCAGCCCGCCGCGACCGCCGCCTCGCGGGAGCTCGACGCCATCCTCGTCGGCGGCGCGGCCACCCCGAAACCGTTGTGGGACAGGGCGGTCGACGAAGGTCTCCCGGTCGTCGCGACATACGGGATGAGCGAGACCGCCGGAGGGTGCGTCTACGACGGGCGACCACTCGACGGCGTCGCGGTCCGCATCGCCGATCCGGCACCCGACGGGGTGGGGCGCGTACTGCTCGGCGGTCCGGTCGTCGCCTCCGGCTATCGCAATCTGCCCGACCATCCGGCCTTCGCCGAGCCGGGCTGGTTCCGCACCGACGACCTCGGCCGCGTCGACGACGCCGGACTGCTCTCGATCGTCGGCCGCGCCGACGAGGCCATCTCGACCGGCGGGCTGACCGTCGTACCGCAGGTCGTCGAGGCCGTGATCGCCGACGACCCGGCGGTCGCCGAATGCGTCGTCGTCGGACTCCCCGACGACCGGCTCGGCGAGGCGGTCACCGCATTCGTCGTCGTCCGTCCCGGAGAACGCCTCGACGTCAACCGCATTCGCGATTCGGTCACCGAGCGGCTCGACAAGTACGCGGCCCCCCGGCGGGTCGTCGAACTCGACGCCCTCCCCCTCCGCGGACCCGGCAAGTACGACCGACGCGCGTTGCGGGCCCGCTTCGGTGCGCAGATGTAGTGTGTCGTCGCGCCTGGCGCAACGATGTGCGACAACTGCAGTTCAGGCGGCGGTCGCGAGTGCCCGGGAGATCGACGTCGCGACGTGACCCGCTCGGTCGCGGAGGTCACCCCAGGTGTAGTTCAGCACCGTCCAACCCGCCGCGATGAGCGCATTGCGTCGGGTGCGGTCACGCTGGAACGTCTTCGCGTCGCGGTGGAAGGCGAACCCATCGATCTCCACCGCCACCATGCGGTCGAGGAATGCAAAGTCGATCTCGTACCCACACGTCGGATGGTTTGCCACCCACCCTTCGATACCCGCGGTCCGGAGGATCGTGACAGCGAGACGCTCGGCGGCCGACCGCGCACCTGATTCCAGCAGCTGGACCATCGGGCCCATGTCCGCCGCGCCGACGCAACGGCGCCGCCGCTCGTAGGCCTCGACGAGACGCTCGACCGTGGTGCGCCGCTGTTGCAGCGCAGAATCGATGACCTCGATGCCGCCCTCTACCGCACCCTCCAGAACCGACAACGCGACCCCGGTGACCGGTAGCCCGTCCCGGGTCAGCACGTCGGCCTCGGCGAGTGCGCGGTTGAGAATCCGGACTCCCGTCACCGGATGACCGTGGCGGCCGCGCAGCGCGGTGACCGTGGGCAAGCTGGGTGGGGCATCGACGATCCCATGCCACCACGCTGCAGCGAGTCCCGACAGGACCGCGTGTGCGCCGACGGCCAGCGTCGCGGTCCGGATTCGCGTGCGGTCGGTCTCGGGGTGGTCGGCGAGCCGATAGATACGAGGATGCACCGATATCACTCGCCGGCCCGCACCCGGCGGTGCACCGCCGACCGGTTGACGCCGTGTTCGCGGGCATCGGCAGCGGTGAACACGCCGTCCTGGTCGAGGGCGAGTGCTCGAAAGTCCGGCGGAAGATGCATGACCTTCAGACGCATCTGCGCCGCAACCGGTTCCATCGCTCGACGGCCCCCGCAGATGTAGTGTGTCGTCGCGCCAGGCGCTACGAAGTTCTACACCTGCCGGGCAGCCGCCGGCCGGGCGCGCGGCCGTGACACGATGAACCCCGTGGCTACCCCCTCGCAGTGGATCCAGGGCGCTCGTCCGCGCACGCTCCCCAACGCGATCGCGCCGGTCGTGGTCGGTGTCGGCGCGGCGGCGCACTCCGGCGACGTCACGTGGTGGAAGTCCGTACTCGCGCTGGCGGTGGCCGTCGCGTTCATCATCGGCGTGAACTTCGCCAACGACTACTCCGACGGCGTGCGGGGGACCGACGACGACCGGGTCGGTCCGATGCGCCTGGTCGGGTCGGGCGCCGCCTCGCCGAAGGCCGTGAAGACCGCCGCGTTCCTGTGCTTCGGGATCGGGGCGGTCTGCGGGCTCGTCCTCGCGATCGCGACGGTGTGGTGGCTCGTGCTGGTCGGCGCGATCTGCATCGCCGGCGCCTGGTTCTACACCGGCGGCAAACGCCCCTACGGCTACGCCGGCTGGGGCGAGGTCGCGGTGTTCACCTTCTTCGGGCTCGTGGCCGTCCTCGGCACCCAGTTCGTCTCCGCCGGCCGCGTCGACTGGGTCGGACTCGCCGGCGCCATCGGGATCGGCGCGATCTCGAGCAGCGTGCTGGTCGTCAACAACCTCCGAGACATCCCCAGCGACAGCGAATCCGGCAAGATCACCCTCGCCGTGCGCCTCGGTGACGCCCGGACCCGGATCCTGTTCGCCGTGCTTCTCCTGACCCCGCTCGCGATGAGCGTGGTCCTGGCCTTCGCGACCCCCTGGGCGCTGCTCGGCCTGGTGACGTTCCCGCTGCTGTGGCAGGCCTACGCCCCGGTCCGGACCGGGGCGGCCGGACCGGGACTGATCCCGTCGATCGGAACGACCGGCAAGGCGATGCTCGCCTGGGCGGTCGTCACGGCGGTCGCGCTCGCGCTCACTTAACGGACCTCGACGCCAGACCTGCGCCGACGATCAGACCTGCGCCTCGACGTCGGGCAGGCTCGCCACGACCGCGGCGCGGAGTTCGTCGGCGGTGGTGGCGGATTCGATCAACGCCCGCGACGCGTCGTCGGCGGTGTCGATGATCCCCAGCAGCAGGTACTCCGCGCGGAGGCGCCGGTCACCCCGTTCCCGCGCGATCTCCATGGCCCGGCCGAACACCGTCCGGGTGTCGTTCGCGAAACGCGGACGGGCGCCCCGGCCCCGCGGTCCGCGCCGGCCGCGACCCGGCTCCCAGGGCCCCTCGCCGCCGAACGGTCCGCCCGGCCCGAAACCACCCGGCCCGAAACCTCCTGGGCCGAAACCCTCCGGTCCGAGACCACCCGGCCCGAAACCCTCTGGCCCGAGACCCTGTGGGCCGCAATCCGGCCGGGGTCCGCGACCGCGACCATGGTGCCGGTGCCCCCGACGCCCGTGACCACGTCCTCGGGGGCCGCGCTCGGCACGCTCGCCCCAGCCATCGGACAGGTCCTCGCCGAAGCGACCGCGCACCGCTTCCCGGACCTTGTCGAGGTCGATTCCGATGCCGCGCAGGGCTTTTCGATCCTCCTCGTAGCGTTCGCGGGCCGACTCGTCGTCGGCGGTCTCCGCGGTGTCGGACCGTTCCGCGTGCTCGTCGCGGTACTTCCGGACCACCTCCCGGGCCGACGTCAGCGTCAACCCCTGATCGGCCAGCAGCGCGAACAACGGGCTGCGGGCATTGCAGAGCATGCCCAGGATCAGGTGGTCATTGCCGAGTTGCCGGTGACCCAGGTCGCCGGCCTCCTGCGTGGCGAAAGCCAGCAGCATCTTGTCATCGCGACTGATTCGCTCAAACATCTGTGTCTCCTTCTGGCCCACTCGCGCGGGCCTCACGTTGTGAGTGCTTCTGATGCACGGCCTGTCGGCTGATCTGCAGCACTTCTGCGATCGCCTGCCAGCTCCACCCGTGGGCACGGGCGTTGGCCACCTGCACGTCCTCGAGTCGGTCGGCCAGGGTGCGCAGGGCGCGTACCGCGGCCAGGCCCCTCGCCGGATCGCCGCTCGAGGCGTCTCCGGCCAGCTCGGCGCTCGGTGCGTCGGGTGCGGTGTCGGTGCTGTGGTCGTCGTGCATGATGTCAGGTTATGTTGACATCGACGATGTGTCAAGAATTGTTGACGAGCGGGGCATGGCGGATCTGCTCGACCGCGCAGCCGCGGCCGGACTACTCGTTCTGGATCGACTCGCTGATGTTCATCCGCCCGGCCCGGACCGCGGGGACGAAGGCACCGATCAGGCAGAGGGCCACGGCGATGGTCACGAAGAGCAAAGCCGACGGCCGTGGCGAATACACCACCGTCAGGGACGTCGTGATGGTCAGGATCTGGTTGCTGAGCAGATGCATGGCGGCACCGAGGACGACGCCGAGGACCGACCCGACCAGGGCGACCGCTCCCGCCTCGGCGAGCACTGTCCGCGAGACGAACCGGCGGGAGGCCCCCATCGCCCGCAGGACGCCCAGCTCACGGCGTCGTTCGAGGACCGACAGCAGCAGTGTGTTGAGCAGTGCGATCGCGGCCGCACCGGCGACGATCCACTGGATGGCGACCGCGAACGCGCCCGCCTGCTCGACGGTGGCCTGGGTGGCCGCGAGGGCCTCGGCACCGCTGTAGACCCAGATCGGCTTGTTGCCGGTCGTCGGGACACCGTCGACCAGCGCCTCGAGGTCCCGACGGACCTGCTCCGGGTCGGCATCGGGCGAGATGATCACCTGCAGGTAGGTGTCGCCGTCGCGGTCGAACCACTCCCCCAGCAACTCCTGCGACATGGCCGCCACACCGGAGTCGAGGGAGACATAGTCGACGGTGTCACGCACGACCGTCTGCCGCGGACCATTGGGGGTCGCGAGTTCCACCGTGTCGCCCGTGCCCACGCCCAATGCGCGGGCCAGGACGTTCGACATCAGGATGCCGTCGCCGGCGAGGACGCTCGCCACCGCTTCCGGCGACGCCTTGCGCATGAACGGTGCGCGCGAACCCGGCTCGAGCCCTTGCACATTCGCCTTGCTCTCGCCGATGTTGACCGCGGCCCACTGACCGCCGACGACCTCGGTGACCCCGGGAACCGCCGCGACGCGTTCGGCCACCGAGGGCGGCAGGATCGGCCCCAGGGGCAGGCTCGCGGCCGACGTCGACGACACGTAGAAGTCCGGATCCCCCAGTCCGTCGAGCGATTTCGACATCGACGAGACGAGGTTGTCCAGTGCTCCCGACGTCCCCATGCCGACCGCGATGGCCACCGCGACCGTCATCAGCGTCGCCCACGCGCGCCGCGGGGCGCGCTCGCTGTTCACCGAGGCGAGCTGTCCGGGGCCACCGAACCAGCGCGCCACCCGAACCACCGCCCAGGCCAACGGTTTCGACAGCGCGAAGCACAGCAGCAGCGCGCCGACCAGATAGAAGACGCCGGCGACGATGGCCGGGCGGCCCGGCACGGTTGCCACGACCACCCACGACGCGATCAGGCCGGCGACCCCGAGCACCGCGGCGATCACCACCGCGGGACCACGCCGCGCGGCGGAGTCCGACACCTCGACCGGAGCCATCGCCTCCACCGGCGAGACCGCGAACACCGCCCGCGCGGCCAGCGTCGTCGCCGCGACACACGCGACCACGCAGGCGATCACCGCCGCCGCGGGCGCATACCCGGGCAGGTGGTAGTTGATGACGGTGCCGACGGAATCGGCCGGGGGTTCGGGCAGGCTGCTGATCACCGCCCGCCCGGCCAGGATTCCGAGGGGGATGCCGAGTACGCCGCCGACGAAACCCATCAGCGCGGCCTCCCCGAGCATGTCCCCGACGAGGTGAGACCGCCTGGCGCCCAACGCCCGGATCATCGCCAGCGACCTCCGCCGCGACGCCACCGCCATGTTCATCGTGTTGAACACCAGGAAGGCGGCGATCACCAGCGACACGAGCGAGACCAGCAGGGTCGCATCGCGGGTCACCGAACTCGCGACCTCGGCCTGCTTGGCGCGGAAGTCCGGATCGACCACCACCGCGCGGCCGTCCACGATGCCCTGCACCTGCGAGCGCACGGCGGACAGATCGGCGCCGGGCTCGGTCACGATGAGGATCGAGTCGAGCCGGCCCTCGAGTCCGACGAGCCGCTGCGCGAGGTCGACGTAGGCGAAGAGAAAGCGGCCGTTGTTGAGACCGGCGGCCTGTTCGTTGCCGACGACCTCGAGGACCTCGACCTCGATCGCGTTGACGGTCAATCGGTCTCCGCGGTCGAGCCCGAGTCCCGGGCCGACGAACACGCCGGTGCGCAGTCGGTCCAGGTCGACGGTCCCCGGACCGGTCCCGGCCTGCCCCTGTCGCAGGGCGCCGCGCAGACTGCCCGAGAGCTGGGTGACGCGTTGATCGGAGCCGAGCAGCGGCACGGCCGATCCATCGACGACGACCGACCCGCGGATCATCGGCACGACGGCCGCCGCCGCGTCGACGTCGCGACGGATCTCGCCGGCCAGCGACTCGTCGACGCCGGTGTCGGTGATGCCGGCGACCTCGATGTCGGCGACCCCCGACACCGCATTGTTGAAGTCCCGCACCGATTCCGACGCCGACCCGTAGGTGCCGAGCACCGCGATCAGCAACGCCGACGACACGACCACCACCGCCAGCGAGGTGAGCAGGCGCAGCCGGTGGGTACGGATCTCGCGCAGGTTCAGCAGGCGGATGCGGGTGAGACCGGCGGCTAGGGCGGCGGCCCGAGAACCCCGTCGCGCCACTAGGCGATCTTCCCGTCGCGGACCGTGATGGTGGTGTCGGCGACCGCGGCGGCCTTCGGGTCGTGGGTCACCATCACCACCAGCCGGTCGGGGGTGTCGTGGGCGACCTCGGAGAGCAGTTCGAGTACCGCCTCACCCGTCTTGGAGTCCAGGTTGCCGGTCGGTTCGTCGGCGAGCAGGATCGTCGGGTCCATGATGAGCGAGCGGGCGATCGCGACGCGCTGCATCTGGCCGCCGGACAGCTCCGAGGGCCGATGGTCGACCCGGTCGCCGAGTCCGACCCGCGCAAGCAGTTCCACGGCACGGGGTTTCGCCTTGCGGAGCGACTGGTTGTCGAGCAGTCGCGGCAGCGCGACGTTCTCCCACGCCGACATCGTCGGCACGAGGTTGAAGAACTGGAAGATGAACCCGACGCGGTTGCGCCGGAACTCGGAGGCGGCGGTGTCGTCGAGTGCCCCGAGGTCGACGCCGTCGATGCTGATCCGGCCCGACGTCGGGGTGTCGAGAGCTCCGAGTACGTGCAGCAGGGTGCTCTTGCCCGCTCCCGACGGGCCGACCACCGAGACGAACTGACCGCCGTCGATGGACAGGTTCAGACCGTCGAGGGCGCGAACCCGTTCCTCGCCCATCTGGTACTCGCGCACCAGATCGACCGCTTCCACCAGGGCACTTCCGGTGCCGGGCGTCCGCCCGGGTTCCATCGACACTCCCGGATCGTAACCCACCCGCGGCGACCGGCCCGGGTCTCAGGCGGTCCAGCGACCGGTGGCGAGGAACTGGTCGAGCACCGTCTCGGCGGGGCCGAGGTCGAACGAACCGGCGGCGAGCCAGTCGTCGTCGAAGTAGGTCGTCGCGTACCGGTCACCCGAGTCACACAGCAGGGTGACGATGCTGCCGGGCGTGCGCGCGGCGACCATCTCGGCGACGAGCGAGAAGGCCCCCCACATGTTGGTGCCGGTGGAGCCACCGACCCGACGACCCAGGAGGTCGCTCACGCGCCGCGCGGTCGCGATCGACGCCGCATCGGGCACCCCGATCATGCGGTCGATGACCTGCGAGATGAACGACGGCTCGACCCGCGGCCGGCCGATGCCCTCGATGCGCGAGCCGGTCTGGGCGGTCAGCGTGCCGTCCGCCGACGCGTAGGCCGGCAGGAACACCGAGTTCTCCGGGTCGACGACGGCCAGCCAGGTGTCGTGGCGCCGGTAGCGCACATACCGTCCGAGGGTCGCCGATGTACCGCCGGTACCCGCCCCCACGACGATCCAGGTGGGGATCGGGTGTTCCTCCTCGGCCAGCTGGGCGAAGATCGACTCGGCGATGTTGTTGTTGCCGCGCCAATCGGTGGCCCGTTCGGCCATCGTGAACTGGTCGATGAAGTGGCCACCGAGTTCGGACTCGAGACGCAACGCCTCGGCATAGACCTCACCGGGGTGCTCGACGAAATGACACCGCCCGCCGTGGCGTTCGATGAGTGCCGTCTTCGCCGGGGACGTGCTCCGTGCCATCACCGCGATGAACGGGACGCCGATCAGCTCGGCGAAGTAGGCCTCGCTCACCGCCGTCGACCCCGACGACGCCTCGATCACCGGCGTGCCCTCGACGACCCACCCGTTGCACAGCGCATAGAGGAACAGCGAGCGCGCGAGCCGGTGCTTCAGCGACCCCGTCGGATGGGTCGACTCGTCCTTGACATAGAGGTCCACGCCGACCTCGCGGCTCGTGTCGCCGTCGGCGACGGTCCAACGGGACCATGCGGGCAGCGCGACGCGGAGGAGATGGGTGTCGGCACTGCGCCGGCCGTCGGCCTCGATGAGGCGGACGGCGTTCCGGGTCCAGGCCCGATCAGCGCGACGGTCGACGACTCGCGTGGGTTCCACGGGTCGCCGAACTCACTTCTCGCCGCGGAGCCGGGCCTGCAGGTCGTCGTGCTTGGAACGGCGACCGGCCTCCAGTGCCGCGATCTCGCTGTTGACCTTCAGACGCAGGGTCTTGAACAGGACCATGCCGAGCGGGAGCGCGATCAGCACCCCGAACACCGCCGCCACGAGGAACGGCACCTCGACGCCGACCAGGTTGCCGCCGACCATGATGATCACCACGACCGCGGTGACGAGCAGCAGACGCGCGAACGTGTACGCGAACAGGGCGAACGCCAGGGTCATCGGGCGTCCACTCGCCTGCGGCGTGGCGTCGCCGGCCGTGGTCTCGCGGGTGGCCGCGTCGGGCGTGGCCTTCTTGCCGGGGGTGGGGTCGGGCGTTTCACTCACCCCCTCAGCGTACTGGGCGGTCTCGGCGCTCCCGCAGGTCGCGGGCCTTTGCATGCTCTTTACCTCCCACTGACGGTTCGAGTACCTGGGCGATTTGCGTGTATTCATAAGGAACTCGTCCACCACCGTGCAGAGCCGCTTCGCCATCTCGGCGCACCGACCGAGCACTCCAACACGCACAGGGGGAATCATGACCAGCATCGAGACCGCACCGCCCACGACCTACATCACCCCGGGACTGGCCAGCCAGCACACGTTGACCCCCGGCCAGGTCGCCGCGATGTTCAACGTGAATCCCAAGACGGTCGCCCGCTGGGCGAGCTCCGGCATCCTCGGCTCGATCCGCACCCCGGGCGGCCACCGACGCTTCCGCGAGGAGGACGTCGTAGCCTTGCTCAACCGCCGCGCCCACTGACCCGGCGGCCCTGTGGTTCTCCCGACGACCCGACGCCCGGCCGGACCTCATCCGATCAGTGGAGAAGTGCGGGTCAGGTCGGCTTTCGCCCTGACCTCTCAGGCGTCTCACGTACGCTGGTCGTCGGGAGGTTGTCATGATCTATCTGTTCGCCGTTCTGGGTCTGCTGGCCATCGGTTTCCTCATGTGGCGCGCCTTCGGGCCCCACTCCGACGAGTCCGGCGACACCCCTTCGCCCGGCCCGCGTCGATCCCGTCCCCGCGGCCCGCTCGGCCCCGACGACGACCCCGATTTCCTGCGCGACCTGGACAATCGCACCCGCGGCACCAACGGCACCGACGGTGATGAGATCTGAGGCGTGACGCGCGGCCGAAAAGCTGAGACCAGGTTCAGAACGTCTCTGCGGAACATACCCGTGGGTAGGGTATTGTCCACTTCACCATCGACTCCCCGATGGCCGGACCGAGAGAAGGCGCCGTTGAACCCGGGACGATCTCCGCGAGGGGCGTCGACCGATGACGACCTGAGCTTCGCCGAGAAGATCGGATACCTCTTCGAGCACAGCCGTGACGAGAACGGCATCCGATATACCGGCAAGAAGATCGCCGAGAAGGCCAACCGTCTCGGCTACTCGCTGTCCGACGCGTACATCTCCCAGCTACGCACCGGCAAGGCCCGCACGCCGTCGTTCCGCACCGTCGAGGCCATCGCCCGCGCCTTCGACGTCAGCGTCACCTACTTCCTGTCCAACCCCGACGAAGACCTCGAACGCGTTCGGCAGCAACAGAATTACGTCGAGATGCTCCAGGTCACCGGGAGTCACCTGTCCGGGATCGACATGGGTTCGCTGTGCCCGGACACCATCGACGCACTCATCGACCTGCTCAAACTGGTCAAGGCCCAGGCGATCGCCAAGCGGGCCGAGGAGAACTCCCCGAGCGAGGCGTCCGGCTGACGGTTCCGCCGGCGGGCCTCACGACCGGGCGGTACTCACAGGCCGGCGTAGGAGTGCAGTCCCGAGACGACCAGGTTGATGATGAACAGGTTGAACAGCATCGCCACGAAACCGGCGACGTTGATCCAGGCCGCGGCATTGCTGCGCCAGCCCGCCGTCGCGCGTGCGTGCAGGTAGGCCGCGTAGATCACCCAGGCGATGAAGGACACCGTCTCCTTGGGGTCCCAGCCCCAGAACCGGCCCCAGGCCGCCTCGGCCCAGATGGCACCGCAGATCACCCCGAGGCCGAACAGCGGGAAGCCGATCACGACGCACTTGTAGGCCAGGCGGTCGAGCTGCTCGACGGACGGCAGATGGTCGACGACCCGACGGACCGCGCCGCCCAGACCCGGACGGGTCGCGGCTGTGGCGGAGTCGTCGGACGAGGTCGGAGCCCAGCGCATCTTGATCAGGTAGAGGATGCTCGCCACACCGGACACCAGCAGGATGCCCGAGGACACCGAGATGATCGAGACGTGCACGGCCAGCCAGTAGGACTTCAGTGCCGGGACGACGGGTGCGGCCTGGGTGTAGAGCCAGCGGCCGGCGATGAACATCAGCAGGATGACGGGCAACAGCACGAACGAGAGCAGCGGCCGGTGCTCGCGCTTGCGCAGGATGATCAAGGCGGCGAGCACACCCGCGGCGCACGTCATCGAGATGAACTCGTACATGTTGCCCCAGGGCGCACGGTCGGTTGCGATGCCGCGGAGCACGATCGAACCGATGTGCGCGGCGAGGCCGACGACGACGACCGGGAGCGCCATGTTGCCGAGCTTCTCGCCCAGGGTCCGGCGCGACGACTCGTCGACCCGCCCGGGCACCCGCGTGTCGGTTCCGTTCACCCCGGCGTTGACCAGCTGCTTCTGCTCGAGGCGTCGGCCGCGGACCGCGGCGAGGGCGCCCAGGAACAAGATGACCGCGACGACGTAGACCGTCATGGCCGTGCCGTAGAGCAGGTCCGAGTACCGCGCGAGAGTCTCGTCGATCGGCATCGCCGGAGCGTCGGTGTTCATGTGCTTCCTTTCGCCGGCCGCTAGAGCCGCCGGGTCGTCCGCCGCGAGGCAGGTCCGTCGGCGTCGTCGGCCACCAACTCGGCCGCCTGCTCGTCGAAGCCCTCACCCCAACCGGCCTGATCGGTACGCGCCAGCCCGGCGATTTCTACTACAGTACGTCGTTGCCCAGTGTCCGGGCCATCGGTGTCCGGGCCATCGGTGTCCTGGCCATCGCCGTCGGCACGTGCGCTCGCGGCCGGCACCGGGACCAGGCGGGCCCAGATACGGCGGCGGCGGATCAGCAGCGACACCAGCAGACCGCCGAGCATGACGATCGAGCTCACCAGCACCCAGATCTGGGCGGGGTCGTGCGAGACCTGCACCGACACCCACCGCTCGTAGCCGTCGAAGGTCACCGTCGTGCCGTCGGCGAGGGTGTGGCTCTGGCCGACCGCGAGGTTGACCTGCGCCTGACGCTGGAGGCGGCCCTGCTCGATGAGGTCCTGGTCGAGCGAGTAGACGTTCTGCGGTCTGCCGGTGTCCAGACCGGTGTCGCCCTTGAAGATCCGGATCGCGACGAAGGGGTCGTCGGGGGTCGGCGACGACGACGTCAGCAGCGAGCCGTGGAACGACGCGGTGGGCGCGAACAGGCCCTCCAGCGCGATCTGGTTCTTCCGGCGGTCGTCGGCGTCGGGGTACAGGCCCGCCGGGGTGTCGAAGCGTGCCGCGCCCGACGAGAGCATCGTCTGGAGCTCGTCCGGCACGAACGGGGTGGTCTGCGTGCGCTTCTCCCCGTTGGGGAAGGTCACCGTGAACGTCGGCGCGAAACCGTTGCCGAGGACGTAGACCCGGTCGCCCGCGACGCGAAGCGGTTCGTTGACGCGCACCGACGCGGTGTCCCAGCCGGCGGGATCGCCGAGGTTGCCCACGCTGCCGTCACTGCCCGCGGCGTACCGGATGGTGGCGTCGTACATGTCGGGCTGACCGCTGGGCAGGAAGGTCGCCGAGAAGTCGTCGACGCGGAAGCAGAACGGCGACAGGTCGGTGCCGTCGACCAGGTTGCCGGCGCGGAACGAGTCGTAGACGGCGGTCGAGGTGTTGCACAGTCCCTGTTCGCCGTCGGCGACGAGGCTGCGGGTGCCCTCGTAGCCGTACATCTTGCCCAGCGCGATCGACACCAGCAGCGCCAGCAGCGCGAAGTGGAACACCAGGTTGCCGAACTCGCGCAGATAGCCCTTCTCCGCCGAGACCTCGACGCACCCGTCCGGATACGCCTTGCTCGGCTCGCGGACCACGACCTCGCGACGCCACCCGCGCAACCGGCCGTCGATCCGTCGGGCGACCGTCTCCGGATCCCCGTCGACGGTGTGGGTCACGTGCCGCGGCAACCGCGACAGGTTGCGCGGTGCGGCAACGGGTTTCGCGCGCAGGCTGTGGAAGTGCTCGACCATGCGCGGCGTCAGGCAGCCGACGAGGGAGATGAACAGCAGGACGTAGATCGCGGTGAACCAGGCGCTGGAGAAGACGTCGAAGAGCTGCAGGCGGTCCATCCACACGCCGAGCTGACCGCGTGCGGCGATGTACTCCAGGGTCTTCTGCTCGTTGAGCTCGCGCTGCGGGAGCAGGGCACCGGGGATCGCGGCGAGGGCGAGCAGGAAGAGCAGGATCAGCGCGGTCCGCATCGAGGTCAGCGAACGCCACAGGTTGCGTAGCGGCCACAGCACCCGGCGGCGGGCCCAGTGGGGCTTCGGGGCCGGCTCGGGGGTGTCCACCTGCGGGCGGTCGGTCACATCGGTCATCAGGACAGCACTCAGATCGGTAGTTGGGTGTCGGTGACGAAGCGGACCTGGACCCAGACGATGAACTGGTCCCACCAGCCGGTCAGGAGGGCGACGCCGACCCCGATCAGCAGGACGCCCCCGATCACCTGGATCGTGCGGGCGTTCCGGCGGAGCCAGCCGAGACTGCGCAGGGCCCAGGCCGAGGAGAAGGCCAGGATCACGAAGGGCAGGCCCAGGCCGAGGCAGTACGCGACGATGAGGGTCACGCCCTTGGCCGCCGTCGACCCCTCGGTCCCGCTGACGGTGGCGATCACCGCGGCCAGCGTCGGCCCGAGGCACGGCGTCCAGCCGAGTGCGAAGACCGCTCCGAGCAGCGGCGCCCCGACGATGTTGGAGACCCGCCGCGGTTCGAAGCGGACCTCGCGCTGCAACGCCGGGATGAGGCCGATGAACACCAGGCCCATGGCGATGGTCACGACCCCGCCGATGCGTTGCAGCAGTTCGCGATTCAACACGAAGGTACTGGTCACGCCGAGGACGGTGGCGGTGGCGGCGACGAAGACGACGGTGAAGCCGAGGACGAACAGGCCGGCGGCCAGCGCGACCCGCGACCGGCCGCTCTTGGCGCTCTCCCCCACCTTCACCGCGGGCGCCTCGGCCCCGACGAGACCCGCGAGGTAGGACAGGTAGCCCGGGACGAGGGGCACGACGCACGGGGAGGCGAAGGACACGAGCCCGGCGAGCAGGCAGGCGGCGAAGGCGAGCAGCAGCGGTCCGCTGGAGACGGTGTCGGCGAACGTGTCGCCGATCGAGGAGGCGAGCACCAGGGTGGTCGAGTCCTGGGTGAACGGGTCCATCACATCGACCCCGCCGGCTCGGCCGCGACGCGCTTGACGACCTCGTCGAGCTCGTTGTCGGAGACCGCCTTGAGGAACACCGCCGCCGGCCGGTGCTCACGATCGAGGACGATCGTCGTCGGCACCACCGAGGTGGGCGTGGTCAGAGCGGCCAGTGACATCCCCGGGAAGTCGTAGATCGACGGGAATCCGACCTTGCGGTCGATGACGAAGTCCTTGGCCGACTCGCGGTCGTCGCGCAGGTTGATCCCGAGGAATTCCACTCCGTCGGCGCGATTGCGTTCGTAGACGCGCTCGAGGTCGTCGGCCTCACCGCGGCAGGGTCCGCACCATGAACCCCACACGTTGACGACGACGACCTTGTCCGCGAACCGCTCGTCGGACAGCGACAGCGGCTGCTCGGTGACGAGGTCCTCGCCGGCGAGTTCGGCGATCGGCTTGCGCTCGTCGGGCGCGTAGGTGATGACGGTCTGCCCGCCCGGTGACACGAACTGGAAGGTGTTCCCCTGCGCGACCGCGTCGTCGCCGGTGCTGCATCCGGCGACCAGCAGGATCAGGGCCGACAACATCGTCGGCAGGAGGAACTTGCGCACTACGTCAGGCTTTCTTCACGCACCGGTGGCCAGTGGGTCCGAGGACCCGGCCGGCTCGGAGTAGATGATGTCGACGAGGGCGTCGTCGTCGTAGATGAGGCTGGTCAGCGAGGCCAGGGAGCACTGCCGGCGACGCGGGTCGTGCCAGAGTCGCTGACCTTCGAGGAACCGGCGCAGGGTGTACACGGGCAGCTGGTGGCTGACGCAGACGGCTTCGTGACCGCGGGCGGCGTCGCGGGCCTTGTTCGCGGCGGCGAGCATGCGGTGGGCGAGCTGGATGTAGGGCTCGCCCCAGGAGGGGGTGAACGGGTCGCGGAGTTTGGGCCAGTGCCGGGGCTTGCTCAGCGCACCGTCGCCGACGGAGACCTTGAGACCCTCGAAGACGTTGTCGGCCTCGATGAGGTCGTCGTTGGTGAGGATCGGGATGCCGTGCGCGGCGGCGATCGGGGTGGCGGTCTCCTGCGCGCGCTGCAGCGGCGAGGCGAACACGGCCTTGACGTCGTGGTCGGCGAGGGTGTCGGCGACCTTACGGGCCTGCGCCTGGCCGTCGCCGGAGAGGCGGAAGCCGGGGAGACGGCCGTAGAGGATGCCGTCGGGGTTGTCGACCTCTCCGTGGCGCATCATGTGGACGATCGTGTGCATCAGGCGTTGTCCCCCGGGGTGGCTGCGGTCGCGGCCGCCTGCGCTGCCGCGGGCAGCGCATCGGCGATCTGCGAGAAAGCATCCTCGTCCAGCGCCGCGGACACAAACCAGGCTTCGTAGGCGCTCGGCGGCGCGTACACGCCGCGTTCGAGCAGGGCGTGGAAGAACGGCGCAAACCGCCAGGTCTCGGTGGCGGCGACGCCGTCGTAGTCGAAGATCGGGATCTCCGGGTCGGTAGTGAAGAACACACTCAGCAGGCTGCCCGCCTTCTGCACGCGGTGGGCCACCCCGGCCGCGGAGAGTGCCTCGTGCAGCAGGGTCGCGAGCCGGTCGGCGTTCGCGTCGAGCGTGCGGTAGACCTCGACGTCGGCGTTGCGCAGGGTGGCGAGGCCGGCGGCGACGGCGACGGGATTCCCCGACAGCGTGCCCGCCTGGTACACCGGCCCGGTCGGCGCGAGACGTTCCATGACGTCCGCACGGCCGCCGAACGCCGCCGCGGGCAGACCTCCGCTCATGACCTTGCCGAAGGTGTAGAGGTCACCGGCCACGCCCTCGAGTCCGTACCAGCCACTCGGGCTCACCCGGAACCCGGTCATGACCTCGTCCATGATCAGCAGCGCGCCGTGGCGGCGCGTCAGGTCGCGGAGTCCGGCGTTGAATCCCTCGACCGGCGCGACCGCGCCCATGTTCCCGGCCGCGGCCTCGGTGATGACGGCCGCGATGTCGTCGCCGAACTCCGCGAAGGCGTCGGCGACGGCGGTGAGGTCGTTGTAGGGCAGCACGAGGGTGTCGTGCGCCGACGCACCGGTGACGCCGGGGCTCGTCGGCAGGCCGAGCGTGGCGACGCCGGAGCCGGCCGCGGCCAGCAGCGCGTCGACGTGACCGTGGTAGCAGCCGGCGAACTTGATGATCTTGGACCGGCCCGTGTACCCGCGGGCCAGGCGGATCGCCGACATCGTCGCCTCGGTGCCGGAGTTCACCAGCCGGACGCGCTCGACGGGGTCGACGCGGCCGATGATCTCCTCGGCGAGTTCGATCTCGGCCTCGGTCGGGGCGCCGAACGACAGGCCGCCGGTGGCCGCCTCACGCACCGCCTCGACGACGGCCGGGTGCGCGTGCCCCAGGATCATCGGACCCCAGGAGCTCACGAGGTCGACGTAGTCGTTGCCGTCGGCGTCGGTCAGCCGGCATCCGGACGCCGAGGCGATGAAGCGAGGGGTCCCGCCGACCGCGGAGAATGCGCGCACCGGGGAGTTGACGCCGCCCGGGATGGCCTGGGTCGCGCGGGTGAACAGCGCGGCGGAGGCGGCCGTGCCGGGAGCGGGCGTGGCAGCAGCGGAAGGGGTCACGGCCTACAGTGTTCCAAACGGCACCGGGTGACCCAAATCCTCGCTGGTCGGAGGGGGTGCGACCCGGCTCGAACCGGACCCGGTCAGCTCGCGAGCGCGGTGCGTACCTGGTCGGCGATCGCCGCCTGACCCTTCTCGTT
Organism: Gordonia sp. IITR100; assembly: GCF_002009645.1. Lineage (NCBI taxonomy): Bacteria > Bacillati > Actinomycetota > Actinomycetes > Mycobacteriales > Gordoniaceae > Gordonia > Gordonia sp. IITR100. The sequence goes on along the minus strand of NZ_MVKV01000008.1, from coordinate 88,013 downwards.
GGGGTGCACCGCACCCGGACCCGGGGTGGTCATCGGCTCGATCCAGCGCTGCGCGCCGGCACAGGCGTCGTGACCCTCGGACACCTGAGACATGTCGACGAACTCGACGCCCTCGTCCTGCGCCGCGCGCCGCCCGTACGTGTTGAGCGCGGTCTGGAGCTCGCGGATCATCGGTACGTCCCCGGCGGCGAGCCGCATCTCGGGATAGCAGCCGGTCGTCGGCGGGACCAGCCAGGGATAGCCGACGAGCAGGACGCGCGCGTTCGGCGCGCGGTCCCGGACGTTGCGCAGGGCCTGCCGCACGGCGGGATAGATGTCGGTGGCGACCGGCTCGATCAGCGCCCGTCCGTAACGGTCCGTGCACGGCGAGCCGGTGCGGTCGGAGTCGGCCAGTTCGCCGCAGAGCCGGATCGCGCGACCGTAGGTCTCCTCGTCGTTGCCGCCGATCATCATCGTGACCACGTCGGTGTCGCCGTCGAGGGCGTCGAGCTGGGGCGGCACGCCCTGGTGCTGCGACTCGCCGAAGTCGTCGGTGTCGGCGCCCGCGCAGCTGACGTCGGTGAGGTCGAAGTCCTCGTCCGCCGCGACGACATGCGCGTAGTTCCTCGACGACCGCAGGCAGTAGATCGGCGAGTCCTCCTCCAGCGGCCGCACGCCGGTCCCGGCGCTGAAGCTGTCGCCGAGGTTCACGTACTCCGTCGACCGGGTGTCGTTTTCCGTCGACTGGGCAGGCGTTTGCGTCGACTGGGCAGGTGTTTCCGTCGACTGGGCGTCGTTCTGCGTCGACTGGGCACAGCCGGCGAGGACCGCTCCCGCCGCGAGCAGCACGAGTCCGGACCGGATGAGCCGCCGTGGACGTCGATCGTCGAACCTGCGTGCCGTCATGCCGCCATCCTGCGTGCGGTGAAGCCCGTCGGCAACCACCGGCCGGCCGCCCGCCCGCGCGGGTAGCGTGGTTCGCCGAGGGGATCGCCGCTTCGTGCGGAGTCCCGCAGCCGAGTCACGAGGATGTGAATGCGCATGAGCGACAAGGAGATTCTCGACCCGCAGGCCGTGCTCGACGGCGTGCCCACCGGACTCTGGATCGACGGCCGGTCCACACCCGCAGCCGACGGCGGGACCTTCGAGGTCTACGACGCCGCGACCGAGGAGTCGCTCGTCTCGGTCGCCGACGCGGGGGTCGCCGATGCCCGCCGCGCTCTCGATTCCGCCGTCGCCGCGTCGGCGGACTGGGCGGCCACCCCACCACGGGAGCGCGGCGAGATCCTCCGCCGGACCTTCCAGTTGCTCACCGATCGCGCCGACGACATCGCCATGCTGATGACCCTCGAGCTGGGCCGCGCCCTCCCCGACAGCCGGGCGGAGACCACCTATGGACTCGAGTTCTTGCGGTGGTTCGCCGAGGAGGCCGTCCGGATCGGCGGTCGGTTCAGTCCGGCGCCGGCCGGCAACGGGCGCATCCTGGTGGCCCACCAGCCCGTCGGGCCGTGTCTGGCAATCACCCCGTGGAACTTCCCGCTCGCGATGGGGACGCGCAAGATCGGACCCGCGCTCGCCGCGGGCAACGTGATGCTCGTGAAACCGGCCCGCGAGACGCCGCTGACGATGCTGGCACTGGCCGAGGCCTTCGCCGAAGCCGGTTTGCCGCCCGGCGTGCTGTCGGTGTTGCCCACCACGTCGAGCGGCGACGTGTCGTCGACGTTGATCACCGACGATCGCATCCGCAAGATCAGCTTCACCGGGTCGACGCCGGTGGGTCGCAGCCTGCTCGGCCAGGCCGCCGACCGCGTCCTGCGCACGTCGATGGAGCTCGGCGGCAACGCCCCGTTCCTGGTCTTCGACGACGCCGACGTCGACGCCGCGGTCGAGGGCGCCTTCGCCGCCAAGATGCGCAATGGGGGCGAGGCCTGCACCGCCGCGAATCGGTTCCTGGTGCAGTCCGGTGTCGCCGAGAAATTCACCGAGAAGCTGGTGGCGAAGATGTCGGAGGTCCGGATGGGACCGGGGTACGACGACGGGGTGACCCTGGGGCCGCTGGTGAACGCCGACCAGCGGGACAAGGTCGCCGACGCGGTCGAGCAGGCGGTGGCCGACGGTGCCCGTGTGCGACTGGGCGGTGAACGTCCGGAAGGTCAGGGTTTCTTCTATCCCGCAACGGTTCTCGACAACGTCGATCCGTACGCGCCGGTCACGCGCGAGGAGATCTTCGGCCCCGTCGCGGTGATCAGCAGCTTCGACGACGAAGCCGCGGGGATCGAGGCCGCGAATTCGACCGAATACGGCCTGGCGTCGTACTTCTACAGCCGCGACCTCGAGCGCTGCATGCGCGTCGCGGGCGCCCTGGACTCCGGCATGGTCGGGGTCAATCGCGGCGTGATCTCCGACGCCGCAGCACCGTTCGGTGGCATCAAGCAGTCCGGGATCGGGCGTGAGGGCGGCAGCGAGGGCATCGACGAGTACCTCTCGGTGAAGTACATCGCGCTCACCTAGCGTGTTACGTATGTGACTAGTGATACAGGTGTTATCGATCCGATACCTGTACGACCGTACTGATCCCTACACTCGGTCACCATGCGTCGTAGAACCCTCACGACCGCGGCAGCCGCGGCCGCAATCGCAACTGCCGCCTCGGTGGCGGTCGCCGTCGCACCGTCCGAACCGGTGGCGTAGGTCGAGAACGCCGCGATCAGTACCGATTTCGGCAGCGTCGACCTCGGTAGCTCCGAACTCGGGACCCCCAACAGCAACTTCCTCTGGCAGAGTCCGGGGACCCGGTACATCGTCGTACTCGGCGCCAAGTTCGGCGTTCTCGGGCAAACTCCGGATGTCCTCAAGCGTCGTCTCGACGTCGCGGCGAACCTCGGCAAGAAGCACCCGTTCAACCGCATGATCGTCTCCGGTGGCGACACCCACTGGCTGCCCGTCACCGAGGCCCAGTTCATGAACCTCGGACTGATCCGGCGCGGAATCCCGCCGTGGCAGATGGTGAACGAGGTCGCGTCGACCTCGACGGTGCAGAACGCCCAGAACACGGTGGCGATGCTGAAACGGATGGGCGGAACCGGCGCGCTCATCGTCACCAACGGCTTCCACATGGAACGCGCGATGAAGAACTTCCGCGACGCGGCCCGGCAACAGGGCGCGCGCATCGAGTTCCGGTCGGCGTACGCCTAGCACCTCGCGAATACCCTTCTCGCGTCGCCATTTCCATCCCGCTGATTCGATCCCATCAGCGGGACGGAAACGGCACCGCGAGAACGCAGCTCGCCCCGCCGGCCGAAGCCGACGGGGCGAGATCGTGTTGCTTCAGGGGCGATCAGCGCAGGAGCGCGCGGCTCATGACGACGCGCTGGATCTGGTTGGTGCCCTCGTAGATCTGGGTGATCTTGGCGTCGCGCATCATGCGCTCGACCGGGAAGTCGCGGGTGTAGCCAGCGCCGCCGAAGAGCTGGACGGCGTCGGTGGTGACCTCCATGGCGACGTCGGAGGCGAAACACTTCGACGCCGAGGAGATGAAGCCCAGGTTCTTCTCGCCGCGCTCGGCGCGAGCGGCCGAGGTGTAGACCATGAGGCGAGCGGCCTCGACCTTCATAGCCATGTCGGCGATCATGAACTCGACGCCCTGGAACGAGCTGATCGGCTTGCCGAACTGCTTGCGGTCCTTGACATATGCGATGGCCTGGTCGAGCGCGCCCTGCGCGATGCCGACGGCCTGCGCGCCGATGGTCGGGCGGGTGTGGTCGAGGGTCTGCAGGGCGGTCTTGAAGCCGGTGCCCTCGTCGCCGATGATGCGGTCGAGCGGGATGGTGCAGTCCTCGAAGTACAGCTCCGCGGTCGGCGAACCCTTGATGCCGAGCTTCTTCTCCAGCGGTCCGACGGTGAAGCCGGGGTCGTCCTTGTGGACCATGAACGCGGAGATGCCGTTGGCCTTCTTCTCCGGGTCGGTCACGGCCATCACGGTGTACCAGCTCGACTTGCCGCCGTTGGTGATCCAGCACTTGGACCCGTTGAGGACCCAGTTGTTGCCGTCCTTACGGGCGCGGGTCTTCATGCCCGCGGCATCCGAACCGGCCTCGCGCTCACTCAGGGCGTACGACGCCATGTCCTCACCGGAGGCGATGCCGGGCAGCACCTGCTGCTTGAGTTCGTCGGAGCCGTTGAGGATCAGGCCCATGGTGCCGAGCTTGTTGACCGCGGGAATGAGCGACGACGATGCGTCGACGCGGGCGACCTCTTCGATGACGATGCAGGCGGCGATGGAGTCGCCACCCTGGCCGCCGTATTCCTCGGGCACGTGGATGGCGTTGAAACCCGATGCGACGAGGGCGTCGAGCGCCTCTTGCGGGAACCGCGAGTTCTCGTCGACGTCGGCGGCGTGCGGCTCGATCTCCTTCTCCGAGAGCGCACGGATCGCCTCGCGCAGCGCGATGTGCTCTTCCGGGAGCTCGAAGACGTTGAAGTCGGGATTTCCGTAGCCCATGACAACTCCTCACGGCACAGCGAGTGCCTGTTCGTTCCCGGCACACGGGGTGCCGGCAGATGTTGACAACCAGTTCAGCACGGCACTGAGTGCCATGTCAATCGATGCAATCCCCGTCCCCGCCGATTGTCCCCGAAACCGGCGCCGATGTCCCGCAGCCCTCCGCCGGGTCAGTCCTCCCCCAGCTCTTCGGCCACCCGACGTGCGACTTCCGAGCGAGACATCCCGGCCGGATAGGCAACCACGGTGACCTGTCCGCGCGACCCGCCGCCCGGGACCGATGCGCCGCCGGCGCCCCCGGCACCGAGTGCCATCGCCACTCGGTGCAGCTCGTCCCGCAGTCGTTCGGGGGTGGCTTCGGCGTCGCCGCGGATCATCTGCCGCAGCAGGAAGTTGTGGGTGCCCGTGACCGCCGCGACGTAGGCAACCACCCGCACCGGCGACTCGCCGGGCAACCGTGCGCGCAGGAACTCCTCGAACGCACCCTGGTAGCGGTACGTCGTCACCAGCTCCCGATCCCGCAGCGCGGGCACCTCCTGCACCACCTGTGCGCGCCGCACCGCGAGTTCGCGATCCCGGACGAAGTGGGCGAAGACCAGCTCGGCCGCCGCACATACCGCCAGCCACGGATCCTCGTCGGAGGCCGCGAGCCGGTCGCCGACCTGCGCGAGCAGCGACTCGTGGTCGGCGAAGATCACGTCCTCCTTCGACCCGAACTGCCGGAAGAACGTGCGACGGGACATCCCGGCGGCGGCCGCGAGCTGCTCGACGGTCGTCGACTCGTAGCCGTGCTCGCTGAACAGACGGATGGACTCGGCGACGACGCGCGTGCGGAAGGCGGCCGGATCGGTGTCCGCGACTGACATGGGACAAGTATCACCACATCGAGGCGACGAGACCCTCGGACCGTCCCGAACCGGGAGTTCGGCGCGGACCCGTGCAGCGGATCGGTGCGCATTACTCGTCAGTAGCGACCGCCACAAAAGCTGGGTCCGACGCGTGGTCACTACGTACGGTGGAGCCATGGCAACCCCCACCGCTCCCACCGAGAAGACCCCGGCTGAGAAGAGCTCGACGGAGAAGACCCCGTCGACGACGAGTCCGACACCCATCGCGACCGAACCGACCGTCGACGACCCGGTCGCCCCGACCGACGTCTCCGCCGACGACGAACTGTCCGCGGACGAGCGTGCCCTGCTCGTCGACAATCTGCGGTTCGTCCTCGACGGTCGCTGGCGCGCGACGAGGGAGACGGTGCGGGAGAACTCGAACCGCGCCGACCTCCTGCCCGACCCGTCCCGGACGCTCGACGAGGCGCGCGCCCACACCCTCGAGGTGATGCGCGAGCTCGCCTCGCAGGGTTTCGCGGCCGCCGGTTTCGCCGAGGACCACGGCGGCAGCGGCGACATCGGCGCGTCGATCACCGCCATCGAGATGCTCGGCTACGCGGACCTGTCCCTCATGGTCAAGGCGGGCGTGCAATGGGGTCTCTTCGGCGGCGCCGTCGAAAACCTCGGTACCGCACGGCATCACGAGAAGTACGTGCCCGGCATCATCGACCTGAGCGTCCTCGGGTGCTTCGCGATGACCGAGACCGGGCACGGTTCGAACGTGCAGGCCATCGAGACCACGGCGACCTACGACCGTGAGGCCCGCGAGTTCGTGATCAACTCCCCCACCCCGTCGTCCCGCAAGGACTACATCGGCGGTGCCGCCGCGCACGCCCGGTACGCCGCGGTGTTCGCCCAGCTCGTCACCGGCGGGCCCGACGAGGAGCCCGAAGGTCGTGGCGTCCACTGTTTCGTGGTGCCGATCCGCGACGAGGACGGCTCCGACCTGCCCGGCGTCACCACCAGCGACTGCGGGTACAAGGGCGGACTCGCCGGCGTCGACAACGGCCGGATCATGTTCGACAACGTCCGCATCCCCGCGGAGAACCTGCTCAACCGCTACGCCGACGTCGCCGAAGACGGCAGCTACAGCTCGCCGATCGAGAACACCAACCGCCGCTTCTTCACCATGCTGGGCACCCTCATCCGCGGCCGCGTCAGCGTGGCGGCGACCGCGGGTGCCGCCGGCCGCAAGGCGCTGGCACTCTCGACCCGCTACGGATTGATCCGCAAGCAGTTCGAGGCGCCCGAGGGCACCGACGAGATCACCGTGATGGACTACCTCGGTCACCAGCGGAAGCTGTTGCCGATTATCGCGAAGTCGTACGCGATCGGATTCGCGCAGAACGAGATCGTCGACGAACTGCACGAGGTCCAGTCGGTCGCACCCGACGACTCCGACGCCGGACGCCAGCGCCAGCTCGAGGGGCAGGCCGCCGGCCTCAAGGCCTACGCCACGTGGCACGCCTCCCACGCGATCAACGTCAGCCGTGAGGCCTGCGGCGGCGCAGGCTATCTCGACGAGAACCAGCTGTCGATCATGCGGGGTGACATCGACGTCTTCACCACCTTCGAGGGCGACAACACGATCATGACGCAGCTCATCGCCAAGGAGCTGCTGTCGGCGTACTCCGAAGACGTCCAGGGCCTTTCGGCGGGCGGCTGGGTGCGCTTCATCGCGGGGATGGCCCGCGACGTGGTGGCCGAGAAGACCGCGGTCCGGCAGGTCGTGCAGACCCTGCTCGACGGTTCCGACGAGGACACCGAGAAGTCGGCGCTCACCGACCGCAGCACCCAGATCAGGTTGTTCCGCAACCGCGAGGACCACCTCGTCCGGACGTGCGCGCAACGTCTACGCCGCGCGCTCGACGACGACAACGACGCTTTCGAGGTGTTCAACAACGCGCAGGACCACCTGCTGAAGGTCGGGCACGCGCACATCGAACGCGTGGTGCTCGAGGCCTTCGTCGAGGCGATCGAGAATTGCGATTCACGTTCGGCGGCCGAGCTTCTGGGCAAGGTGTGCGACCTCTTCGTCTACTCGGCACTGGAGGACGACCTGTCCTGGTTCATGATGCACCGGCACATCTCGGTGGAGCGCGCCAAGGCGATCCGCCGCGGCGTGAACGAGCTCTGCCAGGAATTGCGGCCGCATGCCCGGTCGCTCGTCGACGCCTTCGGCGTCCCGGAAGAGTTGCTGCGCGCACCCATGCTCCAGAACGGCTGAACCCCGCTCTCGAGACCTTCGCGGCCACCGTCGAACAGGCGGTGGCCGCGTTTCGTTTCGGCGCCGGTGTTTGGACATGCGCACCACGGGCATACTGCCGCCGACGCCGCTGTGGAGACCACGCTGCGACGCACCGACGAGATCGCGCGGGCTCGCGTCCACTGCCTGTGCCCCGACTTGTCCCACTCGCGCTGCCACAGCGTGCCACATGCCTATTCGGAAGGGGAATCATGTTCCGCCACACCGACTACATGCAGTTCGACGTCAAACCCGAGAAGCCCGACCCCATCTACGCCCGCAAGCTCCAGGAGTTGCTCGGCGGCGCCTATGGCGAGATGACGGTGACGATGCAGTACCTCATGCAGGGCTGGAACTGCCGCATGAAGGGCAAGTACAAGGACATGATCATGGACATCGCGACCGAGGAGATCGGTCACGTGGAGATGATCGCCACCATGGTCGCACGTCTGCTCGAAGGCGCGCCGGTCACCAACTCGACCGAGAACGCCCTCGGTGACCCGGTGGTCGCCGCCGTCCTCGGCGGCACCGACCCCACCCAGGCCATCTTCTCCGGCGGCGGCCCCCGTCTCGCCGACAGCAACGGTGTGCCCTGGAACAGCGGATACATCACGCACAGCGGCAATCTGCTCGCCGATTTCCACGCCAACGTGACCGCCGAGGCGCAGGGGCGCGTCCAGACGGCCCGCCTGTGGCACATGACCGACGATCCGGGCGTGAAGGCCATGCTGCGGTTCAACCTCGCCCGCGACACCTTCCACCAGAACCTCTGGCTGAAGGGGATCGAGGAGCTCAAGGAGGACGGCCTGGAGGGCACGATCGCCCCCGACGACCTCTTCGACGAGGAGTTCAGCGAGCACGCGAGCACCCTGTGGCACCTGTCCGACGGGGAGGACTCCAACAAGGGCGGCTGGGCCAGCGGCCCCACCCCCGACGGCGCGCACGAGTTCAAGTTCCTGGCCGATCCGCAGCCCCTGGGCGACCGGCAGTCGGGTCCGCCGCCGGACCCGAAGCTCTACGCGACCTACGACGGCGCGATGGGCACCCCGCAGAAGCCGCAGTTCGGCACCGAGAAGGGTGTCATGGGCAAGATCAAGGACGTCGTCGACCCGGACCCGTCCGGCTAGACCGACAGCATGTGCAGTGCACGCTGCCCGGCGGGGGACCCGATGTCGGGGACGCCTCCGGGCACGCGTGCGCCCACCCGACAACCGGAGTTCTCATGAGCGCACTACCCGACCTCATCACGACCCCGTTCCGCTGGCTGGCCGCCCTCAGACACGCCCGGGTGTTCCACCCCGACGGTCTGCTGTGTGGTGGCACGGCCGCGCTGTCGGCCGACCACCCACTGCCCTTTCACAGCGGCCCGGTGTCGGTGCGGGTCTCCAAGGGCATCGGCACACCCGGCGGCCTACCGGACATCGTCGGCCTGGCCATCCGCTTCCCGTCGACCGACCCCGGCACCGTCGGCGGCGGCGGGGTGTCGCCGTCGACCAACGCCACCGGCGCGTGGGATCTCCTGCTCGCTGGCCCGGCCCCGCTCGACGGCCGACTACCCGTCCCGCTGCCGACGACGCACTGGGCCACCGCGGTGTCGAGCCTGACGCCGTACCGGTACGACGGTGACCTGTACTGGATTCGGGCGCGCATCCTCGAACCGGCGGACTCGTCGGGCCTGTCGATCGAGGACCTGGCCGCCCGTCTCCGCCGCAACCAACCGATCGTCATCGTCCTGGAGGCCGGCGCCGGACGATTCGTGCCGGTCGTCCGGATCGAAGTCGACCACGTCCTCACCGAACTCGACGTGGATTTCGACCCCATCCTGCACCGGCCCGAGGGCGTCGAGTTCGCCCCGTCGTGGCTCGGGGATCTACGACGCCGCGCCTACCGCGACAGCCGGGCGGGGCGTCACTCCGTCGTGTCCTGATCCTCCGGGGACGGTTCGGTCGTCGACGTCCCCCGAGGCGGCAGCCCCAGCCGGACGGCCTCGTGCGCCTGCGTGAGCTCGCTGCGCAACCGCTCGACATCGCGGGCCCATGCCTGCGCGATCCGCCCGGAGGTCAGCTGCACGCCGATCCCCTTGCGGCGGCGCGGCACACCGTGCAGCTCGCCCAACGCGGACGCACTCTCCCAGTCCTCGGGGGTGTGGCTGTGATTGGGCGGGAAGATCTTCGCGATGTCGGCCAGCGGCGTCGTGACGGCACCCTGGCGGAGCGTGGTCTCGGTGAGCTCGACGCTGACATGCCGACGGGCTGCCGACACCTGCACGAGCGAGAACCCCAGCAGCAGCACGAAGAAGATCGCCAGCACCGGCCAGTGCACCTGACCGGGCCCGGCGATCTCCATCGCGAGGACCGCGCCCACCAGGACCGGACCGATCAGCACCACCCACCAGCTGCCGCCGGACTCGGCGAACAGCACCTCACCCGCCGGCTCGACGGGGTCGGAGTCGTGACCTTCCGGATCGTCGTCGGTCATGTGCCCTACTTGCGCGACCGCGGCGTCTTGGGTTCCGGCTCCTTGCCGGTGTACCAGGTCTCGGCGGGCGGACGGTAGGCCAGCAGGGACCCGAACAGACCGACGAGTCCCGCGAGCAACGGGAACGCGAAGAAGTTCATCCCCAGGCTCAGGAACAGCAGCATGGCCACGACGACCAGGGTCAGCGCCGCCAGCGACGACCGCCACCGCGCATCGCCGGTATAGGCCTTGCTGCCCAGCAGGATGTACCCGACACCCACGACGGCGACCATGGCGCCGAGCACCCCGGACGTGACGGTCCCGGTGTCGCTGGCCGCCGACACGACGATGACCAGTGCACCGAGCGCGATCAGCAGTGCGCCGGAGGTCAGCCAGCACCGGTAGGCCCAGACGACGAGTTTCGGACGCAGCGCCGGATCAGGACTTGTCACTGGTTCTTCGGTCCTTCGTTCTGGGTGTCGATGCCCCGGTTCTCCGGATGCGGCTTGTCGAGGTGAACGGGCTCGGATCGGGCGTCGTCGGAGTACGGGCCGGGCGCGCCGCGATGATCGCTGTCACCATACGGCCTGTTCTGGCCGTACGGGTTCTGGCCGTACGGGTTCTGGCCATACGGGTTCTGGCCATACGGGTTCCGGCCGTACGGGCTCTGGCCGTATGGGTACGGGGGTGACGGCGGGTGGACCGGCTGCGGCTTCCGCGCCGCGGCCATCTCTCGGCAGTACTTTTCCGAGTCTCCGCGCATGAGGAGCACGGTCGCACCGAGCGCCGCGACGCCGCTGATCACCTGCGGGACCATCGCCCACGCCGGCGACGTGTCGCCACCGAACAGCGAGAAGAGCAGGCTGACCACGACGTAGACACCCATCGCCGACAGCACGATCCGCGCCCAGTTGTAGCCCTTACGGGTGAACCAGACGACCAGTGCCGTGATCGCGGTGAGGAACAGCGACGTCACGACCAGCACACCGACCACGAACCCCGACGAGGTCATGAAGTCGATCTGCTCGGGCGGGACCCCTTCCTGCGGAGCAGAACTCACCTGATCGCGGATCATGTCGACGAAGGTGCCGGTCTGCGCGAACATCGCCACGATCTGCCCGACGATCACCACCACCCACAGCTCGACGGCGATGGAGACGGAGTCGGGGATCTTCGGTCGCGACGGCGCGCCGGGGTCGGACGCGGGGTCGTACGGTGCGGACATGGGACCAGCCTAGTGAACGGGCAGCACGACGAGCCCTACACGCTCAGGTCAGGACAGGCGCTGCGCCACCTCGGCCGCCCAGTAGGTCAGGACGATCGACGCACCGGCCCGTCGGATGGCGGTCAGCGATTCCAGGATCGCCGCGTCGCGATCGATCCACCCGCGTTCGGCGGCGGCGGAGATCATCGAGTACTCACCGCTGATCTGGTAGGCCGCGACCGGCACGTCACTCATGTCGGCGACGTCGCGCACGATGTCGAGGTAACTCATCGCCGGCTTCACCATCACGATGTCGGCGCCCTCCTCGAGGTCGAGCCGGACCTCGCGCAGCGCCTCGACCCGGTTGGCCGCGTCCTGCTGGTACGTGCGCCGGTCGCCCTGCAACGACGAGCCGACCGCCTCGCGGAACGGGCCATAGAACGCCGAGGCGTACTTCGCGGCGTAGGCCAGGATCCCGGTGTCGGTGAAGCCCGCCGCGTCGAGGGCGGCCCGGATCGTGGCGACCTGGCCGTCCATCATCCCGCTCGGCCCGAGGAGATGCGCACCCGCCCGCGCCTGGGCCAGGGACATCGACACGTAGCGTGCGAGGGTCTCGTCGTTGTCGACGCGACCCCGACCGTCGACGACGCCACAGTGCCCGTGATCGGTGAACTCGTCGAGGCAGGTATCGGCCATCAGGACCGTGGCGTCCCCGAGATCGTCGCCGAGGGTACGCAGAGCCTGGTTGAGGATTCCGTCGTCGGCATCCGCACCCGACCCGGTGGCGTCCTTGTCCTCGGCGCGCGGCACCCCGAACAGCATGAGCCCGCCGACACCGGCGTCGACGGCCTCGGCCGCGGCGGTCCGCAGCGAATCCATCGTGTGCTGCACGACGCCCGGCATCGACGAGATCGGTACCGGGTCGTCGATGCCGTCGGCGACGAACATCGGCAGCACCAGATGTCGCGGCTCCAACGAGGTCTCGGCGACCAGCCGGCGCATGGCCGGGGTGGTCCGCAGTCGTCGGGGCCGGATCACGGGTGGCATGGGTCTCCTTCGTCTCACGGGCCCTTCGAGGCTCGTCGACCTCGACGCGCTCCTTCGTCGCTTGCTCGGCCCGGCGGCTATCGCTCCTCGCACCTCAGGGAGCAGGAGCAGCTCAGGAACGCGAGCGTCGAGACTTCTTGCGCGGGGGCGGAAGTGCGCCCTCGGCCCGAAGTCGGGCGGCGTGCTCGGCGAGCGCGTCGACGAGTTCGAGCACCGATGCGTTCTCCGGCTGCACATCCACCCGGAGCCCGAATTCCGTTGCGGTCTCGGCGGTCTTGGGTCCGATGCACGCGACGATGGTGCGCGCGTGCGGCTTTCCGGCGATGCCCACGAGATTGCGCACGGTCGAGCTGGAGGTGAAGCAGACCGCGTCGAAACCACCGGTCTTGATCATCTCGCGGGTCTCGGCGGGCGGCGGCGCGGCGCGCACGGTGCGGTACGCGGTGACGTCGTCGATCTCCCAGCCGCGGTCGCGCAGTCCCTCGGACAGTGTCTCGGTCGCGATGTCGGCGCGCGGCAACAGAACTCGGTTCACCGGGTCGAAGACGTCGTCGTAGGGCGGGAAGTCCTCGAGGAGACCGAGCGAGCTCTGCTCACCCGACGGCACGAGTTCGGGGTTGATGCCGAAGGAGCGCACCTTCTCGGCGGTGGCCTCACCGACGCAGGCGATCTTGACGCCGGAGAACGCCCGGGCGTCCAGCCCGAACTCGGCGAACTTCTCCCACACCGCGCGCACCGCGTTGGTGGAGGTGAACACCACCCACTGGTACCGCCCGTCGACAAGACCCTTGACGGCGCGTTCCATCTGCGCGGGGCTCCGCGGCGGCTCGACCGCGATGGTCGGCACCTCCTTGGGCATCGCACCGTGGCTGACGAGGCGTTCGCTCATGTCGCCGGCCTGGTCCTTCGTCCGCGGCACCAGGACGGTCCAGCCGTACAGGGCGCGCGACTCCCACCACGACAGCTTGCCGCGCGCACCCACGACCTTGCCGACCGTGACGATCAGCGGACCGGTGAGCGCATTGCCCTGCTCGTTGAGCGTCGCGAGCGTGGCCTCGATGGTGCGCTGCGCGCAGGTGGTGCCGTTGATGGTGATGGCGGCCGGGGTCTGGGGGGCCATGCCGTGCTCGGTGAGCGCGCTGGCGGTCTCGGCCAGGTGGCCCGATGTCGCGTGCAGCACCAGCGGGCCGGGGGCGGCGGCCAGCGCGGCCCAGTCGACCTCGCCGCGCACGTCGGCCTCGGTGTGGGTGGAACCGAGCGGCATGCCGGCGTAGCTCGGGACCACGGATGCGGCGGGCAGGCCCGGCAGCACCTCGAAGGTGACGGTCGTACGGGCGACGGCGTTGACCTCGGCGAGGACCGAATCGGTGGTCAGCGGATCGCCAGCGACCACGCGCACGACGTCGTCGCCGTTGCGGGCCGCGGCCACGAGGGTCTTGGCGACCTCGGCCGGATCGCCGAGCGCCGGCCGGACCACCGACTCCTCGTCGGTCTGCCCGGCATCGGTCGCGCCGGCCTCGTCACCGGCGGCCTGCGAATCGTCGGCCGGTGCGGCGGGCGTCGACGCGGCGTCGTCAGCGGGCTTCTCGGCCTTCTTGGTGGATCGGCGAGTATCGGCGGCGGGTTCGTCGCGATGCGCACTGCCGATCAGCGACACCACCGGCGCGGGTACATCGGGATCGATGTAGGCGGTGGTCGCGTTGGTGATCACGGTGCGTGCCCGCACGGTGAGCAGGTCTGGGTCCCCTGGACCCGACCCCACGAACAGGATCCGTCCGGGATTTGCCTTCTTCGTACGGCTCATGGGTTCGCACTCTCCTGCCCTCTCGGCGAGGGCTGCAGTTCGTTCTCTGCTAGGGAGAGTTGACGAGGTCGCCCGCTCCCAGCTCCAGCAGTTCGGCGGCGAGGTCCTTGCCCAGCTGAACGGCACGATCGACCGGACCCACCACCGAAGCGCGGATCACGTCCGACCCGTCCTCGGCCGCCACCGCCGCACGCAACGACAGTTCGGCGAAGATGCGCCCGTCCTCGTCGATCGACTCGACCACCTCGGCGATCGCACCGACCGGTGCGGTACATCCGGCTTCGAGAGCCGCGAGTACCGCCCGTTCGGCCTCGATGGCCGCGCGGGTGGACTGGTCGTCCAACTCGGCGAGAATTCTCACCAGTTCGGCATCGTCTGAGCGGCACTCCACAGCGAGTGCACCCTGCGCCGGCGCCGGCAGCATGACCACCGGTTCGAGCGCCTCGGAGACCACGTCGGTCCGTCCGATCCGCACGAGTCCGGCGCGGGCGACCACGACTGCGTCGAGTTCGCCGCTGGCGACTTTGCCCAACCGAGAGTCTAGGTTGCCTCGTAGGGGGCGGATTTCCAAACCGAGACCCAGTGCTCTAAGCTGCGCGGCCCGCCGCGGGGCCGAGGTACCGATCACCGAGCCGGGCGGCAGTTCGCCGAGCACCATTCCGTCGCGTGCGACCAGCGCATCCCGGGGATCGACGCGCGGCGGGATGGCCGCGATCGTGAGGTCGTTCTCGGGGGCGGTCGGGAGGTCCTTGTACGAGTGCACCGCGACGTCGACCTCGTTGTTCCGCAGCGCGACGCGGATCGCCGTGGTGAACACCCCGACGCCGATCTCGGTGACGGGGGCCGCCGAGGCGTCACCGGCGGTCTTGATGATGACCAGTTCGGCGGGATGTCCGGCGGCGGTCAGGGCGTCGGCGATGGTCTGCGACTGGGTCCGGGCCAGCAGCGAGCCCCGCGTACCGATCCGGATCGGCGCGGTGGAGGGTTCGCTCATCGGTCACCCAGATCGCCGGCCGCGTCGCCCGAAGGCAGGCCACCGAGATGGTCGGGAGCCGAAACCGCTTCGGCTGCACCGGGTTTGAGTTCGAACAGCTCACGCAGCGCCTCGGCGTAGTGATCCCCGTTGGGGGTCGAGGCGAGCTGCTTGACGCGCACGGTCGGTGCGTGCAGCAGCTTGTCGACGACGCGGCGGACGGTCTTGGCGACCTCGTCGCGCTGTGCGCCCTCGAGGTCGGGCAGGCGGGTCTCGAGGCGCAGGATCTCGGCCTCGACGACGTCGGCCGCGCGCTGGCGCAGGGCCGCGACGGTCGGGGTGACCTCGGCCTGACGCTGGTGCGTGAGGTAGTCGGCGAGCTCGGCGGCGACAATCGACCGGGCGGCGAGGGTGTCATTCTCGGCGGCTTGGGTCTCGGAGTCGCCGCGCAGTCCCTCGATGTCGACGATGTGCACGCCGGGCAGGCGGGCCGCGGCGGGGTCGACGTTGCGCGGGAGCCCGAGGTCGCAGATGACGAGCGGTGCTGCGTCCCCGGTACGGGCCGCGAGCGCCGAGTGCACCGACCCGACGCCGACGACCGCGCCGATCGCGCCCGTACACGTGACGACGACGTCGGCCGTGGCCATCGCCTCCGGCAGGTCGTCGAGCCCGACGCCGCGGACGCTGATGCCGTGGTTGGCGGCGATGTTGCCCGCGAGGTGGTCGGCCTTGTCGACGGTCCGGTTGACGACGACCATCTCGGTCACGCCCTCACGGGCCAGCTGCGCGGTCGCCAGACCGCCCATGGCGCCGGCACCGACGACCACCGCGCGGCGCAGGCGATGCGCGCCCGTCGCGGGATCGGTGAGCAGCGACTTCGCACGGTGCAGCGCGACGGAGACCACGGACGCACCCGCGCGGTCGATGCCGGTCTCGGTGTGCACGCGCTTGCCGACCCGCAGCGCCTGCTGCGCCAGTTCGTGCAGCACTCGTCCGGCGGAGTCGTTGGCGTCGGCGCTGAGGTAGGCGTTGCGGATCTGGCCGAGGATCTGCTGCTCGCCGACGACGAGCGAGTCGAGGCCCGCCGCGACGGTGAAGAGATGCTCGACGGCGGCCTCGGAGTAACGGACGTAGGCGTGGCGGGTCATCTCGTTGACGGTCATGCCGGAGTGGTCGCCGAGGACCGAGCCGACCGCCTCGAGCGCCGGGTGGAAGGCGTCGACGACGGCGTAGATCTCCACGCGGTTGCACGTGGAGACGAGCATGGCTTCGGAGATCGCCCGCGAGGAGAGCAGTTCGTCGATCAGTTTGGGGCGGTCGTGGTCGGAGACCGCCAACCGCTCGAGCACCTCGACGGGAGCACTGCGGTGCGATACCCCGAACAACAGAACACTCACGCTGTCACCGTTTCTTCACCCATCACATTTCCCTGGTGTCCGGCACTTCCCCGGTGCCCCCGCGTCGGCTTCGCCTCGCGCGGCTCCTTGACGTCGTCGCGCGGCCCGCGAGAGGCCTGGAAAGCCAACACCTGTAGTTCCAAGGCTAGATCAACTTGTCTGACGACAACATCCGACTCCGCCGGAAGCGACACGGGCGTGACGTTGAGCACCTGCCGGACACCCGCGGCCACGAAGGCATCGAAGACGCGTCGGGCGTCGTCGTCGGCGGTGGCGATCACCGCGATCTCGACGGCCGGGACCACCTGTGCGCAGACGGCGGCGATGTCGGTCAGCGGGGCGACCCGCGGGCCGCCCGGCTCGAGAACCGCGCCGGTCAGGGCCGGATCGGCGTCGAACATCGCGGCGACCCGGAAGCCGCGTCCGAAGCCGGCGTGCGACAGCAGCGCACGGCCGAGCGAGCCGGCGCCCGCGAGCGCGACGGTGTGGATGCTGTCGGTGTGCAGCGTCATCGAGATCCGGGCGGTCAGCTTGCCCACGTCGTATCCGACGCCGCGCACGCCGTTGGCGCCGACGTAGGAGAGGTCCTTGCGCAGGATGGCCGGGTTGACCCCGGCTGCCGTCGCGAGCTCGCCGCTCGACGCCAGCAGGATGCCCCGACGGCTGAACGAGCGCAGTACGTGCAGGTAGGTGGCCAACCGGGCGACCGTGGGGCCGGGGATGTCGGTGGCGGGGCCGTCGACCGGAGGGACGGCGGACGCAGGAGGGTCGGCGTCGGCCGACTTCGCACTCTCCGCGCCCACTCGCACTCCCACACATCTGCCGGCGTCACCAGACACCGGGACCCGACTCTTCCCGACCAAGGGAGGATATAACTTCCCTGTGAATCTGTTCACACGGCCCCTCGGGATCGGCCGAGCTGTGTTAAACGTCTCGTCGAACGTGGGCGCCGATCACCGCCGCGCCGCGAGATCGTCCCGCAGACGCGGTTCGTCGACCTCCCAGTAGCTGTGCTCGTCACCGTCGAGGAGGACCACCGGGAGCCGGTCGCCGAACTCGGCGCGCACGTCCGGCCGACCCCCTTCGGCCGCCTCGTCGACGTCGACCTCGGTGAACTCCACGCCCATGTCGGCGCAGATCCGGGTCAGTTCGGAGCGGGCCGCCGCGCACGCCGCGCACCCCGCACGGGTCAACAGTTCCACCGTCATGCCGACCATCCTCCCAGCGCAGCGCCCGCGGGATCAGCCGGGTGACCCTCCCCCGCCGACGGTGTGCGGTCCGTCACCGGGCGTGGGGATCGAACGCCGGAGACCAGTCGCCCGGTTCCCAGGCGCACCACTAGGCTGTACCCGGCAAGCAGTGCTGGCGCTACGCGTGGGAGGTGGGCAGTGGGCGAGACCCCGGGCCCGGAAGACCGGCAGGACGACGAGACGCCCGACGACGCCGCACTTCTCCCGCCGAATCCGATGCAGGGCGACGGCCCGACGGGCGACGACTGGGAGGCCCACGCCGCGAGCGTGGAGTTCACCGACGACTTCGACGAGGACGCCGAACTCCACGAACTCGTCGACGACGAGACCAACCGGGTCACCACCTGGATCTCCCAGCGAGCGACCGCCGCGACCGGCCGCTTCCGGCAGACCGCGCACGAACTCCGCCAGACCCTGGCCGGTGAGGCGAGCGCGAAGGCCGCCGTCGACTCGCTGCGTTCGCGCCCGACGGCCGAGATCCCGGGCGAACCGCGGCGCGACCTCACCGCGGCCGCCTTCTTCGACGTCGACAACACCCTGGTCCAGGGCGCGTCGATCGTGCACTTCGCTCGCGGTCTCGCCGCGCGGAAGTACTTCACCTACGGCGACATCATGGATTTCGCGTGGACGCAGGCGAAGTTCCGGATCACCGGCAAGGAGAATGCGCGCGACGTCGCGGAGGGCCGGGAGAAGGCGTTGTCGTTCATCGCGGGCAAGCCGACCTCCGAACTCGTCGAGCTCGGCGAGGAGATCTTCGACGACTACATCGCGGACAAGATCTGGCCGGGTACGCGGGCGTTGGCACAGCGTCACCTCGATGCCGGACAGCAGGTCTGGCTGGTGACCGCGACACCCGTCGAACTCGCGCAGACCATCGCCGACCGGCTGGGGTTGACCGGTGCGCTGGGCACCGTCGCCGAGAGCGTCGACGGGGTCTTCACCGGGCGGCTCGTCGGCGACATCCTGCACGGCCCCGGTAAGGCCCATGCGGTGCGCGCGCTCGCGATCCGCGAGGGGCTCAACCTGAAACGCTGTACGGCGTACTCGGATTCACACAACGACGTACCGATGCTGTCGCTCGTCGGCCGCGCGGTGGCGATCAACCCCGACACGGACCTGCGCGACGTCGCCAAGGTCCGCGGCTGGGAGATGTACGACTTCCGCACCGCGCGCAAGGCCGCGAAGTACGGCGCCGGCACCGCCATCGTGCTGGGCGCCGCGGGCGGTGGCGCCGCAGCCGCGGCGCGGTTCCTCCGGCAGCGCTGACCGTTCGACGCCGACGGCCCTGGCTCCCCGGATCAGAAGGGCGGTGGGTCGAGGCGATCGAGTTCTTCGCGGGCTCGTTTGTTGCGGGCGCGTTCTTGTCGCCGGCGGGCCAGTTTGGCGTCCAGTCGGCTGGTTGTGCGCTCCGGGTTGTCGGAGGCGATGACCCGTGGGGTAGGTGGAGCTTGGGCGGCTTGTTCGAACCGGATACGCCGCAGGTTGGGGAAGGTGTCTTCCAGGGTTTCGGCGTCGCCGGGCAGGGTGACCCCTTCGGGGGTCTCGTATTCGGTGACAAGGCGGCCGTCGTCGTCGCGGTACTGCACATCGACCCAGTCCCCGTGGGTTTTCAACAGGTGACCGGGGCGGCATTTGGCGTTGAGGTTCTCACTCGACGTCGCCCCACCGCGGGCGGGGTCGGTGTGGTCGTACTCGGTGACGTGGTCGAGATCGCAGGCGAATGCTGAACGGGTGCAGCCGGGTTCGGTGCAGTATCCGTCCCGCACCCGCACGAAGTCGGCGCACGACGTGGTGGGCCGGTACCCGTTGCCGGGATGGGTGGCCGGGTAGATCACTGCGACACTCGCGGTGGTCTCGACGGGTCGATCGGGTTCGGCTGCGTCCGTTTCGTTTTCGCCGTGTGCGCCGGTCGTGGCGTCGTCGGCTCGGGTGTCCTCGGCTGGTGCCGGGCGTTGCGCGCTCCGCCGCTGGTCATCGTCGGCGGTATCGGCGGTGTCGGCGAGGTAGGTGGGTTGGGTGCGGGCGGGGGTGACCGGGGTGAGGGTGGCGTCGGGGCGGGCGGCGAGGTCACGGACATGCTCGTCGCTGATGATGCCGTGCTCGTCGAGAAACCCCACCCAAGGTGCCCCGGCCAGGGTCGCGGCATCGGTCACCACATGGATCACGACCTCGGCGCGGACCGCGTCGAGCACACTCTGTGGGTCGGGGATGTCGGCGGTGCAGGGCTGTTCATCGTCGCATTGGCAGTCGAAGCTGGTGCGGGTCAACAGCGCGAACATCGCATCGGATCGTCGTATCCCCTGGGTGCGGCCATCCCGCCGACAGACCGAGTCGGCGAGGATGGCGACGGCTTTGGCCGAGATCCGCACGTTCTCCGCCGACATCACGGCGGTGAGTTCGGCGGTGCCGTCGGGCAGTTCGTGAGTCCACACCCCACGTTGGTCCATGGCGTCTTTGCGGCGTTGGCGTACCGCATCCGGATCGTGGCGGAACACCAGGCGGTCGACCATGTCCCGCAACCGCGCCCGATCCCACACACCTGTACGGCGACGCACCGTGTCGGCGATCTCGGCATCCAACGCGGGGGTGATCGGGTCATCGGCGGGGATCAGCTCGGTGCGGGAGATGACCAACCGGATCTGCCACTGCGACAGGACCCCGTCACGCAGGGTGTCAGCAACCTCGGGGAGCCGATCCCGTAGTGCGAGGGCCTCGTCGATGAGGGTTTCGGCGTGGCGGCGGGACACCCCGGCTTGGCGGGCGATACGGGCGGCGCAGTCGGCGTGACCGTCCATGACGAACCCGGACGCGCTGGTGGTGATCAGGCGGTCGGTCATCGCCGCGATCGTCTGATAGCGGTGCCAGGCGAGGTAGGACTCGCCTCGCCGGGTGGCGTCGAGGCCGGCCATCAACATGACCATGTCGGTCTCGGCCGTGTGGGCAGGATCGACCCCGGCGATGTACTCGCTCGGTAGATCGGTCCACGCCTTCACAACGCCCCCCGACGCCTGTCCGACCCACCCCTTTTCCGGGGCGTGTTCTGATACCAACCAATCTAAACCCGACCACCGACAATTCCGGATGAGCCTCCACAGCGCGTCACCGTCGTAGACGAAATAGACTCTGAGCGTTGCGGTCTGAGGTCGGCGAGGTTCGCCGATAGCTGAGTTGTGCGGGTCGCCAGGTGGTTTCGACACGGCGACTCGCCTAACGGCTCGTTGCCGGCTCAACCAGCGGGGGGTGGGGGTGGTCGCCAGGTGGTTTCGACACGGCGACTCGCCTAACGGGGCCGGCTCAACCAGCGGAGGGGCCGCACAGTCGACGGAATCCTGCGCACGATCGACGAACCTCCCCCTACAGCGAGTCCACCTCACTCATCGGGTCGATGAGGACCTTGGCGTGGTGTTCGGCGCGGCCGAGGGCATCGAATGCCGCTCCCACGCCGTCGAGACCGACCGTCGCGGTGATCAGCGGTGCGACGTCGACCTTGCCGTCGGCCATCATGTGCAGCGTGTCGTGGAACTCGGCGGGGTCGTAGGCGAACACGAACCGCAACTCGTGTTCCTTGTTGAGCGCCATCGCCGGGCGGAAGGTGTCGGGCTCCATGCACACCCCGACCACGACGATCCGCGACCGGAACGGCGCCTCGGTCACGATGTGCTCGATCATCCCGGGCGTCCCCACACATTCGAAGACGACGGGGCCCTTCGGTGTGGCACCCAGGCGGTCGGCCATGCGGAACACCGAGGACCACGGCGCCAAGGGGATCCGCCGCAGCGTCCGCATGGCGTCGAACGCCGCGCCCAGCAGATCCTGCGCGCGAGTGATGTACTTGCCGACCTCGGCACACCGCTCGAACGGCGACGACACCGTCGGGTCGACGACGATGTCGGCCCCCACGCGATGAGCCAGCACCCGGCGGCCGGGTGACGGGTCGCTCGCGATGACCGTGCGAACTCCGTCGGCCTTCAGCATCGTGATGACGGCCAGCCCGATCGGGCCGCAACCCACGACGACCGCGACATCCCGGCGTCCCACCTCCCCGCGTCGGACCGCGTGATGGGCGACGGCCATCGGCTCGGTCAGCGCAGCATGCTCGGCGGGCAGGTTCTCCGGGATCTCGAAGGTCATGTCCTCCGACACCAGGACGAACTGGGCGTACCCGCCCGGCGCGGACTCCGACAGTCCGGTCAGGTGGGCGTCGGCGCCGTGCCGGATCATCGGGACCGACACCACCGGGGTCCCGGGAGACCAGCGTTTACGGCAACCGGGCCCGTAGGAGACCACCTCGCCGGCGAACTCGTGTCCCATGACCACCGACTGCCCGGATCGCATGAATGCGTCGTAGCCGACCTCGGCGGACACCTGCGCCGTGGCATCGGCATGGACCCGGGCGTGCAGGTCCGAACCACAGATGCCCGCGCGGAGAACGCGGAGCAGTACCTGACCCTTGCCGGGCTCCGGGGTGGGGATCTCCTCGACCGTCAGCTCGCCCTGCCGGCACACGACTGCACGCATGCTCCATGAGTATCAGCTGACGGACCGGAACGGGCGTCGAACGCGCGCCACGCCCCCGCGCGACACCGAGCTCAGCCGAAGTAGACGCTTCCGCGCCGGCTCAGCATCCGGAAGAGGGTCTGCTGGATCTCTTCGCGCACGTGGTCGGTGAGATCGAAGACCACCATCGGGTCGTCGGCGGACGCCTCGTCGTAGGAGCCGGTCTCGATGGGCCGGCCGAAGTGGATGTGCCACTTCGACGGCAACGGCACCATGCCCAGCGGCCCGAGCCACGGGAACAGCGGGGTCACCGGGAAGTACGGCAGGCCGAGGATCTTGGCGAGCGGCTTGAGGTCGGCGAGCATCGGGTAGATCTCCTCGGAGCCGACGATCGACACCGGGATGATCGGCGCGGCGTTGCGCAGCGCGGTCGTCACGAACCCGCCGCGGCCGAACCGCTGGAGCTTGTAGCGGTCCTTGTACAGCTTGCCGATGCCCTTGTACCCCTCGGGCCAGACCGCGGTCAGCTCACCCGCGCGCAGCAGACGGTCGGCGTCGGAGTTGCACGCCAGCGTCGCACCGATCCGCCGCGCGACCTCACTGACGCCCGGCGTGTCGAAGGCCATGTCGGCGGCCAGGACCCGCAGGTACCGGCCCTCCGGGTGGTTGTCGCGCACGGCCAGCGAGGTGATCACGGCGTCGACCGGGATCGTGCCCGCGTGGTTGGCGACCAGGAGCGCCCCACCCTCGCGCGGCAGGTTCTCCACACCGGTGACCTCGACGCGGAACCACTTCTCGTAGACCTGCCGGATCGCCGGGAACCACACCGATTCGGTGAAGTGGGGATCGAATCCGAACTCGTCGACCTCGTACTCCCCCGCCATCCGTTCCCGGATGAACCCGGCGGTCGAGGTGAGGGTGTCGGCGACCGCGCCGCGCAGACCGCCCAGGCTGAACAGCGGACTCGATTTCGACGGACCGCGATGTTCGACGCCCAGCGCCTCGTCGGGAAGGGTGATCTCGTCGCTGATCGGGGTCACCTGCGCGGGCGCGCGGCCGAACCCATCGGTGTTGGGGTGTCCGAGCGTCGACGATCCCCGTTGCGCCGCTGCGCTTTTCGATCGTTCACGACCGACCTGCTGACTCGGATGGCGTCGGCGACCCGATTCCCGGACACCCCGGGCATCGGGACCCGTCGGCGATGTGTAGAGCTGAATGACTTTCGCGGTACGTGCATCTGTCGCTCCGCCACCTGCCAAAGTGCTCACCCCTAGCTGAGTCCTGGGTTCGAAATCCGGGCCGGGTCTGGGCTCGGGTTGCTGCCGGCACTCGGACCGCCGGGGCGAACGAGTCGCGGCGTAGGAGCGCTGGGCGCGATGTGGGTCTGGCGTCCAAGTCTAGAGGTTGCACCCACGTTGCGCATGCTCACGGCGACTTCGCCGCCATCATGACCCTGAATTTCACTGCAACTGGTGGGCGGCCGACACGACCCGTCGCTCGAACGATCTCCACGAATCGGACCCGATCACCGGCGTCACCCCGCTGCGTTCGATGAAGTCGTCCAACGTCTCCAGCGTCGTGTACCGCGGGACGAAGCCGAGTTCGGTCCGCATGCGGGTCGTGTCGAGCACCCGGCCGTAGGTGAGGAACTCCGTCTGCGACGACCGCAGCTTCGCCGACCGCAGGTCCTGGAACACCCCCGCGATCGGCGCCAGCAGACTGCTCGGAACAGGCAGTTCGATGTGCCCGACGCGTCGGATCGCCTGCGTGAGCGTCACCACGCCCTCGCCCGAGATGTTGTAGGTGCCGACCTTCCCGGCGAGGGTGACGTGCTCCATCGCCGCAAGCGCATCCTCCTCGTGCAGGAACTGCAGGCGCGGCTGGAATCCGATCACCGTCGGCACGACCGGCAGGGAGAGGTACGAACTCATCCGGGTGGTGATGCGCGGACCCAACATGGCCTGCGGGCGGACGATGGTGATGTCGATGTCCTGACGCCGCCGACCGAGGCCGCGGACGTAACCCTCGACGTCGAGTAGATCTCGACCGTATCCCCGCTTCGGCTCCCGGGGAGCGCGCGTCTCCTCGGCGAAGTGCGACGGGTCGCGGCTGCCCGCGCCGTACACCATGGCGGTGGAACGCAGCACGAGACGCTTCACCGATGGTGTGCGCTGGCAGGCCGCGCACACCTGCATCGCCCCGACGAGGTTGAACTCCTTGATCGCAGGGGAGTGCGGGGCGGTGTCGGCGATCGACGTCGCGGCGTGGACGACCGTGTCCACGTCATAGGCGGCGAGCGCCTTCGCGATCGTGGGACGCCGGATGTCCACCCGGAGGAACTCCGCTCGCCCCATCCGGCGGAGGAGATCCTTGCGCGGCACCCGCGAGTCCACGGCGAGCACCTTCTCGATGTCCGGATTGGCCGCGAGACGGGCCACCAGGTAGCCGCCGAGGAAGGTCGACGCCCCGGTGACCAGGACCACCCTGGGGGGTGCGGAGGTGGATTCGGCCATGCCCCGAGGCTATCGCCAGTCGGGCGTTCCGGCGCACCGAGGAGGCCCGGGACGACAAAAGGACCCGCCGTAGCGGGTCCTGATGCCGAAGAAAAGCCTATTTACCGAGTTTGCGACGCTGCACCCGGGTCCGACGCAGCAACTTGCGGTGCTTCTTCTTCGACATGCGCTTGCGGCGCTTCTTGATCACTGAACCCATCGGGGCGCTTCCTCACGATTGACACTGATGTACTTGTTCGGCCCTGGTCTGCACTTCAGCCGGGTACGGCGCCGGGAGCGAAGCGACGAGCGGCGGTGTGTCACGTAGGGCTCACCGGCGCATCCAGGTACGCGACCACCGAGCCTACCGGGCGGCACGCCGGATCGGGAAATCGCGATGGCCAACGAGCGGCGGCCGGGGACGCCCACACGCAAAAGGCCCCGTGACCGGCGTGGGCCGGTCACGGAGACCTTTCGAAGAAACTGCTGTTCAGGCGTGGTGCGAAAGCCGGATCAGCCGGCGTCGAAGTACGACGTCTCCAGGTAGTCGTGGACCGCTTTCGCGTGCACACGGAACGAGCGTCCGACCCGAACCGCGGGCAGTTCGCCGTTGTGGACGAGACGGTAGACGGTCATCTTCGAAACGCGCATCAACGATGCAACCTCGGCGACGGTGAGAAACTGCGACGCCGAAGCCGCGTTGCTCACTGCGCCTGTCCTGTCACCAGGAGTGTCTGCAGGTGCCATGAATCACTCATACCTCCGGTGCACGCGTCGCGGCCGCAGGCTTCCCCTCCTGCGGACATCAGACACGCACGTGCTTAAAGAAGCTTAGCGTGGCAGATGTGAAAAAAGCGACGTGAGAGACCGGTATTTCTGAGATTCCTGTGACTCGACCCCAACATGCTGGGGTTTGTCGGCCGTTCGACCACAATTCATGGGGTGTCGGTGACGGCGTGTCCCTGCGCCAAACCCTCGACTTCCACTCGACGTCCGCCGCGGGCGCTGGCGGCCGCGCAGGCACGAGTCGCCTGGTAGACCGCGTGCCGCAGACCGTTGGCCTCGAACTCCCGGATCGCCTCGGCGGTGGTTCCGCCGGGCGAGGTGACGGCCGCACGCAGGTCGACCGCGGACAGCCCCGAGTCGCTCAGCAGGATGCCCGCGCCGCGAATGGTCTGCACCGCCATCTCCGAGGCCTGGGCACGGGTGAGCCCCAAGCCGACGCCGGCGTCGATCATCGCCTCGGCGAGCAGGAAAACGTAGGCCGGACCGGAACCGGACACCGCGGTGACCGCGTCCATCTGCTTCTCCGGCACAACCGTCACCCGGCCGACCGTCTGCAGAATCTTGACCACCGCCTGCAGCTGTTCGTCGCCGACGTACCGGCCGGCCGAGACCGCCGACATCGCCTCGTTGACGAGCATCGGGGTGTTGGGCATGACCCGGATGACGGGCGACCCGGCCTGCAGCGCGCTCTCGTAGCGCGACAGGGGCAGGCCGGCCACCAGGGTCACGGTCACTCGCTCGGATTCCGCGTTGTCCTCCGCCGAGGCGAGGATGCGCAGGATCGAGTCGACGTCGTCGGGCTTGATCGCCAGGAACACATACTGCGCCGACTCGGCCGCGCTCTTGACGTCGGTGACCAGCACGCCGTACTCCTCGGCGATCTCGGCGGCGCGGCTCTCCACCCGCTCGGCGACGACGAGGTCCTTGGTGGGGGTGCCTGCACCGATCAGACCGGCGAGCAGTGCCTCACCGATCTTGCCTCCGCCGATGATGGCGATGCGTTCGGACACGGATGTCTACCTTCCTGCGGGGATGAGGGCGAGCTGACGGGACTGTGCGACGACGGTCCCGGTCGAGTCCACCACGAGGTGGTCCTCCTCGAACATTCCGGGGCCGACCTCGGAACTCGTCGCGGCGAAACGCAGCCAGCCGGGCGCGGGATGGCGCCGGACGTAGGTGGTCAGCTGCACCGTGGGCGCCCATCCGAACAGCGCCAGGTTCATGACGACCGGGGGCGAGATGTCACCGACCAGGACCGTGAAGTACTCGTCGGGTTCGACGCCCTTCGGCCGGATCCACCCGCGGACGAGCGGCTCGCCGGTCTCGCCGCGGACGACGGGGAACGTCTCCGAGTCGAGGACCAGGTCGATGGCGGCGCCGAGGTGGTTGACCTCGGCGATGGGCGAACCGTCGAGCGGGATGCCGGTCGACGACGGTTCCACGGGCACGGAGTCGAGGACCGTGGGGCCGGAGTGGTGCGGCCGGCCGCTGTCGGGACGGGCCATCGTCACCGACGAGGACACCACGGTCCGACCGAGTTGCACGGCGTCGACCGACAGGACCGTGACGGTGCGCCCGCGCTTGCGCACACTGATCACCAGGTCGACGTCCGCGGCATCGGGAGCGGTGAGGTAGTCGCTGGAGATCGCCACCGGGATCATCGCGGCCGCCGACTCGGCGAGCCGGTCGCCGTCCGGCGTGAGCGCGGTCAGCGCGGTCCGGGCCGCCTTCGCGACCACCATCTGCAGCGTGCCGCCGTGCACCTTGGGGCCGATCGTGAACGTCTCGTCGATGTGCGCCCGCAGGGTGATCGAGTCCGGACCGCCACGGTCGACCTCGGTCAGCTCCTGCACCTGGGTGATCTTGCTGGTCATCGTCCCGCCTTCGTCGAGGAGACCCGTCCCCCGACGAATCAGCTGCTCAACTGGCCGGTGGGCTCGGGGTGCAGCTCCCGTTTGAGATGCCGCCGCGCAAAATCTAGCGAACGGGCCAGCAGCGCGCTGCGCTCGGGTTTGGTGCGCGCGCTCCCCGTGGTGACCTCGAGCACAACCGCCCCGGCGAAGTCGCTCGCCGCGATGCGCCGGCACACCTCGGCGCAGGGCTGCGCCCCGTCACCGGGGATCAGGTGCTCGTCGGTGGCGGCACCGTTGCCGTCGGCGAGATGCAGGTGGTTGAGGCGCGAGCCCATCCGGTCGAGAAGAGCGAGGGCGTCGACGCCGGCGGTCGCGGTGTGCGAGAGATCGAGCGTGTAGTGCGCGTAGCCGTCATCGGTCGGATCGATCGACTTGCCGAACGCCGATGCCGCCAGACCGGGACCACCGCCGCGCTTGCTGAGTCGCCGGACCGAGGGCTCCCCTGCGCCGAACAGCCGGTCGGCGCGCATGGGGAACATGTTCTCCACGGCGACCGCGACCCCGCTGTCCGCCTCGAGTTCGTCGACGAGATCGTCGAAGGCGGCGACGTAGCCACGCTGCCACCGGAACGGCGGATGCACGACGACGGTCGACGCACCGAGATCCTCGGCCGCCTCCACCGCACGGGCCAGCTTCACGACCGGGTCGCGTCCCCACACCCGCTGGGTGATGAGCAGACACGGGGCGTGGATCGACAGCACCGGAACCTGGTAGTGGTCCGACAGGTACTCGACCCGCCGGATGTCCTGGCTCAGAGCGTCACCCCACACCATCAACTCGACGCCGTCGAAGCCCAGTTCGGCGGCGTAGGCGAAGGCCGCCTCGGTGTTCTGGGGATAGACCGACGCCGTCGACAGACCGATCGGGATCTCGGCGGACGGACGCAGGAGGTCGGGTCTCATCCGGTCCGCCCGCTTCGCTCCGCTCCCGACGGGTTCATCGGTTCACACCGGCTCACGCGGCCAACAACACCAGCGGCCCGATGGTGACCAGCAGACCCACGCCGAGCGCGAGCAGCGTCGTCGGCAGGTCTTTGGTGCGCCGGACCACATGCGACAGCGTCACGATGCCGAAGATCACCAGGACCGCGAGCACCAGCGCGAAGTACGGATTCCATCGCCACAGTTCGGTGAAACCCCAGAACAGGCCGACGCCGACCGCGAGGCCGACGATCGCCTGTCCGAACAACACCAGCCAGGCCTTCACCGGCGACTCCTCGGCGTCGTCGGTCGCCCGACCGTCCGGTGCCGGTGCCGGCGTGTCGACGGTGCCGGTCCGCTCGGCGGACTCCGCGTCCGCGGCCGAAGGCACGACGTCCTGTCCGGCGTGTTCCGCCGTGGCGGCTGCCGAGTCGGGATCGGCGTCGTCATCGGAGGTCTCGTCGATGTCCGTGGTGTCGTGCAGAGCATCGAACTCCGCCGGGCCCTCGGGCTCGGCGGGACCCTCCGGCTCGCGCTCCTTCACCAGGTCGACCCGGCCCTCGTCGTCCTCGGACGCGGACTCGATCGGTTCGATGGCCTCGGTCGGGTGGTCGTCGGTGGGGCGGTCGGCGGTCTGGAGACTCTCGGTCTCGTCCGAGCCGGTCCACCGACCGTCGGCCTCATGGGTCTCGGGGTGCGCCGCGGCGATCGCCGCCGTCGTGCCACCCGCAGTCGCGGCGGCGGCCGCGGTGGCTGCCCAGTCGTGCGTCGACTCGTTGCCGTCGGTGTGTGCGTCCGGGTGGTCGTCGGTGTGGCGATCGGGATCGTTCCGGTCCCGGTTCTTGCCGCCGAAGAGCTTGCGCGCGAACCCGACGACACCCGACGGACCGGTCTTCTTCGACGCCCCGATCTTGCGGGCCGGGCCCCCGGACCGGCCCTTGCCCCCCGGCCCGTCGTTCCCGCTCTCCACATCTGCGAAGTTGCGATAGGCGTCGAAGTCCATGACCTCGGAGAACCCGCCGTCGCCGCGCTCGCGGGGGCCGTCGGTGCCCGCATCGACCTCGGTCAGGTCGTAGGTGACCACGTCGTCGGAGTCGACGACCGAAAGACCCGACCCGTTCTCACCCACCACCGGGATGATGCCGGTGACGGCGTTCGCCGACTCCTGGTCGACGGGAGCGGAATCTCGCGGCGGCGTCTGCCCGAGGCGACGTGCCACCGCCTCGGAACTGAAGTCGCGCGTCGACATCGGCGGGACGGCTCCCTGGCCGTAACCGGGCATCCCGCTGGCGGTGCGGTTACCCGGCCGTGCCTGGTGTTGCTGGTCGGCGCGCGGCCGGTCGACGACGGGCTGATCGTCGGCCGGGCGGCGCGGGACCGGGTTCGTCGAACGCGGGAACGGCGCGGCGGCCGCGGCCGGACGGTTCCGCGGGGTCGTGTCCCGCTCCGGGGCACCGTTCTCCGCAGCAGTCTTCTCCGGAGCTGCCTTCTCCGGGGCCGCCGTCTCCGGGGCCGCCGTCTTTGCAGGCGCGGTGCTCGCTGGTGGGGCAGCCGGCTCGGGCCGGGTTGCGGGTTCGGGCCGGGTTGCGGGTTCGGGCCGGGCAGCCGGCTCGGGCCGGGCCGCGGGCGCCGCGGAACCCTCTCCCGCGTCTGCGACCTTCGGGATCTCGCCGGTCAGCTCGGACACCGAGAACGATCCGTCCCGGCCGGCGCGTCGGCGGCCGCGGCCGTCACGGGTACGTGCCGGCGAGTCCCCCTGGGACCCCTGCGAGCGGGCGAGAAGTTCCGACACCGAGATGGGTCGGGATTCGGGCTCCGAATCCTTCGGCATGTAGTGGCTCTCCGTCCTCGTTCTCGAACGTTTGGGTCCGGGTCTACCAGGGTGTCAGCCGACGCCCTCGCGAACGCCCTGCACCGGTGTCGGCTCCAGCGCGTCGGCCTGCTCCGCGTCGAGTCGGCGCAGGATCACACCTTCCCGGAGTGCCCACGGACAGATTTCCAGTGTATCGACTTGCAACGCGCGCATCGCCGCCTCGGCGACCAGCGCCCCGGCGACCAGCTGGCCCGCCCGGTCCGAGCTGACGCCCTCGAGTTCGGCGCGATCGGCCTTGGTCATGCGGGAGATGAAGGAGATGAGCTGGCGAAGCCCGCTCGTCGTCAGTTCGCGGCGCACCCGCGGTCCGGCACTCGACGGCGCCGCGCCGGTCAGCCGGGCCAGGCTCCGGAAGGTCTTCGACGTGCCGACGCACAGATCCGGCGCACCGGGTGCGAGCAGTTGGGACGCGGGTGCGCGGAGCTCGGCGTCGAGCCAGTCGCGCAGCACGCCGACCCGCCGCCGGTCCGGCGGATCGTCGGGCAGCCACTCGCGGGTGAGACGTCCGGCCCCCAGCGGCAGCGACAGCGCGACGTCGGGTTCCTCGTCGACGCCGTTGGACATCTCCAGGGAGCCGCCGCCGATGTCGAGAGCGAGGATGCGGCCGGCGCTCCAGCCACGCCAGCGGCGCACCGCCAGCGACGTCAACCTGGCCTCGTCGCGCCCCGACAGGACGAGCACGCGCACCCCGGTCCGCTGCTCGATCTCGTCGAGCAGGTCGTCGGAGTTCGTCGCATCGCGCACGGCCGACGTCGCGAACGCCATCATCTGCTCACAACCGGACGTCCGGGCGATGTGGGTGAACTCGTCGATCGACTCGATGAGCTTGGCGACGGCGCGATCACTCATCCGGCCGTCGGCGTCGATCTGTTCGGCCAGGCGCAGGACGGCCTTGGTCGAACTCATCGGGGTGGGGTGACCGCCACGATGGGCGTCGACCACCAGGAGGTGGACTGTGTTGCTGCCCACGTCGAGGACTCCTAAGCGCACGGGTCAACGGTAGTGCAGCCGCCTGCACCGCCCGATCCCGGCTACCGTGTAAAGGTGACCGCCATTTCGCCGTCCGCGCCTCGCATCGATCCCGCGCCGGAGGTTGAACTCGACTTTCCGCGCGAATGGTACGAATTCGCCGATCCCGCCGACCCCGAGCACGTCATCCGGGCCGATCTCACCTGGCTGCTCTCGCACTGGACGTGTGTGTTCGGCACACCCGCATGTCAGGGCATCCTCCCGGGCCGGGAGACCGACGGGTGCTGCAGTCACGGCGCGTATCTGTCCGACAAGGACGATCGCAAGACCCTCGCCCGCGGCGTCGCGATGCTGACGCCCGAGGACTGGCAGTTCTACAAGAAGGGCTCCGGCAAGGACCCGGTCGGCCCGAAGGGGTACCTCGAGGAGAGCGACCTCGACGACGAGCCCGCCTTGAAGACGCGACTCCACAAGGGCGCGTGCATCTTTCTGAACCGACCCGGTTTCTCCGGCGGCGTCGGATGCGCGCTGCACTCGATGGCGCTGCGCAAGGGACTCGAACCGCTCACGGTCAAACCCGACGTGTGCTGGCAGCTGCCCATCCGTCGTGAGCAGGACTGGATCGAACGCCCCGACGGCACCCAGGTGCTCCAGACGACGATCACCGAATTCGACCGGCGTGGCTGGGGCGAGGGTGGCCACGATCTGAAGTGGTACTGCTCGGGTTCCCCCGACGTCCACATCGGGGCCAAGCAGGTGTGGGAGTCGTACGCACCCGAGCTCACCGCGCTGCTCGGCGAGGCCGCCTATGCGGCGCTGGCAGCGGCCTGCCGGCGCCGGAACGGGCTGGGGCTCATCGCGATCCACCCGGCGACGCAGGCCGCGACCGAGCGCCGCGAGACCGACGTCAAATACGAGCTGCAGCCCCCGGAGTAGCCCCCCGGGGCGCCGCGGCCCGGCCGGCTCACGCCTCGAGCTTGTACCCGAGGCCGCGGACGGTGATGAGGTGCTTCGGATTCGCCGGGTCGGGCTCGATCTTCGAGCGCAGGCGCTTGACGTGTACGTCGAGTGTCTTGGTGTCGCCGACGTAGTCGACGCCCCACACCCGGTCGATGAGCTGACCCCGGGTCAGGACGCGGCCGGAGTTGCGCAACAGATACTCGAGGAGGTCGAACTCCTTGAGCGGCAGGGTGATCGACGTTCCGTTGACCGACACGGTGTGTCGCTCGACGTCCATCCGGACCGGCCCGGCCTCCAGGATCCCGATCTCCAGACCGTCGTCGGGCACCTCCCCGCCGCGTCGCAGCACCGCGCGGATGCGGGCGATCAGCTCGCGCGCCGAATACGGCTTCGTCACATAGTCGTCCGCGCCGAGTTCGAGGCCGACGACCTTGTCGATCTCACTGTCGCGCGCGGTCACCATGATC
This sequence comes from Gordonia sp. IITR100, assembly GCF_002009645.1. NCBI lineage: Bacteria > Bacillati > Actinomycetota > Actinomycetes > Mycobacteriales > Gordoniaceae > Gordonia > Gordonia sp. IITR100. Next base: position 55,389 of record NZ_MVKV01000008.1, on the reverse strand, counting down.
ACCGGGACATTCGACCGGGTGCGCAAGGCCTTGCAGATCTCGGTTCCGGACATCCCGGGCAGCATGAGATCGAGGAGCACGATGTCGGGACTGACCCGATCGAAGGTCGGCAACGCCTGCGCGCCATCGGTGATGACGCTGGCCTCGAAGCCCTCTTTGCGCAGCAGGAAGGCCAGCGGATCCGCCAGCGATTCCTCGTCCTCGACGATCAGAACGTGGGTCAACTCTTGTTTCCTTCGGTGGGTCGGGCAGATGGGTCGTCACCCTCCGCGGAGGGAAGTGCGCGGGGCGGCGCATCGGGATCCGACAGCGCCTGCTGCGCTGCCGGCGGCCAGCCGGCGTCGGACAGATCCTCCGGAATGCACAGCGTGAAGGTCGAGCCGGTGCCGGGTTTGCTCCACAGGTTGATGGTCCCGCCGTGGTTGGCGGCCACGTGCTTGACGATGGCCAGTCCGAGTCCGGTGCCGCCGGTCATCCGGGACCGGGCCTTGTCGACCCGGAAGAACCGCTCGAAGACCCGCTGCTGATCCTCCGGCTCGATCCCGATCCCCCGGTCGGTCACCGCGATGGCGACCATCGGCCGCCCGTCGATCTTGATCACGCGGCGGCTGATCGAGACCACGGTGTCCGACGCCGAGTACGAGATGGCGTTCGAGATGAGGTTGTTCAGTGCGGTGAGCAGCAGCGGACGGTCGCCGCGGATGATGACGCCGATCGGACCGTCGGCGCGCAGTTCGATGGCCGCCGCCTCGGCGGCGAGCGTCGCCGCGGCCAGCGCGTCGTCGATGAGCGAGTCGACGTCGATGCAGGTGAACTCCGGTGTGACGCCGTCCTGGAGTCGGGACAACGCCAGCAGCTCGCTCACCATGTTGCCCATGCGCTTGGTCTCGCCGACGACGCGGCGACCGAAGTGCTGCACCGAATCGGTGTCGTCGGCCGACTCGAGCAACGCCTCGGCGAGCAGCCCGATCGCGCCGACGGGGGTCTTGAGTTCGTGCGAGACGTTGGCGACGAAGTCGCGCCGGGTGGCCTCCACGCGTTTGTGTTCGGTGTCGTCGAGTCCGTACGCGACGACATAGCGTTCCTCGCCCTGCGCGACGATCCGCGCGTGACAGCGCACGTGCTCGACACTGGGCCGGGGCGTCCGGCCGGTAGAGACGAAACCGAGACTCGACATCGGCGGGCTGAACTCGAAGCGCCGTTCGACGCCGGTGTCGAGCACTTCCTTCACGGCCTCCCACACCGGGTCGGCCAGCAGCATCTCGCGTACGAGCCCGAGTTCGACGGCCCGCTGGTTGTACAGCACGACGTCGCGGAACTCGTCGACCACGGCGATGGCGGTCTCGGTGTTGCGCACGACCATGCTCAACAGACCGGCCTTGGTCATACGGCCGTCGTCGGTGGTCGCCTGCACGTCGGAGTCACGGACCTCGGCCGAGGCCGGCACCTCACGGGGACCGAGGGTCGCCTCGGGAACGAATTCGGCGGCGGTGGATGCGGAACGACGCGGGATGCGATCGAGGAACGCGAACCCTCGGGACCGGTCCCGGTCCCGGGTGCGTCGACCGATCACGACACCGAGGCAGAGCGCGAGTACGAACGCGATCGTCGCGGCGAAGATTGCGGCGGTCACAGGGGCAGCTTACGGCTCGACCAACACCGAACGCACATCTGACGAAGGTGTTCGACAGTTGTTCACGCGGAGTTGGCCGGAGTCCCTGCCGACGCGGCGGCGCGCTTCCCCGGTACCGGGGCGGCCGTGTCCGGACCGGTCATTGCGGAACCGGAACCGCCATGTCCGCGAACTCGGGGTGACGTTCGATGAAGCGCTGCACGTACGAGCAGACCGGCACGACCTGCTTGCCGCCGCGCCGGATGTCCTCGAGGACCGCCTGGACCAATTGGCCCGCGTACCCGTGACCACTGAACTGCTCGCGGATCACGGTGTGCGTGATGACCACCTGGTAGGGCTCGGAGACGTAGTCGAGATAACCGACGATCTCGTCGTCGCCCTGGGAATCGGCGACGAGGATCGCCTCGTACCGCTCCTGGGCAGGTGAGTGCTCGATTCGCAGGGTGCCCATGTCCGCCATGCCGTCTAATGTAGCGCGCGCCACACCGTCGACGCCATGGCGAAACGTGTCACGTCTGGATGTCCGAACGGACCCCGACGACTACTTCTGCCCTTGGGCCGCCACCGCGGCGGCACCCGCGGCGGCCGCCTCGGGGTCGAGGTAGGTACCACCCGGGTTGAGCGGCTTCAGGTCGTCGTCGAGGTCGTAACGAAGCGGGTTGCCGGTGGGGATGTTCAGTCCGGCGATGTCGTCGTCGGAGATGCCGTCGAGGTGCTTGACGAGCGCGCGCAGCGAGTTGCCGTGTGCCGCGAGCAGCACGTTCTTCCCCGCCCGGACGTCGGCGACGATCGTCTCGAGGTAGTACGGGATGAACCGCTCGACGACGTCCTTGAGGCACTCGGTCAGCGGCACCTCGGGGAGATCGGCGTACCGCGCGTCGCCCACCTGGCTGTATTCGGCATCGGGTTCGATCGCCGGCGGCGGGGTGTCGTAACTGCGGCGCCACAGCATGAACTGCTCGTCGCCGAACTTCTCCTTGGTCTCGGCCTTGTTCAGGCCCTGCAGCGCGCCGTAGTGACGTTCGTTGAGTCGCCAGTCGCGGATCACCGGGATCCAGAGCCGGTCGGCCCGGTCGAGGGCGATGTGCGCGGTCGTGATCGCGCGGCGCAGCAGCGACGTGTAGACGACGTCAGGCAGCAGGTCGTGCTCGACGAGGAGCTCGCCCCCGCGTTCGGCCTCGGCCCTGCCCTTGTCGGTGAGCGCCACATCGACCCAACCGGTGAACTGGTTGGACGCATTCCATTCGCTCTCGCCGTGCCGCATCAGGATCAGGGTGCCGTTGCTCATGGCCGATAGTTTTCCACAGTCGGTGCGCACCCTCTCCTCACCGGCGCCTGAACCCCCGGCCGGACCCCGGCGCGCACCTGGTGACGACGAAATGGTAATGAACCGGTCGATTCGCCGCGCGAACGGCCATGGGCGGGTCTAGCGTTAGCGCATGACAGCCAGTACAGACGCCGGCGCGACCGGCCAGAATGCGGAGAAGCAGCCCGAGCTCAAACGCGTGTTGGGCTGGAAGCTGTTGTTGCTGTTTATCATCGGCGACATCCTGGGCACCGGCGTCTACGCACTCACCGGCCAGGTCGCCGGCGAGGTCGGGGGCGCGGCGTGGCTGCCGTTCCTCATCGCGTTCGCGGTGGCGACGCTGACGGCGTTCTCCTACCTGGAGCTGGTGACCAAATATCCCCAGGCCGCCGGCGCTGCCCTGTACGTGCACAAGGCTTTCGGCGTCCACTTCATCACCTTCATCGTGCTGTTCACCGTGATGTGTTCGGGTATCACCTCGGCGACCACCGCGTCCCGCGCGTTCGCGGTGAACATGCTGACCGGCATCAACGGCGGCGAGTCCCCGGATGCGACGCACCCCGCTCTGCTGTTCATCGCGATCGGCTTCCTGCTGCTGGTCATGTTCATCAACTTCCGCGGCGTCGCCGAAGGTGTGGGCACCAACGTGGTCCTGACCCTTGTCGAGCTGACGGGTCTCCTGCTGGTCATCTTCATCGCCCTGTTCTTCGTGTTCGGTGGCAACGCCGATCACTGGGATGCGGTGGTGGTTTTCGAATCGCCGGAGGAGAGGAACATCCTCATCGCGGTGTCGGCGGCGACGGCGCTGGCGTTCTTCGCACTGGTCGGATTCGAGGATTCGGTCAACATGGCCGAGGAGTGCAAGGAACCGACCAGGATCTTCCCCAAGGTCATGCTCAGTGGTCTGGGGATCACCGCGGTGGTGTACGTGCTCATCGCGATCCTCGCGGTCGCGATCGTGCCCGTGGGTGTGCTCGCCGAGAGCGAGACCCCGCTCGTCGACGTCGTGCAGACCGCCGCCCCGGACTTCCCGATGACCGAGCTGTTGCCGTGGATCTCGATGTTCGCGGTGGCCAACACGGCCCTGATCAACATGATGATGGCCAGCCGGCTGCTGTACGGCATGGCCAAGCAGGGTGTCCTGCCCAAGTTCCTGGCCTACGTCCATCCCGGACGCCGTACCCCGTTCGCCGCGATCGTGTTCACCACCGTCATCGCGCTGTGCCTACTGGTCTACGTCAGCGCCGACCCGAAGGGTTCCATCGTCGGACTGCTCGGCGGCACCACCGCACTGCTGCTGCTCGCGGTGTTCACCGTCGTCAACGTCTCCGTCCTGGTGCTGCGCAAGGATCACGTGGGACACAACCACTTCCGCACCTATACGCCGGTTGCGGTGCTCGGCGCCGTGACCTCCGGGGCGCTCACCCTCCCGTTTGCCCGCGCCGACAACCAGCAGTACGTGATCGCGGCCTGGCTACTCCTGCTCGGCGTCGTGCTGTGGGCGTTCACCTACTGGCATCAGAAGCGAACCGGCGCCGAAGCGGCCTCCTACGACGACATCCCGCCCCACGAGATCCCGTGACGCACAAAAATCCGTATGACGTTGTGCCCGGTTTCCGGGCACAACGTCATACGGATGCCGCAGAGACTACTTGCGGAGGTCCTTGCGCAGGATCTTGCCCGAGGCCGACTTGGGGATCGTCTCGATGAACTCGACGGCCCGGACCTTCTTGTGCGGGGCCACCTTCGACGCCACGAACTCGATGACCTCGTCGGCGGTGATCTCCGCATCGGGCTGGCGCACGACGAAGGCCTTGGGGATCTCCTCGCCCGACTCCGCCTCGATCACGCCGATGACCGCGGCGTCGGCGATCTTGTCGTTGGTGAGCAGCAGCGCCTCGAGCTCGGCGGGCGGCACCTGGTAGCCCTTGTACTTGATGAGCTCCTTGAGCCGGTCGACGATGTAGACGCAGCCGGTCGGATCGACCTGCGCCATGTCGCCGGTGTGCAGGTAGCCGTCGGCGTCGATGGTGTCGGCGGTCGCCTGATCGTTGTTGAGGTAGCCCAGCATCACGTTCGGCCCCTTGACCCACAGCTCGCCCGGCTCCGACAGTCCCTCGCTCGGCAGCTCGATCTCGGCACCCGATGCGGGGTCGACGATCTTGTTCTCGGAGTTCGGCACCGCCCACCCGGTCGAGGACAGCGGCGGGTCCTGCTGACCCAGCAGGCCGGGTGTGTCGGCCGGGATGATGTGACTCACCGGCGACAGCTCACTCATGCCGTAGCCCTGCAGCATGTGCAGGTCGAGACGTTTGGCGACGGCCTGGCCCAGCTCGTCGTCCAGCGGCGCCGCGCCCGACATCATCGTGTGCAGCGAGGACAGGTCGTAGTTGTCGATGATCGGGTGCTTGGCCAGCGCCACGGCCACCGGCGGTGCGATGTAGGCCATGGTGACCTTGTGGTTCTGGATGTTCTCGAGGAACTCGACGAGGTCGAACCGCGGCATCACGACCAGCGACGCCCGGTTGTACAGCGCCGCGTTCAGCAGCACCGTCATCCCGTAGATGTGGAAGAAGGGCAGCACCGCGATCACCACGTCGTCGGCGCCCATGCCCTGCAACGGTCGGATCTGCGCGACATTGGCGACCAGGTTGCGATGCGAGAGCGCGACGCCCTTCGGATTCCCGGTGGTACCGGAGGAATACGGCAGGACCGCGACGTGCGTGGCCGGATCGAACGACACCTCCGGTGCGGCCAGTCCGGCGCCCAGGAGGTCCGCCGCATTCGGGTGGCCGGAGGCGTCCTGGCCCTCGCCGTCGAGGACGATCAGGTCGGCATCCGCCAGCCCGACCTCGTCGGCGGCGGCCTTGGCCTGCTCCAGCATCGGCGAGATGGTCACCAGCATCTTGGCGCCGGAATCCCGCAGCTGCTTGGCGATCTCGGGCCCGGTGAAGAGTGCGTTGATCGTCGTCGCGGTGCCGCCGGCCCGCAGAATCCCGTGGAACACCGTCGCGAACGCCGGGATGTTGGGCGACAGGATGCCCACCACGTCGCCCACGCCGATCCCCCGCGACGCCAACGCGCCCGCCGCCGCCTCGATCTGCGAGATCAGCTGCGCATAGGTGGTCGTCGCCCCCGACTTCGGGTCCACCAGCGCGGTACGGGCGAGGTCCTCCTCGGCCACCGCGCCGAACAGGAACTCGAACACACTCACGTCCGGGATCTCGACGTCGGGGAACGGACTCGTGAAGCTCATGACACCTCCATTGGGGAATTTCTCGACCACATCGTATCAACGCACGTTGATACGATGTGACGTGGACCTCTCTCGAGAGAGTCTACGATTCGTCCGATTCGGCGGTCGACGGATCCTCGGTGACGCTCTGCGCACCGTCGACGACCGACTCACCCGGTACGTAGCGGCCTTCGAGCGGCTTCCCCGCCTCCGGCAGGGACTCCTTGTCGATGAGGTGCTCGAAGGCGAGCAGGTTGCGCAGCGATTCGCCGCGGGACACCCGCCACGCCCACTCCCGCTGGATCGAGGTCAGGAACCCGAGTTCGAGCAGGGTGTTGAAATCCCCGTCCGCGGCCTCGAGGACCTGCCCCAGGATCCGGTCGACCTCGCCGGAACTCAACCCGTCGGCGGAGATCCGGCCGACGAGGTAGATGTCACCGGTGTTGTCGATGGTGTAGGCGACGCCGTACAGCCGGCGGTTGCGCTTCAGCAGGTACTTGTACACGCCGGCGTGGTTCTCGTCGGGCCGGCGGCACACGAAGGCCTCCACCCGGACGCCGTGCTCGCTCGCCGTCAGCAGCACGGTGGTCTTCAGTTTGCGTTCGCCGGGCAGCTCGACGACCACGTGATCGACGTCGGCCCCGCCGCCGCTCTTGCGTGCGAAGGCGATCTCGTTCTCGCCCAGCGTCTTCTCCAGCAGGTCGACGACCTCGTTGCGACTCACGGCATCCTCTCGTCGGTGATATCGGGAACCCCTTGCGCAGCGGGCGATTTCGGCGCAGCGTCAGACGGTGACCCGGTTGCGCCGACGACGCCAGCGGCGTCGGAGGCGCGCCGAGGCCGCGGCCGTAGCGGACACCTCGGGCGACGCCGGGCGCTGGTGCGCGGCGAACGACCGCATCGCCCGGCCGTAACTCTCGAGAAGCTGATCGACCGTGTGTTCCCAGGAGAACTGCTCGGCGTGGGCGCGGGCGTGCTGTCCGAGCTCGACGAGTCGATCGGGTTGCGCGAGAAGCTTTTCCAGCGCATTCGTCCAGTCCCCGACCCGATGCCCGTTGACCAGCACTCCGGTCCGGCCGTCGTCGACCGCCACCCCGAGGCCACCCACATTCGCGGCGATGACGGGCGTCCCGCAGGCCTGCGCCTCGATCGCGACCAGTCCGAAACTCTCCGAATGACTGGGCACGGCAACCACATCCGATGCCCGGTAGACCTGCACCAGACGGTTCGACGGCTGGGGCGGCAGGAAGGTGACCGAATCGGCGATCCCGAGTTCGGCGACCTGATCCATCAGCGCGGTGGGCCGTTGCAGCCCCGACCCCGACGGCCCGCCGACGATGAGCACCCGCAGCTTCCGCCCGGTCGCGGCGGACTCACCGATGAGCGGCGCGACCGCGTCGACGAGGAGGTCCGGGGCCTTCAGCGGTTGGATGCGCCCGACGAACGTCACGATCATCTCGTCGGGGTCCAGGCCGAGCTCCGCGCGGGCGGCCGCGACGGAACCCGGTGTGTAACAGTCGAGATCGGCACCCGGGGTCACCACGTCGATACGGTCGGCGGCGGCACCGTACATCGAGAGCAATTCGGTCGCCTCGGTCTGGGTGTTCGCGACCAGGCGATCGGCCTCCCCGACCACCTGCTGCTCCCCGATGACCCGTAGCTGCGGCTCGGCGGTGTCGCCGTCGGCCAGCGATGCGTTCTTGACCGCGGCCAGGGTGTGCGCGGTGTGCACCAGGGGGACACCCCACCGGTCGCGGGCGAGCCACCCCACCTGGCCGGAGAGCCAGTAGTGCGAGTGGATGACGTCGTAGTGACCGGGCGCCTGCGCGGCCTCGGCCCGCAGGACCCCGGCCGTGAACGCACACAGCTGGGCGGGCAAGTCGCGCTTGTCGAGGCCCTCGAACGGGCCGGCGACGACGTTGCGCACCGTCACCCCCGGCGCTGCGGCGACCGACGCCTGGTCGGCCGACGACGTCGCGCGGGTGAAGATCTCGACCTCGACTCCCCGACGGGCCAGCCGCGTCGCGGTCTGCCAGACGTAGACGTTCATCCCGCCGGCGTCGCCGGTGCCCGGCTGCGCCAGCGGCGAGGTGTGCACGGAGATCAGCGCGACACGCCGCGGGGACGGGCTCGAGGTCATGGTCTCCACCATAGAGAAACGCCGTGTCGGGCGAGGAGTCCCCCGGCCTGCGGACATCCTGCACGCCCGTCGCCGCGATCACCTAGACTGCTTTCGGTAACGATTGTCATTTGCGTGAAGGTTGTCGATGAAGAAATCCCTGCTGGCCACGGCCGGTGTGCTGTCCGCCGCCGCCCTGGTGTTGTCCGCCTGCTCCAGCGACTCCGGCGGGACCGACGGCCCCCCGACCGTGGTCGCGTCCACGAACGTCTGGGGTTCGGTGGCGGTCGCGGTCGCCGGCGACAACGCCGAGGTGACCGCGCTGTACACCAACGCCGACGGTGATCCGCACGAGTTCGAGCCCTCGGCAGCGGACACCGCGACGATCGCCGATGCCGACATCCTCGTGTTCAACGGCGGCCACTACGACTCCTACATGGAGGAGGCGGCGGCCAACTCGGACGCGACGGCGGTCGACGCCTACGCCCTGCTCGGCAGCGACGAGCATGCCGACGAGGCCGGTGGCGATCACGGCGACGAGCACGCGTCCGGCGATCACTCCGACGGTGCTCACGACCACGCGCACGGCGACCAGAACGAGCACGTCTTCTACGACCTCCCCGTCGTCGCCCAGGTGGCCGACAAGGTCGCCGACGCACTGGCCGAGAAGGACCCGGGCAACGCGGAGTCCTACCGCGCCAACGCCGAGACCTTCACCACCGGCATCGACGGTCTGCGCGCGAAGCTCAGCACCATCCGGGAGCAGCACGCCGACACCGAGGTCGCCCAGACCGAGCCGCTCGCGGGCTACATGCTGACCGAGGCCGGGCTCGTCGACATCGCGCCGGCCGGTTTCACCCAGGCCGTCGAGGAGGGCCAGTCACCCGCGGCCGCCGACCGTGCGGCACTGCAGGACATCCTGGCCGACCGTCGGGCGAAGGTGCTGATCTACAACACCCAGGCCGTGGACCCGGTGACACAGGCCATGCTCGACGTCGCGCGCTCCGCGGGCGTCCCGGTCGTGGAGTTCACCGAGACCCTGCCCGACGGCGTCACCGACTACGTCGTGTGGCAGGGCGCCCAGATCGACGCCCTGACCGCGGCGCTGGGTTCCGGCTCCAATTGACCGGGGCAGGCGACTCGACCGGGGCAGGCACGGGCAGGCCGGTCGTGGAGTTCACCGGCGCCCGGCTCGCGTTCGGCGACCGGGTTCTCTGGGACGACCTCGACCTGACGATCGAACCGGGTGAGTTCGTCGCGGTCCTCGGGCCGAACGGCTCCGGCAAGACGTCGTTCCTGCGGGTTCTGTTGCACCAGTACGCGCTCGACCGCGGCACCGTGACCACCACCGACGCCGTGGGCTACATCCCCCAGCAGCACGCCGAGGACGACGCCGACCCGATGGCCATCCGCGGCCGGGACCTCGTCGGGTTCGGTGTCGACGGCGGCCGCTGGGGTGTCGGACTGCGGGGCCGGGCACGACGACGCGCACTCGTCGACACCGCGCTCGGTTCGGTGGACGCCCTGCCGTACGCCGACGCCCCGCTGGGCGTCCTGTCCGGCGGCGAGCAGCAACGGCTACGCGTTGCCCAGGCGGTGGTGAGCGATCCCGCGCTGCTGCTCTGCGACGAGCCGCTCGCCAGTCTCGATCCGACCAATCAGCAGGTGGTCGTGGACCTCATCGATCGCCGGCGCCGGGACGCCGGGACGGCCGTCGTGTTCGTGACCCACGAGATCAACCCGATCCTGCCCTTTGTCGACCGGGTCCTGTACCTCGTCGACGGCCGGTTCCGCATCGGCGAGCCGCATGAGGTGATGACGACGGAGACGTTGAGCGAGCTGTACGGCAGCGACGTCGAGGTGCTGCGCGTCAACGGCCGTCTGGTCGTGATCGGCGGCGAGGACGCCCATCACTGCGCCGCCGACAGCGAACCGGGTGTCGCGAGGCGAGGCGGTCCGGCGTGAGCGTCACCCACCTCTCCGTCGACCGTTCGTTGAGCGACCTCTGGGATTTCTCCACCACCATCGACCTGCTGGGTTACGACTTCATGCAGCAGGCACTGCTCGCGATGGTGCTGCTCGGCCTCCTGGGCGGCCTGCTGGGCCCGCTCATCGTCGCCCGGCAGATGTCCTTCGCGGTGCACGGCGCCAGCGAACTGTCGGTGACCGGTGCCGCGGCGGCCCTGCTGATCGGGTTCAGCGTGAACCTCGGCGGCGTCATCGGCGCGGTCATCGCCGCGGCGGTGTTCGGCTTCCTCGGCAACAAGGCGCGGGAGCGCGACTCGGTGATCGGCGTCGTGATGGCGTTCGGCCTCGGCATCGGCGTCCTGTTCCTGGCCTTGTACGGCCGGATCGGGACCGGCTTCGCGTTGCTGACCGGTCAGGTCGTGAGCGTCGGCATCAACGGCCTGGTCGCGATCGCCATCACCACGGGCATCGTCGTCGTCGTGCTGGCCGTCATCTACCGGCCACTGCTGTTCGCCTCCACCGATCCCCGGGTCGCGCAGGCGCGGGGGGTACCCATCCGCACCCTGTCGGTGGTGTTCGCGATCATCATGGGCCTGGCGGCCGCGCAGGGCGTGCAGATCATCGGCGCGCTGCTGGTGATGTCGCTGATGATCACCCCGGGCGCCGCCGCCGCCCGCGTCACGTCGAATCCGACGCGCACGCTGGTGTTGTCGGTCGTGTTCGCCGAGGTCGCGGCGGTCGGCGGGCTGCTGATGTCGCTCGCTCCCAAGCTGCCCGTGTCGGTCTTCGTCACGATCATCTCGTTCGCGATCTACGTCGTGTGCCGGATCATCGGCAACCGCCGCGTGCATTCCACGCGCTGATCCGACAGAACACAACCACTTCCGGGCCGCCTCGCTCACACCGCAGTACGTTTCATTCCTCGGCGAAGCCGGGGTTGCAGCCGGCGCCGACCATGTCCTCCTCGGCGACGACCGGCCGGCCGGGTTCGAGGTTCCAGCTGGGCTTCTCGGGTTCGACGATGCGGGCGAACCGCCAGTGGCAATCGAACTGGGCCTGCATTCCGGGGGTGTCGGCGGTGGGGTCGAGAGCGACGACCTCCGCCCACGCGGCGGCCATCGCGCCGGGGTCGGTGGTGTAGCGCCCGGAATTCGTGGGGAACACCGAGAGGCTCGGACCGACGTCGGTGTCGGTCCACTCGGTCCGCTCGATGTACGGCGGGCGGTAGACGATCGTCGGCGCGCTCTCGGTGGGCGAGTACGGGCCCGATGAATACGGGGTGGGCGACGGGCTCGTCGTGCTCGAGCCGATCGTGGTCGGACCCGGTGCTGCGGGCTCGACCGTGTCTGTCCCGCACGCGGACAGGACCGCGGCGACGGCCAGCGCGCCGGCCGCGGCGCGCCACCGCCGCCGCCCTCCGTCGGCCACTCCCGCACCCGCCCTGCGCAACCCCGTCGACATACCGACACCCTAGGTGACGGGTAGCCTGCACCTTGTGGTCCGCCGGCGCACGCACAAGCGGGCGGTCGGGTTGTTCGTCACCGCGATCGCCGTCGTCGTGCTGTGCCTCGCGGGGTGTGCGCGCACCCCCGATCCGGGACCTCCCCAGATCACCCAGTCGCATCGGGCCTCGACCACTCCCACCGGCCTGGTACTCGACGGAAAACCCTGGTGGCCCGCGGGTTTCAATGCGTATCAGCTCAGCACCGACTGGTCGGTCAACCGCGGCTGCGGCGCCCAGGTCGATGCCGACGGGTACTTCGACAGACTCCCGCCCCGCGCGCTGACTCGATTCAACCTGTACTCGGTCTTCGCCGTCGACAAGCGCAGCGGGCTCATCGATTTCGGGCCGATCGACCGGGTCTTCCAGGCCGCGGCCCGGCATCACCAGATGGTCCTGCCGGTCCTCACCGGAGGCTCGGGCGACTGCGAGGACGAGCGGTTCAAGGAACGCGACTTCTATGTCGACGGTTGGCAGAGCCAGGAGATCGTCGGCGGGCTGACGTACGCGGAGTGGGTCGAGATCGCGGTGACCCGCTGGCACGACGAGCCGTCGATCGCCGGCTGGGAACTCGTCGGGGAGCCCGAGGCGAGCGAATGCGGTCCGGCCTCGTGCAACTGGGAGGCGCGAACGTGTCCCGACGATGCCACGGCCGTGTTGCGCGCGTTCTTCGACCGCGCCGGCGCCCATCTCCGGGCCTACGACGCCGACCGTCCGATCTTCTCTGGAGTGGTGGGCGGCGACCAGTGCGGCCTCGCAGGCGCGGGTTATGCCGAGGTCCTGGGCTCGGCCGGCGTCGACGTGCTCGACTTCCACGACTACCGCTCCGATGTCGATCCCGAATCGGGGCCCGCGGGCAGCAATCTGCGCGCACGACTGGCGCAGGCTCGCGAGCTCGGAAAACCGCTCGTGGTCAATGAGATCGGGATACGCGCCGGCTCATGTGGCTCGATCACGAACCGGGCCGAACAGTTCGAGACCATCATCGCGCGCCACCGCGACGCCGGGGTCGCCGGCACGCTGCTGTGGTCCTTAGTCCCGGATCCGCGCGGCGCGCAGTGCACGTACGACATCGGGTTGCATGACCCGGCCTGGAATGTGGTGCGCGAGTACGCCTCCTGACCGCGTGCGACGGTCCGCTCGGGCTCACACCAGCTGATACAGCCGCCAGTCCGGCAGATCCGCGCCCTGGTTGCGCGCCTCGAGGACGAGAACCCCGATCTGGGCGCCGTTCTCGTAGATGGTCGGATACCGCTGGTTGACCGCGTCGGAGAGTCCCCGACCTTCCGGTGGGACGGTGAGGAAGTAGCGCACACCGCCGCCGACCGGGTCGTTGAGCAGCTGCGCGAAGTCGCGATCCGACGGGATGACGAACTGGCGCGGCCGCTCGGACTGGACCACCACCGCGAAGCCGTACACGGTGTCGCACAACACCGCGCCGTCGGGCAGGTCCAGACCGTCGAGATACTGCGCCAGCGCCCGCTCGGTGGAGAACGACCGCACGATGCGCTGCTCGCCGAGGTACTTCTGGTCCACCGAGTCCGGGCGCGGATCGACCACCGATCCGAGTGCGAACTCCTGCGGCGCGTACTTGGGTGACGTCATCCCGGCGGCGGTGACCGGGATCGCGGTGGCGACCACGACGATCACGATCGTCGCGGCGATCTTGTTACTCCAACGCGAGGCATAGGGGCGGGGCGGCAGAATGTCCGAATGCCTGCCCTCGCGACGCATCGGAACCTGCTGCCGTAGGGGCACAGACAACAGGGCGATGACCGCGGCGAGCAGGACCACGGTCATGTAGAACCGAAGAAAGCCGAACGTCGAACCGCGTGAGTAACCGAAGACCTGAAACGCCAGCACGGCCACGATCAGCAGTGCGGGCAACATCGCCGCAAGCCGATGACGTCGGGCACGGACCCCGATGACTCCGAGAATGAGTATCGGAAGCAGTGGCGCGAGGATGAAGATCTCGGTGAGGGAGAACCCGATCGCATCCCCGGTCGTCGACGACCCGCTACCGCCGGACTGCGCGATGATCGCGGCGTTGCCGTATTCAGAGGTGAACTGCGCGAACGCGTCACCCGTGATGAGCCAGCCCGCCGCCGCCCAGGCGAGGAAGGCCAGGGCGCTGGGCGCCACCACCAGGGTGATGTCGAGGAGCGTGCGCGACACCCGTTTTCGGCGGTCGCGGCGTGTGTAGGTCACCCATCCGACCACGAAGGCCGCGGCCAATGCGGCGGCACCGCCGTCGTAGCGGGTGAAATAGGACAGGCCGAGCGCGATCCCGGCCACCACGAGCTCGTGGACGTCGTCTGAGGAGACCCACCGGATCAGACGACGGGTGGCCCAGGCCAAGAAGAAGAGGTACGGCGCCTCGCTCATCCCGTTCGCGGCATAGAGGACGATCATCGGATTGATTGCGTAGAAGATCGTGAAAGTACCCGCCACGAGCGGACGCAGGCCCTGGTCGCGCGCGATCCCCGACGCCTGCACCACCGATCCGGCCATGAACGCCGACGACATGATCACCGCCGAGAGCGCCTGCGTCGTCATCTCCGGGAACCACGGGGTGAGCGCGGTCAGCGGCAGCTGGACGATGGCGGTCAGCGGGGTGAAGATGAATCCGATCGCCGCGAGATGCGGTGTCCGACTGAACAGTACGCTCTGTGCCGACTGCACCCTCGAGAGCGCGTCGCCGAAGAACAGGTGCACCTCGCTGACGAGGTAGACCCCGATGACGAGGTACGGGATCCACGTCGCGAGGAAGATCAGCACCGAGGCCGGGACACGGCGGGTCACGTCGGCTCCTGCCCGTCGGGATCGGTGTCCGGCGAACTGCTCGTCGACAGACCGTGAAAGGTCTTCTCCCAGTACGACGGATTGACCAGGATCTGCCACATGCCCTTGATGGCGGCGACACTCATCATCAGCCAGTACAGCGGGATGAGAAGGGCCGAACCGAGCAGTTCGCTGCGATCGTCCTCGCGGATCGCGACGAGGTTCATGTACAGCGCTGCCCCGTTGCCCAGCAGCAGCGAGATCAGCGACAGGTAGTAGATGGGTCCGGGGAACAGCTCGGCGACGACCGGTGGCTGCCCGCCGATCCACAGCGCCAGGATCAGCCAGAACACCATGTTCAGGCAGGCGATCACCGGGGTCCCGGCGATCAGCAGCGTGAAGCGCACGAACGCGACGGGCCCGAGGATGTGCCAGAGCTTGACCGGGTGCCGCATGTGGACGAGCCACGTCTGCATATAGCCCTTGTACCAACGGGAACGCTGGCGGACCCAGTTGATGGCATCGACATTGGCCTCTTCCATCGTGACCGAGTCGAGAACCAGGGTGCGGTATCCGTGGTCGGCGATGCGGACCCCGAGGTCGGCGTCCTCGGTCACGTTGTAGGGGTCCCAGGCGCCGATCGTGTCGAGGACATCGCGCCGGAAGTGATTCGACGTGCCGCCCAACGGGATCGGCGCGCGACTGACCATCATGCCCGGCAGCAGGAAGCCGAACCAGATGCCGTAGTCGGCCGTGAACCACTCGGTCAGCATGTTGTCGCGCACGTTGTGGAAGCTGAGCTTGCCCTGCACGCAGACCACCGAGTCGTCGCCGGAGTTGTTCAGCACGTACACCGCCCGACGCAGCTGCAGCGGGTCGGGTTTGTCCTCGGCGTCGAAGATGGTGACGATGTCGCCGGTGGCGAAGTGCATGCCGTAGTTGCAGGCCTTCGGTTTGGTCCGCGGCTGCGCCGGGGGTGTCAGGACGACCGTGACGATCCCGTTCTCCTCCACCCCGCGCGCCGCCTCGATCGTCGGCTCGTCGTCCTCTTCCAGCAGCAGCAGGACCTGGAGCTTGTCCCGTGGGTACTCGATCGTCTCCATCGCGGCCACCAGTTGACCCACCACCTCCGGCTCGCCGTAGGCCGGGACGAACACGGTGTAGGCGGGCAACTCGTCGTCGGGGATGGACCGGGCGTCCTCGTCGGAGACGCGGATGGCACCGTTGACCAGTCCCCGCCGGAAGATCACCAGGCGGTCGGCGAGGGTCACCACGTATCCGATCGTGGCGATCGAGACCAGGGTGGCGCAGGTCCCGACCGGTTCGATCACCATCGCGACGGCGATGATGCCGAGCAGCGTGAACCCGATGATCTTCTGAATCCGGCTGAAGGCCACCGAGGCCGACATGTCCTCGTCGGCGTTGCGGAGACGGTTGACGGCGTCTTCGAGGGCCTGCGCCCGGTAGTCCGGGTCGGCGAGCAGTTCGGCCACCGGACGCGTCGGTCTCGTGCTGCGCGCGACCCCCGGCTTGTCGGCGGCTGCGGCGTGCCCGGGGCCGGCCTCGTCGATGCTCATGCACCGGCCCCCCGAGCGGCCCCGAGCTGGGCCCGGATGAGCTCCCCGGCCAAGCCGATGAGCAGGGCCTCGTCCTTGAGTTGCGGGTCGGTGTCCAGCAGGACCGAGTTGCCCCGCAGCAGGATCGTCATCAGTGAGTTCATGTTCGCGAGGATCGTGATGCGCGGCTCCGGGAAGTAGGCCTCGGGCTCGTGGTTGTCGACCGCCCACAGCATGACCTGCTGGGTGCGGTTGCCGTTGTTCCACCGCCAGGACAGCACCGTGTAGGTCAGGTAGCGCTCGTCGTCCACGACACTCCACACCCGACCCCGGACCCCGTTCGACAGGTCCACCTCGATCGGAAGGCTCGTGCGTTCGCTGGACAGGTCGTAGCGGAAGATGTCCGGGTAGACGTCGAGGACGAGTGGCCGCCTGCTGTCGACGCTGTCGACGACCACCCGCCGGGGACGCGCGAACTTGTCGTAGGCGCGGTTGCCGCGGGTCTGCACCAGGACCTGGCGGATCAGCACGGACCCCGGCCCGTAGAGGCGTGACACCCACCCGTAGACACCCAGGGACTCCTGCCGCCAGCCGACCGGGACCACGAGCGGCTCACCGATACCGAGCTGCGGATAGCGATTGCTCTGGTAGTTGCTACCCACCGGCGGGGTGGGGCACAGCGCCAGCAGAACCGCCACGAACAGCACCACCAGACCCGGCCGGCCCACGAACGGGACTTTCGGCTGACTGATCCGGCCGGCCTCGGGCGGCGACCACTGCCGGCCGCCGCGCCGCCGATAGTCGACCAGCATGTAGGCCGACGTCGCGAGGGCCGCGATCAGGCCCGGATAGGGCACGACGATGTTCCGGGGCGCGCCGAGCGCGTCGAACACGAACAGCGCGACCAGGCCCACCGCACCGGCCAGCAACGCCGCGAGCAGCTTCCGCCGCCACGTCCGACCCACCGCGATCGCGGTCGCGGCGACGGCCATCAGCACCACCACGAAACCGGCGGCGAGCGACGTCCCACCCATGATCAGCACGACGGCGCGGACCGGCGGCGGGAAGATGAGCACCAACAGCACCCACACCCACCGGTAGCGGGCGACCGGACGCAGCCCGAAGAGCAGAACCGCGGCGCCGAAGACGAACAACCACAGGGCGAGCAGATCCATGTGGGTGGTGAGGTACGCGCGCGCATAGCGCGGGTTGACCAGATACTTCATCGCCAGCGCGAGGATCAGCACCACGATGCCGACGATGACGTCGGTCTGCCGGTCGTAGATCGGCAGTTCGTCGACGGTGCGCCACGACACCCCGATCACGGCGATCAGCGCGAGGACGACCAGCACCGGGACGTAGAGGATGAGCGTCTGCGCCATCAACTCGTCGACGATCGCGACGATGGTGTTCCAGAACCCCAGGGCCGTGCACCCGATCAGGAACAGCCACCGGGCCGCCACCAGCCACTCCGGGTGATCGACGAATGCGGGGTGCGGCGTCTCGGGCTTGCGGCGCGTGACGACGCCGACGAGCGTGGCGACCGCACTCGTCGTGCCGGCCGACCCCGAATCCGGGGTCGACGGTTCCGGGTTCTGCGCCGTGGTCGTCGCGGGAGCCTCGGGCACGCCGGTCAGCTCTCGGCGGTCCGTTGGCGTCGACGGCGCAGGATGAGGGTCGCGGCGACGGCCGCCAACACGACGATGCCGACCCCGACGACCGCGAACGCCACCCAGGAGGTGTCGCCGGTCGACGATTCCGGCTGCTGCACATCGTCATCGACCACGAGCACCGGCTCCTGGCCGGACACCTGCAACAAGGCGTCGCCGTTCAGCGACGGCCAGCGATCGGGATCGGCGGCCAGCCAGTCGAGCAGGGCGTCGAGATCGGCGGCGGCGTTCGTCGAGGTCGCGACCAGCACCGACCGGCCGGCATCACGGGCCACCTGCAGCGAACCGAAGCGCACGGTCGGCGACAGCAGCACCTCGGCGCGCCGGCCGTCCGGATTGAGCACCGAGACCGTGCCGCCGTCGGCGGTCACCGGCAGCGACAGCTCGGGCAATCCCTGGCCGTCCGCGGCGATGACGACCGCGGGGGCCGAGGCCGACATGGCGTCGTCGAGCGGTACGACGTCGACTCCGAGACGCACCGCCGACAGTCGCTGCAGGCCCGACATCAGCGCCACCGCGCGGGCGACGTCGGCGACGTCACCGCGGGTCCAGGCCAACGAGTTCCGCGGCATCAACGCCTGCGGCAACGAGGCGAACCCGGATGGTGTCGGCGGGTCGGCGACCTCGGATCGCACCTCCCCGGACGAGTCCAGGCTCAGCGAACTCCGCACTCCCGCACCGCACTGCTCGCCGACGTCGCCGTGGTTGTAGGTGACGGTGACCTCGGTGAAGCGCGTCAGCAGGTCGGCGGGGATGTCGACCCAGGAGTTGTAGCTGCCGGAGGAGTCGGCGGGCCAGGAGGCGATGACCCGGTCCCCGACGGACACCGCGATCTGGCCGCCCATCGGGGTGTAGGTGCCCTTCAGCTGCATTCGCACGTTCTGAGACGGCCGTCCCAGGCGCGTCTGGTCGACCCCGAACGAGATGGTCGGCCAGCCGGTCGCCGAGACGCGCTGGTCCCCCACGCCCAGTTCGGCGAGCGTGGTGACCTCCGGCGCGAGTTGCGGTGCGGCAAAGGGCGGCCCGGCCACCGCCGCGGAACTGACGGCGATCGACGAGAGATCAGAGGTGAGGAACTCGACCTGGGTCTCCAGGTCGTCCTCGCTGCCGCCTATCCGCAACACCGGCCAGCCTGCACCCGGCCCCAGGCTGAGTCCGTCGGGCAGAGCCGAGTTGATGACGATCTGCCGTTCGAGCGGTTCGATCTCCTCGTCAGGTGCGGCATCACCGCGCGGCAGCGAGTCCGTCTCGATCTCCACTGTCGCCGCACCGTAATTCGCGATCACGGCGGTCGCGAGCGACACGGCCGCAGCACCCTCGGCGGGCCGCACGTCGTCGGGGACGAAGATGGTCAGCTTGCGCAGGACCGGCGGCAGGAACTCGGCGACGCTGTTCGGCGCGGCTTCCCGGCCACCGTATGTGACGGTCGCGTTCTGGATGCGCAACCCCGAATCGGGGTCGAACAGACACGATCCGGCCGTGCGCAGATAGGTCCGCAGGACGATGTCGGCGGCGTTGCGTTCGACCCGCACGCCGCGTAGCGACAGCGAGATCGGCGAATTCACAGCCGGATTGATCGGCGTCCGCGAGATCAGCCGGCCTTCCTGCAGGACGTCGATGTTGCCGCCGGTGACGAAAGCGGGATACTGCGTGACGCCGCGCAATTCGGTGAGGGCGAGATCCGGCGGTATCGCGAGGGACAGACTCACCTCGCCCTGCTGTCCCGGGAACGCGATGGTCGGCGACGAACCGAGATCGCGAAGGTTCAGCGGCGCAGGCGGATCCCCCGGCGCCGCCTGCGCGGCCGGTGTCGACGGCGCCCCGATCGAGGCGATGCCGGCCAACAGCAGGCCCACCAGCAACAACGCCGGCCCACGGCTACGTCGACAACGCGACTCGCCGCGGGTTTTCCAGGACACGTGCATTCGCCACCCTTCGAGTGACCCCCGTCCCGACCCTTAACGCCCCGAAGAGAACCTATCCCACGACACGGCTCGGCACATATTTTCACGCGATCGGACCGGTGGGCCGCCCGGTGCGAGTCATCCGTGCCATCTCGATTCGCCAACGATGCCCCGAACCGGCACCCGACTCTGCGACCATGTCCTGCAGGTCGACACGTCCGGCGAGATTCGAGGGAGCGCGATGCGACAGGTTCACGCCGGCGAACGCGTCGACGGCGGCGTCTACGTGGACATCGCCGACGCGACGATCTGGCACTTCACCGCCGGCGAGTCATACGGCCCGCCGATGGTCCTGCTCCACGGGCTGTTCGCGTCGGCGTCGACGTGGGGAACGCAGATCCCCGCCTTCCTCGACGCCGGTCAGCAGGTGTTCGTACCCGAACGGCCCGGTCACGGTCACAGTCCCGACCTCCCCGGCGAGTTCCACCTCGACCGGATCGTGGCACGCACGATCGTCTATCTCGAGACCGTCGTGCGCCGGCCTGCCAATCTGGTGGGATGGGCCGACGGCGGCACCGTCGCCCTGCTCGTCGCCCGGGACCGCCCGGACCTCGTCCATAGGCTGGTGTTCGTCGGCGGATACCTGAACCGTGCCGGCCGGATGGCCGACGAGTTCATCTCCCGGGTGTCTCGCCGCGACCCGGTGACGATGGACTACCTGCGCATCTACTACGACACCACGTCACCGGACGGGCCCGAGCATTTCGAGACGGTCTTCGACAAGGCGGTCCGGATGCTCGCCGCCGAACCGGAGTGCGAGGTAAGCGAATTCACCGGCGTCGAGTTACCGACGCTGGTGGTGGTCGGCGATCGCGGGCTCGTCCGCCTCGAGCACGCGCTCGAGCTGTCGCGGACGCTGCCGTCGGCCCGGCTGGCCGTGATCCCGGGCACCCACATCCTGCCGGTCGAATCGCCCGAGCTGTTCAACCCGCTCGTCCTGTCGTTCCTGGCCGCCGACCCCCCGTCGGTCTGGGAGTTCGGCTGACCCCCCTCCCCGACCGAAAGCACGACCTGCCCCTGCTCCCTGATCCGAGAGAACGACATACCCATTGCCCCCTGAGGTGTGAGGAGCGTCAGCGATTGCCCCTTTGCTCCCTGAGGTGTGAGGAGCGTCAGCGATTGCCCCTTTGCTCCCTGAGGTGTGAGGAGCGTAAGCGACGAGCCACGAAGGGCCTGGTGAGACACGTTGCGAAGCCCTTCGTGGCTCGCTTCGCTCGCACCTCAGGGAGCAGAGATGTGGATGCTGAGGAGTGTTCTCTCGTTGTGCACGACGGCCGCCTAGGCCGACGAATGCACCCGGTACCACGCCTGGCGCCGCAGGCTGTCCGGGTCGGCCTCGACGTGGTCGGGGTCGTCGAGGACGAGGACCTTGCGGTCGGCGGTGGTGTAGGCGGGCCAGCCGAAACCGGGGTCGCCGGTGCGGGCGAACCCGCCCCAGCGGGTCTGGACGTTCTTGGTGACCCGGCCGGTGGCGGGCCAGTCGGCAAGGGCGAGACCGGCACCCATCGGGGCCCGGTAGGCACCGAACACGCTGAACAGCTCGGTGGCGTGCGTGGCCCCGAAGCCCGTGGCCTCGAGCACCTTCGTCTGGTAGTCGTAGCGGTACACGTAGGTCGGGGCGACGGCGCTGTGCCCGTCGGCGAAGGCGCTCATCGGTGCCCAGAAGATCGAGTCGCCGGCCAGCCGGATGCGGTCGCGGTCCCCGTCCTCGTAGTGCGAGGCGATCTCGCGCCGGACCTCCTCGTCCTCGACGCGCATCAGGGTGCGTTCGGCGTCGGGCAGGACGTTCCAGAGTTTGGCGAACAGCTTGCCCTCGTCGCGGTTGCTGCCGATCACGAGCGGCACCGGCTGCGTGAGCCCACCCGCGGCGGCGGCGAGCGGCGACCGCGGCAGCAGGTCGCCGTCGACGACGGGCGCGAACGGGATCGCACCACCGGCGGTCTTGGTGGCGAATCGCATCAGCCGGTTCCCCGCCGCCAGCAGCAACGCCGGGTTGGGCGAGGTGAGCAGACGCTGGGCGTGGACCGTGTCGACCGGCGGCTCGTCCCGTTCGAGAGAGGTCGCCCGACGTTGCGGGTCGCGCAACAGCCGGACGAACTCGTCCGCGTAGATCTTCGCCGCGTCCTGCTCGACGATCAGTTCCGGGGCGGGACTCTGCGCGATGGCCTGGTGATAGAGACCGGTCGTCGACGGGGCGGACAGCAGCGAGAGCACCGACGACCCGCCGGCGCTCTCGCCGAAGATCGTGACGTTCTCCGCGTCGCCGCCGAACGCCTCGATGTTGTCCTGGACCCACTGCAGGGCCGCGATCTGGTCACGCAGTCCGACGTTGGAGTCGAACGGACGATCCTCGGTGGCGAACTGACCGAGGTCGAGGAAGCCGAACGGACCGAACCGGTACTGGATGGTGACGACGACGACGTCCTGGGCACGCGCGAGGAAGGCGCCGTCGTAGAGCGGGGTGGCGGCCGTACCGAGGATGAACGCACCGCCGTGGATGAACACCATCACCGGTCGCGGTGCCGACGACGCGACGTCGGGCGAGTAGACGTTCAGCGTGAGGCAGTCCTCGGCCATCGGCGCGAACTTGCCCGGTGCGATGGCCGTGAACCGCTTCTCCTGGATGGCCGCCTTGGCCACCTTGGTGCAGTCGCGGACGCCGGGCCAGTCGTGGGCGGGCTCCGGTGCACGGAACCGGCGATGGGCCACCGGCGGTGCCGCGAACGGGATGCCTCGCCAGCTGATGGTCCCCTTGCGCAGCCGCTTCCCCCGGGCGCCCTCGACCACGCCGTTACGGATGGTCACCTTACTGTCGAGTAATGCCATACCCACCACCGTAGACGAAACGACGACTTCGTCTACCCGCCGCCGCACACACACCGATCGGGCGGTCCCCGCTGGTCGGCCACCACTACGATGCGCTCATGGGTTCCGGCGCGGCACGCATCGACCTCAACGCCGACCTCGGTGAAGGCATCGGCGACGACGCGGCGATGCTGGGGATCGTCACCAGCGCCAACGTGGCGTGCGGCTTTCACGCCGGCACCCCCGCGCAGTTGCTCGCCACCTGCCGGGCCGCGGTCGACGCCGGGGTCCGGATCGGCGCCCAGGTGTCCTACCCCGATCGCAGCGGCTTCGGGCGCCGGTTCATGGAGATGACGACTCCGGACCTCGTCGCCGACCTGGTGTACCAGATCGGCGCGCTCGACGCCCTCGCCCGATCGGTCGGCGGGGCCGTCACCTACGTCAAACCGCATGGCGCGCTGTACAACACCATCGTCCATCACGAGCAGCAGGCCGAGGCCGTGGTCACCGCGGTCCGCGATGTCGACGCCGGATTGGCGGTCATGGGGCTACCGGGATCGGAGGTGCTGTCACGCGCCCGACGGGCGGGACTCGACACCATCTCCGAGGCGTTCGCCGACCGCGCCTACACCCCGGAGGGCACCCTCGTGCCGCGCGGAACCGACGGCGCGGTGTTGTCGGACAGCGCCGAGATCGCGCGACGGGTGGTCGAACTCGTCACGACGGGCCGGATCGGCGCGATCGACGGAACCCTGATCGACGTCGACGCCGGATCGGTCTGCCTCCACGGCGACACCCCGGGCGCGGTCGGACACGCGCAGGCCGTGCGCGACGCACTCACCGCCGCCGGGATCGTCATCGGCGCGCCACCGGCCTGACCGGGAGGGATGCTGCCTAGCCGCGTCGCTGGCGGGCGAACTCGGCGAGGACCACACCCGCGGCGACCGAGGCGTTGAGGCTCTCGACGTCGCCGGCCATCGGAATGGACAGGATCGAGTCGCAGCTCTCGCGGACGAGGCGGGAGAGCCCCTTGCCCTCCGAACCGACCACGATCACGGTGGGGCCGCTGCCGTCGTAGTCGTCGAGGGTGACGTCACCGTCCGCGTCGAGACCGACCAGTTGCGCCCCGGCGTCGGCCCAATCCTTCAATGTGCGAGTCAGATTGGTCGCGCGGGCGACCGGCAGGCGCGCCGCGGCACCGGCGCTGGTCCGCCAGGCGACGGCCGTCACGCTCGCGCTGCGTCGTGCGGGGATGACCACGCCGTGCCCGCCGAAGGCCGCGACCGAGCGGATCACCGCGCCCAGGTTGCGCGGATCGGTGATGTTGTCGAGGGCGACGAGCAGCGGCGGGGTGCCGCTGGCCTTGGCCTCCGCCATCAGGTCGTCCGGGTGGGTGTACTCGAACTCCGGCACCTGCAGCGCGATGCCCTGGTGCATTCCGTTGGTGGACAGGCGATCGAGTTCGGGTTTGCCGACCTCGAGGATGGAGATCGCCGAGTCGCCGGCGATCTTCACCGCCTCGGCGACCCGCTCGTCGGGCTCGGAGTTGGTGGCGATGTACAGCGCGGTGGCCGGCACGCCGGCGCGCAGGCATTCCACGACCGGATTGCGGCCGAGGACATACTCGGGACCTTCGTCCCGGGCCCGCGCCCCGCTGCGACCGGCCGCCGACTTCGACGCCGCCTTGGCTCGCTTGTGAGCCGGATGATACGGCCGGTCAACTGCTTTCGGTGTCGCGCCACGGGCCTCGAGGCCGCGGCGACGCTGACCACCCGAGCCGACGGTCTGCCCCTTCTTGGTGCCGTCCTTGCGAATCGCGCCTCTGCGCTTGGAGTTCCCTGCCATCACGCCTCACCCTTCAATGCCCATTGCGCACCGTCGGGGGTGTCGGTGACCTCGATACCGGCCTGCGCCAGCCGATCCCGCACCGCGTCCGCGGTCGCCCAGTCCTTGGCGACGCGCGCGTCGGCGCGTCGCTGCAATTCCGCCTGTACCAGCACGTCGAGTGCGGAGGTGGTGGCCGACTCGTCGGCGGCACCCGCCCACCGGTCGTCCAGCGGGTCGACGCCCAGAATCCCCATCATCGCGCGGACCGTGGATGCCGCCGCCAGCGCGGCGGCTCCGTCACCGGACTCCAACGCGGTGTTGCCCTGCCGAACCACGTTGTGCACGACCGCGAGTGCGGCCGGGACGCCGAGGTCGTCGTCGAGCGCGGCGGCGAATTCGGGATCGACATCCCCGACGACCACCTCGCCCACGCGCGCGCCGACCCGGGCCACGAACGACTCGACGCGCCGATAGCCGGCGGCGGCCTCGGTGAGCGCGCCAGACGAGTACTCCAGCATCGACCGGTAGTGCGCGCTGCCGAGGTAGTAGCGGAGCTCGACCGCCCGGACCCGTTGCAGCATCGCGGGGATCGACACCACGTTGCCCAGCGACTTGCTCATCTTCTCGCCACCCATGGTGACCCAGCCGTTGTGTAACCAGTAGCGCGCGAACGCATCTCCCGCACCGTGTGCCTGCGCGATCTCGTTCTCGTGGTGCGGGAAGATGAGATCCATCCCGCCGCAGTGGATGTCGAACTCAGCGCCGAGCAGCGAGGTGGCCATCGCCGAGCACTCGAGGTGCCAGCCGGGACGGCCGGGGCCCCAGGGCGTCGGCCAGGACGGCTCGTCGGGCTTGGCCGCCTTCCACAGGGTGAAGTCGCGGGGATCGCGTTTGCCGGTCCCCGCGCTCTCGCCCTGATGCACGTCGTCGAGCCGGTGTCCGGACAGCGACCCGTACTCCGGCAGGCTCCGGACGTCGAAGTACACGTTGCCGTCGGCGACGTAGGCGTGTCCGCGGTCGATCAGTCGCTCCATGTATTCGATCATCTGGGTGACGAACCCCGTGGCCCGCGGCTCGGCCGACGGCGGCAGGACCCCCAGCGCGCGGTAGGCGTCGTCGAACGCACGCTCGTGGGTGGCCGCCCATTCCCACCACGGCCGTCCCGCGTCCGCGGCCTTCCGCAGGATTTTGTCGTCGATGTCGGTCACGTTGCGCACGAACAGCACGTCGAGGCCCTGGTGGGTCAGCCAGCGCCGCAGGATGTCGAAGGCGATGCCGCTGCGGACGTGCCCGATGTGCGGAACTCCCTGGACCGTCGCCCCGCACAGGTACACCGACGCTTGGCCTGGGTGCAGCGGCACGAAGTCGCGCACCTCTCGGGAGTCGGTGTCATACAGGCGCAGGGTCACGACCGGCAATCCTACCGGACCCTGACCTGGCCACCGACGGCCCGAGCCGCAGGTGCGCGCACCTCACGCAAGGCCACCGGACACGGGCGCATGGCGTTCGGCGCTACGGTGTGCGTCCGCGCGTGCTCAAGGGCCCACGGGCGGGGCCACCTGGAGCAGCGCAGCCCCTACGGGCTCGTGCTGAACGTCGCGGACTAAGCGGAATCGTACGGCGGCATGGCCTGCGACAGCGCGGCGTCCAGCAGCGCGGTGGCCACCGCGGCGATCCCCTCGCCGCGGCCGGTCATGCCCAGGCCGTCGGTCGTTGTCGCCGACACCGACACCGGGCCGCCCAGCACGTCGGACAGCACCTGCTGCGCCTCCGCACGGCGCGGTCCGATCTTGGGCCGATTGCCCACCACCTGTACGGCCGCGTTCACCACGCGGAGCCCGTCGGCCTCGATGAGAGTCCGTACGTGCGAGAGCATCTGGACTCCCGAGACACCCTCCCACTCCGGGCGACCGGTGCCGAACACGGAACCCAAGTCACCCAGACCCGCCGCCGACAGCACCGCATCGCACAGCGCGTGGGCGCCGACGTCGCCGTCGGAGTGGCCTTCACACCCCGGTTCGTCGGGAAAATACAGACCGACCATCCAGCACTCGGCGGACGCGTCGACGCGATGGGCATCGGTACCGATGCCGACCCTCATCGCCCACCGACCATGTCGCGCACGATACGCAGGTCCCAGGGCGTGGTGATCTTCATGGCAAGCGGGTCTCCGGGGACGAGGTGGACATCGATTCCGCATGTCTCGACGAGGCCGGCGTCGTCGGTCGCGATACCGGCGTCATCGGCGTGCGCGCGGAGGAGGGCGTCACGGGTGAAACCCTGGGGGGTCTGTACGGCGCGCAACTCCTCGCGGTCGACGGTCCGCGTCACGCGTTCGAGACCGGCCGGGCCGGGCTCGACCTGTTTGAGGGTGTCGACGACGGGAACGGCGGGGACGACCGCCTGATGCCCGGCGCGGATCGCGGCGACGACGTCGGTGAACACCCGCGCGGGGGTGAGTGGTCGCGCGGCGTCGTGCACGAGCAGGATGCCGGCGTGGCCGGCGGCGGCGATGCCGGCGCGCACCGAATCCGACCGGTGAGCGCCACCGGCGACGACGCGCACGCCGGTCAGCAACGCCGATGCCCGCTCGACGAGGTCGGCGGGCACCACGACGACCACGGTCGCCCCCAGCGAGGCGGGGATGTTGTCGACGCATCGCTCGAGGATCGTCCGTCCACCCACGTCCACGAAGGCCTTGGGCACCGGCTCACCGAGCCGGGTTCCCGACCCGGCGGCCGGGATGATGACACAGACTTCTGCGCCGGAAAGCTCCGGCGTAGGGGTCACGAAGAGTCCTGAACCAGGTGCGACCGGCGGTCAGGAAGCGGCGGCGAGAACCTCGTCCAGCATGCTGGTGGCCTTCTCGTCGTCGGTGTTCTGGGCGAGTGACAACTCGTCGACCAGAACGCGACGGGCTCGGGTCAGCATCCGCTTCTCACCGGCCGACAACCCACGATCCTGTTCGCGACGCCAGAGGTCGCGGACGATCTCGGCGACCTTGATGATGTCGCCCGAGATCAGCTTCTCCTGGTTCGCCTTGAACCGGCGCGCCCAGTTGGTCGGCTCCTCGGTGTGCGGGGCCCGCAGAACCTGGAAGACCTGATCGAGACCTTCCTGCCCGACGACGTCGCGAACGCCCACGTACTCGAGCTTCGTCGAGGGAATCTGAACGGTCATGTCACCGTCGGCAACCTTGAGAACAAGGTATTCGATCTGCTCACCCTTGATGGTCCGGGTCACGATGTCTTCGACCCGGGCAGCACCGTGATGGGGGTAAACGACGGTGTCGCCAACTTTGAAATTCAATGTTCCTTGCCCCTTTCGAGTGAAGCCAGTCTAGCACGGGCGTTCCGAGGCACCCACCCAACGGTGCAGGTCAACGCGGTGAACAGGTTTCATGACAGGCTCTTGCGAGGTCGCGAGGGGTGCGCGGTGAGGGTGCGCTACCCCACCGGAGCTCCCCGTCGGCCTGGCGCGGGGTACGCCCCACCACGGTGTCGACCGGGCTCCCCGGCACCGCCCGCCGACCCCTGGGACGACGTGGGCACGACCACCCGGCGACCGCTGCGGGGCCGTGGCGCCGGCGACGGCGACAGACCAATCGGGTACCCGGCCGGACTTTTCCGCACCGCGCCCACTACGCTGCGTAGTGCAGGGTTTCGCGCGCTGCATGTCGGCTTCGTTTGACCTGGGAGGATCGGGTGTCAGTGCTATCACTTTCCGCGCGGCGGTCGGCGGTTCGGCCATCTCGCATGGTGACCGCGGTTGCCGCGATCGGCATCGCCGTCGCCCTCGGCACCACCGGCTGCGGTGCGGGTCAGATCTCGCAGACCGCCAATCAGCTGCCCGCGATCAACGGCGCGAACGTCAACTACGACGAACTCGAGCTCCGCGACGTGCAGATCCTCTACCCCGAGAACGACGCATCGACGGTCTTCGGCGACGGCGGACCGTTCGAGCTGGCGTTCGTCATCGCCAACTCCGATCCGCTTGTCTACTACCGCCTCAAGGGGATCAACCCCGAGGAGGGGCAGGTCACCTTCATCGAGGGCGCTGAGGCCGATGACCGCGTCATCCCGCCCAACGGGGCGCTGCGCGGCGGCACCCCGGTCGGCGCCAACGCCGAGTTCGAGAAGCGCCTCAGCGTCGAGCTCGACAACACCGGTGACACGGTCGCGGCGGGTCTGACGACCGAGCTGACGTTCGTGTTCGAGAAGCGCGAGGCCGACGGCCGCTGGGTCGATGCCGGCCAGACCACCGTCGACGCCCCGGTCGACGGCGGCGCCGAGCTCGAGCGCCAGGACGTGGCACGTAACGCCGAGCCGACCTTCTACAACTAGCATCACGGCGACGAGGGCCACGGCGAAGAGGGCTCCGGGGCCGGCACCGGCGAACACGGCGCCGACGGCGAGGGTCACGGCGAAGGCGGCCACTGACCACCGGTCGAACCACTTCCACGAGCGAGGCCCGGCACCCGCCGGGCCTCGCTCGTTCTGTCGGCCCCGCCACCTAGGCTGACCGGGTGGCCAGAACCAAGACGTCCTTCCGCTGCACCGCGTGTGGCCATCAGGTGCCCAAGTGGGTGGGCCGCTGCCCCGAGTGCGGCGAATGGGGCACCATCGGCGAGGTGGCCGGGCCGGCACCGTCGGCGCGCTCGACCGCGGCGGTCGCACCGTCGAGCCCCGCTCTGCGCATCACCGAGGTCGACGCCGAATCGTCCGCCGCGATCCCCACGGGCATCGGCGAGCTCGACCGGGTGCTGGGCCGCGGCGTCGTCCCGGGCTCGGTCATCCTGCTGGCCGGTGAGCCCGGCGTCGGCAAGTCGACGCTGCTGCTCGAAGCCGTCAAACACTGGGCGGCACAGGACCGCACGGCGCTCTACATCACCGGCGAGGAATCTGCCGGGCAGGTCCGCATGCGGGCCGAGCGCACCGGCGCGGTGCACCCGAACGTCTACCTGGCCGCCGAGACCGACCTCGCGACGATCCTCGGCCACGTCGACTCCGTCGCGCCGTCACTCATGATCGTCGACTCGGTACAGACCCTCGTCGCCTCCGGGGCCGACGGCGTCACCGGCGGCGTGACCCAGATCCGGGCGGTCACGACCGCACTGGTCTCGCTCGCCAAGAACCGCGGGGTCGCGGTCATCCTCGTCGGCCACGTCACCAAGGAGGGCGCGGTCGCCGGGCCGCGGTCGCTGGAGCACCTCGTCGACGTCGTACTCGCGTTCGAGGGTGACCGGCACTCGACGCTACGCATGGTCCGCGGTGTCAAGAACCGGTTCGGTGCGGCCGACGAGGTGGGGTGTTTCGAACAGCGCGACGACGGCATCCATCAGGTCCCGGATCCCTCCGGAATCTTTCTGCATCAACGTGATTCGGATGTGAGCGGCAGCGCGACCCTGGTGACCATGGACGGCAAACGCGCACTGGTGGGCGAGGTCCAGGCGCTGGCGAACGGCACCGAGATGAACATTCCGCGCCGGGCGGTCTCCGGCCTGGACATGAACCGCGTCTCGATGGTGCTCGCGGTCCTGCAGGCACGCGGGGGTCTGAAACAGATCGCGAAGAGCGAGGTGTATCTATCCACGGTGGGCGGCATGCGCGTGACCGAGCCGGCCGCCGATCTCGCGATCGCGCTCGCTGTGTACTCCACGGTGAAGAACCAGCCGATCCCGCAGTCGACGGTGGTCGTCGGCGAGGTCGGGCTCGGCGGTGAGGTCCGTCGTGTCTCGGCCGTCGCGCGCCGACTCGCCGAGGCGAAGCGACTCGGCTTCCGGGAGGCGATCATCCCCGCGGCCACCGACGAGGAACTGCCGACGGGCATCCGGATCCTGCGTGTGGCGAACCTCGGCGACGCCGTCGGTCTCCGCGACGCCGATCCGGTGGACGCGCCCTTCTGACCCGTCCCCCTGGCCGCTACGCCTAGGGGTACATCCGGCGTTTGTACTCCTCCGCCCGGGCGCTCTTCTCGACATGGGCGGCGAAGTGCTTCCGCACATCGATCGTCACGAAGATCGCGTGTGCGCTGGCCACCGGCTCGTCCGGATTACCGATGTGGGCGACCGCCTCGGTGAAGATTTTGCGGCGCTGTCGGCCCAGCAAGGTGCCGGTGAACTGCAGCGTCGAGCCCACCGGGATGGGCCGGATGTAATCCACCTCGAGATGCACCGTCACCCCGGAGGGCCCGATCAGGAGCGGGATCGTGCCCATCACCTCGTCGAACGCGGTGCTCAGGATGCCGCCGTGGATGACGCCGGGGCCGCCCTCCATCCGGGTCTCGACCTCCATCGACGCGTCGACGGTGAACCCCTCACCCGCATGCACCACCAGATGCAGGCCCTGCGGGGAGTCCGGTCCGCAGCCGTAGCAGGTCGGGTTGTGCATGCGGACGGGTTCGCCCGGCTTGGCCGCCTTCGGGTGGCGTTCCACCTCGTCCAGGTCGTCGGGCACCACGAAACTGCTGCTCTTCACACCCCGGTACCCTAGTCACCATCAGAACGGCCGATGTCGCTGGCATCCGGCCCGGCGCGGGTGGGCGCCGTCCCCGCGGGGACGGACGGGTCACTGGAGGGAAGTCATGGTTGCCGAGGTGGTCAGATCCGAGCTGACGCGCGACACGGTGGCGCGCGTCGCGCCCGGCACGCCGCTTCGTGACGGCCTCGAACGCATCCTGCGAGGCGGCACCGGCGCCCTCATCGTGCTGGGGCACGACTCCGACGTCGAGAAGATCTGCGACGGCGGTTTCCACCTCGACGTGGAGTTCGCGCCGACGCGACTGCGCGAGCTCGCCAAGATGGACGGCGCAGTCGTGCTCTCCACCGACGGCAAGCGCATCGTGCGGGCCAACGTCCAGCTGGTCCCCGATCCCTCCATCCCGACCGAGGAGTCGGGCACCCGTCACCGCGCGGCGGAGCGGACCGCCATCCAGACCGGGCATCCGGTGATCTCGGTGAGCGCGTCGATGTCGATCGTGAGCGTCTACGTCGACGGCGCCCGCCGGGTCGTCGAGAGCCCGGACCCGATCCTGTCCCGCGCCAACGTCGCGCTGGCCACCCTCGAGCGGTACAAGGCCCGGCTCGACGAGGTGATCTCGGCGCTGTCGCGCGCGGAGATCGAGGACTACGTGCTGCTGCGCGACGCGATGTCGACCGCCCAGCGCATGGAGATGGTCCGTCGTGTGTCGGCCGAGATCGAGGAGTACGTCCTCGAACTCGGTGTGAACGGCCGGCAGGTCAGCCTGCAGCTCGAGGAGCTGATCAGCGACAACGACACCATGCGCGAACTGCTCGTCCGCGACTACTACGCCAGCCCCGAGCCGGCGACCGCCGAGGATGTCCGCCAGGCGCTCGAGGTCGTCGAGAACCTCAGCGACGCAGACCTTCTCGACCTCACCCTGCTCGCCGGGGCCTTCGGGTACCCGACGACGATCGAGGCCCAGGACACGGCGATGAGTCCCCGCGGTTACCGTCTGCTCGCCCGGATCTCGCGGCTGCAGTTCGCCCACGTGGACCGGCTCGTGCGCAGCTTCGGGACCCTACAGGCGCTGCTCGCGAGCTCGTCGGCCGATCTGCAGGCGGTCGAGGGTATCGGCAGCATCTGGGCCCGCCACATCCGTGAGGGACTGTCCCGCCTGGCCGAGACCAGCATCGAGCGCTACGACTGATCGCCTGGCCCGGCGAACGTGACCGTCGCTCAGGGCTGTTGGGCCGGGGCGACCATGTTGAACGTGATCGGGAACGATTCGCGTTCGCCGATCTTGCCGATGGCGGAGTAGGAGCCGGCGGGCACCTGGGTCCGCGGGCGCTCGCAACCGGGGCTGCTGGTGGTACCCGACCAGGTGATCGTGTCCTTGACCTGCTGCGCAGGCTTGAGCACCACGTTGTTGACCGTGTTCAGCGGCGAGCAGTCGCGCGCTGACCACAGCGTCCGGGTGCCGTCCAGGGTGCGGACGATGACGTTCTGCACGGCCTTGCCGACGTCGCGGGTGCACTCGGACAGTCCGGCGTTGGTGGTCACGATGGTGAACACCGGGTTCTGTCCGATCGTGTAGGTGGGCTTGTCGGTGTAGAGGACCACCGAGATCGCCTGATCCGGGCACAGGGCAGGCCCGCCGGCTGCTCCGGGAACGCCTGCTGGACTTGCTGATTCGACCGGGGTCGCGGACCCCGCGGGCGGCCCCGCCGGAGCACCCGCCCCGCCGCCGGCACCGCCCCCCGCATCCGGTTCACCGGAGGCGCCACCCGCCTGCGGTTCCGACGCGGGCGGCGCGGATGTCGTCGACGACGCCGACGAACTCGACGACACGCTCGCGGTGGCTGCGGTGTTCTGCGGATCCCCGCTTCCCGACGTCATCCACACGATCAGTGCGACGACCAGACCGACCACGACCAGCGCACCACCCGCGGCGACGACGCGGCGTCGCCAGTAGATCTCGGGTGGCAGCGGGCCCTGGGGTTCGATCACGACCACAACGCTAACGGCCGGGTCTTGACTTCTGGTTCATCACGTGCGGCGTGTCGCAGCGGGAAAGCGGTCCCGAGCAGGCAAAGTCTAGAGTTCGCCTTCAGGTCCACCGCATGCGGAGACGAATACGACGTCAGGCAGACTCGGCCGCCACCGCGGTGGGCGCCGGGCGTTCACCGATGTCCCCGTACACGCCCTGGACGTTCACCTGACCCTCGCTGAGCTGGTAGGTCAGGCCGACGATCGCCAGGCGGCCGGTACTGATCCGGTCGGCGATGATCCGGCTGCGCTGCATGAGCAGCTGCCCGGTCTCCACCACATGGCGGGCCTCGAACTCGTCGACTCGTGTCAGGCCCTCGCTACGGCCGGCGAGGATGCTGGGGGTGACCCGTTCCACGACGTCGCGGATGTAACCGCCGGGGATCTGGTTGTCGTCGAGCGCGTCGAGGGTGGCCTTCACCGCGCCGCAGCTGTCGTGTCCGAGGATCACGATGAGCGGCACCTGCAACACCTCGACGGCGTACTCGAGCGAACCGAGGACCGCCGAGTCGATGACCTGACCGGCCGTGCGGACGACGAACATGTCGCCGAGACCCTGGTCGAAGATGATCTCGGCCGCCAGCCGCGAGTCGGCGCAACCGAAGAGCGCGACGTGCGGATGCTGGCCCCCGGCGAGTCGCGCCCGGTCCTCGATACCCTGGCTGGGATGCCGAGATTCACCTGTCACAAATCGGTTGTTGCCGTCGCGCAGGATGCGCCAGGCCTGCCGTGGTGTCGTTGCGGTCATGCCCAATAGTGTGCCATCGGGCCATCTGCTCGGTTGGTTCGATATGCATGAACGGGATCTTCCGTGGCGTGACCCGTCGTGTAGCGGCTGGCAGATCCTCATCAGCGAGATCATGTTGCAGCAGACGCCGGTGTCCCGGGTGGTCGAACCCTGGCGGGAGTGGGTCCGGCGGTGGCCGGTCCCCTCGGCGATGGCGGTCGAACCGGCCGGGGAGGTCCTGCGGGCGTGGGGCAAGCTCGGCTACCCCCGACGCGCGCTCCGCCTTCACGAGTGCGCCAAGGTGCTGGCCGCCGACCACGGCGATCGGGTTCCCGAGGATGTCGAGACCATGCTGGGACTGCCCGGTATCGGGGACTACACCGCACGGGCGGTCGCCTGCTTCGCCTATGGACAGGCCGTGCCGGTGGTCGACACCAACGTCCGGCGGGTCATCGTCCGCGCGGTTCACGGGCGCGAACAACCGGCGAATCCGTCGCGGCGGGATCTCGCCGACGCGCAGGCGCTGCTCCCCCGGTCCGTCGACGGCACCTACGCCGCGTCGGCACCACGCTTCTCGGCGGCGCTGATGGAACTCGGCGCGCTCGTCTGCACGGCTCGAAACCCCAAGTGCGACAAGTGCCCTCTCGTCGACGGTTGCACCTGGGTCGGCCGCGGCCGGCCGGCGCACGCCGGACCGCCGCGCCGGGTGCAGAAGTTCGCCGGCACCGATCGTCAGGTGCGCGGGCTGCTCCTCGATGTCCTGCGCAACACGAGCGGCGCCGTCGACCGCGCCGCACTCGACGTCGTGTGGACCTCCGACACCGCCCAGCGTGACCGGGCCCTGGATTCGCTGCTCGTCGACGGACTCGTGGAGATCACCGCGAGCGGACGCTACTGCCTCGCCGGCGAGGCATAGTCCGCCGGGACTCCGCCGAACGGCACCGAGACGGCTGTACCGGAACTCCGCTCGAGCCGGCGATGACAGACCTCATAATCCGTGCCGGGTTCATTGACCAGTCGTTTGATCGTTCGGAGATAGTCTCCCACCACGCCCGGATCGTTGCTAATGTCCCGATCCATGAGTCAGCCGCCGTATCCCCCTGTCCCGCCGCCGGACCCGCAGCAACCGGGCGGCTTCCCCGGGCAGCAGCCGCCCCAATACGGGCAGCAGCCGCCGCAGTACGGGCAGCAGCCTCCTCAGCAACCGCCGTACGGCCAGCAGCCGCCGCCGCAGCCGCAGTACGGCCAGGCCCCGCCTCCGCCGCCTCCGGGCGGGCCGCAGTACGGTGACGCCGGGGCCTATCCCGGAGCCCCGGATCCCTACGGCGCGCCGGGAGATTCGGGCAAGATCGACGTGGGCACCGCGTTCTCGTGGGCCTTCGGCAAGTTCAAGAACAACGTCGGCGCGATGATCCTGCCGGGCCTCGCGGTGTTCCTGTTGGGCGCAGCACTCATCGCGGTGGGGTTCTCCGCGGTGTCGATCTTCGGCACCACCGAGACCGTCGACTACGGCAATGGCTTCTACTACGAGGAGACGTCGCTCGGCCTCGGCGGCGGCATCCTCCTCGGCCTGGTGTACCTCGTTTTCATCCTGGGCCTCCTCTACATCCAGGCGAGCATCATCTCGGGCGCGGTCCGGGTGGCCAACGGCGAACCGGTGACGGCGAAGTCGTTCCTGACCCCGATCCGCTTCGGGCCGGTCATCGGAACCGCGATCCTCGTCGGCCTCATCACGGGTATCGGCTACGCGCTGTGCATCATCCCGGGCATCATCGCGATGTTCTTCCTGATGTTCTCGGTGGTCGCGACCATCGACAAGAGTCTGTCGCCGATCAACGCGATGAAGGCGTCCTTCGAGTTGACCAAGTCGAAGGTCGGCGACTCGATCCTGACCCTGCTGGTCACCTACGCCATCAACCTCGTCGGTGTGCTCCTCTGCTACGTGGGACTCATCGTCGCGGCTCCGGTGGCCCAGTTGTTCCTGGTGCACTGCTGGCGCCGGCTCAACGGCGCGCCCATCGCGCCGGCCGACCCGGCCTGACGCCACCCGTTCCTTCTCGGGGCGTACACGATTCGTCGTGTACGCCCCGAATTACGTTGCGCAGCAGCCTCAGCGGTCGAGGCCGGACAGAAATGCCTCCACCGCACCGCGATAGACATGCGGCGCGTCGTCGTGGATCAGATGTCCGGCACCCGGCACGCGGAGGTATCGGGCGTGGTCGTTGACCGCGCACATCGTCCGCATCTGCCCCGGCGGGGTGACCCCGTGCTCGGCCTCGATCAGCAGCGCCGGCACGTCGACCGAACGCCATTGCGTCCAGAAGTCGCGTCGGCCCCATTCCTCGGCGATCGCGGTCCACAACGGAATCCGGCCGTGTAACCGGCCGTCGTCGAAGGCCTCGAAGAAGTAGCGGCCGGCCACCGGCCCGAACATCTCGACGGCTTCGGCCTCGGAGGCGAATCGGTCCGGCCAGGACTCGAACCACGGGGTCCAGCTCGTGGTGGTCCGGCCGCGGAAGTCGGGGGCCATGTCCTCGACGACCAGTGCCGCGACGAGTTCGGGGTACTCCGCCGCCGCGCACCAGGCGTGCAGGGCTCCCATCGAATGCCCGATGAGGACCGCAGGCCCGCGGTCGATCCAGGTGAGGACCTCGGCGAGGTCGGCGACGAACCGCTCCGTCGCGAGTTCGCCGCCGTCGCAGGGTTCTTCGGCGTCGGCGCCGGTGTGGAACGCGGCGTCGTAGGTGAACACCCGGCCGTACCGGCGCAGCCACGGGACCTGGCGGCGCCATGTCCGTCCGCGGCCCATCAGGCCGTGCAGCAACACGATGGGCGGCGCCGCGCGCTCGACTGTGGCCGACGATCCGTTCGCGTCGTCCGCGACTTCGGGACCACTGTGGTCGCGAAGTCCGGTCTCCTGCGGAACCTCACCGTCGAACATGCCAGAACTGTAGTCGCAGAACCGCAGTGCCACCGACGACCGGCACGGGGCCCGACCGCCGTGTCGTCGTTCCCCAGACGACCGGCCCCGCGCAGCGCCTATGGTGGACGCATGTCTGTTGTGAAGATCAATGCCATCTCCGTCCCCGAGGGCGCGGGCCCCGAACTGGAGAAGCGGTTCGCCAATCGCGCCCACTCGGTCGACGGGTCCAAGGGGTTCCTCGGATTCCAGTTGCTGCGTCCGGTCAAGGGTGACGACCGCTACTTCGTCGTCACCGAGTGGGAGTCCGAAGAGGACTTCCAGGCCTGGTCGGCGGGTCCGGCCCGCGAGGCGCACTCCGGTGAGCGCGCGAAGCCGGTCGCCTCGGGTGCGGATCTGCTCGAGTTCGAGGTCGTGCTCGACGCGCGACCCAAGTCCTGAGACGAGCACGCCCTGACCTCTGAACCGGCGGCGGGCGAAACGCTCGTCGCGCCCATGTTCCCGCTCGGCACCGCCCTGGTGCCGAGCGCGGAACTGCCGTTGCGCATCTTCGAGCCACGCTATCGGCAGATGCTGGACGACCATGCCGACACCTCGACCGACCCGCCCACGGTCAGATTCGGCGTGGTACTCATCGAGCGCGGTTCCGAGGTCGGCGGCGGCGAATCACGCTGCCGGGTCGGCACCTTGGCACACGCCGAGATCACCGGCCGGCTGCCGGACGGCCGCGCGGCGCTGACCGCAATCGGCCGTCGCCGGTTCCGGGTCGAGGAGTGGCTGCCCGACGATCCATATCCCCGCGCCCGCATCACGGTGTTGCCCGAACGGACCCCGAGCCGCTCCGATCTGGCCCGTCTGCGCGACCTCGCCGAACGACACCGCGAGCTGATCCGGCGAAAGTTCCGCGCCGCCGGCGAGGACCCCGAGCCGATCATCGCCGCCTTCGCGCTCATCGACTCCGATCCCCGGGCCGCAGACCTCTCGCCCATCCACCGGTGGGCGGCGCAGACGGCGGGACAACCGCATGACCAGCAACGACTCCTCGAGGCCGAGGACCCGTCCGACCAGATCGAGATCCTCCACGACGTGCTGCAGGGGATGGAGGCCCGGGTGGCCTTCGGCAGTTCCTGACGACCACCCCTGGCATCAGAGTTAGAACGTGTTCTAGTATTGCGTGTGCCGTAGTTCACACCTGTCCATCGGCGGCTGTCGGCCGCCCTCGCCCGGGCAGGGCCCCGTCCTCTGAGGAGCACACGCGTAATGACCGAGACCGTGGAGTCCCAACCCGCCACCCTCATCGGCGGGGGCGATCAACCCCAGTTGCTCATCGGCGGCCGATGGGCCGATCCCCATTCCACCGAGACCCTCGAGGTCCACTCCCCCGCCACCGGTGAGCGCGTCGGTTCGGTACCGCTCGCCGATGCCACCGACGTCGACGCCGCGGTCCGCGCGGCGCGCGCGGCCTTCGACTCCGGGGTCTGGAGTTCGACGCCGCCCGCACAGCGCGCCGACATCATCGCGAAGGTCGCTGATCTGATCGACGAGCGGGGCGACGAGATCACCGCGCTCGTATCCGCCGAGATGGGCGCGCCGCCGAGCGCGATCAGCACCCTCCAACAGCTCCCCGGCACCGGCGTCCTGCGCGCCTACGCCAACGCGGCCCGTGACTACCAGTGGGAGGAATACCGCACCGGCCTGTTCGGCACCACCCGCATCACCCGCGAACCGGTGGGCGTCGTCGGCGCGATCTGCGCCTGGAACGTCCCGCTGTTCATCACCTGCAACAAGATGGGTGCCGCACTGGCCGCGGGCTGCTCGGTGGTGCTCAAACCCGCACCCGAGACCCCCATGACCGGCAACTACGTCGCGCAGCTGTTCATCGAGGCGGGCGTTCCCGCCGAGGCGATCTCGGTGGTCACCGGTGGCACCGACACCGGGCAGGCGCTCGTCGCGCATCCCGACGTCGACAAGATCACCTTCACCGGTTCGACCGCGGCCGGCAAGGCGATCGGCGCCGCCTGCGCCCAGACCCTCAAGCGGTGTTCGCTCGAGCTGGGCGGCAAGTCGGCCGCCATCGTCCTCGATGACGTCGACCTCGCCGCGAACGCTTTCATGCTGACGTTCCTCGGCCTGTTCAACACGGGCCAGGCATGCGTCGCGCAGACGCGAATCCTGGTGCCGCGCAGCCGACAGGACGAGATCGTGGCCGCGATGGTCGAGGCCGCGAAGGCGATGAAGGTCGGGCTGCCGTCCGATCCGGAGGCCCAGCTCGGACCGCTGATCACCGAGAACCAGCGGAACAAGGTCGAGGAGTATGTCGAACTCGGCAAGAAGGCCGGCGCCACCGCGGTTCTCGAGAGCGAGCGGCCCGCCGGACTCGACTCCGGTTACTTCCTCACCCCCACGATCTTCACCGGCGTCACCAACGACATGGCCATCGCGCAGGAGGAGATCTTCGGGCCCGTGCTGTCGGTGATCGCCTACGACGACGTCGACGAGGCCATCGCCATCGCCAACGACTCGAGCTACGGACTCGCCGGCACGGTGTGGACGAACGACGTCGAGCGCGGTATCGAGATCTCCACCAAGATCCGCACCGGCACCTTCGGGATCAATTGGTACGCCATCGATCCCGAGTCACCGTTCGGCGGTTACAAGAACTCGGGCATCGGCCGTGAGAACGGCCGAGAAGGTCTCGAGTCCTTCCTCGAGCACAAGTCGACGATGCTGCCGATGGGATACGAGGTGTCCACGGGTTAGACCTCCCGCCTCTCACAGGGGGGAACCGGGGCCGGACGACGTGTACGTCCGGCCCCGGTTCTTGTTTCGTGCCCGCCCACAGGCAGAGAGCCGCTGACTATTGCTCCCTGAGGTGCGAGGAGCGATAGCGACGAGCCACGAAGGGCCTGGTGAGGCACGCTGCGGAGCCCTTCGTGGCTCGCTTCGCTCGCACCTCAGGGAGCAGGAAGGGGCCCGCCCGCCAACTCGAGCACCGCTACCGCACCAGTGTCGACCGGGCGCTGGTGGGTCACCACGACGACGATCCGGTCGGGCCCGAACAGGTCCCGTTCGATCCCCAGGAGGCGCCGCAACAGCTCGTCGGAGTCCGCCTCGTCCATATGCTCGGTCGGTTCGTCGAGCAGGACGACACGCCCGGGGTGCAGCAGTGCGCGGGCGAGCAGCAGTCGCCGCCGCTGCCCGCCGCTCATCGCATCGGCCCCACCGGTGAGGACGGTGTCCAGACCGTCGGGAAGTGCTGCGGCCCAGCGCTGCAGCCCGGCGGCCGCCAGCGCGGTGTCGATCTCCTCGTCGGTGATGTCACCGCGGGCGACGCGCAGGTTCTCGCGGACCGACGTCGAGAAGATGTGTGCCTCCTCGGCGAAATAGCATCCCGCCGAACGTGACCCGACAACCGAACCGTCGCCGACGTCGACCGCCTCGACGTCCCCGGCCATCGGCGGCAACAAACCGGCGAGGGTGAGGAGCAGCGTCGACTTCCCCGCCCCGCTCGGCCCGGTGACCACCAGACGCGAACCAGGTCGCAGGTCGAGATCCACGCCCGCCGCGGGACCGAGGATCTCCCGATCTCGGTGTCCCCAGCGCAATCCCGTGGTCGTCAGACGCACCGGAGACCGATACACCTCGGCGTCGGTCACATCGACCGTTCCGTCGGCGTGCGCCCCGTCCACCAGCGCCATGAGCCTGGCCGCACTCTGTCGGCTCCGCTCGATCTGCAGCCCGGCCTCGGTGAGCGGCGCGGTGGATTCGAAGGCCGACAGCGGCAGCAGGACGAGCACACCGAGGATCATCGGCGTCAGTCCAGCCCCCGAACTCACCCCGGCGAGCGAACCCGAGGTCGCCGAGGCCAATTCGACGGCGATGACGCATGCCGCGATCAGCGACGCACCCAGTGCCAGCGGAGTCGCCGCCGCGGCGGATGCCTGCCACCGGATACCCCGGTCCGTGGCGTCGAGATGGCGGCGATCCGCCGCTGCGGCCGCTGCCAGCGCGCGATGGCGTCTGCGTGCGACGACGAGTTCAGGCGCGTGCCACAGCGCCGTCGTGGCGGCCTCCGTGGCCTCGGACGCGGCCTGCGCGCCGTCGCGGATCGACCGGGCACCACCGCGTGCGGCCAGCCACGGCGCCACACCGCCGCTGACGGCCAGCGCGAGTGCGAGCACCACGGCCGCGGGCACCGAGACCAGCGCCATCACCACCACTGCCGCAAGCGATGTCGTGGCACCGATGCCGATCGGGATGAGGCCGCGGATGAGGGCGTTGCCGATCTCGTCGACGTCGTCACCGGTCCGGTTGAGCAGTTCACTCCGCCGCAACGTGACCGAGTAACCCGGTGCGCCCGACGCCAACGCCGTGTACACGCGCTGCCGCGCGGTGGCCATGGCCTGCAGGGCGAGATCGTGGGTCGCCAGCCGTTCCAGATAGCGGAACACTCCGCGCGAGATACCCAGCGCCCGGACCGCGGTGATCGCGACCGACAGGTACAGCACCGGCGGCATCTGCCACGCACGGGTGATGAGCCAGGCCGACAGCGCCGCCAGGAAGAGGGCCGAGAGCGAGCCGCCGACACCGAGCGCGAGCGCGGTGAGCGCGGGACGCCGGCGCAGGCCGAGGAAGCCCAGGGCCCGGATCAACGGATCACCGCGCATGGTCCACCTCCTCGGCCGTGCCCGCGGCTGCTGCGCCGGTGGCCGCCGGGAAGTCCACCACCCGGTCCGCGTACTCGCGGGCGACGCCCCGGTGCGCCACCACGACGACGGTGTCCCCGGCCCGAGCGCGATCGCGGAGTGCGGCGAACACGTCGCGCTCGGACGCCTCGTCGAGGTGGGCGGTCGGTTCGTCGAGCAGCAGCAGCGGCGCCGGCGAGGCGAGGACTCGGGTCAGGGCGAGGCGTTGCCGTTGTCCCGCGGAGAGCCCGACCCCGCCGGATCCCAGCACCGTGCCGAACCGGCCCGGCAGTTCACCCAGGACTGCGGCGAAGCCTGTTGCCGCGGAAACCGATTCGAAGGCGTCGCGGTCCAGCGCGCCGAACAGCTCCAGGTTCTCGGCGACCGTGCCCGGCACGATCACCGGTTGCTGGGGCAGCCAGGCGATCTGTTCGTGCAGCGCCGCCGGATCGGCCTGACCGACCGGGGTGGACCCGATCAGCACCGATCCCGCGTCTGGAGCGAGCAGGCCCATGATCGCCGCCAGCATCGTCGACTTGCCCGACCCGTTCGGTCCGGCGAACACGGTCAGCGCCCCGGGTTCGATCGTCGTGCGGAGGCACTCCGGTGCCCATCCGTCGCGCCCGTGGATGCCGACGTCGAGCACGGTGATCGGTTCGCCTGCGACGCTGACCCCGCGATTCCCGGTGGCGGACGGCGCGGCCGCGTCAGACGGCGGTGTGATGAGCTCGAAGACCTGCTCGGCTGCGGTGAGGCCGTCGGTGGAATTGTGGAACTGCATGCCGACCCGACGCAGCGGCAGGTAGGCCTCCGGCGCCAGGATCAACGCGAAAACGCCCGCGTACAACGACATCTCGCCATAGACCAGACGGAGACCGATCCCCACGGCGACCAGTGCGACGCAGAGCGTGGCCAGTAACTCGAGGACGGCGCCCGACAGGAACGCGACCCGCAGCGAACTCATCGTGCTGCGGCGGTGGGCTTCACCGAGTTCACCGACCCGAACCGCCGGGGCGCCGGCCCGGTTCAGTGCGCGCAACGTCGGCAATCCGGCGATGAGGTCGAGGAGCTGGGCACTCAGCCGGCTCATCGTCGCCAGCTTGCGTGTGGTGCGATCGCGCGTCATCAGTCCGACGAGCACCATGAACAGCGGGATGAGGGGCAGGGTGACGAGGATGATGAGCGCCGACGGCCAGTCGGCGAACGCGATGACCACCGTGACCGTCGGCGTCAGAACCACCGCGGCCACCAGGGCCGGTAGGTAGCCCGACAGATACGGCCCGAGGGCGTCCAGCCCGCGCAGGAGGACGGTGCTCGCGTGTTCGCGGATCGCCGTCAGCGATCGCGGCGACGTGCGGGCCGGATCGGTGAGGACATCGAGGGCCTCGGCACGCATCTCCGCGATCGCACGCTCGGCGGCGCGGTGCGCGTATCGGTCGTGTCCGTATGCCATCGCGGCCCGGGCCGCCAGTGCTGCGGCCAACACGGTCAGGTGAACGCCCTGCGCGGCGAATGACCGCGCCCCGGGCGACACGATCAGTTCGGAGACGATCGACGCCACCATCGCGGCCACCACAATGATCGCGACCACCTCGGCCACCGCGAACGCCGCGGTGACCCCGACATACCGCCGCGTCGTCGGCGAATACCGCAGCAGCCGGGGGTCGAGCGGGGGCCGGGCGGTGCGTCTCACTTGCTCGGGATTCGCAACGACGGAAGTCCGGCCGGGTCCGGGATGTGCGCGACCGACAGTCGCTTTCGGAACACCCAATAGGTCCAGGCCTGGTAGCCCATCACCACCGGGGTGATGAGCACGGCCGCCCACGTCATGATCGTAAGGGTGTAATCGCTCGACGACGTGTTCTCGATGGTGAGGTTCCACTGCGGATTCAGAGTCGACGGAATCGTGTTCGGGAAGAGCTCGGCGAACAGCGTGGCGACCGTGCCGGCGATCGCGATGCAGGTGAACATGAATGCGTAACCCTCGCGGCGGATCTGGGTGGCGGCCACCATGCCCACCGCGGCGACGGCGGCGATGAGCACCGGAATCCAGGTCCACGAGCTGCCGTAGGCGAACTGGGTCCACAGCAGGAACACGGCGGCCACGATCAGTGTCGGCCAGGCCAGCCGGGCAGCGTAGCGAGCCGAATCCTCCTGCAGCACACCGGAGGTCTTCAGCGAGATGAACACCGCCCCGTGGGTGAGGAACGCGAGCAGGGTCGTGGCGCCGCCGAGCAGGGCATACGGGTTGAGGAGGTTGAAGAACCCACCCGTGTACTGGGCGTCGGCGTCGATCGGGAGCCCGCGCACGATGTTGGCGAACGCCACACCCCACAGGATCGCCGGAATCCACGAACCCAGCCCGATTCCGACGTCGCACCACACGCGCCAGCGGGGGTTGTTGATCTTGCCCCGCCACTCGATCGCGCAGACCCGCACGATGAGCCCGATGAGGATGAGGAACAGCGGAAGGTAGAACGCACTGAACATGGTTGCGTACCAACCGCCGAAGGCCGCGAACAACGCCGCTCCCGCGGTGA
This sequence comes from Gordonia sp. IITR100, assembly GCF_002009645.1. Lineage (NCBI taxonomy): Bacteria > Bacillati > Actinomycetota > Actinomycetes > Mycobacteriales > Gordoniaceae > Gordonia > Gordonia sp. IITR100. The sequence continues at coordinate 11,645 of NZ_MVKV01000008.1, read as the reverse complement.
TGAGCCAGACCTCGTTGCCGTCCCAGACCGGGCCGATGGTGTTGAGGAGCGCGCGGCGACGTTTGTCGGGGTCGGCTTCGGGATCGTCGGCGGCGACCTTGTCGTCGCCACCGGTGTGACTCGAACCGAGGATCGGCATCAGCATGCCGACGCCGAAGTCGAAGCCCTCCAGGACGAAATACCCGACGAACAGGAACGCGATGACCAGGAACCAGATTTCTTCGAGACTCATGAGCACGCTCCTCTAGTATGCGAACGAGAGCTGTTTGGGTTCATCGGAATCGGACTCGTCGTCGGTGTGGCCCGGCGGTCGCGCATCGTGTGCGGCCGGACCCTCGATGACATAGCGCCGCTGCAGCATGAACCACACGACGCCGAGGGCGCCGTAGAGCAGCGTGAACCCGATCAGCGTGACGAGCACGGTGCTCGCCGAATGGTTGGAGACACCGTTCTGCACCAGCATGCTGATCCGGAGCGGGTCGAGGTCGTCCTCCCAGTTGGGCGCCACGACCCACGGCTGGCGTCCCATCTCGGTGAAGATCCAGCCGGAACTGTTGGCCAGGAACGGCGTCGGGATCATCAACAGGGCGATGAAGCCGAAGCGTCTGGATTCGACCACCCGCTTACGGCGCGTGAACCACAGTCCGCCCAAGGCCACGACCACCGAGCCGAGCGCCCAGGTGATCATCGCCCGGAAGCCCCAGTAGGTCACGAAGAGGTTGGGTGCGAAGTTCTGGTTCGCCGGCACGTTCGGCTGTCCGGCGAAGGCCCGGGTGTACTGCTCCTGTAGTTCCTCGACGCCCTGCAGAGTCGAATCGAAGTCGTGATTCGCGAGGAACGACAGCATCTTCGGGATCTCGATGACGTGTTCGATGTTCTCGCAGTTGTTCTGGCGGCCGATCGACAGAACCGAGAAACCCGGACCCGTCTCGGTCTCGCACAGCGACTCCGCGGACGCCATCTTCATCGGCTGCTGTTTGAACATGATCTGCGCCTGGAGGTCCCCGGTGATGAACAGCGCGACACCGGAGACGATGGTGATCCACAACGCGAGTCTCGTGACCGGCCGCCAGAGGTCGCGGGCGTCCTTCTCGAGGTCCTCGGGTGTGGCGTCGACGTGGCTCGGCGAGGTGCTGTCCGGGATCTCGGACAGGTCACCGGTGTCCGCGGCCTCGCGGATCTTCTTGGCCCGCCATGAGTTCCGCGCCATCCACCAGATGCCGATGGCCGCGACGAAGGTACCGGCGGTGAGGAAGGCGCCGGCGATGACGTGCGGGAAGGCCGCCAGGGTCGTGTTGTTGGTGAGCACCGCGACGAAGTCGTTCATGGCAGGCCGGCCGCGTTCGTCATCCCATGTGACGCCGACGGGGTGCTGCATCCACGAGTTCGCGGCGATGATGAAATACGCCGACGCGTTCACACCGATGGCGGCCAACCAGATACAGGCCAGGTGCACGCGGCGCGGCAGGCGGTCCCAGCCGAAGATCCAGAGCCCGATGAACGTCGATTCGAGGAAGAAGGCGACGAGACCCTCCAGGGCCAGTGGCGCGCCGAAGACATCGGCGACGAACCGGCTGTACTCGCTCCAGTTCATGCCGAACTGGAACTCCTGGACGATGCCGGTCGCGACACCGAGCGCGAAGTTGATCAGGAAGAGCTTGCCGAAGAACTTCGTGGCGCGCAGCCACTGCTCGTTGCCGGTGACATGCCACACCGTCTGCATCACCGCGATCATCGGCGCGAGGCCGATCGTCAACGGCACCAGGATGAAGTGGTAGACGGTCGTGATCCCGAATTGCCATCTGGAGACGTCCAGAGCGTCCATATCGCCTCGAATCGAGTTGCCGGCCCCCGGGCTGCGGGGGCAAGGTCGAAACCTGCCGGGTACCTACTACTAGCGGTAGTAGTAGGTCGTAGGCGCGACGTTACGCCTGGTCACCGGGCCCTTACAAGCGCCAAAGGTCCCGCCGACCAGTTCGAAGCGGTGTCTTCCCTCTCACCCACGCGGGTGTGTGCCCCAGGCGGACGAGATCAGGTGGGGGTGACCGGGATCAATTGTCGTCCACCGAGATGGCCCGGTCGACCAGATCGGTGAACTTCGCGGCGTCCGCGGCGAGCGGCATCACGTACCGGTTGAGATGGGTGACCCGCGCCGCGAGGGTCACGCTGCTCACCAGCCAGACCGAGTCGGCCGCCACCAGATCCTCGGGCCGTAGGACGTCGGTCTTGGTCGTCCAACCCTCCTGTTCCGCGACATCGAAAACCGCACGCACGGTGGTCGACTCGAGAATCCCGATCTCGGTCGGCGGTGTGACCAGGGTGTCGGAGTACACGGCGACGACCGTGGCTCGGGGCCCTTCGAGGACGGCGCCCTCGCTGCTGACGAAGATCACGTCGTCGAAGCCCTCGGCCGACGCGTGGCGCAGGGCCGCCATGTTCGTGGCGTAGCTGAGGGTCTTCGCGCCGAGGAGCTGCCAGGGCGCCGTGGCGGCGAGGTCGATCGAGAAGCCGCGAGCGAGGGTGACCACCCGGACACCGTCCGCACGCGCCGCCGACACCCGGTCGGGCACCGCGTCGACGGTGACGTACGCGGTCGGCGCCGAACCGTGCTCGCGTCCGCGGGAGTAGACGAGCCGCAGCAGTGCCTCACCCGACGACCCGTGCTTCTCCGTCCACGCCTGCGTCGCGGTCTCGATCACCGCCCGCCACTCGTCGAGATCGGGCTTGTCGAGTTCCATCGCGGCCGCACTCCGGGCCAGTCGCTCGAGATGCAGTCGGACGCATCGCGCCCGGCCGCCGCGCACGAGAAGCGTCTCGAAGATGCCGTCACCGCGCACCGCGGCCAGGTCGTCGGCGTGGAGGAAGGGAGCGTCGGCATCGTGTCGGGTGCCGTCGAGGGAGACAAGGATCGAATCCGCCATGGATAGAAGGTTGTCATGCGTCGCAGCCCCGCGCCGAATCGACCCGTAGAATCGACGCGTGAGCCGCTCACCCATCCTGACCAGGCATTCCGAGGGCGGGGCGGTGCCCGGCCCCGGCGACCTCCTCTCCGCCGACACCGCGTGGCACTACGGCGACCCCCTCGGCGAACAACGAGCCGCACAACGTGGCGTGATCATCGTCGACAGGTCCGACCGCGCCGTTCTCGAGATCGCCGGCGCCGAACGCCTGACCTGGCTGCACACCATCAGCAGCCAGCACATCGCCACCCTCGCCGACCGGTCGAGCGCCGAAGACCTCTCTCTCGACCTCAACGGTCGTGTCGAAGAGCATTTCGTCCTCACCGACATCGACGGCGTGGCGTGGATCGACACCGAGGGTTCGCGCGGCGGACCGCTGCTCGACTTCCTGACCAAGATGGTGTTCTGGGCCAAGGCCGAACCCGCCGCGCGTTCGGACATGAAGGTCCTGACGCTGATCGGGCCCGGGGCCCTCGACGGTCCGGTCGCCGATCTCCTGGAGGTCGGCGCGGACGCCGTGGTGTACCAGGCGGGCGGGTTGCCCGAGTCGCACCACGAGGACGAACCGCTCGGCTTCTGGCGGCGCATGCCCCCGCTCGGCGAGGACCGGGACCTGCCGGTCGTCGACCTCGTGGTGCCCGAGTACGTGCTGACCCGCTGGTGGGACACGCTGACCGAGGCCGGCGCGCGTATGGCCGGCAGCTGGGCTTTCGAAGCCCTGCGCGTGGCCGCCCGCCGACCCCGGCTCGGCGCCGACACCGACGAACGCACGATCCCGCACGAGGCCGACTGGATCGGCGGTCCGGACGAGTTCGGCGCGGTCCACCTGGACAAGGGTTGCTACCGCGGCCAGGAGACCGTCGCCCGCGTACACAACCTCGGCAAGTCGCCTCGACGGCTGGTCCTGCTGCATCTGGACGGGAGCGTCGACGAGCGACCTGTCCCCGGCGACCCGGTCACCGCCGGCGGACGGACCGTCGGCCGGGTGGGCACGGTCGTCGACCACCATGAGTGGGGTCCCATCGCACTGGCACTCGTCAAGCGCAACGTCGGCGCCGACGTGGAGTTGTCGGTCGGGGCCGAGTCCGCCGTCAGCGCGCGGATCGATCCGGATTCGATCCGCGACGACGATCGGGTCCAGGCGGGACGCGCGGCCGTGGAACGACTCCGCAGCGGTTCGGCGGCGCCGGGACGCAACGGTTGAGCACGGGTGTGGTGCTGGCCGTGTGCGCGGCCGGCGACGACGTGATCCTCGAGGGAATCGGCCCCTCCGCCATCGACAAGCGGCCCCGCAGCGGGCGCCTCGACGTCGACGAACTCGGTCTCGTCGACGACCACGTGGGTAACAAGCGACACCACGGCGGCGTCGATCAGGCGGTGTACGCCTACGCCGATCCCGAGGCGCGCCGATGGGCCGACGAGCTCGGACGTGAGCTTCCTTACGGATGGTTCGGGGAGAACCTGCGCATCGACGGGATGGCGGTCACCGATGCGGTCGTCGGGGAGCGATGGGAAGTCGGCACCGACGGGCTGGTCCTCGAGGTGACCATCCCTCGCGTCCCCTGCAAGACCTTCGCGGTGTGGGCGGGCGAGCCACGGTGGATGAAGCGGTTCCTGGCGCAGGCAGATTTCGGCACCTACCTGCGCGTTGTCCGCAACGGCACGGTGGCGCAGGGCGATCGGATCACCGTCGTTTACCGCCCCGATCATGGCGTGCGGTCGCGTGATCTGCTCGCCGGCGGTGACGTCGAGGCGATCCGGTCGTTGCTCGCGCAGGACGATCTACCCGCCAAGGTCCGTCGCGAGGCGACCAAGATGGTGAACAAGTCGGAAAGACGCGTCGGCGCGGCAACACAGGGTGGACAACACAAATCCTAGAGGCGCGCTAGACTGGTCCCCACGACAGAATTACTTCAAGAGAACGGGGCCGCCAATTGTTTGGCCGCCCCGTCATTGTGCGAGGGGGTCCCATATGGGCCGCGGCCGGGCAAAGGCAAAGCAGACGAAGGTTGCACGTCAGCTGAAGTACTCCACTCCGAACACCGACCTGGAAAGCTTGCAGCGTGAGCTCTCCGGACAGGGCGATCCGGTTGTAGAACGACCGGATCCGGTGGACGACTGGGTGGACGAAGAGGAGTGGCGACGCGCTTGACGCGCACACTCTTCGGGCGTTGATCTCTCGACGCCCGGGATCACCCCACATTTTCTCCGCATGAGCGGACCCGCGGCGACGCGGGACCATGACTTCGTACGCACCACCCGTTTCTGATGGGTGGTGCGCGCTCATGCGACCGTTCCGGGGTGATCACGTCATCATCAGATGCCGACGCCCGCCGAGGGAATCCCTCCGGCGGGCGTCGGTGTTGTGTGCGCGGCGGCTCCCCCGCTCCAATGTTCCTGCGAGAGTTGCGGATTCACCGATCGCGCTAGAAGCGCGGGTGCTCCCCGAGCAGGGTGACGCGAGAGTCGTTGTCCGAGCGGTCACTCGCGCGCTTGACGGTGCCGAGGACCCAGTTGTCGACGTGCCTTGCCGTCAGCACGGCCTGCGCGCGGTCGGTGTCCTCCGGCGCGACGACCGCCACCATGCCGACGCCCATGTTGAAGGTGCGTTCCATCTCGAGCTGTTCGACCCGACCGCGCTGACCGATGAGCGCGAAGATCGGGGCCGGCGTCCACGTGTTGCGCTCGAGCTCGGCCACGAGCCCGTTCGGGATCACGCGCGCGAGGTTCTCGGCGAGGCCGCCGCCGGTGATGTGCGCGAAAGTACGCACATCCGCCTCGGCGATCAGGGCCAGGCAGTCGCGGGCGTAGATCCGGGTCGGCTCGAGCAGCTCCTCCCCCAGGGTGCGACCGAACTCCTCGACGTGGCCGAACAGGTCCATGTGGCCCCACTCGAGCAGCACCTTGCGGGCGAGCGAATACCCGTTGGAATGCAATCCCGACGACCCCATGCCGATGACGACGTCACCGGCGCGGACGCGGTCCGGGGTGAGCACGTTGTCGGCCTCGACGACACCGACCGCGGTGGCGGACATGTCGTAGTGGTTGTCCTGCATCAGGCCGGGGTGTTCGGCGGTCTCGCCGCCGAGCAGGGCGCAACCGGCTTCGACGCAACCGTCGGCGATGCCGGCGACGATCTGGGCCACCGTTTCGGGGACCACCTTGCCGACCGCTATGTAGTCCTGCAGGAACAGCGGCTCGGCGCCGCAGACGACCAGGTCGTCAACACACATCGCGACGAGATCGCGGCCGACGGTGTCGTGCTTGTCGATGGCCTGCGCAACGGCGAGCTTGGTGCCGACGCCGTCGCTGGCAGCGGCCAGGACCGGCTCCCGATAGTTGCCCTTGAGTGCGAACAGGCCGGAGAAGCCGCCGATCCCGCCGAGAACCTCCGGGCGAGACGCACGCTTGGCATGGGGCGCGATGAGTTCCACAGCCCGCTCACCGGCGTCGATGTCGACCCCGGCCGCCGCATACGACGCCGGTGTCGAGGTCCCGGCCGTCTCGTCGGCAGCAGCATCCCGCTCCGTCATCACCGCAGCACTCCCGTTCCAGAAAATCTCGGTCGAACGTTGTTTCCGGCGTGTTCGCCGACGGGTCATACGGTACCGGAGGGCCTGCGGCACGAAATCAGGGCCGCATGACCGCGCTGACGTTGTCGTTCGGCTGGGTCAGCGGGTCCACCGAGCGGTCGCCGGCCGCGCTCGCCAGCATCTGTTCGAGGACCGCCTTGCCCATCGAGGTCTCCTTGGGCAGCTCGATCGGGTACTTGCCGTCGAAGCACGCAGCGCAGAGGGTTGACGCGGCCTGGCCGGTGGAGTTGATCATCTCGTCGATGCTGATGTAGCCCAGCGAATCCGCACCGATGGCCTGGCGAACACCCTCGACCATCCCGGCCTCGGACTCCATGCCGTTGGCGATCAGTTCCGCCGGCGACGCGAAGTCGATCCCGTAGAAACACGGCCACCGGACCGGGCTCGACGCGATGCGGACGTGCACCTCGGCGGCGCCGGCCTCACGCAGCATCCGGATGAGCGCGCGCTGGGTGTTGCCGCGCACGATCGAGTCGTCGACGACGACGAGCCGTTTGCCGCGGATCACCTCGCGCAACGGATTGAGCTTCAGGCGGATACCGAGCTGGCGGATCGTCTGCGACGGCTGGATGAAGGTACGACCGACGTAAGCGTTCTTCATCAGTCCCTGGCCGTACGGAATCCCGGATTCCTGGGCGAATCCGACGGCCGCCGGCACGCCCGACTCCGGTACCGGGATGACCAGGTCACCGTCGGCGGGGTGTTCCTTGGCGAGTCGGCGACCGATCTCGACGCGGGTCGAGTGCACCGAGCGGCCGTGGATGACCGAGTCGGGACGGGCGAGATAGACGTATTCGAAGACGCACCCGCTGGGGGTCGGCTCGGCGAAGCGCGTGCTGCGCACGCCGTCGGCGTCGATGGCCAGCAGCTCGCCCGGCTCGATGTCGCGGACGAACGACGCACCCACGATGTCGAGGGCGGCGGTCTCCGAGGCGACGACCCAGCCGCGGTCGAGGCGGCCGAGTGACAGCGGGCGCACCCCATGCGGATCGCGCGCGGCGTAGAGCGTGTGCTCATCCATGAAGGTCAGGCAGAACGCGCCCTTGAGGGTGGGCAGCAGTTCCATCGCGGCCTGCTCGATCGAGCTGTCCGCGGCGCCGTGCGCGAGGAGCGCACCGACGACATCGGAGTCCGACGTCGCTGTCGAACTCTTGATCCCCTGCTCGCGCGCACGCGCCGCGAGGTCCGCGGTGTTGACCAGGTTGCCGTTGTGGCCCAGGGCCACGCCGGTCCCGGCGTCGGTGGTGCGGAAGATCGGCTGCGAGTTCTCCCAGGTCGTCGAGCCGGTGGTGGAGTACCGGCAGTGGCCGATCGCCACATGCCCGCTCATCGCACCCAGGGTCTGCTCGTCGAAGACCTGGCTGACGAGTCCGAGGTCCTTGAACACGACCACCTGGCTGCCGTCGCCGACGGCGATGCCCGCGGCTTCCTGGCCGCGGTGCTGCAGGGCGTAGAGGCCGTAGTAACTCAGCTTGGCGACGTCCTCGCCGGGCGCCCAGACACCGAAGACACCGCATTCCTCGCGCGGTTCGTTCTCGGGTTCGTCCAGCGGGGCCGGATTGATCGCACCCGAGCCGCGTGCGGAGCATCCGCCCGCCGGCGTCGTGGCAGCGAGCAGGTTCATGTGGGCGATCGAATGATCAGGCATCGACTAGCTCCCTGGGGCTGCGAATCGGTCCGTCGAGTGGGCTGGGAGACATGCGTGAGTTTACGGGTCGGTCGGCTCCCGATGCGAATCTTCCAGCGGTGTCGACCGGCGGGTCATTCCCGACGCCCCGGTCGAGTGATGCACCACACTCCTACTCCCGGTCGCCCGGCGGGCCGATCGGGTTGAGCGGCAGCAGGTCGGCGATGAGTGCCGCGCGATGCCCGGACGCATCCATCAGGCCCGCGGCGAGGGCGTCGTCGTAGGTGAGGACACCGGTGACGAGGAGCAGCCAGGTCCGCGGCGCCATCTCGACGACGTTCGGCGGCGTTCCGCGGGTGTGACGGGGACCTTCGATGCACTGGACCGCGACGAACGGTGGCACCCGGACCTCGACCGAGTTCCCGGGGGCGAGCTGCTCGAGTGTTCGGGCCGATCGACGGACGGCGTCGGCGAGGGCGGCGCGTCCCGGGGTCGGCACGGTCGGGTCGACGAGCCAGTCCGAGACGGCCAGCACCGCGGCCCGGACCTCGGCGGGGTCCACTCTCCTGCGTGGTGGCACCCTGCCATCTTCGCAAGAGGGTTCGCGCCGATGCGGATCGGGCAGTATTGACCGCATGGGAGCCGAGGTGTCCAAACAGCAGTTCACCGGCGAGGACCGGGTTCGTTTCCGGCGTCAGGTGGGTCGCGGCACGGAAGCGATCGCGCGGATGCTCGCCGACGGGCTGTTCACCGACCAGGGCCGTCCGCCGAAGCCGTTGCTCGGCATGGAGGTCGAACTGAACCTCGTCGACGAGGCCATGCAGCCCGCGATGGCGAACGCCGCCGTCCTCGAGGCGATCGCCGATCCGGACTATCAGACCGAACTCGGCCAGTTCAACATCGAGATCAACGTCTCGCCGCGACCGTTCACGACCGACGACACGATCTCGCTCGAGCAGGCCCTGCGGACGTCGCTCAACCGGGCCGAGCAGCGGGCCGCACAGACGTCGAGCCACCTGGTCATGATCGGCATGTTGCCGACACTGAAGTCCGAACACTTCGCGCATCACTGGATTTCGGCGAACCCGCGCTACGACCTGCTGAACGAGCAGATCTTCGCCGCCCGCGGCGAGGATCTCGAGATCGACATCACCGGCGTCCCGCTGACCGATGGACACCACACCGAGCACCTGCGCACCTCGACCGATTCGATCCTGCCCGAGGCGGCCTGCACCTCACTACAGCTACACCTGCGGGTGGCGCCGGAAGACTTCGCCTCGCACTGGAATGCGGCACAGGCCATCGCCGGGGTGCAGGTCGCGCTGGCCGGGAACTCGCCGTTCCTCGCCGAGACCGCGTTGTGGCACGAGAGCCGCATCCCGGTCTTCGAACAGGCCACCGACACCCGGCCGCTGGAACTGAAGAACCAGGGTGTCCGGCCGCGAGTGTGGTTCGGAGAGCGGTGGATCAACACGATCTTCGACCTCTTCGAGGAGAACACGCGCTACTTCCCCGCGCTCCTCCCCGTCTGCACCGACACCGACCCGCTCGCCGAGCTCGACGACGGACGCATCCCCACCCTCGACGAACTGCGTCTGCACAACGGGACCGTCTACCGCTGGAACCGTCCGGTCTACGACATCCACGAGGGACAGGCCCACCTGCGCGTCGAGAACCGCGTGCTGCCCGCCGGTCCCACGGTCGTCGACACGATGGCCAACGCCGCCTTCTACTACGGCGTCGTCCGAGGCCTCGTCGAGTCCGACCGTCCGCTGTGGTCGCGGATGTCCTTCAACGCCGCCGCCGAGAACCTGCAGTCCGGCGCCCGCACCGGCATGGAGTCGCAGCTCTACTGGCCCGACGTCGGCTGGGTGCGACCCGACGAACTCGTCCTGCGCCGACTTCTGGCGCTCGCCGAAGACGGGCTGCGCCGGTTCGGCGTCTCCGACAAGGCCCGCAAGCGCTACCTGTCGGTCATCGAGGGACGCTGCATCTCCCGCCAGACCGGGTCGGTCTGGCAACGCCATGCGGTCGCAGTCCGCGAACGCGCGGGTGAGAGCCGGACACAGGCGCTGCACGGGATGCTCCGCGACTACGTGACCCAGATGCACGAGGGCGAGCCGGTGCACACCTGGGAGGTCTGACACCCGCCTCGGCGTTCGGCAACGGACCTTGCTTTAATGGAAACAATTTCCATTAAGGAGGCTCCGTTGAAGGTCCGTGCATCCATCCGGTCGTTGAAGAACCAACCCGGTTCACAAGTGGTCAAGCGCAAGGGGCGCATCTATGTGATCAACAAGGGCAACCCCAGATTCAAGGCGCGCCAGGGCTGATCGCCGTCGGGCGGCGGCCCCGCCCGCGGGCACCGGCAACCTCGAATCCACGATCGTCGGTTTCGTCGACACCGCGCTCGCCGCCCAGAACGCGGTCGTCGCCGCCGAATCCCTGGAATTCGGAACGGTGTTCGTCGGGTCGATCCGCAACCACCCCCTGGCGGTGGCCGACGAACTCGGCCTACCCGACCATGCGGTCGCGACCTTCGGTCTGGCGATCGGACGACCCGATCCGACCGAGCCCGCGGGTATCAAACCCCGCCTGCCCCAAGCGGCGGTTCTCCACCACGAGACCTACGACGCCGAGTCTGCGGACTCCCACGTCGAGGCCTACGACGAGGTCCTGTCCGGTTACAACCGTCGGTATGGTCTCGAGGGAGACTGGAGCACAAGGGTTCTCGCTCGTCTCGCCCATGCCGAGTCGTTACACTTGCCGGGAGCGACTGCGTGCGCAACTCGAGGCACGCGGGCTGCCGTCGTGGTGATCGTGTTCGCTGACCCAACCGACAATACTCATCGCCCCGCCGAATCCTACCGGTCGCCACCGACAAGCTCCCGCAGCACAATGAATCTGATTCACATTGCCGGGCAATTGTTTTCGTGGTCAGACCTGCCGAACTCGTGTACACTCGAACGTACATTCGCAGCAACGGTTCTCGGGGGAGGTGACCGTCATGCCCAGCACCACACCACTCGCCGACCACGGTTCGCCCGTGTCTCGCGCGGCCAAACTCGTCGCCGAACTACACGCGAACCTCGACGAACTACAGACCGTCGACTTGTCCTCGTGCACCGACGAAGAACTGATCGACGTCGCCTCTGCCACCGAACGTGCCATTGCGCGGTTGACCGTTGCCGGTGACCGGCAGATCGATCAGGCCGTGGCTCGTGATCTGCCACGCAAGGCCGGCTGCCGCACCCTCATGCAGTTCATGACCCACCGGCTGCGGGTGTCGAACCCGATGCGTCGTCGTAAGCACATGGACGCCACCGCCCACCGGACCAGCCTCGGCGGCGAGGTCCTCCCACCCGAATACCCCTGCCTCGCCGAAGCTTTCGCGCAAGGCACGGTCGGCACCGCACACGTACAAGCCACCCTCGACGTCCTCGACCGCATCCCCGGCACCATCGA
>NZ_MVKV01000007.1:0-220452 GCF_002009645.1 Gordonia sp. IITR100 | reverse complement strand
CCTGTCGATCCTGGAGGTTCGGCGGCGAGTACCGAGATCGTGATTCACGTGGTGACCGACGCCGACACCCTGGCCGGGGGGTCCGGACCCGGCTGGGTCGACGGGCACGGAGTCATCTCCGACGAGCATGTGCGCGACCTCGCCGCCCGGCCCGACGCGACGATCAGGCCGGTCACCCCGGTCCGCACACCACCGTCGCAGGTTGTCGCCGGCGGTCCAGTCGTGACCGGCGAGGGCGGATACGACGACGAGCCCACGCGGACGGCGAACATCGCCGCACCACAGCAGGCTACAGATGACACCGGCGGCGCGAGTGACGCGTCGACGGAGCCGCCGTCGTCGGGGATGGTGGTGGTCTACCCAGCTGCCCTGCCTGGTGACCCGTATCGGCCGACGAGTGCGTGTGCGGAGTTCGTGCGGGTGCGCGACGGCTACTGCACCGAGCCGGGTTGCACGCGTTCGGCATTCACCGCCGATGTCGATCACGTCGCCGAGTACGACCACGCCCGACCCGCCCGCGGGGGTGCGACCTCGAGTGAGAACCTCAACGCCAAATGCCGTCCCGGTCATCTCCACAAGACCCACGGTGACTGGACCGATGTGCAGTACCGCGACGACGAGGGCCGTCTGGTCACCGAATACGTCACGCCCGAGGGGTTTGTGATCCCCGGCGAGGCCGAAACCCTCGAAGACCTCTTCCCCAACCTGCGTCGCATCCGGTTCGAACAAGCCGCGAAAGCTCCACCGACACCGCGGATCATCGTGCCCGAACGGCAAGGCCGACAACAGCAAGGCCGACAACCGCGCACGATCACCGAACGCACCGCCGCCAAACACGCGAAGCGGCGAGAAGAACGTGCCCGCAACAAGGCACAACGCGAAACGAACCGCCGCGCCCGAACCGAGGCAGCCCACCATCAAGCGACAACCCACGACGACGAGCCCCCGCCATTCTGACCCGGCGCTCGGCGTGGCCTGTGGCGGCTAACCCCGCGGGTACCCGTTCGTGTCCGCCGGAGCGTCTCCGTGTCCATTGCCGCCCGACCCCTTCGGCGGACGGGTGAGGCGTTTGGGAAGTCGCTCGGCGAGACCGCCGAGCGGTGCGACCGTCTGGTTGAGCAGGTCGACGGTCTCGGCGAGCTCGTGGACCGTTTCCTGCATGGCGAGCAGGTTGGGTCCGAGCTGCCCGATGACCTCGGTGAGCTCGGAGATCCGGTCCAGCGGCCCGCCCGGTGCGATCGCGCGCTCGACCGCGCCGTTCTCGCCCAGGAGCTGATCGAGCAGGCCGTCGTCCTCGGCGAGCCGGTCCAGGATGCCTCCCGCGGCGGTCACCTTCTCCAGCACGCCGTCGGGCGCGGTCAACTTGTCGACGATGCCGCCCTCGGAGGTGAGGCGCTCGAGGATGCCCTCGTTCTCGGTGAACTGGTCGACCACGCCACCCGGCCGGGTCAGCCGGTCCAGCGGTCCACCCTTCGCGGTGAGGCGCACCAGGATGCCTCGTTCCTCGGCGACCTGGTCGAGGAGTCCGCCCTCGGCGGTGAGCTTGTCGAGCGGACCGTTCGGGGCGGTGAGCCGGTCGACGACACCCCCGGGATCGAGAAGTCGTTCCAGCGGACCGCCGTTGGCCAGGATCCTGCCGAACGGCCGCTCGGGGCCGAGTAGTTCGGACAGCTGGTTGAGGAGAGCGAGCGGCGTCCGGAGTGATCCGAGCTCGTCGGCGTCGACGCCCACTGCCAGTGCGATCTCGTTCTGCACGCTCCCGGCCGTGATGCGGGCGATGGCGACTGCGGACTCGGCTGCGCTGAGCACCACCCCGGTGACCGCGAAACCGAGTCGGAACGGCATCTCGACGAGCGCACGGCCTGCGTCCGCCGTGGCCACCGGTCTACGGTCGACGCGGCGACGGTCGGGTGGCGGCCGATCCGGAAGGGACTCCATGCTTTCCGACCCTAGGCCAACGGACCGGCGTTCGGGGCGAGGGTTCGGTGATTCCGAAGGGCGGTGTCGCTACCGCGCACCGGTCGCCGGCGCCTCTGCCGCCTTGGCGGCCTTCGCCGCCTTCTTGAAGTCGCGGACCTTCTGCAGCGACTCCGGGCCGGTCACGTCGGCCACCGACCGGAACCCCTTCTTGCTGTAGTCGCCGGCGACCTTGGTCCAGCCCGACGGCTTGACGTCGAGTTGCTTGGCGACGAGCGCGACGAAGATCTTGGCCTTCTGGTCGCCGAACCCGGGAAGGGCGCGCAACCGCTTCATCAAGTCCGCGCCGTCGGCGGCCTCGGTCCAGATGCGCGCGGCGTCGCCGCCGTACTCCTCGGCGACGACTTTCGCGAGCGCTTGGACCCGGCCGGCCATCGACCGTCCGTAACGGTGGATGGCCGGGGGAGTGGCACACAGGTCGGCGAACGCCTCGGGGTCGGCGTCGGCGATCTCGACCGGATCCATCGTGCCGAATCGGTCGCGGATCTTGGCCGGCCCGGCGAAGGCCCGTTCCATCGGGAACTGCTGGTCGAGGAGCATTCCCGTGAGGAGGGCGAACGAATCGGTCGAGAGGAGTTCGTCGGCCGCGGGTTCCTGCGCGATCTGGATCTTCGGCATGGGGTCGATTCTGGCAGACGGCACCCGCGTGCGGCTCTAGACTGCCCCCATGATGAGCGGGGAGAACACGGTCGGCTTCGAGAACGGCAGACGCCGGCGGGGGCGCGTCGGAGTGGGAACGGTCGCGACGGTGGCCGGCGTCGTGATGGCGCTGGCGGTATCGCTGTTCGGTGCCGGCGTCGCCGTGGCCGCGCCGGCAGACGACGGGGCGAACTACGTCACCACCCTGCGGTGCGACAGCGTCAACCCTTGGCCGGCAGGCACGGTCAAGGTCCGTGTGGACGTGTTCAACCAGATCCGGCACCCCGCGGACGGACTACCCGGACCCGTCATCGCGCTCATCGGCACCGACCGTGCCCGAGCCGTGGCCCTCGAATACACCTACGAGGTGTCGGTGTCGTGGCGGAACCTGCGGACCGGACGTACCGGCGTCACCACGGTTCCCGGCCGCGGGTACACGGTCAAATGGCAGGTCGACATCCATCCGGGCAGCGGTCCCGTCGCCTTCACGATCCGTCAGAAGATCGGTGCGCTTGCCTTCTTTCCGATGACCAATCCGAAGTACTCGACCTGCTCGGGCCGCGCGGTCGCCTGACTCACCGTTCGGCGAGTCCGCCGATCAGCAGGTACTGCGCGGTGAAATAGCTCGCGAGCACCCAGGCCTCGCCGGCCACCCGGAGTCGAGTGTCGGTGACCAGGTGTCGTCGATTGATGATCGCGAGGTCGGAGAGCAGGAAGAACCACCCGCCGGCCCGCAAGCGCGGCTGCGGCGCCGGCACGTCCGCCGCCAGCGCCGACATCGTCGCGAGCGTGTTGCCGTACGTCCCCAGAACCGGCAGCAGGGCAGGGCGGTGTCGGCTCAGCACCGTCGCCGACTCGGCGAGAACGCCCACCCGCGGCGTGACGGACCGAACCGACGGTCGTGCGCCGGCACGCCACATCGCGACCGCGTAGCTCAACTGTGCGCCCGCGAAAGACGTTGCACCCCTGCGGAGACAACGATCCTTCGCCGCCGGGTCGTCGTGTTCGAACTCCTCCTGCAACATGAACCGGTCGCCGAGCGCGGAGAACCCGACGACGGACGCCAGGGCGACGGTGTCGGCGACCGGGCGGCGTCGTGCTCCGGCGGCCACCCGCGCCGCGAGAAGCGCGATCGGCAGCGGTTTGGTGATCGCGGCGCTGCGTCGATCACCGACCGAACCGGCGATCGTAGCTGCCGCGGCAGTGGCCGCATAGGCGATCCGGAACGTTCGGTTCACCGCAGGACGCGGGCGACGAAGGCGCGGATGTCGGTGTCGGAGAACCGCTTCGACTGGGCGCCGTCAAGCGTCAGATAGGTACGCGCCGACACCTTGCTGTCGCCGACCCGGGCGTCGTTGAGGTACTTGAGGGTGAGCGGTACGACGACGGAGGTGTCCTGCAGGGTCTGCGTCATCAGGACCGGACGCTCGAAGCCGCGAGTGGGCAGCTCGGTCGCCTTGGTCAGCAGGGCGGTGAGTTCGGTGTTCCCCGACAGCGGTTTGGTGAACAGCGAACCGATGGCGAGACCGTCCACCTCACGCGCGAACTCGGTGACACACGACGCGGCGGCCTTGGTCAGCCATTTCTTGCCGGTGTCGGTGAGGTAGGCGTCGAGATCGAGGTCGGAGTGCGCGTTGCGGATGGCGCTCAGCGTGTACAGCGCGTCGGCGGCCAGCCCGGACGGCATCGCCGCGGACGACGGCCCGAGATTGGCCACGAGCGAACCGAACTGGGCGGGAATCGAACTCGCCGCGGCACCCTTGAAGTCGAGCTTGCCGCCCTGGATGGTCGGGGCCAGTCGGGCCAGCGTGATCGCGGCCGCGGCTCCCTGGCCCTCGCCGACCACTGCCCACGAGCGCGACAGGTTGTCGGCGATGTCCCGAGAGGCGCGCACCGCGTCGACGATGTTGCGGGCAGTGGCCTCGAGATCGTAGTACTGCGGCGTGCCGGGGGTCCCGACGCCCGCGTAATCGGTACTGACGACGGCATATCCACGACCGAGCCATCGCTTGAGCTCGTCGGTGTCCTCGGCGGTGGGCCGCGACGACGGTGCGCACCGGTCGGCGATGCCGCGCGAACCGTGGGCCCAGGCGACGATCGGCCAACCGCCGGCCGGCGCCCGCCCGCCCGGCACCATCAACACGCCCGAGGACAGATGGGCCTTGCCGTCGGCGCCGGTGCTCCAGTACGTGAAGTCGTTTCCGGACCCGGCGCCCGCTACCGTACGTGCCCGGGGGAGTTCGCGATTGGCGTAGACGGCGCCCGGCGTCTGTCCCGGACCTCGCGTGTCGACGGTGCCCGCATTGTCGTCGGCGGGCGCGCTGTTGTCCGTCGACGACGGTTCTGCCGACGGCTCGGCCACGCCTGGCGTCGATGTTCCCGGAGGTTCGGCCGCGGCCGTCGCCGTCATGCCGAAGGCGGCCGGGGCCACGACGATCGTGAGGGCGGCTGCGGCCGCGAGGGCGCGTGCGAGGTGGGCACTCCGTGGTTTCGAAGTGTTGCCGTGGGGGTTCATGTGTCGTCAGTTCGTTCTGTGAGGCGTGACAGGATGCGAAAGGCGTTGTGTGTCAGGCATTGACGATGCCGACGGCAGGTAGGAACCAGCAGTTCTGGGTACCGTTGCTGGCGTTGCCGAAGACTGCCGACAGGATGGTGCCGCTGCCGGTCTTCACCGGTGCCAGCCGGACCCCGGACAGCAGGGGCAGCGCCGTCAGCGCGGTGCGGTCGGTGATCGGGTCGAGATCGGCGAAGCCGCCCTGGAGCGTGCTGGTGTTGAACCACGCGACCTGCATCTTGCCGCCGCTACCGGCCGTCGGCGAGGCGGGCACGAAAGCGTATGCGGTCTCGCCCTTCTCGACGAGGTTGAG
Organism: Gordonia sp. IITR100; assembly: GCF_002009645.1. Lineage (NCBI taxonomy): Bacteria > Bacillati > Actinomycetota > Actinomycetes > Mycobacteriales > Gordoniaceae > Gordonia > Gordonia sp. IITR100. The sequence continues at coordinate 214,969 of NZ_MVKV01000007.1, read as the reverse complement.
CTTCTCGGGCAGCTTCACGCCGGGGATCATGTCGAGCAGCGGCTTGAGCTGGGTCAGGGGGTCGGTCTTCATCGGCCACGGACCCGCCACGGCCCCTGCCCCGGCGGTGACGAGTCCGAGCGGGTTGTCGGCGGTGGGTGCGGTGCAGAACGGCGACACCGACGGGGTGAGCGTCTGGATGCCGAGCGTGCGCAGCAGGGCGATGGGGTCGGTCGGGGCCGCGACCGGAGTGGCGGCCGACGCGGGTGCGCCTTCGGCGGCCGCGGGGAGCGGGAGAGCTCCCGCACGCCCGGCGATGTCCTCGACCGAGAGTTGTCCGGCGCTCCCCATGATCGTCTGGGCGGCCTGCACGGCGATCTGGTCGACACCCGCGGCCTTGAGCAGACGTACCGCCCCGGCCAGCTCGGCATCGAACGGGATCGACAGCGCGCCGAGCAGGTTGGCGGGGATGAGGGGCTCGGCCGTCGCCGGCGCCGAGGTGGCGGTGAGGGTGGCCGCCGCGATCGCCACACCCATGAGACCGGCGCCGCAGCGCTGGATCGCGCGGCTGCGAGTGACGCGACGCGGAGCGTCGGAACGCGTGAACCGAGACGTGAGGGACATGGCTCTCCTTGGGGCAACCGGCGGTGACGGCCGAGCACCCGCCACGTGTGGCGGGTGTGACAGATGGGACTCGAGTTACAAGAGACCACGAAGACTCGGAACCCGGCAAGTCGCGAGTCCGACCTGTGACATGGGCGCGATCCGCGAGAGACCGAAACCGCGGCGAACTGCGGGTTCAGTGCCCTTGAGCACGGTCTCGGACCGCCGCACAGAGGCCGACCACCGCCGGCACGCTCAGCTCGCGCCGCCGATTCCCTTGCCGACCAACACGACTCCGATGACCAGGATCAGCACCGCCATCACCGTCGCGTTGTTCGCCTGCAGCCACGACTTGAGGCGGTCGAGTGGTTCGCGCAGGCGGGCCGCGGCGAGCTGGTAGCCCACGACCGGGACCACGACCGAGGTCGAGGCCAGGAGTGCGAAGACCGCCACCGCGATCACGTCCTGCGGCATCGACAGCGCACCCGAGGCGATCGAGACACCCGCCGCCGCGCAGAGAACGAGATTCTTCGGATTGATCGCCGCCAGCGCGAACGCGATACCCATGGTGGTCACCGGACGCATCTCGTCGATGGCCGACATCCATTTCGGCCTCGCGGACTCCGCGTGCCGGGCACGCCACTGACGCAACCCGACGACGAGCAGGACGACACCGAGCGCGATCTTCACTTAACCGGTGCTCGACGACGATCCGTCGAGGTCGACGGCGCTTCCGAGGGCCACGAAGACGGCCACCGCGACGACGATGCCGACAAGCCAGCCGATCGCGAAACCGATACTCGTCGTGCGCGCATGGCGTCCCAGGAGCATGAGGATCGCCGCGATGATCGGGATCGGCGACACCGCGACACCCACCGCAAGGGGTAGTAACTCACCGAGCACGGGTCCCATCGAGAACTCCTCACGACATGGTGCCGACAGATGACGTTTGTACGCCATGAGAGTGGCGAATGTCGGACTGTTTGCGTGACGGACGGTCTTGATATGTCTTGCATGCCATTTCGCGTTCTGTTCGGCCGATGTTCACGTGATCTGCCGCGCCTTCCGATAGTGGCGCCCTGAGCGCAGGTCCTCTCACGACGAAGGCACCCCGTCTGCGAGCCGGGGTGCCTTCGTCGTGAGAGGAGAAAGAGATCAGATGATCGCGAGCCCGATCACCGGGACGATGGTGCAGGAGACAACCTGCCCCTTCGTCTTCGTGGTGACGTTGCCGTGGATCGCCGAGATGACGCGGCCCTTGCCGGTCCGCGAGATACCGGTGAAGGTGCCGGGGCCCTCCTTCACATTGATCTTCGGGTTCCGCTTGAGCGTCGTGGTACCCGTGCGACCGGTGTCGACGTTGAACCAGCTGACCGTGAGCGGCGCGGCCTTGTTGTCGATCGCCGGACCCGTGCCGAGCGAGGTATAGACGTAACCGCTCTCGCCGCGCTTGGGGCCGGGGGCAGGTGCCTCCTGCGGTCCGGCGGTGACCAGGGCGCGACCGAGCGAACCGCCGCCGGGGATGCAGCCGAGGCCGAAGGTCGGGTAGAGGAATTCCTGGATCTTCGGGGCGTTCGGGCCCTGCGGGATCTCGGGATCGCCGGGCTTGGGCTCGGCGGCGAGCTGACGCGCGGCCTGCTTGCGGCCGGGTTCGCCGAGGAAGTCGGCGATCGAGCGCCAGATCTTGCTGACCTCAGCCGGCATACCGGGGGTGTCGGCGAACGACTGGGCCTGGCGGAGCAGGTCGACCGAGACCTTGCCGTCGGGTCCGGGCGTCGCCACGGAGCCGATGATCGCGGGAGCGAACGCGCCGAGCGAGTCCAGCACGCGCTGGTCGACCTTCGGGGCCGGGGCGGCCTGCGCGGCCATCGGCATCGCGAGTGAGGTCGCCGCCGCGAGCGCCGACACGGCGACGAGGAGTCGACGGGTCCGGAGTCGACGCGGGGCATGGCCGGATCGCAACCTCAGTGGCCGGGAGAAACGCACTGGTATGTCCTAACGGTCGTGGCGCCGACGATCAGTCGATCAGCGCCTCGCGGGTCGTGTCATCCGCCCGGGTGTCGGGTAGCGGACAGTCCATCCTCTCACCCGGGTCGTCGCGGGTCATTCTAAGCCCCCCGCGGGTTTCACTGTCCAGACCGCCGGTCTGTTACGGGTGGGGTTGTTGTGGTAATTGATGCAATTGTTATCGAAGTGACGTCGGGGCGGTTGAATCGTACGGACAGGCGGCAACCTGGTTGGATGAGGAGAATCGGGGATCGGGGACGGTCGAACAGGAGTCTGAAGTGACAGAGCTGCGCGCTGACGCGTCGGGTCGCCCACGCGGGAGGTCGCGACTGACGCGCCTGGTGGTCGGTGCCGTCGCGGTCGTACTGGCAGCGACGACGGCCAGTGCCTGCGCCGACGACTCGTCGTCGGGCGGCGAGGTCACGCTGCTCACCCACGATTCCTTCGAACTGCCGGAGTCGGTGATCGACCAGTTCCGCCAGGAGACCGGACTGACCCTGAAGATCGTGAAGTCCGGGGACGCCGGACAATTGGCGTCGACGGTGTCACTGACCCCGGGTGCGCCCAAGGGAGACGCGGTCTTCGGCATCGACAACACCTTCGCCTCGCGTCCGATCGACGCCGGCGCCCTGGAGTCCTATGAGTCACCCGCCGCGGCCGACGGTGCCGCCGATTTCGCGGTGCCCGGCGCGGAGGGGCAGCTCACGGCCGTCGACCGCGGGGATGTGTGCCTCAACATCGACGACGGCTGGTTCGAATCCAGGTCTCTGACCCCACCGGCGAGCTTCCGCGACCTGACCCGCCCGGAATTCGCCTCGCTCACCGCGGTGACCGACCCGGCGACCTCCTCACCGGGCACGGCGTTCCTGCTCACCACCGTCGGTGCGCTCGGAAACGGCTGGCAGGACTACTGGAAGCAGGTCGTCGGCGGCGGCGCGACCATCGTCTCGGGCTGGGAGGTCGCCTACAACCAGCTCTTCACCGCCGGAGAGGGCCGTGGCGACAAACCCATCGTGCTGTCCTACGCCTCGTCGCCGGCGGCGACGCCCGGGACGAGCGCGCTGCTCGATAGCTGCTTCCCGCAGGTGGAGTACATCGGCATCCTGAAGGGCACCCGGAACTCGACCGGCGCCCGCAGGCTCGTCGATTTCATGCTGAGTCCCACTGTGCAGAAAGAACTCCCGAACTCGATGTATGTCTACCCGGTGCAGCGCGACACCCCGCTGCCCGCGGGATGGCCGGCGCGCGCGGAGGTGCCCGCCTGGATGTCGTCGTTGCCGCCCGCCACGATCGCGGAGAACCGCGAGATGTGGCTCGATCAGTGGCGTGCCGCGGTCGGCCGGTGACGACTCGGTGACCCCGGCCGGGACAGTGGTGACCCGGGTGGCCCGGGCCGCCGGACCGGTTGCGCTGTGGGTGGTCCCGGCGCTGTTCGTCGTGGTGCTGTTCGCCTGGCCGGTGATCGCGCTCGTCCGGCGCGCCGTCACGATCGCCCGTGACTCCGGGGTGGGCCTGATCGAACTGCTCGACCGCACCGACGCCCTGGGGCTTCTGGGCGTCACCCTGGGCCAGGCGGCCGCCTCGACGGTCCTGGCGCTCGTCGCCGCCGCACCCATCGCGTGGTTGTTCGCCCGGGTCCGCGGGACCACCGCGGTCGTGCTCGCCGTCGTGGTGACCGTGCCATTCGTGCTGCCGACGGTCGTCGTCGGTGTCGCCTTCCGTTCTCTGCTGTCCGGCCCATTGGCGTTCCTGCACATCGAATCCGGGCTGCCGGCCGTGCTCGCGGCACACATGTTCATCAACATCGCCGTCGTCGTCCGCGTCGTCGGGGCGGCCTGGCGCAACCTCGACCCGCGGCTGCTCGAGGCGGCACGGTCGCTCGGGGCGGGCCGGATTCGGGCGACCATGACCGTGGTCGTGCCGCGCCTGGTGCCCGCCACGGCGTCGGCGGCCGCGCTGATCTTCCTGTTCTGTTCCACCAGTTTCGGCGTCGTGATCATTCTCGGCGCCGGGGAGCTGCGGACCCTGGAGACCGAGATCTACACGCAGGCCATCGGATACTTCCGGATTCCCGAGGCGGTCGCGCTGTCGATGCTGCAGATCGTGGTGGTCATGGCGGCGCTGCTGCTGACGCGGGTGTTCGCCGATCCGGCGAGCCGCGGATCGGGTGGCGGCGCCCGGCGGGCCGAACGGAACCGCAGGGTCGCCGGCGGCCGCTGGACGCGGCCGGCGGTCTGGGTGGTGGGGGCGTGGACAGCAGTCCTCCTCGTCGGACCGGTCCTGGTGCTGATGGTGCGGTCGGTCCGACCGGTCGCCCACGGCGACTGGACCCTCGCCGGCTACCGCGCACTGGCCGAACCCGTCAACGGGGTGACACCCCTGGAGAGCCTGCGCTATTCGCTGGTGACCGCCACCGCGGCGACCGCCATCGCCCTGGTGGTCGGTACGCTCGCCGCCGTCGCGCTGCATCGCGCGCACGGAGTCGTCGGGGCGATCGGCTCGGCCGTCTCGCTCATCCCGCTCGGGATCAGTGCTGTCACACTCGGATTCGGCTACCTCATCGTGCTGGCGTCGTTGCCGTACGAGATCGCCGCATCGCCCGCGGTCATCCCACTGGTCCAGGCCCTCATCGCGATTCCGGTGGTCATCCGCATCATGATGCCCGCACTCGAGTCGGTGCCGGTCCGGTTGCGGCATGCCGCGGCGACGTTGGGAGCCACGCCGTTTCGCGTGTTCGCGACCGTCGACCTGCCGATCGTCGGAAGGTCGATGGGGGCTGCCGGTGGGTTCGCCTTCGTCATGGCCCTGGGCGAGTTCGGCGCGACGAGCTTCCTCGCCCGCGCGGACACGACCACTCTTCCGGTACTCATCGGGTCCGCTCTGAACCGCCCGGGGGCCGAGAACCTGGCCACCGCCATGGCCGCCTCGGTGGTCCTCGTCATCGCGACGGTCGTCGCAGTCGTCGTGGTCGAGGCGTTCCGGCCCCGCTCGGAGGTGCCGCTGCTGTGACCACGCAGAGTTCATTGGAGATCTCCGACCTCACGGTCGCGTACGGCGGCGAGACCGTCATCGACGGTCTGTCGTGGCGGCTCGGGGGAGAGGGGTCGCTGGTGACCGCGATCCTGGGCCCGTCGGGGTGCGGCAAGTCGACCCTGATCCGGACGATCGCCGGACTCGAGTCGCCGGTCGGTGGAACGGTGCGGTTCGGCGGAGTCGACCTCGCCGGCGTCGAGGTCCATCGGCGGGACTTCGGGGTCGTCTTCCAGGACGGGCAACTGTTCGGCGGGCGCAGTGTCGCGTCGAACGTCGCGTACGGGCTGAAGGTGCGGCGCTGGTCGCGCCGCGCCATCGCCGATCGCGTCGCCGAGATCCTCGACGTCGTCGGACTCACCGGTTACGACAAGCGTCTCGTCGAGACCCTGTCGGGCGGCCAGGCCCAACGGGTCGCGCTCGCGCGTGCCATGGCCCCGCGTCCGCGTCTGCTGTTGCTCGACGAGCCGCTCGCCGCGCTCGACCGGCGGTTGAGAGACGAATTGGCCGTGGAGATCTCGGAGATCGTGCGAGCGGCCGGCGTGCCGACGATGGTGGTGACCCACGACCACGCCGAGGCCGCCACCATGGCCGACGAGATCGCGGTCATGCGGGACGGGGTGATGATCCAGACCGACGTTCCGGCGGCGCTGTGGCGACACCCGGTCGACGAGTGGACCGCGCGTTTCCTCGGCGCCACGACCGTCGTCGATGCCCAGGTCCGGTCGGGCGTCGCGCAGACCGTCCTCGGTGAGATGCCGCTGGATCGTCCCGACGGTCCGTGCCGGCTCGGCCTGCGGCCCGAGTCGGTGGCGATCGGACCCACGCCGTCCGATGCGCCGGAGAGGCCGGGAACGACGGCGACCGTCGTGCTCGTCGCCGAACTCCCGGCCGGCCCGCGCGTGCGCATCGACACCCCGGTCGGCGAGATCGATGCGGTCACCGATGCCTTCGTCGCGATCGGCGACCGGGTGCGGATGCGTCTGGTGCCGGAACGGGTCGCGGTGATCGGGTCGTGACGCCGCGTGGGCCGGCGAGGAGGTCGTCGTGCCGGTGACACGACGAGACGTGCTGGTCCCGCCGGGACTGATGGTCGTCGGAGCGACATCGATGTATCTCGGCGCGGCCGTCGCCGTCGGCCTGTTCGACGTCATCTCCCCGGCCGCCGTCGCGTGGTTGCGGATCGCCGGGGCCGCGCTGGTGTTGCTCCTGTGGGTGCGTCCACCCCGCGGCGCCTGGCGCTGGGAGCGATTGCGCCTCGCCGGATGCTTCGGGCTGATCACCGCCGGGATGAACATCGCCTTCTACGAGGCGCTCGCGCACCTGCCCCTGGGCACGACCGTCGCCCTGGAGTTCCTGGGCCCGATCGTGGTGGCCGCGTTGGGTTCTGCGACGCGTCGCGACGTCGCCGCACTCGTCCTGGCGGCGGTCGGCGTGGTCCTGATCGCGGACGTCCGATGGTCGGGAACGGCGATCGGCGTCGTCCTGGCGCTGACCGCGGCCGCCTGCTGGGCGGGGTACATCGTCCTGGGCAAACGGGTCGCGGCGCGAGGCACGGGCGTCGAGGACCTGGCGACCGGTTTCGCGGTGGCCGCGTTGCTCACCGCGCCGCTCGCGTGGTGGGTGGCCGACGCGGTACGCGCGGGGGCCGCGTTGCCGGTGGTCCTGGCCCAGGGGTTGCTACTCGGCATCGCCTCGACCGCGGTGCCGTACGCACTCGACCAGATCGTGCTGCGGCGGGTCGGCCAGGCGAGGTTCGCGATCCTGCTCGCGCTGTTGCCGGTGACGGCGTCGGCGATCGGGTTGCTCGCGCTGGCGCAGGTGCCGCGGCCCCTGGAAGCGGTCGGGATCGCGCTCGTCGCGGTGGCCGTCGCCGTGCGATCGGTCGACGACGACAACCGGTCCGACGATCGTGCGGCGGAGATGCCGCCGGGGTGACCGGGAATCAGGCGGCGCGCGCCTTCTTCAGTGCTTTGTGCAGCTCTTTCTTCGACATGTCGGAGGTGTCGAGCTTGCGCATCCGGTGAATGACCACCGGGCAGCGAACACAGCGCGTCGAACTCTTGCAACACTTCTTCTTGGGCTTCAGAGAGCCCACCTTGGTCGGGTCGACCTTCCCCATACGGCGAGGTTAGCAGACCCTAACTACGACTCTTGTGGGTGCTGTGATCGCGGTCTCACCGCCCGAGCCGATAGTCTGTGACGTTGAATCCCTAGGTGATCTGCTCCCCGCGCCGGTCAGAGCCGTTCGGCTGCGAACGTTCCAGACGTTCGGCAGTGACCCGGACGCCGGCCGCCGCTGCCGGTCCCCAACCACACGAAAGAGAGCCAGTGAGCGCTGTCCCCACCTTCCGCAACGTCGCGATCGTCGCGCACGTCGACCACGGAAAGACCACACTCGTCGACGCCATGCTGCGCCAGTCCGGCGTCTTCGGCGAGCGCGCCGAGGTCGTCGACCGGGTGATGGACTCCGGTGACCTCGAACGTGAGAAGGGCATCACCATCCTCGCCAAGAACACCGCGGTCCACCGGCGCCAGCCGGACGGCACCGAGGTCGTCATCAACGTCATCGACACCCCCGGCCACGCCGACTTCGGCGGTGAGGTCGAGCGCGGCCTGTCGATGGTCGACGGTGTGGTCCTGCTCGTCGACGCCTCCGAGGGCCCGCTGCCGCAGACGCGCTTCGTGCTCCGCAAGGCGCTGGCCGCCGAGCTGCCGGTGATCGTCGTCGTGAACAAGACCGACCGTCCGGATGCCCGCATCCAGGAGGTCGTCGACGAGACGCAGGATCTGCTCCTCGACCTTGCCTCCGACCTGGACGAGGAGGCCGCGAAGGCCGCCGAACTCGTCCTCGAGCTCCCCGTGCTCTACGCCTCGGGCCGCGCCGGTGTCTGCAGCACCGAGCAGCCGGCCGACGGCGAGATCCCGGCGGGGGAGAACCTCGACTCCTTCTTCGACGTCCTGCTCGAACACGTCCCGGCGCCCAAGGGCGACCCGGACGCACCGCTGCAGGCACACGTCACCAACCTCGACGCGTCGGCCTTCCTCGGCCGTCTCGCGCTCGTCCGCATCCACAACGGAACCCTCCGCAAGGGCCAGCAGGTGTCCTGGTGCCGCGAGGTCGACGGTGAAGCCGTCGTCGAGCGCGCCAAGATCACCGAGCTCCTCGCCACCGTCGGCGTCGACCGGGCGCCCGCCGAGTCCGCATCGGCCGGTGACATCGTGGCCGTCGCCGGTATGCCGGAGATCATGATCGGCGACACCCTCGCCGACCTGGAGAACCCGCAGCCGCTGCCGCGCATCACCGTCGACGAGCCGGCGATCTCGGTCACCATCGGCACCAACTCGTCGCCGCTGGCGGGCCGGGTGTCGGGCCACAAACTGACCGCCCGCATGGTCAAGCAGCGTCTGGACACCGAGCTGATCGGCAACGTGTCGCTGCGCGTGCTCGACATCGGCCGGCCCGACGCCTGGGAGGTGCAGGGACGCGGCGAGCTCGCCCTGGCCATCCTCGTCGAGCAGATGCGTCGTGAGGGCTTCGAGCTGACCGTCGGCAAGCCGCAGGTCGTCACCCGCAAGGTGGACGGCAAGGTCCAGGAGCCGTTCGAGCATCTGACCGTCGACGTGCCCGAGGAGTACCTCGGCGCGGTCACCCAGTTGCTCGCCGCCCGCAAGGGCCGCATGGAGCAGATGAACAACCACGGCACCGGCTGGGTCCGGATGGAGTTCATCGTGCCCTCGCGCGGCCTCATCGGGTTCCGTACCGACTTCCTCACCGAGACCCGCGGCACCGGCATCGCCAACGCGGTGTTCCAGGGCTACGACGCCTGGGCGGGCGAGATCCGGGCCCGCCACACGGGTTCGCTCGTCAGCGACCGGTCGGGAACGGTCACCCCGTTCGCGATGATCCAGCTCGCCGACCGCGGCACGTTCTTCGTCAACCCGGGCGACGACTCGTACGAGGGCCACGTCGTGGGGATCAACCCGCGCCAGGAGGATCTCGACATCAACGTCACCCGCGAGAAGAAGCTGACCAACATGCGTCAGTCCTCGGCCGACGTGATGGAGACGCTCGCCAAGCCGATGCAACTCGACCTCGAGGGCGCCATGGAATTCTGCGCCGCGGACGAGTGTGTCGAGGTCACCCCGGAGGTCGTGCGAGTGCGTAAGGTGCACCTCGACTCGACGACGCGCGCCCGTGAGCGCTCGCGGGCCAAGTCCCGGGATGCCGCCGTCAGCTGAGTGTCGATGGCGCTCCGGCGCCACACTACGGTGGCGGGTGCGTCCGACGGACCGAGAAGCTTCTTCGTCATGGGGGTATCCGAGGTGAATCGCGCGAGACCACGACCGGGCCGCGAGGCCGCGAACCGGGTCCGTGGGCGGTTGCTCGGCATCCTCTCGTGCAGCGTCGCCCTGCTCGTGGTGCTCACCGCCTGCATGTCGGATCCGCCGCCCCCGGTCCGCGACACCGGGCCACCGCCGACCCCGACCGAGTACCCGGTGGAGAAGACGATCTACATCGCCACCGACTCGGTCGGATCGGGCTTCAACCCGCACATCGCCGCCGATCAGAACCCGGTGACGACGGCGGTCGCGGCGATGACGCTGCCCAGCGCGTTCGCGCCGGTCCAGACCCCGGGCGGGACGGTGTGGGAACTGCAGCGCTCGTTCGTCACCTCCGCGGAGGTGACGTCGCGGGCGCCGTTCACCGTGACCTACCGCATCCACACCGACGCCCAGTGGTCCGACGGCCTGCCGGTGACGGGCGACGACTTCAACTTCCTGTGGCAACAGATGTCCCGGCAGCCCAACGTCGTGGCACCGGCCGGCTACCGGCTCATCGACTCGGTGCAGTCCCGGGAGGGCGGCAAGGTCGTCGAGGTGCGGTTCGAGTCGCCGTACCCCGCGTGGCGAGAGCTGTTCACCGGATTGCTGCCCAGTCACGTGCTCAAGGGTGCGCCGGCGGGCTTCCAAACCGGGATGGACACCGGCAAGCCGGTCTCGGCCGGGCCCTACGCGATCGTGGGGATCGACAAGACCCGCGACGAGGTCCGCCTCGCCCGCAACGACCGGTACTGGGTCACCCCGCCCCGGTTGGATCAGATCGTCCTCCGCCGCGCCGGCACGTCGGCCCAGATGCTCGACTCCGTACGATCCGGCGACTCGGCCATCGTGGCCCTCGGCGCCTCGCCGGCCACCGACGCGGAACTGACCGCGCTGCCCGGTCTCGAGACCGCCCGCAGCCTGACGTCGCGGTCACTCGGTGTCAGCGTGAACGCCCGCACCGACGCGATGAGCTCGGTGGAGGTCCGGCGCGCGATCCTCGGGTTGGTCGATCCGCGACTGACCACCTTCGCCGGTGCCGGCGACTGGGTCGTCGAACCGTTCGCGAACACCGTCTTCGCGCCGTCGGATCCGGGCTATTCGCCGGTCGACCGCCCGCGCCTCGGACCGGCCGAGGTCGACGCCCTGCTCGGCGCCGCCGGTTACCGCCGCGCCGCGCCCGAGCCCGTCGGCTCGGCATCCCCGGTGCCGTCGGCGTCGTCGTCGGAGCCCTCCTCGGTGTCGCCATCGTCCCCGTCCGGGTCCACGCCCGCGTCCGAGGCGCCGTCCGCCGGCGGCTCGGCGACGCCCGGGGTGAGCGAGACCCCGATCGAGGGTCTGGTCGAGGTGCCGGAACTGCCCGAGGGAATCCTGCCGTTCCAGCGCGACGGGCAGGACCTCATCGTCCGTGTCGGTGCGGTCGCCGGCGATCCGCGGACCACGTCGGCCGCGTCGAGCATCGTCGACCAGCTCCGAGGTGCAGGGGTGCGCGCTCAGGTCGTGACGCTGCCCAACAGCGAGCTGTACGGGTCGGCGCTCACCAACCAGCGCGTCGACCTGGTCGTCGGGTGGTCGGGGCTCGGCGTGCCGCCGGCGTCGTCGCTCGCGTCGCAGGTCGACTGCAACCAGCCCAAGCCCGGTACCGAACCGTCGCCCGCGACGCCGCCGACGCCCACCAGCATCGCGCCGAGCGGTGGCGATCCCGGGGACAGCTATGCCAGCAACGTGTCCGGGTTGTGTGACCCGCGGCTCATCGAGCTCGCGCGCACCGCACTCTCCGAGGACGACCCGATCCCGACGCTGAACGAGGCCGAGCCGCTCCTCGCCGCGCAGGCGATCTACCGGCCGCTGTACCAGGACTCGATGGTCGTGGGCACCACGTCCGCGGTGCGCGACGTCCCGCTCACCGGACCCATCCAGGTCTCGATCTTCGGGACCGCGGTGAACTGGGAGCTGTCGTGACCGGTACCCCCGCCGGTCGTCGGTTGCTGCTCGTGCACGCGCATCCCGACGACGAGACGATCATGACCGGCGGCACCATCGCCCGGTATCTCGCGGAGGGCGTCGACGTGCGGGTGCTGACCTTCACGCTGGGCGAAGAGGGTGAGGTGATCGGGGACGAGTGGGCGCAGCTGGTCGCCGACGGCGGTGCCGATCAGTTGGGGGGCTTCCGGATTCTCGAGCTCTCGCGGGCACTGGCCGCGCTCAGCCCCGACGGCCGCGCGCCGCTGCGGCCGCGGTTCCTCGGCGGCGCCGGGCGCTGGCGGGACTCCGGCATGGCCGGCGCGCCGTCCGCGAACCACCCGCGCGCACTCGTGCGGGCACCGTTCGACGAGCCCGTGAGAGCGTTGGTCGACGTGCTCACCGACTTCGCACCCCAGGTGGTCGTCAGCTACGACGTCTCGGGTACGTACGGCCATCCCGACCACAAACTGGTGCACGAGGTCACAACGGCCGCGGTCGCCCGGGCCCGGGAAGTCGGGCCGGGCCCGACCAAGATCTACGAATCGGTGACCGAACGCACCGCACTGGACTCCGGGCTCGCCGGCGTGGCCGCGGTACCCGACGGCTGGCGGATGCCCCGCGACGGTGAGCTGCCGAGCTATCCCGACGTCGACATCACCACCGAGATCGACATCAGCGCGTACCTCCCCCAGAAGGTGGCCGCCCTGGCCGCCCACGCCACGCAGGTGACCGTTGCGGCGTCCGGGACCGAATACGCGCTGTCGAACAACATCCTGCAGCCGATCGCCCGCGCGGAGCATTTCATCCTCACCGAACCAGAGCGTCACGAGTCCCTCGGTGCCACGGACACGCGCGAGTCGGACCTGTTCGCCGGGATCGACTGACTCGATGGCCCGCTTTGTTCGGCCCGTATCGGGTTCCGTCGTCGACCGACTGCTCCTGGGGTTCCTCGTCGTCGACGGGTTCGCGATCGGGCTCCTGAGCGTCGCGTTCACCTATCAGCGCTTCGGCGGCGTCGCCCTGCCCGTCGCGGCACTTGCCGCCGGCGTGGTCAATGCGGTCCTGCTCTGGCTCGCGGCCGGCCTCACCGCGACCCCGTGGCGGTACGGGCCCCTCGCCGCATGGGGGCTCGTCGTCGTGATCGCCGGCGGGCTCCCCGGCCCGGGCGGGGACGTCGTGCTCTCGATCAGCAGTGGTTACCTCGTGCAGACCCTGCTGCTCGTCGTCCTCGGTGTCGGGCCGTGCGCCGCGCTGGGCTGGACGGGGCGGCTGCCCGAACCCGACTGACCACCGCTCCGCAGGGGCGCTCCGCGTTGTGTCGCGAGGGGCGGCGTTAGAGTGAAAGACATGCTTCTGCGCGCGTGGGCCGAAGACATCATGGCCCCGATCGAGCGCGTCACGGCCGCACTGAGCCGTGTCCGTGACGACCCGACTCTCGGGGCCGACGCCCTCGACGATGACGGCTGGGTCGCCCTCCTGGGTGCCTCGGGTGCGCAGCTCGACGAATTGTGCGAACTGGCCGACACCGTGCGTCGGCAGGTGACCGACGCGGAGGTGTTGACCTTCGTGGTCAACCGCAACTTCGACACCGGGGTCGTCAGCCGGCTCGGACCCGACGACCCGGGTCTCGACGAACTGGTCGCCGAGGCGGTCGCACTCGGCGCGACCGAGATCTGCATGCAGGGACCCCTGCCCGCCGAACTGCCGGCCGACGGATACGTCCGACTCGTGGAGGACATCACGGGTGCCGCCGACGGGCTCCACCTGCACGCCTATCGGGCCCCGGAGATCGTCGACGGCGCCGAGCGTGCCGGGATCACGATCGTCGAACACCTCGAGCGGCTGCGGACAGCGGGCCTGGGGTCGGTGCCGGGGACCGCCGCCCAGATCCTCGACGACACCGTCCGGGTGACGCTCTCACCCACCGGCACGGCGCCGCCGGTCGGCAGCTGGGTCGACGTCATCGAGACCGCCCACCGCGTGGGTCTCTTCTCCACCGCGACTATGCTCTACGGGCACGTCGAGACGCCCGCACACCAGATCGCCCATCTTCGACTGCTACTCGAGATCCAGCGTCGCACGGGCGGTTTCAGCGAACTCATCCTGATGCCACTGCTTCCCGAGAACGTGCCGCCCCACTTGGCGGACACCGCCTCGCGGACCGCGTCGGAGCGAGAGACCCGCGCGTTGCACGCCGTCGCCCGCCTCATGACCGCAGGCCTCCTCGATCATCTGCAGGTGGCGTGGACCAAACTGCCCGCGGCCACCGTCGATCTGGTGTTGCGCGGCGGGGCGGATGACCTGGGTGGGCTGTTGCTCGACGGCACCCTGATGCCGGGCGCGGGACCGGAGTCAGGTCGTGTCCTCGACGCCGCGGCTGTCGTCGACATCGCGGCGCGAGCCGGACGGAGGCCGCGTCAGCGCACCACCCGCTACGGGGTGCCGGAGCCCGACCGGCAACTCCCGCTGCCACAGGTGTCCGCGTGAGCCGGAGCATGTCTTCCGGGCGGGCGGCCGGAGCGCAGCAGCGCGCGCTGACGATGGACGACGTGGATGTCGCCATCATCGGCGCGGGCTTCGCCGGGCTCGGGATGGCGACGCAGCTCGCACGCCGCGGGCGGGAGTCCTTCGTCGTGCTCGAACGCGCCGACGGCGTGGGGGGCACGTGGCGCGACAACACCTATCCCGGCATCGCCTGCGACATCCCCGCCCATCTGTACTCGTTCTCGTTCCGGCCGCCGGCCGATTGGTCGGCGCGGTTCCCTCGTGGCGCCGAGATCCGCAGCTATCTCGAACAGATCGTCGTCGACGAACGACTCGCCGACCGCATCGAACTCAATCGCGAACTACGCGAAGCGGTCTGGGACGAGCAGGGGGCGCACTGGGTGATCACGGCGGCGGCGCCGGACGGCCGGGCCCTCACCTTCCGCGCTCGCTCGCTGGTGCTGGCGGTCGGACGGTTGTCGGAGGCGCGCATCCCCGACATCGACGGACTCGACACCTTCCCGGGACAGGTCGTCCACACGGCCGCCTGGCACGACGACGTCAACGTTACGGGTGCGCGGGTCGGGGTCGTCGGAACCGGTGCGTCGGCGGTGCAGCTCATCCCGCATCTCGCCGACGCCGCGGACGATCTCGTCGTGTTCTGCCGTACGCCACCGTATGTCGTGCCGCGCGCGGACCGTCTCTACACCGACGACGAACGCGCTGCCATGCTCGACCCCGTCGTCGCGGCGGAGGTGCGCGACCGACTGCTCACCGAAGCCGATGCGGCGTTCCGGCAGCGGCTCGGGTTGCATCCGGACATCGACGAGATCCGTTCCCGTGCACGGGATCACCTCCACGGGCAGGTGGCCGATGCCGACCTTCGTGAACAGCTGGCCCCCGACTACGAGATCGGTTGCAAGAGAATCCTGCTCAGCGACGACTTCTATCCGGCACTGCAGCGGCCCAATGTGGTGTTCGAGTCGAGTGCTCTGACGTCGGTCGCCGAGACCAAGGCCACCGCGCACAGTGGTCACACCTACGATCTCGACGTCCTGGTGATGGCAACCGGTTTCGAATCCGCACGCCCGCCCGCCGCATCGCGCATCACCGGTCGTGCCGGTCGGCGGCTGTCCGACCACTGGTCTGCAGGCATGACGTCCTATGCCTCGACCGTGGTCAGCGGTTTCCCGAACATGTTCGTCCTCGACGGGCCCAACGCGGCGCTCGGCCACAACTCGGCGATCTACATGATCGAGACGCAACTCGACTACGTCCTGGGCGCGCTGGAGTACATGGCCGGCAACGGGATCACGACGCTGGCGGTCTCGCCTGCCGCCGAAGACGAATACACGCGGGAGATCGACGCTCGCAGCGAGTCGACGGTGTGGCTGACCGGTTGTGAGAGTTGGTATGTCGACCCCGACAGCGGTCGCCTGACCCTGTTGTGGCCGGGCACCGCGGCGTCGTTTCGCGAACGCAACGGCACCTTCGACCCCGAACCGTACGAACCCCGTCCCGACGACGCCGGCACCGGAACACCTGAGGAGGGTGAGGAATGACCGAGCAGTTGACCGTCCGCGCGGCCCTGGACGCCGCGCGCGACCGGGCGCCGATCGGTCTCGACGAGGCCGTGACGCTCCTGTCCTGCGCCGGAGACGACCTGGTCGAACTGCAATCGATCGCCGGGGCGCTCCGAGACGAGGGGCTGGCCGCGGTCGGCCGGTCCCGGCAGATCACCTACTCCCGCAAGGTGTTCATCCCGCTGACGCGCCTGTGCCGCGACCGGTGCCACTACTGCACCTTCGTCACGGTCCCCGGAAAGCTCGCCCGCGCGGGGGAGGGGCTCTATCTGGAACTCGACGAGGTCGTCGACCTCGCGCGCCGCGGTGCCGAACTCGGCTGCAAGGAGGCGCTTTTCACGCTGGGTGACCGCCCCGAGGACAGGTGGCCGCAGGCCGGCGAATGGCTGGCCGAACGGGGTTACTCCTCGACGCTGGACTACGTTCGTGCCGCCGCGGTCGCCGTGTTGTCGGAGACAGGTCTGCTGCCGCACCTCAATCCCGGGGTGATGAGCCTCGAGGAACTGCTCCGTCTGCGCCCGGTCGCACCGTCGATGGGCATGATGCTGGAGACGACGTCGCGTCGCCTGTTCACCGAGAAAGGCCAGGCACACTACGGAAGTCCCGACAAGGACCCGCTGGTCCGCATGCAGGTGCTGCGCGATGCGGGCACCGCTCGTGTCCCGTTCACCACCGGGATTCTGGTCGGGATCGGCGAATCACTCACCGAGCGGGCCGAATCGCTGCTGGCTCTCGCGGATGTGCACGCCCGAGGCGGGCACATCCAGGAGGTGATCGTGCAGAACTTCCGGGCGAAGCCGGACACCGCGATGCGCTCCACCCCCGACGCGGAGATGACCGAGTTCCTCGCCGCCGTCGCGGTCGCCCGGGTCGTCCTCGGCCCACACATGCGGATCCAGGCGCCCCCGAACCTGGTGTCGCCCGCCGAATGTGCCGCGCTGATCGCCTCCGGCGTCGACGACTGGGGTGGGGTGTCGCCGCTGACTCCCGATCACGTCAACCCGGAACGCCCGTGGCCTCACCTCGACGCCCTGGCCGCCCGCACCGCGGAGTCCGATTTCGTTCTCACCGAACGCATCACCGCGCAGCCGCCGTATGTGCTGAACGGTGCCGACTGGATCGACCCGGCACTGACCCAGCACGTCGCCGCGCTCGCCGACCCGGTGACCGGCCTCGCCGTCGACACCCGCCCGGCTCCGCGTCCGTGGCCCGCCGTCGCTTGAGAATCACTCTGCGCCCTCGAGGTTGCGTGCGGAGTCCCGCCCCCGCTCCCTGAGGAGCGCCCGGAGCTTGCGGAGGGCGCGTCACGAAGGGTCTTCGCAACCCGACTCACCAGGACCCTTCGTGACGGCCTCCGCAAGCTCCGGCCTCCTCAGGGAGCAGTGATTGGGCTCGCGCCGAGCACGGCGAGTTCTTTCGTAGTCCACGACGGCCGCCAGGCCGCAGACACCGACGTGCGATCGAAGGGTCAGCCGAGAACGGGTGCGAGCGCTTCGTATCCGCCGACGACGTCGGTGGCGCGATGTAATCCGAGATCCTGCAGGGCCGCGGCGGCCAGGCTCGACGTATACCCCTGGGAGCACAGGACGATCCAGCGGACGTCATGGTCGACGGCCTGGTCGATGCGCGCGTCGCTCGCCGGGTCGCACCGCCATTCGAGGACATTCCGTTCGATGACGAGAGCACCCCGGGCCTCGCCCTCCTCCGCGCGCTGCGCCGCGGGACGGATATCAACGAGCACCGCCCCGTCGGCCAGCTCGGCGGGGACGTCCACGGCCTCGACCCGCGCGATCCGCGACCGTGCGTCGGCGAGCACGTCGTCGATGGTGCGGGGAGTGCTCATTCGGGCTGGTCGGTGAGAACGGTCCGGTCGCGGCGCAGGTGGCCGCCCTCGGAGATGTCGTAGTAGGACATCGCGGTCAGCGGCGGTGAGTAGGCGTGCACGCTGAGCGTCGGGGTCACCAGCGGGCTGGTCTCCGCACCGATCTCCGGTGCGGCGACGACCGGGTTCCGCACGACGTCGTGCACCCACCCGAGAGGGAAGGCGGCCTGGTCGCCGGCGTCGAGGATGCGCACCGCCAGATCGTCTCCCGTCCAGTGGTACTCGCGCAAGCTGCCCGACAACACCGTCAGGGCACCGAGCGAACCGGCGTGGTCGTGGAGTTCGGTGGCCTCGCCCGGGGTCCAGCTGATCAGCCACACGTCGACGTCGTCGTCGGCGTGCAGGCGCGTCGACCAGCGATGCCGTTCGTCCCAGACGTCCGGGAGCAGGTCGTCGTGGCGACCGTCGAGGACGTCTGCGACGCCCTGGTCGGTGATGCGGAGGAGGTCGGCGGGCCGGAGCCGCGTCGGCAGGTGACCAAGGGCGCGCGGGGCCGCAGTACCCGGACGCTCGCGCAGCGGCGACGACGTCCGAGCCCGATTCCGGGCGGAGGAAAGAGACGATATGGCGGACTGAGGCGCCCGTTCGGTGCGGGCGAGGGTGGAGGTCATGGCGAATCCTTGCGAGGGTCGAAGAGGATGTGGTGAGGCCGATCGGTTCAGCAACAGCACATCGACATCGACCGCGCGGTGGGTCGGTGCGGCACCCGGGCACATGCGCCCCTGGGTCGGTGTCCGGTGAGGACGGATTCGTCGACGACGATCATGCGCCCGACTCTGCACGCGGATCGTCGCGGCGTCGAGGTTTGGCGGCACGCTGAACGAAACCCGGAGCGGCGTCTCGCGGTCGGCGATGTGATCCTCGTTACTCAAACCCGGATTCGGGCGCCTCTGGACGGGGGTCGATTTCGTCGCAGCGTCTCCCGGGGCGGATACTGTGGGGTGCGGTTCGACCAGCCCTCGGGCCGCACCGGCGCCGACGCCGGAGTGCCGTTCGACGCCGAACTGCGTTTCTCGTCGCGCCGACCCGGATCTTCCCTAGCGAAGGAGTGAGTGGTGACCTACATCATCGCGGAGCCTTGCGTCGACGTGTTGGACAAGGCTTGCGTGGAGGAGTGCCCCGTCGACTGCATCTACGAGGGTGGACGCATGCTCTACATCCAGCCGGATGAGTGCGTCGACTGTGGCGCGTGTGAGCCGGTGTGCCCGGTCGAGGCGATCTTCTACGAGGATGATGTTCCCGACGAATGGGAGCCCTACGTCAGCGCGAACGCCGACTTCTTCGACGACCTCGGCTCCCCGGGCGGCGCCAGCAAGGTCGGCAAGACCGAGGCCGATCCGGCGTTCATCAAGGGTCTCCCGCCGATGAACGAAGAGGACTGACCGCCTCCGCATGAGCAGTCCTGTCTCCCGTACGGCTGCGCCCCTGCGCGTCTCCTCGACCCGCGTCAGCGGGCGTCTGCCCGACTTCCCGTGGGACACGATCGCCGATGCGAAGGCGACGGCTCAGGCCCACGCCGATGGCATCGTCGACCTGTCGGTCGGGACGCCCGTCGACCCGGTGCCCGCACTCATCCGCGACGCACTCGCCGAGAACTCGGCGTTCCCGGGATACCCGACGACGATCGGGATCCGCGAGTTGCGGCAGGCGGCCGCGGAGTCGCTGATCCGACGCCACGGGGTCACATCGCTCGACGAGTCGGGAATCCTGCCGGTCATCGGTACCAAGGAGGCGATCGCGGGCCTGGCCTCGACCTTCGGGCTCGGACCCGGCGACGACGTGGTGATCCCCGAGG
Organism: Gordonia sp. IITR100; assembly: GCF_002009645.1. Lineage (NCBI taxonomy): Bacteria > Bacillati > Actinomycetota > Actinomycetes > Mycobacteriales > Gordoniaceae > Gordonia > Gordonia sp. IITR100. Next base: position 195,318 of record NZ_MVKV01000007.1, on the reverse strand, counting down.
TCGCCTACCCGACCTATGAGGTGAGCGCCCTGCTCGCCGGTGCGCGGGCGGTGCGGGCCGATTCGACCGTCGCGCTGGGACCGATGAACCCGGCGCTGATGTTCATCAACTCGCCGTCGAATCCGACCGGCAAGGTCCTCGGCCTCGATCATCTCCGCAAAGTCGTGGGATGGGCGCGCGAGCGGGGGACCGTCGTCGTGTCCGACGAGTGTTATCTCGGTCTGAGTTGGGAGGGCGAGCCGCTGTCGATCCTCGACCCGAGGGTCTGCGACGGCGACCACACCGGACTGCTCGCGGTCCACTCACTGTCCAAGATCTCGAACCTGGCGTCGTATCGCGCCGGATTCTTCGCCGGCGACACCGAACTGATCGCCGAATTGCTCGCGGTCCGCAAGCACGCCGGACTCATCGTGCCGTTCCCCGTCCAGGGAGCGATGACCGCCGCACTGGCAGACGATGCACACGTCCATGAGCAGCGCGAGCGTTATGCCGAGCGTCGTCGGCTGCTCAAAGCAGCTGTGGAGGGTGCGGGATTCCGGGTCGACCATTCCGAGGCGGGCCTGTATCTCTGGGCCACCCGGGACGAACCGTGCCGGGAGACCGTCGCCTGGCTCGCCGACCGCGGAATCCTCTGTGCTCCAGGCGATTTCTACGGTCCGGCGGGTGAGCGCCACGTTCGGATGGCGCTCACCGCCACCGATGAGCGGATCGGTGCGGCCGTCGCTCGTCTGACGGCCTGACACCGGCCCTGCTCAGCCGCGACCGCTCTTCTGTTGCAGGCGGTCGATCTCCTCGGACGCCTCGGCTTTCGTGAGGTCGGCCGAGAGGGTCTCGCCGGCCTCCCGTGCGAGGGTGTCGAGATAGCTCCGCTGCGCGCCGGTCATCGGCTCGTCGCCGGTCACCCAGTCGTCCGGGTCCTTCTCGGTGGAGTTTCCGGCGCCCGCGCCGAGGACGTCGTCGATATCGTTCGTCGAACGATTGTTCGATGTGCTCATGGGCCCACCATACGTCGGGATCACGAATCCGGCCAGTGAGCCCCGGTGTCAGTCGTTCTTGTGCAGCGCCTCGTTGAGGGCGATGCCGTCGCCCTTCCACGGCACGACCTCGACCGCGCCGGTCAGGCTGTTGCGACGGAACAGCAGGTTGGACTGGCCGGACAGGTCGCGCGCCTTGATCTGCGTGCCGTCGGGTCCGGTGACCTTGGTGCCGGCGGTGACATAGAGGCCCGCCTCGATGACGCAGTCGTCACCCAGCGGGATGCCGCAGCCGGAGTTCGCGCCGAGGAGGCAGCGCTTGCCCAGCGCGATGATCTCCTTGCCGCCGCCCGACAGGGTGCCCATCGTCGAGGCGCCGCCGCCGATGTCGGAGCCGTCGCCGACGACGACGCCCGCGGAGATGCGACCCTCCACCATCGACGACCCGAGGGTGCCGGCGTTGAAGTTGACGAAGCCCTCGTGCATCACGGTGGTGCCGGCCGCGAGATGCGCGCCGAGGCGGATGCGGTCGGCGTCGCCGATCCGTACGCCACCGGGCACCACGTAGTCGACCATGCGCGGGAACTTGTCGATCGAGTAGACGGTGACCGGTCCGCGGGCGCGCAGCTTCGCCCGTACCGACTCGAAGTTGTCGACCGCACACGGGCCGTGATTGGTCCACACCACGTTGGTGAGCATCCCGAAGATGCCCTCGAGGTTGGCGCCGTGCGGGGTGATGAGGCGATGCGACAGCAGGTGGAGTCGGAGGTAGACGTCGTAGGCGTCGATGGGTGCGGCGGAGATGTCGGCGATGCCGGTGCGGACCGCGACGGTCTTGACCCCGCGGGCCTCGTCGACGCCCACCAGCTCACGGAGGTGGGCCGGTGTCGACTCGTCGTCGAGGATCACGGTCTCCGCGGTCTCGACCCCGTCGAGTTCGGGTTCGGGGAACCAGACGTCGAGGACGACGCCGGGAGTCGAACCCCCGTCGATCACGGTCGCGATGCCAGTTGCGTGTGCGCCAGTAGATGTCACGACAGGTGAGTCTAGGTGATCGACACCGGCGCCCCCGCCCCGCCACCGGTGCCCCGGCGTCATCCATTCGGCCCAAAGACCTGGTCACGCGCTGTGCGCCGCTCGTAGGGTCGCCAGCATGACCGGTCATCCCCAGCCATCTGTACCGCCCCGGCGCCGCCGACGCCGCTGGCCGTGGGTGTTGGGCGGGGTCGGCGTCGTGATCGTGGCGGCGCTGGCGGTCGGGGCCGTCGTCTTCCAGCCGTGGCTGATCTTCGTCGACACCGAGGTCGACGACGCGATCCCGGTCGCGGTCACCCCCACGACGTCGACGCCGGGGCAGCCGCCGCCCGCCGGGCCGGTGGTCGTCTCGCGCGGCAGCCTGATCAGCCATGAGCACTCGACATCCGGAACGGTCTCGATCATCGAACAGCCCGACGGCTCACGCGTGCTGGCGATCGAGGACCTGGACACGACCACCGGCCCTGATGTCCACGTGTGGCTGTCGCAAGGGGACGTGGTCGAGGGGTTCGCCGGGTGGCGAACGGCCGCGGACGTCCCGCACGTCGACCTCGGCATGATCAAGGGGAACAAGGGCAACCAGGTCTACGAGATCCCCGCCGACGTCGAGCTGGCCGACTATCCGTCGGTGTTCCTCTGGTGCGTGAAGTTCAGCGTCTCCTTCGGCGCCGCGGAGATGGGCTCACTACGGTGAGGGAGTGAGCACCGACCTCGACCTGACCGCCGACCCCGTCGAACTGACCGCCGCGCTCGTCGACATCGAGAGCGAGTCGCGCAACGAGTCGGCCATCGCCGACGCGGTCGAGGCCGCGCTGCGCGCGCAGACGAGCGGATTCGAGATCCTCCGCCATGGCAACCGGGTCCTCGCACGGACCGACCGGGGGCACGCCCAGCGGGTCATCCTCGCCGGGCACCTCGACACCGTGCCGGTCGCCGGCAACCTCCCGCACCGCCGCGAGATGGATTCGGAGGAGGGCGACGTCCTGCACGGATGCGGCACCGTCGACATGAAGTCCGGTGACGCGGTGTTCCTCCACCTCGCGGCGACGCTGCCGGAGCCGGCCTCGGATCTGACGCTGATCTTCTACGACTGCGAGGAGATTGCCGCGGAGTTCAACGGCCTGAACGACATCGAACGCGAACTCCCCGAGTGGCTCGCCGGTGACGTGGCGATCCTCGGCGAGCCGACCGCGGGGCTCATCGAAGCCGGATGCCAGGGGACGCTGCGGGTCCGGTTGTCGACGACGGGAACCCGGGCGCACTCGGCCCGGTCGTGGATGGGCGACAACGCCATTCACAAGCTCGGCGGTGTCCTGACCACGCTGGCGGGCTACGAGGCCCGTCGGGTCGACATCGACGGCTGCGAGTACCGCGAGGGTCTGTCGGCGGTCGCGGTCGGCGGCGGGGTGGCCGGCAACGTGATCCCCGACGCCGCGCACGTCGATGTCAACTTCCGCTTCGCCCCGGACCGTTCGATCGACCAGGCGCTCGACCACGTGCGCGAGGTGTTCGCCGCCGACCTGGCCGACGGCAGGATCGGGCTGGAGGTCACCGATTCCGCGGCCGGCGCCCTGCCGGGGCTGGGGCACCCGGCGGCCGCGGCGCTCGTGGCGGCCGCGGGCGGACGCTTCCGCGCGAAGTACGGCTGGACCGATGTGTCGCGGTTCTCGGCGCTGGGCATCCCCGCGGTGAACCTGGGCCCCGGCGATCCCAATCTCGCGCATCGCGTCGACGAACGGGTGCCGGTGGAGCAGATCCGCGCGGTGACCGACCTACTGCGCACCTACCTGTCCTGAACTGGCGAGACCGGCGGGACCGGACAGCGCTGCTAGCGTGACCGCCATGTCGACCACGCCCGAACCGGAACCCGTCGAAGACGGAACGAACCCCGACACCTGCTACGTCGGCCCGATCCGGATTCGGCGAGACCAGCGCGGCAAGACCACGGACCGCCGCCTGCTGGAATGGGTCGACCCGCGCGACGCCACGCGTCGTTCTGAACGGACCATGCGTGACTCCTGGCGGGTCCTGCGCATCCAGTCCGAGTTCGTCGCCGGGTTCGATGCGATGAGCGAGGTCGCCGAGGCCGTGACCGTCTTCGGCTCGGCGCGACTGCATCCGGAGTCGCCGGAGTACGCGCTCGGTGTCCGCGTGGGCCGAGCGCTGGGCGAGGCCGGTTACGCGGTCATCACCGGTGGCGGACCCGGTGCGATGGAGGCCGCCAACCAGGGCGCACATCAGGCCGGGGCGCAGTCGATCGGACTCAACATCGAGCTGCCCTTCGAACAGGGCCTCAACCCGTGGGTCGATCTCGGCATGAACTTCCGCTACTTCTTCGTGCGCAAGACGATGTTCGTGAAGTACGCGCAGGCGTTCGTCTGTCTCCCCGGCGGGATGGGCACCCTCGACGAACTCTTCGAGGCGCTGACCCTCGTGCAGACCAAGAAGGTGGTCCGGTTCCCGATCGTGCTGGTGGGCAGCGACTTCTGGGGCGGCCTGCTTGCCTGGATGCGCGACGTCCTCGCCGCGCGCGGGATGATCTCGCCCGAGGATCTGGACCTGCTCACCGTCGTCGACGATCCCGACGACGTGGTCGCCGCGATCGAGGCCGCGACACCCTGAGGGTCGATATGACCTTCCCGGCCGACGATGGCACGATTGCCCGGTGAGTACTGTCTGCGTCTATTGCGCCTCCGGTCCCGTCGACCAGCCCTACCTCGATCTCGCCGCCGAAGTGGGTCGGACGCTCGCCGAACAGGGGCATGTGGTCGTCTCCGGTGGCGGGAACATCTCCATGATGGGCGCGCTGGTCAACGCCGCTCGCGAGGCCGGTGGCCACACGGTCGGCATCATCCCGCGCGCACTGATGAAGCACGAGGTCGCCGACCTCGGGTCGGGCGAACTCGTGGTCACCGAGACCATGCGCGAACGCAAACGCCTCATGGACGAGCGTGCCGATGGGTTCATCACCCTTCCAGGCGGGATCGGGACGCTCGAGGAGCTCTTCGAGACCTGGACCGGGGGCTACCTCGGGATGCACGACAAACCGGTCGTCCTGCTCGATCCTGTCGATTTCTACGCGCCGTTGCTCGACTGGCTGCGAGAGTTGTCGACAACCGGGTTCGTCGCCCGACGATCGCTCGACCGGCTGCTCATCACGCGGTCGGTCAACGACGCGGTGGAGTTGGCGACAGCACGGGAAGGCCTTGCTACCGGCCGGTAAGGTAGCGCCTGAGTGCGCGGGGCACTCGAAACGCCAGCGGGAGAGCGGAGGGCAGATGTCCCAAGGGGTCGAGCAGCAGGACAGTCGGCAGCAGAGTGTGAAGAAGACCGTCGGTATCCCCGACATCCTTCGCGGCGTGGTGAAGATGGCGCCACATGCGACCGGGATGATCAAGCACGCGCCGGGGCTCATCCGACGCCCACCGGAGGCCAAGCGGACCATCGGTTCGGTCTTCCAGAAGCACGCGGCCGAACACCCCGACCGGCCGTTCGTCCGGTTCGAAGGCCGCACGACCACCTACGGCGAGGCCAACCGCCGCGTGAACCGTTACGCCGCAGCACTTTCCGCCGACGGCGTCGGCAAGGGCGACGTGGTGGCGCTGCTCTCCAAGAACTGCACGACCGACCTGCTGCTGATGCTCGCCACCGTCAAACTCGGCGCGATCGCCGGGATGCTGAACTACAACCAGCGCGGCGAGGTGCTCGAGCACAGCGTCGGCCTCCTCGAGGCCAAGGTCCTCATCCACGATCCCGAGTGCGCGGAGGCCTTCGAGTCGATCCCGGAATCGGTCCTGCCCGAACACGTCTACGATTTCGCCGCGTTCGACGCCGCGGCCGAGGGACTCTCGGAGGCCGATCCCGAGGTCACCGAGCAGCTGCCCGCATCGACCAAGGCGTTCTACATCTTCACCTCCGGCACCACGGGGATGCCGAAGGCCAGCGTGATGAGCCACAACCGGTGGCTGGCGAGCCTGTCCGGCATCGGCGGTCTCGCCGTTCGGTTGCGCCACAGCGACACCATGTACGTGCCGCTGCCGCTCTACCACAACAACGCGTTGTCGGTGTCACTGTCCTCGGTCCTCGCCTCGGGTGCGTGCATCGCCATCGGACGCTCGTTCTCGGCGTCGAAGTTCTGGGACGACGTGATCCTCAACCGTGCGACGGCCTTCTGCTACATCGGCGAGCTCTGCCGCTATCTCCTCGTCCAGCCCGAGAAGCCCACGGATCGTCAGCATTCCGTGCACACCGTGGTCGGCAACGGTATGCGCCCGGACATCTGGGACGAGTTCCGCGAGCGTTTCGGGGTCGACCGCGTCGTCGAGTTCTACGGGGCCAGCGAACTGAACCTCGCATTCGTCAACGCGTTCAGCGTCGACAAGACCGCCGGCTTCTGCCCGCTCCCGTACAAGATCGTGGAATACGACGAGGAGGGGAACCCCAAACGCGGCGACGACGGTCGGCTCGTGAAGGTCGGCCGGGGTGGTACCGGCCTGCTGCTCGCCCAGATCAGTGACCGGGTCCCCGTCGACGGCTACACCGACTCCGAGGAGACCGAGAAGAAGATCATCCGGGACGCCTTCAAGGACGGCGACTCCTACTTCAACTCCGGTGACCTGGTCCGCGATCAGGGCTTCGCGCACATCGCCTTCGTCGACCGGCTCGGCGACACCTTCCGGTGGAAGGGCGAGAACGTCGCCACCACCCAGGTCGAGGGGGCGGTCGACTCTTATCAGGCCGTCGCCCAGTCGGTGGCATACGGCGTCGAGGTCCCCGGTACCGACGGTCGCGCCGGGATGATCGCGATCAAGCTGCGCGAGGGCGCCGACCTCGATCCGAGCGCGTTCGCCCGCCACCTCTACGACGCGCTGCCGTCGTACGCGGTGCCGCTGTTCGTTCGGATCGTCGACGACTTCGAGCAGACCTCGACCTTCAAGAACCGCAAGGTCGAGCTGCGCAAGGAGGGGTACACCGACGCCGAGGCCGAACGGCTCTACGTGTTGCTCGGCAAGGAGAAGGGCTACACGGAGTTCTACGACGACTACCCCGACGATGTCGCCGCCGCCAAGGTGCCCAAGGGGTGAGTTCCGGCCCGGAAACGTCGGCATCGGACACGCTGTGCGGGCGGCGGGTGCCGACCGACCGCGCGTTGGTGATGGCGATCGTCAACCGCACCCCTGATTCGTTCTACGACCGAGGTGCGAGCTTCGACGACGCCGCCGCCCAGGCGCACGTCGACCGGGTCGTCGCCGAGGGTGCCGACATCATCGACGTCGGTGGGGTCAAGGCCGGACCCGGACGCGAGGTCGACGCCGCGACCGAGGCCGCCCGGGTCGTCGGCATGATCGCCTGGATCCGCGACCGCCATCCGGACGTGCTGATCAGCGTCGACACCTGGCGCAGCGAGGTCGCCGACCAGGCCTGCGCCGCCGGCGCGGATCTCATCAACGACACCTGGGCGGGATTCGACCCCGACGTCGTCGACGTCGCCGCCGAACGCGGGGCCGGGATCGTCTGCTCGCACACGGGTGGCGCGCGGGTGCGGACCCGGCCGCACCGCGTCGCATACGGGGATTCGGTCGACGCGGTGGTGGCCGACGTGATCCGGGAGGTGACCTCCGCGGCCGACCGGGCGCTCGCTGCCGGGGTGCGTCGAGACTCGATCGTTATCGATCCGACGCACGATTTCGGCAAGAACACTCACCACGGGCTGGCTCTGTTACGCGGTGTAAAAGATCTTGTTAACACGGGCTGGCCGGTCCTGATGGCGCTGAGCAACAAGGATTTCGTAGGGGAGACTCTGGGTACAGACCTAACGCACCGATTGGAAGGGACTCTGGCCGCGACAAGTCTGGCCGCCGCCCAAGGCGCCCGGATCTTCCGCGTCCACGAAGTCGCTGCCACTCGTCGCGTGGTCGACATGGTCGCTGCCATCGCGGGAGCGAAACCACCCGCCCGAACAGTCAGGGGACTCGCATGACCAAGCAGCAGAAGCGACGTAAGCCCAGCACCGTCAGCCGGGACAAGGCCGCCATGTGGCCGACGGTCGCCCAGACCCCGGGGACCGAGCAGCGCTGGTCGGCAACCCACACCTGGGAGCAGCCGGACTGGACGATCGACGACCTCGTCGACGCGAAGAACGGCCGGACCATCTCGGTGGTGCTGCCCGCGCTGAACGAGGAAGAGACCGTCGCCGACGTCATCGCCACGATCATGCCGCTGTACGGCACCCTGGTCGACGAGATCATCGTGCTGGACTCCGGGTCCACCGATGCCACCGCCGAGCGCGCGCTCGCCGCCGGCGCGCAGGTGATCTCCCGCGAGGAGGCGGTACCCGAGCTGGACCCGGTCAAGGGCAAGGGTGAGGTGCTGTGGCGTTCGGTCGCCGTGGCGACCGGCGACATCATCGCATTCGTCGATTCCGACCTCATCGACCCGGACCCGATGTTCGTGCCCAAGATGCTCGGTCCGCTCCTGCTGAACCCCGAGATCCAGCTCGTGAAGGGCTACTACCGGCGCCCGCTGCGCACGGGCGGTACGCACGACGCGAACGGTGGCGGACGCGTGACCGAGCTCGTGGCACGCCCCCTCCTGGCATCCCAGAAGCCGGATCTCACCGCGGTCCTCCAGCCACTCGGCGGCGAGTACGCCGGCACCCGCGAGTTGCTCTCGTCGGTGCCGTTCGCGCCGGGCTACGGGGTCGAGATCGGCCTTCTCATCGACACCTATGACCGGTACGGCCTGGCCGGGATCGGTCAGGTCAACCTCGGGGTCCGAACCCATCGCAACCGCCCGCTGGTGGAATTGGGGGTCATGAGCCGCCAGATCGTCGGAACCCTGATGCGCCGCTGCGGCATCGAGGACTCGGGCGTCGGGCTCACCCAGTTCACCGCCGAACCCGACGGCTCCTTCACGCCGCACACCACCGAGGTCTATCTCGAGGATCGTCCGCCGATGAACACCGTGCGCGCCCTGACCCCCAAGGCCGAGGAGATGGCCTCCTAGGCGGCTCCGGACCTGATGGGCCGGACCTGATGAACCCGGCCCCGACCCGGCGACGCCGCCCGCCCTGACGCGGGTGGCCGTCGCCGGGTCGGTGCTGTGCCGGGCCGTCGTCCGGGCGCTTCTGCCAGGATGGAACGCATGCAGACGCTGCTGCTGTACCTGCTGATCATGGGACTCGTCGTCGCGATCGTGTTCGCTGTCGTCTGGTTCGTGTTCGGACGCGGAGAAGATCTGCCGCCGGTCGAGCCCGACACCACGCTCACCCGGTTGCCGTCGGTGGGCATCACCGGTGACGACGTGCGTGCGTTGCGCTTCGCCCAGACCCCGCGTGGTTACAAGCAGGCCGAAGTCGACTGGGCGCTGGCACGTCTCGCGCGTGAGGTCGACGACCTGCGGTCGGTGATCACGCGTCTGCGCGAACGGGAGTCGGTGCCCGGGGCGGAAGCGGGCGCGGCTCCGGACGATCCCGCCGCTGGTATCACCGGGAACGGCGGCGTGGACGCCGGGCGGTCCGGCCCGCCGAGCACCCCCCGGTAGGGGCCGTACGTCGAGACCGCGCGGCGCGCGTGTCGCGCACTGACAATCGTGTGCGACCCGGGCACGTATCATGTTCGGAGCAGGGACCTTGAAGGGAGCTTGAGAATGGCGGCAATGAAGCCACGTACTGGGGACGGCCCCCTCGAAGCGGCCAAAGAAGGGCGTGGAATCGTTGTCCGGATTCCGATCGAAGGTGGAGGTCGACTGGTCGTCGAGCTGACCGCCGACGAAGCAGCCGCGCTGGGCGAGGAACTCCGCGGGGTAACCGGCTGAACATGCCCCACGAGGGCAGTTCCCATGAGGCCCGGGCGGACCCACCGACTCCGCACCGGGCGCATGGCCTCACTTCGGTACTCGAGATCCTGCGCTGCCCGGTGTGTACCGGGCGCCTGTCGGCCGACGGCGCGTCGCTGCGCTGTCCGCAGGCGCATTCTTTCGACCTCGCCCGTCAGGGCTATGTCTCACTGCTCGACGGCCGGTCCGGCGCGCTGCGCGCCGACACCGCAGCCATGGTGGCCGCCCGAGCCCGCGTGCACGACTCCGGTTTCCTGCTCCCCGTGGTCGATTTCGTCGCCGGCCGCGCGGCCGAGGTCACGGGTGGACACGACCGGCCGGTGATCCTCGACGCGGGGGCCGGTGGCGGACACTATCTTCGCGCCGCGGTCGAGGCGAGTGGGGTGCCCGGCGGTGACGGACGGTCCTCGGCCGCCGGAATCGGCCTGGACCTCTCGAAGTACTGCGGGCGGGCCATGGCGCGGGGACCCCGGCCCCTCGCTGCCGTCGTCGCCGACGTCTGGCTCGGACTGCCCGTCGTCGATGATGCTGTCGCGGTGGTGCTCTCGGTGTTCGCGCCGCGCAACGCGAGCGAGTTCGCCCGCGTACTGGCCCCTGATGGCGCACTGATCATCGTGAGTCCGGGGCCCGACCACCTCGGCGAACTCATCGAGCCGATGGCGATGCTGCGTGTCGACGAGGCCAAATCCGAGCGCCTCCGTGCCTCGCTCGACGCGGGCTTCGAAGTGGTCGACGAGTCACCTGTCCGGTACTCCGCAGACGTCGACGCGCAGACCGTGGGGGATCTGGTCGCCATGGGCCCGTCGGCATTTCACTCCGACGAGGCCGACATCCGCTCGCGGGCCGCGGCCTTCGCCGGGGACGGTCGGGTGCCGGCCACGGTGTCGGTCGTGGTGACCACGTGTCGGCCCGTCCGCGGACGCTCACCCGCTCAGCGCCGTACGGACTCGTAGACACCCAGCGTCTGTTCGGCGATCGACGCCCAGGAGAACTCGGCCTCGGCGCGTTCGCGGCCGGCCACCCCCATCGCCGACGCCGCCGCATCCGAGGCCACCGCGTTCACCGTGTCGGCGAGATCGTGTTCGAAGGTCGCCGGATCGACGGGGTCGTACCGCACGAGGCGGCCGGTGACGTTGTCGCGCACCACCTCGGGAATGCCGCCGACCGCCGAGGCCACCACCGCGGTACCGCAGGCCATCGCCTCGAGGTTGACGATGCCCAGCGGTTCGTACACCGATGGGCACACGAAGACCGTTGCCGCGGTCAAGATCTCGCGGATCCGGGGGAGTGGGAGCATCTCGCGCACCCAGTGGACGCCGGGACGCGAGGCGGAGAGTTCGCCCACCGCGCTCTCGATCTCGGCGCCGATCTCCGGCGTGTCGGGGGCACCAGCACAGAGGACGAGCTGGATGTCCGGATCGAACCGGTGCGCCGCGGCCACCAGATGTGCGACGCCCTTCTGCCGGGTGATCCGGCCGACGAACGCCACGATCGGGCGGTCCGGGTCGAGCCCGAGTGCGGTCGGCGTCGAGTCGGGTCCGAACGGATCGTCGACCGGGAACCATTGAGATGTGTCGATCCCGTTGCGCACCACATGGACACGCTCAGGGTCCAGACGCGGGTAGGTGTCACAGATCTCGGTGCGCATCCCCGAGCTCACCGCGATCACCGCGTCGGCGTACTCCACCGCGTTGCGTTCCACCCAGCTCGACACCCGGTACCCGCCGCTGAGTTGCTCGGCCTTCCACGGGCGCGACGGTTCGAGCGAGTGGGCGGTCAGCACGTGCGGCACGTCGTAGAGCTGTCCCGCCAGGTGCCCGGCGAGGCCGGTGTACCAGGTGTGGGAGTGCACGACGTCGGCACCGGACGCACCCACCACCATCCGCAGATCGGCCGACAACGTGGTGATCGCCGCATTCGCCCCGGCCAACCCCGGGTCGGGGGTGTACACCGCGGCGGTCTCCCGCTCGGCGCCCATGCAGTGCACGTCGACGGTGATGAGATCGCGCAGATACCGGACCAATTCGGTGACGTGGACCCCGGCGCCGCCGTAGACCTCAGGTGGATATTCCCGTGTCATCATCGCCACCCGCATGATCTCGACGCTAGTGCCAACGCGCGCAGATCGCCATCGGTGCTGCCAAACCCTGGTCGCGACCGACGCCACGCATACTGACCGCCCGGTCATCTGGCCGACGGCTTCGATCGCGGTTAAGTTGGGGGAGTGAGATCTGAGCCGCACGTCCTCGGCATCGTCCTCGCAGGCGGCGAAGGCAAGCGTCTGTACCCGCTGACGATGGACCGCGCCAAACCTGCGGTGCCCTTCGGCGGCGCCTACCGGCTCATCGACTTCGTGCTGTCGAACCTGGTCAACGCCGGTTACGAGCGCATTTGCGTGCTGACACAGTACAAGTCGCATTCGCTGGACCGGCACATCTCGCAGACCTGGTGGACGTCGGGATTCCACGGCGAGTACATCACCCCGGTGCCGGCCCAGCAGCGACTCGGACCACGCTGGTACACCGGCAGTGCCGATGCGATCTTCCAGTCGATGAACCTCATCACCGACGAACGACCCGAGTACATCGTCGTCTTCGGAGCCGATCACGTGTACCGGATGGATCCGTCGCAGATGGTGGCCGCGCACATCGAATCCGGCGCCGACGTCACGGTGGCCGGGATCCGCGTGCCCCGAGCAGAGGCGGTGGCCTTCGGCTGCATCGACTCCGACGAGAGCGGGAAGATCACCCGCTTCCTGGAGAAGCCGGCCGATCCGCCCGGCACGCCGGACGATCCCGACGTGACGTTCGCGTCGATGGGCAACTATGTGTTCACCACCGAGGCGCTGGTCGACGCGCTGCGCGCCGACGCCGCCGACTCGGACTCCGACCACGACATGGGCGGTGACATCATCCCGGCCTTCGTGCGCCGGGACACCGCCTTCGTCTACGACTTCAAGGACAACCAGGTACCCGGTGCCACCGAACGCGACACCGGTTACTGGCGCGACGTCGGAACCCTGGATGCGTTCTACGAGGCGCACATGGACCTGGTGTCGGTCCACCCGATCTTCAACCTCTACAACGGCCGCTGGCCCATCCGCGGCGAGACCCACAACCTGCCGCCCGCCAAGTTCGTCCAGGGCGGGGTCGCGGAGGACTCCGTGGTCGGTTCCGGATGCATCATCTCCGCCGGCACGGTGCGCAACTCCGTGCTGTCGTCGAACGTCATCGTCGAGGACGGCGCGGTGGTCGAGGGCAGCGTGCTGATGCCCGGCGTGCGCGTCGGCAAGGGCGCGGTGGTCCGCAAGGCCATCCTCGACAAGAACGTCGTGGTCGGTGACGGCGAGCAGCTCGGTGTCGATCTCGAGGCCGACCGCGAACGGTTCTCGGTGAGCGCCGGCGGTGTGGTCACCGTCGGCAAGAACATCCAGGTTTAGCGCCGCCGCCCGTCGCGTAGGGCCGCGTCGATGAGCGTCGCGATGTCGTCTCCGGCGTCGTCCGGAAGCGCGTCGACCGGCCACCAGCGGAGGTCCACGGACTCGTCACTGCATACGACGCGGGGGAGTTCGCCGTCGGGCGTCGGGGCGGCGACCACCCGGTAGCGGACGTCGAGGTGGCGGGTGGGGACTCCCAAGGAGCAGGTGATCGGGTGGGTGTGGAGGTGGACCATCCCGTCACCGGCGAGCGTGGGGTCGGCGGTGTCGAGCACGAGTTCGGGCATGCCCGACTCTTCTCGCGCCTCGCGTAGCGCCGCGCCGGCGAGGGAATCGTCGGAGGGTTCGCAGTGACCGCCGAGCTGTATCCACTTCCCGACGCGGGGGTGCAGGGTCAGCAGAACGTGTCGGCGCGTCGCGTCGAAGACGATCGCCGAACCCGTCAGATGTCCTGGTGCGCAGGCCCGAAGACACCCGTCCGGGGACGCGGCGAGGAACTCGAGATATGCGTGACGCAGGGAGTCCTGGGCGGGATCGGGTGTCTCCCACCGTGTCAGGGCCTCGACGGCGGAGGCGTGCAGCGACTCGGCGGTCACAGTTCGACGACCCACTCCGCGGTGGGGGCGGGGTCGCGCAACCCGGCCGGTTCGAGCGGATGTCCGATGGCGACGGCCCCCAGCGGTTCCCAACTCGGATCCAGATCGAGGACGCGGCGCACCGCCGGCGCGGCGAAGATGGTCGACCCGACCCAGCAGCTGCCGATGTCGCGGACCGCCAGCGCGGTGAGCAGGGTCGCGACCGCCCCGCCCGCGGCCACGGTGAACATCGTGTGCTCGGCGGCGTTGCGACGATCATCGGGGTAGTCGTGGGCGCCCTCGGGCACGAGGAACGGGATCACCAGTTCCGGGGCGTCGTAGAGGATCTGGCCGCGCCGCAACCGTTTCTCGATGGACTCGGTTGTCTTGGAATCCGATTCGAGGTCGGCGCGCCACTCCTGCGCCATCGCGTCGAGGAGTTCCCGGCGCCGCGGGCCGGACCGCACCCAGACGAAGCGGACCGGATGCGTGTGGTGCGGAGCGGGGGCGGTGAGCGCCTCGCCGAGTGCGGCACGCAACTCGGCGGGGTCGACAGGCCGGTCGGCGAAGTTCCGCACCGAACGCCGCGTGCGGATGGCCTCGCGACGTCCCTGGGCGATCGCCTCCTCGGTCCCGAGGCGAAACAGGTCCTCCTCGTAGGGGCGGATCAGATCGGCGGCCGTGGTCCCGTCGTCCGCCGGACCGAAGCCGCGGACGACGGCGACGGGGACCGCCGCGAGTTTGCCCTTCACGAGATCCGCCGCCGCGGCGAGTTCGTCGGCCACCGCGATCTCGGTGACGATCAACGGGTTTCCGTAGTCGTCGACACCGCCCTCATACGGATGGGTCACGGCGATGCCCGACGCGCCGATGGCGACGTCGGTCTGCCCGGTCCGCCAGGCGCGGCCCATCGTGTCGGTGATGATCACCGCGACGTCGAGGTCGTCGGCCTCGGCGATGGCGAGTCGGAGGGCCGCCGCGCTGCGGTCGGGGTTCTCCGGGAGCAGCGCGAGCTGGTCGCTGCGTACGTTCGAGCCGTCGATCCCGGCCGCGGCCTGCACCAGGCCCAGCCGGTTCTCGGTGATCAGGGTCCGGTTCTTGCGTGCCAGCACGCGTACCGATTCGTCGTCGACGAGGCGCCGGCGCAACGCGTCCCGCTCCTCGGGGTCGCTCGGCGCGTCGACCATCCGGCCCTCCGCCTTGGAGATGATCTTGCTGGTGACCACCAGCACGTCGCCGGACTCGAGCCAGGGTGCGGCGCCGAGGATCTCGCCCGCGACGTCGGAGTCGGCGGTGAACTCGGGCAGGCCGGTCACCGGCCGGATCTCGAGATGTCCCGGTGCGCGGTGGTCGGGGCGAGCGGTCACTGCACGCCCTTGTTGGTCTCGGGCAGCGGTACGTCGACGAGCGCGCAGGCCGCACGCACCATCTGCGCGGTGGCCGCGGGGTCGGTCATGAGCAGCGGTGCGGTACCGACGGCGATGCCGTCGACAGCGGCGTGGTCGCCGTCGGCGATGAGCCAACCGTCGAGAATCCCGTTGCCGCTGCGGGCGCCGTAGTGTCCGGCGATCCCCTGTGCCGAGGACTCGACCTCGATCACGGACAGGCATTCGTCGGCCATGCCGCGCAGGGGACGGTTGTCGATGACCGGTGAGATCCCGACCACCGGGGCCTTGGTCTGGCGCAGCGCGCTGCGCATCCCGGGAACACTGACGATGGCGCCGATGCTCACGACCGGGTTCGACGGCGCGAGGAGGATGACATCGGCGTCGGCGATCGCGTCGAGGACGCCGGGTGCCGGCGCCGTGTCGTCCGAACCGACCTGCGCGAAGCCAAAGGTGGGGATCTGCGCGCGATGGCGTACCCACCATTCCTGGAAGTGGATCGCGACCCGTTCGCCGTCCTCGCCGTCGGGTTTGGCGACCACGACGTGGGTTTCGTGACGATCGTCGGTGACGGGCAGGAGCCGCACCCCGGGGACCCAGCGCCGGCACAGGGCGGCCGTGACGTCGGACAGCCGGTACCCGGCGTCGAGCATCTGGGTCCGGATGAGGTGGGTCGCGAGATCGCGATCGCCGAGGCCGAACCAATCCGGGTCGGCCCCGTATGCGGCGAGTTCCTCTTTCGCGCGCCAG
Organism: Gordonia sp. IITR100; assembly: GCF_002009645.1. Classification (NCBI taxonomy): domain Bacteria; kingdom Bacillati; phylum Actinomycetota; class Actinomycetes; order Mycobacteriales; family Gordoniaceae; genus Gordonia; species Gordonia sp. IITR100. Next base: position 179,327 of record NZ_MVKV01000007.1, on the reverse strand, counting down.
GATTCGTCGCGCCGACCCCACCCGCGTTCGGGATCGATCCCGCCCCCGAGGGTGTACATACAGGTGTCGAGGTCGGGGCAGATGCGGACGCCGTGCATCCAGGCGTCGTCGCCCACGTTCACGATGGCGGTGATCTCGTGCTCGGTCGCCGGGGCGCCGGACGCACCGTCCTGGGGGGCCGGGAACGCCGTCGGGCCGAACAATTCGCGCAGACCGAGGAGGAATCGTGCCCCTCCGACGCCCCCGACGAGTACGGTCACCTTCACAGCAGGTACTCCTTCACACCGCCACTGTAGTGCGCGGTGCGAGTCGGCGGTCAGGCGCTGTCGGTGCGGTGCGGATGGTTTCGACCCGTGCCGGGTTCGGTGTGACATTCACGTCGGGTTGAGGTCAATGTCGTGTCGAGTCACAGGGTTGTCGGATCCTGGTGGTAAACAGAGAATCTTTGACTTCAACTTGACCGGGACCGCCTTGGGCGTGTGTAATCACATCAGTGTCATTCCGAGTTTGAGATCGAGAACCTTCGGATCGAAAACCGCTGGACTTCAACGGATTCGATCGTATGTTCGAACTCGGGAGAGGGTCGGTTCCGGCACTTCGCGGGCCGTCGCTCGGGCGCTGTGTACGTCTGATGTGGGTGTTTCCACATCCGTAGTACAAGTGGTGTGGCAACAGTGGTGGGTGCGGCACACAGGCCGTGTTCGCAGAGGACGCAGAAACTACCAACATCCCGAGCTAGGAGGCGCCGACGATGGCTTTGGAAAACCCGATCGGCAATCCGCTTGAACCACAGAACCGCCCGCAATTCACCGCCGAATTCAACACCCTTGGCCCCGTTGATGATTCGATGATCGGCGGCACTGCCGCCGCGTCGGCCATCGGCATCGGGACCGACTTCGGGTCGCCGCACGGGCCCGTCGCCGACGACGCCGACCCGGGTCGTCGTCATCTTTCGTTGGTGCCCAACGACTTCGACGATCTCTTCGACGCCGTCGAAGAGCAGTGGCAGGACCGTGCCCTGTGTGCGCAGACCGACCCCGAGGCGTTCTTCCCGGAAAAGGGTGGGTCGACACGTGAGGCCAAGCGGATCTGCCAGGGCTGCGAGGTCAAGTCCGAATGCCTCGAGTACGCACTGCACAACGACGAACGCTTCGGTATCTGGGGCGGCCTGTCGGAGCGTGAGCGCCGGCGTCTCAAGCGCGGCATCATCTGACCGGCGTCACCATCTGAGCGGACGGCTCGCGACGGAGTCGTCCCCACCGATCATCGACCGCGGATCACTCTGGTCCGCGGTCGATCGTGTCTTCGTCGACGCCCAGATGCGTCGCCACCTGTTGCACGAGTACCTCGTGGATCAGATCCAGCAACTCGGTGCCCTTCTTGGCCCGGGACTCCAGTGGCCGGCGGAACAGGATGATCTGCGCCCGCGTCGGTGCGCCGTTCACATCCATCCCGGCCGGGATCAGCCGTGCGAGCGGCACCGCACCGTCGGCGGTCACCTCGTCGGGCCACTCGACCGTCTCGGGGTCACGGGGCAGGAGCCGGGGGATCTCGTCGACGGCGATGTCGAGTCCGGCGATCTGGTCATGCCACTGCGCGTCGATCTCGGCGAACGCCTCCAGGGCGACCGCGTCGAATTCATCGGACCGGCTGTTGTGGGCGGGCACGCCCTGTGGCAGCAACGGCGAGCGCAGTCCCCGTCCGCGACGATCGCGGTGACGACCCGTCCGCCGACGACCGCGGCGCGCCTCCGGCAGGCCGGAGGAGCCACGTGGAGTCGGCTTCGGGTCGATACGCATGGCGAGAGTGTAGGAGGTCGGACGAGTCCGTGTCTCCTCCGGTCACTGCGTGTCTGCTCCGGCGGTCCGGGTCTTCGCTGGCCGCCCGCCCGGTGAGCGTGTCGCCGACGCGGTTGCGAGCGACGAGGGCTAATCTCGTCACGTGAAGCTTCCCCGACTGTGCTGCCGACCCGGCTGCGCCCGATCCGCGGTGGCTACCCTGACCTTCGTCTATGCCGAGTCGACCGCGGTGATCGGTCCGCTCGCGACGTCGCAGGAGCCGCACTCGTGGGACCTGTGCGACGATCACGCCCGCCGGATCACCGTCCCGCGCGGTTGGGAGATGCTGCGCAGCGAGCGGGGATTCTCCGCGCCGCCGGCCGAGGATCAAGAGCTGACCGCGCTCGCCGAGGCGGTTCGGGAAGCCGGAGCCGTCGCCGGCGGTGGACGCCCGCGGTACGTCGACCGCAGTCCGATCGACGCCCTCGACGCCTTCGAGGACACCGCGTTCGTCGAGGCCCATCGCGATGCCGTGGACGACCGTCGGACGGGTCGGCACCGCGCCGGCCCGGTCGATGCACCGTCGCAGCCGGCCGGGGCCCCGCGACACCAGACCCGGCCGCGCCCGGGGCGCCGCGGACACCTGCGGGTACTGCCGGACCCGGTCGACTGACCGGTCACCACCGCGCGGGGGGCGTGGACCACACAGACGTCCGGAGGAGACGTCGCGACCGTGACCATGCACCCGTTCCCGTCGAGCGCGCGCCGTATGCCGTCGACTGTGCAGTGGCTGCGGAGTCCGGTGTTGTCGGGACTGTGCCGAGTACGTGCGCGCCGACTCCGCGACCTGGCTACCCTGGTGACATGCGAACCGGTTCCCCCGACCTCGACGACGCCGAGGAGCTGATCTCGGCCGATGTCGACGGTTTGCTGAGAGCGGTCGCGCTCGCCGGCGCACAGGTGCGCGCCGTCGCCGAAGCGGTGCGCGAAGGCGTGCTCGCCCCGCTCGCGGACCTGCGTCCCCGTAGTGTCATCGTGGTCCACGGTTCCAGCGGCGTCTCCCATCGGGCGACCGACTTCGCGGTGGCCACGCTCGGGGCCCGGGTGGACGTCCCGGTGGTCAGCGGTCCGGTGTTGCCCGGGTGGATCGGCCCGCTCGACGTCGTGATCGTCGCCGGCGACGATGCCGGGGACATGGCGCTCGCCGACGCCGCCGCGCGGGCGTTACGCCGGCGGGCCGAGGTCGTGGTGGTCGCACCCGTGGCCGGGCCTCTGCGAGATGCGCTGGGCGGCAACGGGATCAACCTCGCGCCGCGGTTCGACATCGAACCCCGCTTCCGCTTCGTGGGGTTCGCCGCTGCGCTGCTCGCGGTGTTCGGTGCGCTGACCCAGGTCCGGTTCACCGGGAGCGTGCCCGCACTCGACGACCTCGCCGACGCACTCGACGACGAGGCCTCGACCGGACACCCGGCCCGCGACGCCTTCCACAATCGCGCCAAATCGCTGGCGCTGCGCGTCCAGGGCCGCCCCACCGTCTGGACGGCGGACAGCCCGGCCGGCGCGGCCATCGCCCGGCATGCGGTCGCCGGGCTCGTCGGACTCTCCGGGATCGTCAGCGCCGCAGCCGAACTCACGGACGTCTCGCGAATGGTGCAGTTGCTCGGGTCGCGCTCGGATGTCGCACCGAGTGCGGACTCGATCTTCTACGATCCCGACTTCGACGGACCCCCGGCAGCTCCCGCGCCGCGTGTCCAGGTCGTCTCGACGGGGCGGCGGGAATGGTTCACGCGTCAGCGGATCACCGGTCTCGGCGAGGTCGATCTCCTCGTCGGAATCGATCGTGCGCAAGAGACTTCGGCCGCCGGGGGCGCGAACGGCCGCGAGTGGGAGGACCGGCGTCCGGCGCCGGGTGAGGATCCGGTGGCCGACGGCCCGGGGGATGTACTGGATTTCCTGATCGTGGCACTACGGGTCGAGATGGCGGCGGTGTACCTCCGCCTGGTTGGGAACGCGTTGCAATGAGGATCATCGACGGAGTGGTGCGGCCATACGCCTGGGGGTCGCGGACCGCGATCGCGTCCATGCAGGGTAGGTCCGTGCCGTCGGCGCACCCGGAGGCGGAGCTGTGGTTCGGGTCCCATCCCGCGGGTTCGGCTCGGTGCGTCGATGTCGCCGGGATCGAGCAGGATCTCGTCGATGTGATCGACGCGGATCCGATCGGCACGCTCGGCGCGGCAAGCACGGCGGCTTTCGGCGAGCGTCTGCCGTTCCTCCTGAAGGTGCTCGCCGCCGAGGAACCGCTGTCCCTGCAGGCACATCCGTCCGCCGAACAGGCCCGGGCCGGATTCGAACGCGAGAACTCCCGCGGTGTCGCGCTCGAAGCCCGCGACCGCAACTACCGCGATCCATGGCACAAGCCCGAACTGATCGTCGCGACGACCCCGTTCGACGCCCTGGCCGGCTTCCGTCGACCGGAGGACACCATTCGGTTGCTCCGCGCACTGCAGGTCAGTGAGCTCGACCCCTATCTGGGGATGCTCGCGGGGCAGCCGGACTCGGAGGGGCTGCGGGCGCTCTTCACGACGTGGCTGACGCTGCCCGAGTCGCTGCTCCGTCAGCTGGTCCCGGCGGTACTCGCCGGCGCGGTCACCGTGCTGAGCACAGGTGAGACGGAGTTCGTCGCCGAACTGCGGACGGTGTGTGAACTCGGGGAGGCCTACCCGAACGATCCCGGTGTCCTGGCATCGTTGCTGCTCAACAACATTCACCTCGAACCCGGGCAGGGTCTCTATCTGTCCGCGGGCAACCTGCACGCCTACCTCCGCGGTACGGGCGTGGAGATCATGGCGAACTCCGACAACGTGCTGCGGGGCGGACTGACGCCCAAACACATCGACGTTCCCGAGTTGTTGCGCGTCCTCGACTTCACCCCGGTCGATGTCTCGGACCTGACCCCGCAGATCCGGACCGTCGGCGCCGAGCGCGTGTACCTCACCCCCGCTCCCGAATTCCGGCTGTCGCGTGTCGAACTCGACGGGACGGGCCTCCACCACGCCTCGTCGATCTGCTTCGACATGCCGGGTCCGCAGATCCTCGCCGTGCTCAGCGGCGCGGTGGAGGTCCGACCGGCGGGTGGCAACCCGCTCACCGTGACGGCCGGACGGGCGGTGTGGATCACCGACGACGACCCGGACGTCATCGTCCGCGCGGCGTCGGCTCGTGCGGTCTTCTACCGCGCGCTGGTGCCGGCCGCGGTCTCGGCGCAACCCGACCTGACCTCATCGGTGGCGTCCGCGTCCGAATGATGTCAGTCCGTCAGCGCCGAACCGGAGTAGCCGCAGCGGTGCCCGCGGGTTCGGGGTAGCCGCCGATCAGGTTCCATTCGTCGGGGGTCGCGACCATGGTGACCAGGATCGGTCGCCCACCGGTGTCGAGTGCGATGTCCTGTGGCGTACGCGGATTCTGACGCAGCGCGACGGTGGCGCCGTCGGCGGGTTCGCCGAGGCCCGGTGCGACGACGATCATCCGCGTGGTGTCGGGTTTTGGGGAAGGTGGCGCCACACCGTCGACGATGACCAGGCCGGGGCCGGGGCGCGCCGGGGTGCGGTCGCCCGAGAGTGACAGCGCGCTCGGATCGCCCACGGCGGTGACCACCGGGGTCCACCGGTGCGGGCGGTCGGTGTGCACGCGCACCGCGGCACCGACCGCCACTGCGCGGAGAGCGATCTGGGCCACGACGTGAATGCCCGCGGCCACCGAGACCGTGGAGATACCGGGTCCGACGAGCCGGGTGGCAACCGCGCGGCCGGCGTGGTCGGCGCCGATGAGCTGGCCGCAACCGCCTGCCGGGATACGCGCCGAGGCGAGGAACGCCTCCGCCTCCGAACCCGTGAGTGCGGGTACGGCCCGGTCGAGCCGGGTCGGCGTCGAGATGGGGAGACTCGCTGCGAGAGCGTCGAACTGGCGGCCGTCCAGGGGGATCAGACCCGCGGGCCATCCACCGAGTGCGCGCCGCGCGGCGGGGAACTCGTTGACGCGGACGATCCCGGACACCTCGACCGTCGTGCGATCGCCGCGACGCCTGCCCTCGGTGACTCGTGGGCACAACTTCACGGTGACGGTCGTCGAGACCGCGGAGTTGACCCAGATGCCGCGCAGCACGTCGGTCAGGGCGGCCGGTTCGACGGCGGCGCTGCGCATCCGCAGACCGGCGACGCCGACCGAGTCGCGTTCCTCGGCGAGCGAGTCGAGGCTCGCGCCCTCGATGAGCTGCGCCGTGATGGCGGTGATCTGTGCCGCCGACAGGATGGTCGTCGACAAGCCGTGTTCGGCGAGCCTCTTGGCGACGCGGCGGGTGGTCACCGTCGCGGTGCGCAGTGCACCGGTCGCGCCGCCCCCGCGGCGGGCGACGGCGTCGGCGCAGTCGAGGGGATTGAGCCGGAGGACGACCAGCACCGACCGTTGGGCCGTCGCCGACAGCGGGCCCAGGGTGCGGTCGTAGGTGTCCGGCGCGATGCCCGAACCCCACACACGCACACCGTGACTGATGACCTCGATGGAGCTGAGCCGGATGTCGTAGGGACTGATGCACTCGGCCAGGACGCCGAGGGGCACCACCTGGCCCGATTCGTCGCCGAGTTCGCTGTGGCCCGGGGTCAGGTAGGTGACGGCCGGGCTGCCCGGGTCCACCCGGACGACGGTGACCAGGGTGTCGCCGACCCACCTCGCGCCGATGGTCGTCGGAGCCGATGTCCGCCGTGCGGTGGCGTGGGTGCTGGGGGCGGGCAGCGGGATGTCGAACGGGGCCGGGGCGAGATCGGCGTGGTCGCGGCGCATCCGCGACCAGGAGAACGACAGATTCGCCACGATTCGGCCGAACACCGACGGCCGGCCGCCGACCCGCACCAGACCTGCGGAGACGACCGCGGCCACGCCGAGTGCGGTTGCACCCCAGACGCTGCCGGACACCACCCAGACGACGAGTCCGAGTGCCAGCACCGCCTCGATCACGACGAGTGTGGGCAGTGCCATCCCACGCCTGTTCCGCTCCACGGTTGCGACCCCCTCGATCACCGCTGCCGACTGGCGTGTGCCGTCCACCGAGAGTGTGCACAAGCGGTGGAGCCCCACACGTCAGGGGCATGTTTGTCGGTTAGGCTACTACCGCGCGGCAGGGGGTATGCCGCAGGAGATCACAACCCGCTCGCCGCCGGAGAAGGTCCGACGCCGCGGCCCGGGTGCGGACAGGGGGAGCCGTGGCACGTCAGCTGACGACCAAAGCCCAGGTCAACGGCTACCGTTTCCTGATCAAGAGGCTCGAGCACGCGCTGGTACGACGCGACGTCCGGATGTTGCACGATCCCATGCGTTCACAGTTGCAGGCGCTCGTGGTCGGGACCGTCCTCGGTCTGCTGGTCCTCGGCGGGTGTGGAATCTGGGGCCTGATCCGGCCGCAGGGGTCCGTCGGCGACGCCACGATCATCGTCAGCAAGAACAGCGGCAGCACCTACGTCCTGATCGAGGACACCCTGCATCCCGTCCTCAACCTGGCCTCGGCACGGCTGGTGACGGGCAGCTCGGAGTCGCCGACCTCGGTCGGGGACAACAAGCTCAAGCCGTACCCGCGCGGACCCCTGTTGGGCATCCCGGGTGCGCCGGCGGCACTGCCGAAGTCGGCGCACCCGGACTCCTCCACCTGGACGGTCTGCGATTCGTCGACCGTGTCGGAGGCGCCGGCCGAGTCGATCGAGCAGACCGTCATCGCCGAGACGCCGCGTCTGGGTGACGCGATCGGGACGGCGCGCCCCGCCGACGCCGTGCTCGTCGACGGCGGCGACGAGACCTTCCTGGTGTATCAGCTGTTCCGGGACGGTGTCTGGAGTCCGGTCCGTGCCGCTGTCGACACCGAGAGCGCGCCCGTCATGCGGGCCCTCGGCCTCGAGGGGGCCACGCCCCGGCAGATGTCCACCGGCCTGCTCAACACCTTCCCACTGGTCGATCCGCTTGCCGTGCCGGAGATCTCGGGCGCCGGCCAGCCCGGGGCAGTCGACGGCGCGAGCGTCGGCAGTGTCGTCAAGTCGGTCGGTGTCGACGACACGACGTCCTATCACCTGGTCCTGCGCGACGGGGTGCAGGAGATCAGCGCCCCGACCGCCGAACTCATGCGGCTGGCCGACTCCGACGCAGCGCCGGTGACGACCGTCGCCCCGGGGCAGCTCGCCGCGCTGAGAACCGTGGAGTCGGAACCCGTCTCGGACTTTCCCGAAGTCGCGCCGACGCTGCTGGACGTGGGCGGCGATCCGACGCTGTGCCGCACCTGGACCCGCGGGACGGGGGAGCCCCGCGCACAGACGACGTTGCTCGCGGGGCGCGAACTGCCGCTCGCGTCGGATGCGGTGCCGGTCCGGCTGACGTCGTCCGATGGTGCCGGACCGAACCTCGACGCGGTCTACATGCCGCCGGGCTCGGGCCAGTATCTGCAGGTGACCGGCAACGAGGCGGACAGCTCGCGCACCGAATCGCTGTTCTACGTCAACGATTCGGGTGTGCGGTTCGGCGTGCCGGACTTCGAGACCGGCGGCATCCTCGGGCTCGGGGATTCACCGTCCCGCGCGCCGTGGTCGGTGGTGTCGCTGCTGGCGCCCGGGCCGACCCTCTCGCGCGAGAACGCCCTCGTCGCGCACGACGGCCTGGAGACCGCACGACTCGACGCCGGCGCGGAGCACACCGAAGGACCCTCGACCGGCGGATGATCGACGGCGCTCCCGCCGCGGCCCTACGTGAGCGGGCCGCCGACGATGTTGCCGACGATCCCGCGGATGACGTTGGTGCCGTCCTCGGATCGCAGTTCCTCGTACCAGGCCGCGGTCGCCTCCGGGTCCTTGCCGTGCGTGACGTCGCAGCGCTTCCGTGCGCGGAGCACGAGGTCGGCGGCCCGTTCGGTGCGTGACGCCTCATAGGTCGCGAGGGCCGCGTGCAGGTCGTCGGCGTGATCACGGAAGGCGAACTGCAGGGCGATCGCATCTTCCATCGCCGAACAACCACCCTGCCCGATGTCGGGGGTCGTGTTGTGCGCGGCGTCGCCGAGTAGTGCCACACGTCCCCGGACCCAGGTGTGGAACGGATCGATGTCGAGGATCTCGACGCGGTTGGTGGTCGCGGGATCCAGTGTCTCGATGAGCTTCTGGACGCCGGGCGCCCATCCGGCGAACTCCTCGGCGAGCACCTCGCGTGCGGTTCCGCGTTCGAACGGAACCCCTTCGGGCATGGTCACGTCGAAGAAGAAGTAGAACCGGTTGCCCGCCACCGGCATCACCGATACCCGACGCGAATCGCCCACGTAGGTGGTCCATTCGGTGGCCGGTCCGATCTCCTCGTCGATCGGGACGAGTCCGTTGAAGTTCACGTACCCGGCGTAACGACGCTCGACCGCTTGACCGAGCACATGGTCGCGGGCAAGCGATCTCGCACCGTCGGCGGCGATGACGACATCACCCTGGGCAGTGGTGCCGTCGGCGAATTCGACCGTGGCGCCGTCCGGACCGTCGTGGACGGCGACCATCTTCTTGCCGAACCGGATCTCGTCGTGGCCGAAGGCGTTCATGAGCATGAGCTGGAGTTCGGCGCGTGCGATCGGGTAAGGACGTTGCCTGACCTCGTCGATGAGCGGTGCCATGCTGAAGCGGCACATCGTCTCTCCGGTGAATGCGTCGATGTAGCTCATCGAATCGACGATGCCGCCCAGCGCGGCGGTCTCGGCTTCGAGGCCGAGGTGGTTCAGGCACTTGACCCCGTTGGACCACACCGAGATCGCCGCGCCGACGGGGCGGTTCTCGGTGACCTGCTCGTATATCTCGACCTCGTGCCCGAGCTGTCGCAACGCGATGCCCGCCGAGGTCCCGCCCATACCGGCGCCGATGATCACAGCTTTCACAGGAACCCAGGCTAGGTGTCCGCGAGCCGCGGCGCGCGGCGAGTACGCCGGACACCTCGCCGCCTGACCGCCGCCGCGAGGACGCGTGACCGGGATGGACCCGACGGTCAGGACCGGTCGTGTCCGGTGACGAGCGCGGTGACCATGTCCTGCCACTGATGGGTGATCGTCTCGAGGTCGAGCCCGATGTCCACCAACAGGTAGCGGACCGAACTCGCCGAGAGCGGCGCCTGGACAGTGAGGGCCAGGAAATCCAGCGCGCCGTCGAAACCCAACTGGCGCAACAGGATCTGCACATGCTGGGTGGACGTTCGGGCCACCGGGTGACTCATGAAGTCCTCGGCGCCGGCGCCGGCCTCCAGCAGGATGTCGAGGTGGTCGGCGGTGAGCTTGAGGCGAGCGCGACCGTAGGCGAGGAGTCGGTCGAGCGGGGGAGCGCCGGGACCCAGCGGCTCCGGACCGGACAGATACGCCTGCTGGATCTCGGACTCGCTGTGGTCGAGGAGAGCGAGCATGAGCCCGGTCCGGCTGCCGAAGCGACGGAACACTGTGCCCTTGCCCACACCCGCTTCGCGGGCAACCGCCTCCATCGTCACCGCGGCCGCACCGTGGTGATCGATGAGGTTCTTGGCGGCAGCCAGCAGCAGACGCCGGTTACGTGCGGCGTCGGCACGTTCGGTCCCCGAAGAATTGAGAGAGATGTGGAGTGGGGAGTGGTCGGGCCCGTTTGGCACGTGATGAGCGTAACTCTTGACCAGATGCGGAATGAATCGGACCCTGGTCCGGTTAGAGCACGTCGTAGACAAGGTCGCGTGGACTTCCACGGACCCCTGTGCCATCGAGAGGAATCACATGTCGGAACGAGTCGTCGAACTGGTCGCGCTGGTCGGAAGCCTGCGTACGGCCTCGGTCAACCGTCAGCTCGCCCACCTGGCCGCGGACAATGCGCCGTCGGGAGTCTCCATCACGGTCGTCGACAATCTCGGCTCGCTGCCGTTCTACAGCGAGGACATCGACATCGAGGAGCAGCTCGACCCAGCCGTGGCGAACCTGCGCCAGGTCGTCGGCGCCGCCGACGGCGTGCTGATCGCAACCCCCGAGTACAACGGCACCATCCCCGCCGCACTCAAGAACGCCATCGACTGGTTGTCGCGGCCCTACGGCACCGGCGCGCTCACGGGCAAGCCCGTCGCGGTGCTGAGCGCGGCCCTCGGCCAGTACGGCGGCGCGTGGACCCGTGAGGACACCCGTAAGTCGGTCGGCATCGCCGGCGGTCGCGCGATCGCGGAGGCCGACCTCGGTCTGCAGCTCGCGGCACTGCCCGAGGCCGGCCTGGATTCTCCGGAGGTCGTCGAGAAGGTCGTCGCGTCCGTAACCCGGCTCGTCGACGAGGTCGCTGTCAGCGCCTGACCCCTCACCGACGTAGCGACGCCGCGCCCGGCCCTTGCCCGGCGCGGCGTCGTCGTGTCCGGGGGTGCCGGCGTCGGGCAGGTGGGCGACCGGGGCCGGATGTGGATGGTCGGTGGACATGTTGTGGACCGCCTCGGGACAGCCTGTGAACGACACGCCGGACACGCGGAGGACACGCGGGGGATTTGTGATCGTGCACCGCTCCGACCTGCATGTCTTCCATCAATGTTATTCACAAGCCCTTGTGGTGACCAGAAATGTCAGCCACTAGGTGTAGTGTTTGAGCTACCAGTCAGGCAGACGACGGGAAGCAGTTCGACTCCTCGGAGAAAGCCACCACGATGGTGATCCAGGTCACCATCTTCACGCTGGGAAACCGCACGTCACTGGCGATTCCTACGACCCGAGGAGTACCTCCGAATGTCTATCACCGTCTACACGAAGCCGGCCTGCGTCCAGTGCAATGCCACCTACAAGGCCCTCGACAAGCAGGGTCTGTCCTACGAGATCGTCGACATCAGCGAAGATGCCGAGGCGCGTGACTACGTGATGGCGCTCGGCTACCTGCAGGCACCCGTCGTGGTCGCCGGCGACGCGCACTGGTCGGGCTTCCGTCCCGACCGCATCAAGGCACTCGCCACCGCCGCTGCCTGATCTGTCGTCACCATGACGGTGACATCGCCCGCCCGACCGACGGTTCGGAGGCGATCCGACGGGGAAGCCGGATCACGCCGCACCGCGGGGTCATCGAGGAAATGGTCACGCCGCTCACGGCGTTGACACCGACAGTGCCGGGCCGGACACGGCCGGCGAGATCGACGAGAACGTCCAGGCTGGAGGAGACATGGCGGCAGAATCGCCGTTGATCGTGTACTTCTCCTCGGTTTCGGAGAACACCCACCGGTTCGTCGAGAAACTGGACATGCGCGCTGTGCGCATCCCGGTCCTCGATCGGACCGGTGTTTTCCGTGTCGATGAGCCGTATGTCCTGGTCTGCCCGACCTACGGCGGGGGCAAGGCGACGGGGCAACCCGGCGGCTACGTTCCCAAGCAGGTCATCCGCTTCCTCAACGACGAACACAATCGGTCATCGATCAGGGGGGTGATCGCGGCGGGTAACACGAACTTCGGCGAGGAGTTCTGTTACGCCGGCGATGTCATCGCACGGAAGTGCCACGTCCCCTACCTCTACCGGTTCGAATTGATGGGCACCTCCGACGATGTCGACCGCGTCCGCGCGGGACTCGCCGAATTCGCCCAGAGTCCGGCGTTCGCGGCGAGCGTGTCGCTCAGCGCCTCGCCCGCCTGACCTGCGAATTCCGCTCGATCAGGCTTTGTCGTACCCCTCCCATACTCTGGCCGCACCGGCCCTCGGTAACAGCCACCACTACCCGCAGGAGTCATCTGTCGTGTCGCCCACCGCCGCCGTCTCGGACACCACTTCAGCCAGCAAGTCGGGTGTGCACCCCGGGCCCTCGGGACACGACCCGGGCGAGCTCGACTACCACGCTCTCAATGCGATGCTCAACCTGTACGACGCCGACGGCAAGATCCAGTTCGACAAGGATCGCGAAGCCGCGAACCAGTACTTCCTGCAGCACGTCAACCAGAACACGGTCTTCTTCCACGATCTCGACGAGAAGCTCGACTACCTCGTCGAAGAGAACTACTACGAGCCCGAGGTTCTCGCGAAGTACGACCGCGAGTTCGTCAAGAGCCTCTTCGGGCACGCCTACAGCAAGAAGTTCCGTTTCCCGACCTTCCTCGGGGCGTTCAAGTACTACACGAGCTACACGCTCAAGACCTTCGACGGCAAGCGGTACCTGGAGCGTTTCGAGGATCGCGTGTGCATGGTGGCGCTGACCCTGGCCGACGGCGACACGGTCCTCGCGCGCAACCTCACCGACGAGATCATCGACGGCCGGTTCCAGCCGGCGACGCCGACCTTCCTCAATTCCGGCAAGAAGCAGCGCGGCGAACCCGTCTCGTGCTTCCTGCTGCGTATCGAGGACAACATGGAGTCGATCGGCCGGTCGATCAACTCGGCCTTGCAGCTCTCCAAGCGCGGCGGCGGAGTTGCCTTGCTGCTCAGCAATATCCGCGAGCACGGTGCGCCGATCAAGAAGATCGAGAACCAGAGTTCGGGTGTCATCCCCATCATGAAGCTGCTCGAGGACTCCTTCTCCTACGCCAACCAGCTCGGTGCCCGGCAGGGCGCGGGCGCGGTGTACCTGCACGCGCACCACCCCGACATCTACCGCTTCCTCGACACCAAGCGCGAGAACGCGGACGAGAAGATCCGTATCAAGACCCTGTCACTCGGTGTGGTCATCCCGGACATCACGTTCGAGCTGGCCAAGGCCAACGACGACATGTACCTGTTCAGTCCGTACGACGTCGAACGTGTCTACGGCGTACCGTTCGCCGACGTCAACGTGACGGACAAGTACCACGAGATGGTCGAGGACCGCCGCATCCGCAAGACCAAGATCAAGGCGCGCGAGTTCTTCCAGACCCTCGCCGAGCTGCAGTTCGAGTCGGGATACCCGTACATCATGTTCGAGGACACGGTGAACCGGGCCAACCCGATCGACGGCAAGATCACGCACTCCAACCTGTGCTCGGAGATCCTGCAGGTGTCGACGCCGTCGACCTTCAACGACGACCTGTCCTATGCCGAAGTGGGCAAGGACATCTCGTGCAACCTGGGTTCGCTGAACATCGCCAAGACGATGGATTCGCCCGACATCGGCCAGACCATCGAGACCGCGATCCGCGGCCTCACCGCGGTGAGCGACCAGACCACGATCACGTCGGTGCCCTCGATCGAGCACGGCAACAACCAGTCTCACGCCATCGGCCTGGGGCAGATGAACCTGCACGGATACCTGGCGCGTGAGCGGGTCTTCTACGGCAGCGAAGAAGGCATCGACTTCACGAACATCTACTTCTACACGGTGCTCTATCACGCGCTGCGCGCGTCGAACCGGATCGCCGCCGAGCGCGGCCGGGCGTTCACCGGCTTCGAGAAGTCGAAGTACGCGAGCGGTGAGTTCTTCGACAAGTACACCGAGAAGGTGTGGGAGCCGGCGACCCAGAAGGTGCGAGACCTGTTCGGGCAGGCCGGGATCGCCATCCCGACCCAGGACGACTGGCGTGAGCTGAAGGCCGCCGTCCAGCGTGACGGCATCTACAACCAGAACCTGCAGGCCGTCCCGCCGACCGGCTCGATCAGCTACATCAACCACTCGACCAGTTCGATCCACCCGGTCGCCGCCAAGATCGAGATCCGCAAGGAAGGCAAGATCGGCCGCGTCTACTACCCGGCGCCGTACATGACGAACGACAACCTGGAGTACTACCAGGACGCGTACGAGATCGGGTACGAGAAGATCATCGACACTTATGCCGCGGCCACGCAGCATGTCGACCAGGGCCTCAGCCTGACTCTCTTCTTCAAGGACACCGCCACCACGCGCGACGTCAACAAGGCGCAGATCTACGCATGGCGCAAGGGCATCAAGACGCTCTACTACATCCGCCTGCGCCAGATCGCGCTCGAGGGGACCGAGGTGGAAAATTGCGTCAGCTGCATGTTGTGACCTGCGCATCCGCGAACCACTCACCGCAGGAGGAGGCATGACGTAAAGATTGAGGGTGGGTGAGCTACCAACTCACCCACCCTCGGACGGCCGATACACTCAACCGCGTTGCAGCATCGAGTGTACGGCCTCGGAGTACGACCGCGAAACCATTCGCGGTGTGAATTACAAGACGAGGAAGTACAGATCATGGCTATTCGATTGACAGCAGTTCGGCTCGCCGGTGGGTATGAGCACCAGCACATCACTCATTTGTGGTGGACGAATCCCAGTACCGGGGAGTCGGGCTCCAGCTCCAAGGCAACGCTCGTGGACTGGATCGAGAATGACGGCAAGGCATACGTTGAGGAAGACGGGCATCGAGTGAATGTCGGTGTCGTGAAACCCTCAAGTGGGTCCAAGTATCTGCGGACATATGCCGACGGGGTATGGACCAACAACCTGTTGTCCCTGCCGCGACGTTAGTCAGGCTCGGTGCGGGTGGACATAGCGTCCACCCGCACCGGGCTAGTGTCTTGGTGTCCACTGCTCCAGAGGACGAAAGGAATGTGTGAGATGTGTGTTGCACCAATGTACTTAGCGGTTTGTGAGGACCAATGACCTCCACCGAACGCCACAGCCCCGCCGACGGAGCGCCCATCAAGCTGGTCAGCCGGGTCTCGGCGATCAACTGGAACCGCGTGCCCGACGAGAAGGATGCCGAGGTGTGGGACCGCCTCACCGGCAACTTCTGGCTGCCCGAGAAGGTGCCGGTGTCCAACGACATCCCGTCGTGGGGCACGCTCACCGAATACGAGAAGCAGCTCACCATGCGGGTGTTCACCGGTCTCACCCTGCTCGACACCATCCAGGGCACGGTCGGTGCGGTGTCGCTGATCCCGGACGCCACCACCCCGCACGAGGAGGCGGTGCTCACCAACATCGCCTTCATGGAGTCCGTGCACGCCAAGAGCTACAGCTCGATCTTCTCCACTCTGTGCTCCACCAAGGAGATCGACGAGGCGTTCCGCTGGTCGGAGGAGAACGAGCAGCTGCAGCGCAAGGCGCAGATCGTCATGGACTACTACCGTGGCGACGACCCGCTGAAGCGCAAGGTCGCCTCGACGCTGCTCGAGTCGTTCCTGTTCTATTCCGGCTTCTACCTGCCGATGTACTGGTCGAGCCGCGCGAAGCTCACCAACACCGCCGACCTGATCCGCCTGATCATCCGCGACGAGGCGGTGCACGGGTACTACATCGGCTACAAGTATCAGCGCGGACTCGAGGTCGAGACCCCGGAGCGTCGTCAGGAGCTCAAGGACTACACCTTCGAGTTGCTGTTCGAGCTCTACGACAACGAGAGTGACTACACCGAGGCTCTGTACGACGAGGTCGGGCTGAGCGAGGACGTCAAGAAGTTCCTGCGCTACAACGCGAACAAGGCCCTGATGAACCTGGGCTACGAGGCGATGTTCCCGCGCGACGAGACCGACGTGAACCCGGCGATCCTGTCGGCGCTGTCGCCCAACGCCGACGAGAACCACGACTTCTTCTCCGGGTCGGGCAGTTCCTATGTCATCGGCAAGGCCGTCAACACCGAGGACGAGGACTGGGACTTCTAGGTCGACTGCAGATGAAAACTGTTGCCTTCTTCAATAATAAGGGCGGGGTTGGTAAGACTACATTAGCTTGTAATCTTGCTGCACACCTGTCCCTCGATCACGATGCCAAGATCGTGATGTTAGACGCAGACCCGCAATGTAACTCGACCCAGTTAGTGTTAGCGCCTGACCAATGGGCTGCGCTCTACCTGGACGAGCCTGAGGTAAGTCGCGGAACGCTGATCGACATTCTTCGTCCGATGGAAGACGGAGAGCCGAGTATTGACAACTCGGTAGAACCCATCTCTGGCTCAAGCACGAGATTTGGATTCGATCTTATACCCGGGCATCCACGAATGTCGATCATGGAGGACTTGCTTAGCCGCTCTTGGTCAGAGGCATCTGGTGGCGAAGTGGGTGGAATCAGGAAGACGCGCTGGGCTAGCGCGCTGGATAGCGTTTACGGGTCTGCTTACGACGCGATGTTCATTGATGTCGGTCCGAGTCTTGGTTCGCTGAATCGATCAATCCTATTAGAATGTGACTACTTCGTGACGCCGATGGCGGCTGATATTTTCAGCATCGTGGGTGTACGAAATATTAATCAGTGGTTGAAACAGTGGATTGCCACCTATAAAACTGGAATATCTCTTTGCAACGCGCAACACCCAGGCGCTCTTGATCGATACTTCGCGACCATGGATATAAAAATTGAGAGCGGGTTCGCTGGCTATACTGTGCAGCAGTATATTACAAAATCCAAAGAAGGCATCCGTCGTCCAACCGCAGCCTTTGAGAAAATACTCGAAGACATGCCGGCGGAGATCGACAGCGCCTTGATGCCATTTGCTGCTTCTTCGGTTGATGCCAATCTGGTCAAACTTGGAGATGTGCCTAGTATGTACAGTCTCGTACCGCTGGCGCAGGCTTGCAACAGTCCGATCAAGAAACTCACGAGCGCGGACGGCCTGGCGGGTGGTCAATACTCGCAACAAGCTAACTATGCGGAAGTAATTGGGGCGGTGTCCACCTCACTAGCGCGCAATATCGGACTGGAACTGTGACTTCGCACCTTTCATTCCCTAAGTCATTGATCAAGGAATTCGCTGAACGTCGGGTGGTGGTTTTCTTGGGCGCAGGTGCATCAGTGCGCCCGGTGGCAGATGTGCCAGAAACGGATGCAGTGCTAATGCCGCCGTTGTGGTCGGGCTTGATAAGCGCGTTGGAGGAGCAAGTGCCTGATTCGGACCTCGTGGCTCAGGCGCGCGAACTGGCCACATCGGGTCGTCCGCTTGATGCGGCGCAAGTACTGCGTAATCATATAGGCGCTGCGAAGTATCAAGAGGTTATCAGGGAACTGTTTCAGCGCTCTGCGTTGCCGGAAACTGATATACATAAAGCTGTACTGAGGCTCGATCCTAAAATTGTCTTCACTACTAACTACGATGATATCTACGAGCGGTTCTGTCAACGCGGCCCTGCAGGGGATGCCGGAGCTTTCAAGGTATGTCGCTACTCTGATTCAGGAGTTGTAGACGACCTTCGCACGGATCGTCGTTTGATCTTTAAGTTGCACGGATGTGTGAGTGAGCCATCAAAAACAGTGCTAACTCGAAGTGACTATCATCGAGCTCGAACTGACTACCCAGGGTTCTTCAAAGTGGTCGAGGCGCTGGTGCTCACCAATACTATCTTGTTTGTAGGTTGTTCTGTTGACGCCGATCCGCATTTGCAGCTTTTCTTTGAAGCCGCAAGTGCGATATCGCCGCAAACGCTTCCTCACTACGCAATTGTAGAAGAGGGGCGCTGGCCGTTGGCAGTCGAGAATGCACTATCGGAGACCCTGAAGATCGACTTTGTCACCTACCCGAATGGCGAACACGCGCAAATTGCCGATTTGCTTAATGCTCTCGCCGCCTCGGTTGACAGCTCGCGGTCAATACCATCGTAGTGGCCGGTGCTGGCGGACCGTCCAGTCGGTTTAATGAGTAGGTTGATTGCGCAAGCGGACGTTCGAGGTGTGCTCACGACCGCGTGGCCGCGTCCATTGACACGCTACGAATCGCCGGCGGTGAGGCGGTCGTAGAGGTCGCCGAGTTCGTCGATCGCCTCGGCGATGTCGGCGGGCGCGACGCCGGTGGCGCGCAACGCCGCCCGTAGTTCGCCGCCGTCGAGCGCGGTCAGTGGGTTCATCCGCGACGGCGACGGCAGCGGAGGGAGCGTCGAGGCGGTGCCGTAGTAGTCGTCGACCTGCAGTGAGGTTGCTGACCCACCGTCGTCGGAGGTCCGTGAATCCGGTGGGCGAGAGTCGATCTCGGCCAGCAGCGCTCGCAGGTCGGTGCCCATCACGGTCAGCAGGGTCAACGGGGTGCGGTCGATCTCGGCTGCCACCTCGTAGCAGGTGACCAGAGCATGGATGCACCGCGGCGCCTCGTCGGGGCACGTGCAGTCGGTCTCGACGTCGGCGGACTCCGTGGGCACCAGCAGCTCACCCAGCGCCGGCGGCTGTTCGCCGCGGGTGAGCAGCATGAGTTCATCGACAGCGTTGCGCTCGCGGAGAAGGTTCGCAAGTGTCGGTGTGTCGACGGTGCGGGTGGTCAGGATGACGTCGAACGGCTCGAGTTGGGTGCCCTCCACCGAGGCGGTCACCCGGCCGGCGTCGATCCGCAGGCCGCGCAGATGCCGATCGCGGAAATACCTGCGCGCCTTGGTGATACGACGGCTATCGGCGACCGATTCGCCATCGGCGCCGCGTCCCTCGACGACATCGACGAAGGCGCGTGACCATGAGGTGAGGCCATAGCCGCGGACCGCGATCGTGCCGCGCTCACCGCGTCGTTGCGTGCCCTTCTTGCGCACCGTCATTCGCTGACCGCCTCGTCGCGCAGCCGGATGAGTTCGAAGAGTTCGTCGTCGGCGAGGTCGGACACCCAGTTCTCGCCGGCCGCGACCGTCAGCCGGGACAGCTCACGTTTCTTGGCGATCATGTCGTCGATGCGCTCCTCGATGGTGCCGACACAGACGAACCGATGCACCGACACCTTCTGGTCCTGGCCGATCCGGTAGGCGCGGTCGGTGGCCTGGTCCTCGACGGCCGGGTTCCACCACCGATCGACGTGGATGACGTTGTTGGCCGCGGTCAGGTTGAGCCCGGTGCCGCCGGCTTTCAGCGTCGCCAGCAGGACCGGCGGCCCGTCGTCGGACTGGAAGTCGGCGACCAGGCGGTCGCGCTCGGTGCGACCCAGACCGCCGTGCAGGAGCGGGATCTCGCTGCCGAACTCCGCGGACAACCACGACGACAGCATGTCACCGAAGGCGGCGAACTGGGTGAAGACCAATGCGCGGTCGCCCTCCTCGGCGACGGTGGAGACGATGTCGGCCAGCAGTTCGACCTTGCCGGAGCGGTGTTCGCCGTCGCGGACGAGGTCGGTGCCGTCGGCGAGATAGTGCGCGGGGTGATTGCACACCTGCTTGAGGCGGGTCAGTGCGGCCAGTACGTTGCGGCGTCGTAGTGTGCGCTGCTGCTTGTCGCGCAGTGCCGTCATCAGTTCGTCGATCACCGCGCGGTACAGCGCCGCCTGCTCGACGGTGAGGTTGGCCCGGACGGCGAAGTCCGCCTTCTCCGGGAGGTCGGCGGCGATCGCCGGATCGGTCTTCTCGCGGCGCAGGATGAACGGCCGGGTGATCGCGGACAACCGTCGGAGGGCGGCCGGGTCACGATCCCGTTCGATCGGTTCGGCGTAGCGTGCACGGAAGACCGACGCGGAGCCGAGTAGTCCAGGGTTGACCAGGTCGATGACGGCGCGGAGATCCTCCAGGCGGTTCTCGACCGGGGTGCCGGTGAGAGCGAGGCGATGGCCGGCGGGGACCGTCCGAACCGCCTTGGCCGCAATGGTGTTCACGTTCTTGAGGTGCTGGGCCTCGTCGACCACGATCCGATGCCAGGGTTGCGAGGACAGCAACTCGTGGTCGCGCGCCGCGATCGCGAAGGTGGTGACCACGATGTCGACGGAGTCGCGGATGCCCGCGAACGCCGCCCCTGACTCGCGAGAGGGCCCGTGGTGGATCGCCACGCGGAGCGCGGGCGCGAACCGGGCGAATTCCCGCGCCCAGTTGCCCACCAGGGACATCGGGCAGACGACGAGCGTCGGCTTTCGAGGATCATCGGCAGGCGACGCGGACGGACCGCTACGCTCGTGGCATTCGAGTGCGATGACCTGCAGGGTCTTGCCCAGGCCCATGTCGTCGGCCAGCACGCCGCCCACGCCGAGAGTCGACAGATGGGCGAGCCAGTCCAGGCCGCGCTGCTGGTATGGACGCAGGGTGGCGGTCAACCCCGTCGGTGGCGCGACGGATTCAGGTCGAAGGACGCCGGTGTCGGCGACGTCGTCGAGCCAGGAGAGGCCTTCGACGCGTGACACAGGTACAGGTAGACGGTCCGACTCGCCGGTGACGAGGTTGAACAGCTCGCCGAAGTCGCTCGGCGGTTCGACCGCGGCCAGTGCGCGCTGGGTGGCGACGAACGTGGCTGCCCGGGTCAGCGCGGCGCCCTCGGCGCGCATCCACACTCCGCGCACGCGGACCAGATCGCCTTTCTGGCCAGACAATTCGTCGAGGTCGGCATCGGTGAGCGTGATCGCGTCTGGGGTGTCGCCGAGGGCGAGACGCCACTCGAACTCCCGGATCTCCCGAAGGCCGACCATCGCCGCCGGTGCCCCGCCGCCGGGCGGCGCGAGCGCGCGCAGGGTCAGACTCGGACGGACCTCGGCGATCGTCCTCGGCAGCAGAACCGGGATGCCGACGGCGCCGAGCGCCGCCGCGCCCGTGGCGAAGAGTTCCTCCGCGATCGCGGTCGGCAGCAGGAAGTCGAGGGAGCCACGATCGGGGTCGGCGCGGCCCAGTTCGGGAAATTCACGGACTGCCGTGGCCAACTCGGTCGTCAGTTCGTCGAGTTCGTGGGCGTCGAGGCGGTGCGGCGCGACGGGTTCGACCTGTCCGTCGATGCTCCGACGACAGACCTGCAGTCGCCACCGCGAGGTCTCGGCCACCTCGGCGCGGCTCGGCGGGTCGACCGGGTCGTCGTCCCATGCGTCGGCCCACTGAGCGTCGGCGAGGTCGTCGTACTCGGGTTCGTGCAGCCGGAAGATGAGCGAACGATCGTCGCGCGGAGCGCCGGCGTTCCACCGCGACCAGCCACCCGCGGCGGCGGCGAGACGTTCCGGTGAGCTGGGCGGGCGGGGATCGGCGTCGGGGAGCAGTGCCCGCACGACGGGTGACGCGGGCCGTGGTTCACCGAGGCGGACGGCGGAACGAGCGATGGCAGAACGGCATTCGTGGTCGACGAGTTCGGCGAGGAAGTCGTCCAGGGCGGGTGCGGACCCGTTGTGCAGCAGCGCATCCGGCGCGCTTCCCACGACGACGGCATGCCAGCTGCGCCACGTCGGCGTCGCGACGACGACCCAGCGCACCATCCACTCGCCGGCCACCTGCAGAACCGACGGCGCCACGGTGCCGGACCGCACGAACGACCGCACGCCGTCGAGCAGGTACCGGTACCACCGGACGTCACCCGCCACCGGGACCGACCGCGATGCGTCGAGCAAAGTGACCGCCGACGTCAGACCGAGAGTCGCGGCGCGCACGAACTGCCGTCGATCGCCGGCGTCGACGACGGGGATCTCGCTGCGGAATCGTCGACCGTCGAGGAGGTCGCGTAGGGGTGGCGGGAGATCGGACACATCGCCGTCGATCCACACCGCCATGCCGACGCCCGGCCGCCAGAGGGCGTGCAGGGGCTCGGCGAGATGAGGCTTCGGGGCAGAGTCCGGGGGAGTCTGACCGCTGGACGGCGAATCATGTGGCATCGAGGATCGTCGGCCAGTTTAGCCGTGGCCTCCGACACCGCCCGGGCGTCGCGCGGCCGGCCGGGCAGCGAGGTGGTTTGTCCGCCCGACTCCCCGGGTATCGACGATCGTCGCAGCCGGCACGAGCACGGAGGTATCGATGGGACAGTCCGACAACCACAAGACGTCCGGGACAGACGCTCCCGAGAAGGAAGTGGAGAAGGATCCGCCCGGCCCGCAGGACCACGGACGCGAGGGTGGTATGGCCACCCGCGAGAACGCCCCAGAAGCGGTTCAGCGCTCCGAGGGCGGCGACTCGTAGGAGGGTCGAGTTACCCGGGTCAGGACACCTCGCGCAGGAGTCCGGTCGCGACGTCGAAGACGAACCCGCGCAACGACGTGGTCTTGGTGACGAACGGGCTGTTCTGGATCCGGGTGATCGATTGGCGGACGTCCTCGTCGAGATCGGCGAACGCCTCCGCCGACCACGCGGGCTTCTGCCCGATCTCGTCCTGGATCTGGCGCTTGAAGTCGTCGTCGGTGAACGTCAGCATGCCGCAGTCGGTGTGGTGGATGAGGATGATCTCGGTGGTGCCGAGCAGTCGCTGACTGATGGCCAGGGAGCGGATCTCGTCGTCGGTCACCACCCCGCCGGCGTTGCGGATCACGTGGGCCTCGCCCTCGTTCAATCCGAGGATGCGATAGACGTCGAGCCGGGCGTCCATACAGGCCACCACCGCGACGTGCTTGGCCGGCGGCAGGGGCAACGGCCCGGTGAAGGTCTTGGCGTATTCGGCGTTGTTCTCGAGGTATTCGTCGGTGACACTCATGCGCCGATCCTGATGTGTCGACGTCGCCCCGGCGAGGGTTTGGACGTGGGTGATCGGAACTGACCGAACGGCCACGCAGAAGTAGCGCTTCGTTGCGCCTGGGGCAACGATGTGCGACACCTGCCGATCGGAGACCGTCAGGAGTTGCCGTCGAGTGAGCCCTTGACGTCGTTGAGGACCAGCCAGGCGGCGGCGAGTCCCGAGGACTCGTACCAGACGTCGTCGTCGACGGCGAGCACACGTTTCCACACGGGTGCGCCCAGGCTGAGCCATTCGTCGCTGAGCAGGACCTCTTCCCCGTGGGCGAGGCCTTCCTCGCCTTCGAAGCTCACATAGATGAGGTCGGCGTCGGCGTCGCGGAAGTTCTCGTCGGTGAGGGCGAAGGAGTCGGGCACGCGCTGCGGCCCGGGCCGCTGGACGCCGATGTCCCCGAGCACCTGGCCGGCGAAGGTGTTCATCCCGGCGATGGTCTCGGAGTCGTCGCCGAATCGCACCAGCGACACCTGGGTGTGCGAGGCGTCCATCCGCCGGCCGGTCTTGGTCGCCTCGGTCGTGTACTCGGCGAGACGCGTCCGACCCGACCCGCTGCGGTTCACGGCGTCGGCGACGGCCTGGAACTGCTCTTGCCAGGTGCCGTCGGCCGGGACGGTGACGGTGCGGACACCGGGGAACGCGCGGGCGGAGTCCGCGGTGTCGGCGGTGGTGAGGACGAGTCCGGCGTCGGCGTCGGCGACCGCCGCGGCGTCGGGCGTCGGTCCGATGGCCGGGACCGAGGTCAGTTGTGGACCGAGATACTCGGGCACGGAACCGGGTTCGGCAGCCACCGCGACGACCTCGGGGCCGAGCCCGAGGGCGCACAGCGCGTCGAGGACGGCGGGGTCGGTCACGACGATGCGGTCGACGTCGGCCTCACCCGGATCCGGCGCGGTGGGTGCGAGGCAGGTCTTCGCGTAATCACGGTCGGCCGAGACGATGTTCACCTCCGCCACCCGTGTCGTCACGGTGGAGATGGGGGAGCCGTCCGGAGTCGTCAGCGGTTCCTCGCCCGAACAGGAGGCCAGCGCGACCACGGTCAACCCGATCGTGGTAGCCAGGCCGATGCGTCGGACGAGTGAGCGCCGGGTCTCGCCGGTGGCTGCCTCGACACTTCTGGCGGCCTCGTTCGCGACCGTGACCCTCCGTTGCACCCGCCCAACCTAGCACCGGTCCCGAGGCACCCGGCGTAGGCTCGGATGCGCACTCCCGGGCGCCGGGCGCCGGCGATCGGAAGGGTGCTCCGAGAGCCTGGCGCGTCGTCGAAGAAACCCCCGATGAGCACTGCCGATCCGGTGGCTCCGACATCGAATACGACAGATCGTAGGACCCGCTCGGCCCGGGCACCGGTGAGGGTTTAGGATCAGTAACCAGCGCTCGGTTTGTTCATGTGCCGACCGACGGCCGAAGGGGTTCGGCGTCGGGTTCGGGCAAGAGGAGGATCTGTGACCGCGGTAGACCAACCCACCACGCAAGTGGCTCCAGTGCGTCCGTTCCCGGAGCGCTATCAGCCCAAGGGTTCGTTCATCTACAAGCTGCTGACGACGACCGATCACAAGTTGATCGGCATGATGTACATCACCGCCTGCTTCGCGTTCTTCCTCATCGGCGGCCTCATGGCCCTGCTGATGCGTGGCGAGCTCGCGATGCCGGGCATGCAGTTCCTGTCCACCGAGCAGTTCAACCAGCTCTTCACGATGCACGGCACCGTGATGCTGCTGATGTACGCGACGCCGATCGTGATCGGCTTCGCCAACTTCGTGTTGCCGCTGCAGATCGGTTCGCCCGACGTCGCCTTCCCGCGACTCAACGCACTCGGCTTCTGGCTGTTCGTCTTCGGTTCGACCATCGCCGTCGCCGGCTTCATCACGCCCGGTGGCGCCGCCGACTTCGGGTGGACCGCGTACACGCCGCTGACCGACGCCGTGCACAGCCCCGGCATCGGCGCCGACCTGTGGATCATGGGTCTGGCCGTCTCGGGTCTCGGCACCATCCTCGGTGGCGTCAACATGGTCACCACCGTGATCTGTCTCCGCGCACCCGGCATGACGATGTTCCGCATGCCGATCTTCACCTGGAACATCCTGGTGACCAGCGTGCTGATCCTCCTCATCTTCCCGCTGCTGACCGCGGCGCTGATGGGTCTCGAGGTCGACCGCCAGTTCGGTGCCCACATCTACGACCCGGCCAACGGCGGCGTCATCCTTTGGCAGCACCTGTTCTGGTTCTTCGGGCATCCCGAGGTGTACGTCATCGCCCTGCCGTTCTTCGGCATCGTGTCCGAGGTCTTCCCGGTCTTCTCGCGGAAGCCGATCTTCGGCTACTCCGGTCTGATCTACGCCACGCTCGCCATCGCCGCCCTGTCGGCCGCGGTGTGGGCCCACCACATGTACGTCACCGGCGCCGTGCTGCTGCCGTTCTTCGCCTTCATGACGTTCCTGATCGCGGTGCCCACCGGCGTGAAGTTCTTCAACTGGATCGGAACGATGTGGCGCGGTCACATCACGTTCGAATCCCCGATGCTGTTCTCGGTCGGCTTCATCGTGACGTTCCTCTTCGGTGGTCTGACCGGTGTGCTGCTCGCGAGCCCGCCGCTGGACTTCCACCTGTCCGACAGCTACTTCGTCGTCGCGCACTTCCACTACGTGCTCTTCGGCACCATCGTGTTCGCCACCTACGCCGGCATCTACTTCTGGTTCCCGAAGATGACCGGACGCATGCTCGACGAGCGACTCGGCAAGATCCACTTCTGGCTGACGTTCATCGGCTTCCACATGACCTTCCTGGTGCAGCACTGGCTGGGCAACGAAGGCATGCCGCGTCGCTACGCCGACTACCTCCCGTCGGACGGCTTCACGACGCTGAACATGATCTCGACCGTGGGCGCGTTCATCCTCGGCCTGTCGACCCTGCCGTTCCTGTGGAACGTCTTCCGCAGCTACCGCTACGGCGAGGTCGTGACCGTCGACGATCCGTGGGGCTTCGGCAACTCGCTCGAGTGGGCCACCTCCTGCCCGCCGCCGCGCCACAACTTCACCGAGCTGCCCCGCATCCGGTCGGAGCGCCCGGCGTTCGAGCTGCACTACCCGCATATGATCGACCGCATGCGTGCCGAGGCGCACGTCGGACCGGGCCACGCCGCGGGCAAGGACCGTCAGATGGAAGAGGCTCGTCGCGAGCCGTTCACCGTGGGAACGCACGAGGGATCCCCGGATCCCGACCCGCGCTGACCCGGTGAGCAAGGACTCGACAGCCAGTTCCGGTACGACCGTCCTGGTCACTGTCACCGGTCCCGACCGGCCAGGTGTCACCTCTGTTCTCATGGGTGCCCTGGCCGGTCAGGCCGTTGCACTGCTCGACGTCGAGCAGGTGGTCATCCGCGGGCAGCTGACCCTCGGCGTGCTGGTGTCCTCCACCGGCGACCCCGAGGCGCTGCAGGAAGTCGTCGAACAGGCGATGGCGTCCATCGGTTTCGACGTCCGGGTGGAGATCGGGGTCGATCCCG
Source organism: Gordonia sp. IITR100 (assembly GCF_002009645.1). Classification (NCBI taxonomy): domain Bacteria; kingdom Bacillati; phylum Actinomycetota; class Actinomycetes; order Mycobacteriales; family Gordoniaceae; genus Gordonia; species Gordonia sp. IITR100. The sequence continues at coordinate 152,813 of NZ_MVKV01000007.1, read as the reverse complement.
GTAGCCGCTCGCCGTCCTCGCATGCCGTCGTGATCCTCGGCAGCCCGGTCACCGCCACCGCGTTCAGCGCCGTCGCGGCGAAACTGGCGAGCCAGGGCGGCAACATCGACTCGATCCGCGGAATCGCCGACTACCCGCTCACCGGCCTCGAACTCATGGTCAGCGTTGCCGGCCGGGGTGGTGTCGCCGCCGACGCCGCCCTCCGCAAAGGCCTCGCCGAGGTTGCTGCGAAGCATTCGGTCGATATCGCCGTGGAGCGCGGCGGACTCGCTCGGCGCGCCAAGCGCCTGATCGTCTTCGACGTCGACTCGACCCTCATCCAGGGCGAGGTGATCGAGATGCTCGCCGCGCACGCGGGCCGCGAAGCCGAGGTCGCCGCGGTGACCGAGGCGGCGATGCGAGGTGAACTCGATTTCGCGCAGTCCCTTCACGAACGCGTCAAGGCCCTGGCCGGACTCGACGCGAGTGTTCTCGACGATGTCGCCAAGTCACTCGAACTGACCCCCGGTGCCCGGACGACGATCCGTACGCTGCACCGTCTCGGATTCCACTGCGGTCTCGTGTCCGGCGGTTTCCGTCAGGTCATCGACGGACTCGCGCACGAACTCGAACTCGACTTCGTCCGGGCCAACACCCTGGAGATCGTCGACGGGAAGCTGACCGGCCGGGTCGTCGGCGAGGTCGTCGACCGGATGGGCAAGGCGCACGCGCTGCGGTCGTTCGCCGATCAGGTCGGGGTGCCGATGGAGCAGACGATCGCGGTGGGCGACGGCGCCAACGACATCGACATGCTCAGCGTCGCCGGGCTGGGAATCGCCTTCAACGCGAAGCCTGCACTGCGCGAGGTCGCCGACGCCACGCTGAATCACCCGTTTCTCGACGGGGTCCTGTTCATCCTGGGCGTCTCCCGCGACGAGATCGAGGCGGCCGACGCCGCCGACGGCGTCTATCGCCGGGTACCCCTGGGCTGACCTCGCACCGCTCCATGGAATCCGAGCGCACGGTCTCTCCGCAGGTCGATCCGGAAGCGATCGCGGCCGATCATCGGCGGCTGGTCGCCTACGTCGGAGGCGGCGACGACCCGTCTGACCCCGCCGACGTCCTGGCGATGGCGATGGTGCTCCGCATCGAGAAGAACGATCCGCCCGACCGCACCGAACTGCTGACCGCGGCGGCGCGAGCGGTGGCGTTATTGTGCCTCGACGAACGGAGTGCGGGCGACGGTCCGTGGGCGGCGGCGATGGACGCCTGGTGCGACGCACGGATCCGGAAGATTGCCCGGCGCGCGCGTGGCGCGCAATGGGCTGCCGCGCAGGAGGTCTGGGGTGTGACCGCGACCGCGGGCGGGGCGTCGGCACGGGCGTTCGTGCCCGGCCGCGTCGGTGACCTCGACCGGCGTGTGGCGAAGCTGCAGATCGGTGGGACCGAGGTCGAGGGAGAGCTGCCCGAGCAGCCGCCGGTCTCGGGCGTCGTGCTGTGGACCAATCCCGACCTGCCGATGACTGTCGGCAAACTGGCCGCGCAGGTCGGTCACGCGTCGATGCTGGCGGCCAAGCTCCTCGCCGCGGACGACGCGATCGAGTGGCGTCGGGACGACTGCCCGCTCGCGGTCCGTCAGGCCACGCCCGGGCGGTGGCGAGAACTGCTCTCCGCCGATGCCGCCGGGAGGGCGGTGGCCGTTCGAGACGCCGGGTTCACCGAGATCGCGCCCGGTTCGGTGACCGTCATCGCCGAGGTCATCCGGGCCCAGGAGGACACGTGAGCGCTGCGGTACCGCCGGAATGGGTGAAAGCTCTTGATCTGCAACCCCATCCGGAAGGCGGCTGGTTCCGGGAGACGTGGCGGAGCGACGTCGTCGTGCCGTCGGCGTCGCTTGCCGACGGCTATACCGGCGACCGTGCCGCCGGCACGGCGATCTACTTCGTCCTCATGCCGGGCGACGAGTCGGCGTGGCACACGGTACGCGGCGCCGAACTGTGGCTGCACCATCGAGGAGCGCCGGTCGAACTCGATTTCGGCGGGGACGCCGATGTCCCCGGTGACCCGACGACAGTTCTCGTCGGACCCGACATCGAGGCCGGTCACCGACCCCAGGCGCTCGTGCCGCCGGGCGTGTGGCAGCGTGCCCGGCCCGCCGGGGACGAGCCGTCACTCGTCAGCTGTATCGTCGTGCCCGGGTTCGACTTCGAGGACTTCCGGCTGGCCTGACGGTCGGCCTGCGAATCCCGGCTAGCCGGCGGCGACCGGTGAGTTCACCGGCGCGAGGTGGCCGAAGGTGCCCAGCCACACGTCACGATCGGGCGCCAGCGACGCGACGATCAGCTCGTCGGCGTCGGCGTGCCCGGCGAACCACGAGAGGTACTCGAGCACCTCGCCCGGCGTCCCGACACCCGAGTACGTCAGCATCTCGTCGATCTGGCGTCCCTGCGGCATCGAGAGGATGGCGTCGGCTTCCTCGTCGGTGAAGGTCCGGCCGCGGCCGTAGAGCAGCGACACGCGTTGACGTTTCGCGATCTGCAGCTGCGCCTGCGCACGGTCGGCGTCCTCGTCGGCGATCGCTCCCACACCCGCGATGACGTAGGGCTCGGCGAGGACCTCCGACGGCCGGAACTCGCGGCGGTACAACGCCACGGCCTCGGTGAGCGCCTGCGGCGCGAAGTGGGAGGCGAAGGCGTACGGAAGTCCGAGGGCCGCGGCGAGCTGCGCGCCGAACAGCGACGAGCCGAGGATGTAGAGCGGCACGTGGGTGCCCGCCCCCGGGGTCGCGCGGACGCCTTCGACACGCGACTCGTCACCGAGGAAGGCCTGCAGCTCGAGGACGTCGTGCGGGAACCGCTCCGCGGAGGCGTGGGTGCGGCGCAGGGCCGCGAAGGTCTGCTGATCGCTGCCGGGCGCGCGCCCGAGCCCGAGGTCTATGCGCCCGGGATGGAGTTCGGCGAGTGTGCCGAACTGCTCGGCGATGGTCAGCGGGGAATGGTTCGGCAGCATCACGCCGCCGGCGCCGAGACGGATGGTCGAGGTGTGCGCGGCGATGTGTGCGATGAGCACCGCCGGCGCCGACGACGCGATGGCCGACATGTTGTGGTGCTCGGCGTACCAGATCCGGCGGTAGCCCCACTTCTCCGCGTTCTGTGCGAGATCGACACTGGCGGAGAGGCTTTGCGCGGCAGTCTCGTCACGACCGATCTGCGCGAGATCCAGGATCGACAAGGGGAGGTTCGAAGGGGTCACGACGATGTTCAATGCGGCCGACGCCCCGGACTATTCCCGCCGTCCGGTCTGCCGTGAGTCGAACGGGTCGACCATTCCCTCGTGGTGCAGGATGGGGGAGTGACCGAATCCGATCCCGACCTCTTGATCGATTTTCGCGACGTCGCCGTCGTTCGAGGCGGCAAGACTCTCGTCGGCCCGTTGTCGTGGCAGGTGGAACTGGACGAACGCTGGGTGATCATCGGACCCAACGGCGCGGGCAAGACGACGCTGATCCGCCTGGCCGGGGCGGAGATTTACCCGACGTCGGGCACCGCCTTCGTGCTCAACGAGAAGCTCGGCCGGGTCGAGATCCGCGAGCTGTCGACCCGGATCGGGGTCTCGAGCCCGTCGCTGGTCGATCGAGTGCCGCCGGAGGAGATCGTCAGCGACGTCGTCATCTCGGCGGGGTATGCGGTCCTGGGGCGGTGGCGCGAGAGCTACGACGCCATGGACCGTGCGCAGGCCGTCGAATCGCTGGAATCGATGGGAGCCGAGCACCTCGCGGACCGTCGCTTCGGCACGCTGTCCGAGGGCGAGCGCAAGCGTGTCGTGATCTCGCGCGCGCTGATGACCGACCCCGAACTGCTCTTGCTCGACGAACCGGCCGCCGGGCTCGACCTGGGTGGCCGCGAAGAACTCGTCGATCGTCTCGCGCGTCTGGCCGCCGACCCCGACGCCCCGGCCATCGTGCTGATCACCCACCACGTCGAGGAGATCCCCGAAGGTTTCACACATGCGATGATCCTGTCCGAGGGCGGCGTGGTGGCCCAGGGGCTGCTCGAGGAGGTACTCACAAGTGAGAACCTCACCGCCGCCTTCCGCCAGCAGATCGTTCTGGACAAGGTCGACGGCCGGTACTTCGCGCGGCGCCGGCGCCGCGCGGGTGGCCACCGTCGAGCAGCAGGAGGTAACTGAATGACGTCGACACAGGAACAGGGCCCGGACATCGTGTCCGCACCGTTGCGGGATGCGGCAACCGTCGTGCTCGTCCGCGACGCCGCGGACGGCATCGAGGTCTTCCTGCAGCGCCGCGTCAAGCAGATGGCCTTCGCGGGGGGAATGACGGTGTTCCCGGGTGGCGGCGTCGACAAGCGGGACGCCGACGCCGACCTGGCGTGGACGGGTCCCGAGGCCACCTGGTGGGCCGGGCAATTCGGCAGCGACGCCGAGATCGCCCAGGCCCTGGTGTGCGCGGCCGTCCGCGAGACGTTCGAAGAGTGCGGCGTCCTGCTCGCGACCGATGCCGACGGCGCATTCGCCGACCCGGAGGGACTGGCCGAGGATCGGCAACGCCTCGTCGAGAAGTCGTTGTCGTTCGCGCAGTTCCTCACCGCGCGCGGACTGACGCTGCGTGCCGATCTGTTGCGTCCGCTCGCGCATTGGATCACCCCGGTGAACGAGAAGCGGCGCTACGACACCCGGTTCTTCCTGGCGGCGATGCCCGACGGACAGCACGCCGACGCCGAGACCACCGAAGCCGAGGTCGCCCGGTGGGTGAACGCCCGGGTCGCGATCGATTCCTGGGCCGCGGGCCAGCACTTCCTCATGCCGCCCACGTGGTCGCAGCTCAACTACGTCTCGCAGTTCTCGACCATCGACGAACTGCTCGACGCCGAACGTGTCATCGAACCGATCCTGCCGAACGTGACACCCGGCGCCGGGCTGGCCGGCCTCGGTTTCCCCGGCTCCGACGAGTACTTCCGGACTCTCGGCGATCAGCAGCCGCCCGAGATCACGCTCTGACCGGACGCGCTGTCAGGTTGAGGGCGCCAGAGCCCCGGCGGCGTTCGTCCGTCCGCCGAACAGCATGACGATGTCGCGGATCGGCGCCTCGACGACCGCGCCTGTCCCGGCCGCGAAGTCGCAGTCGGTGGCCACGTAGCGTCGTCCCTCGTTCCGGCGACGTGCGTGGAACGGGAAACCCGTCGACCACAGGTAGTCGGCGCACGCCGTCGCGGCGTCGGTCGGCATCGGCCGGTCGAGTCCGAGCGGGACCGCGATGTCCTGCCCGTGCAGGAGCGAATCCAGCAGCGGCGCCATGGGAGTCGTCCCGATCGGATGCCGACGCGAACCGACCATGGCGCGCAACTTCGAGGCGGCATCGCCCGCCGTGGTGTCGTCGCGCAGCGCGAGTTCGCGGATCATCGTGTTGAACCGGAAACCGTATCGGCACGCGGCGATCATCGCTCGTGCCGGTGAGGTGTGGGAGTGGGTGAGGTGGACCGCGACGTCGCGCACCGTCCACGCGTCGCACAGCGACGGGGTGGCGAGTTGCTCGGGCGTGAGGGTCTCGATCAGTGCGGCGAGTTCGAGTCGTTGCTCGTCGATGCGCTGCCAGATGAGGTCGGTGTCCATCGGTCGCTCCCGCCACACGGATAGTCAGGTTTCCTGACTGATATTAGTCAGGTTTTCGTACTAAAGTCAACGACGTGTCCGACCCGCAGATCGCCGTCCTGATGTTCATCGCCCACCGCGCGACCGAGCGCCGGGTGTTGGCACGGATCGCCGAGGAAGGGGCCGACGACATCACTCCGGCGCAGTCCCGGGTGCTACAGCGGCTGGCACCCGAACCCATGCGGCTGACCGATCTCGCCGAGCAGGCGGGTGTCACCAAGCAGACCGCGGGCGGCATCGTCGACCAACTCGAGGCGGCGGGCTACCTGACCCGGGTGCCGGACCCGTCCGACCGTCGCGCCCGGCTGGTGACGCTGAGTGAGCGGGGCGTTCACCTGTGCGAGGTCGCCGCGCGAGAGGTCGAGGCGCAGCAGCAGGAGTGGCGCGAGCATCTCGGCGACGCCCAGTTCGCCGCCCTGGAAAAGGCATTGCGGTCGTTACGCGACGTCACCGATCCATATCGATGATCTCGGCGTCCTCGTCGGTGCCGATGTCGTCGCGGTCGGCCCAGTCGATGAGGGTGTCGAGTCGGTGCGCGACGTCGTCGATCTCCGCGTGCAGGTCTCCGAGTTCGGCGAACCGGGCCGGCACGGTGGCGATGGTGAAATCGTCGGGTTCGATGTCGTCGATCTCGGCCCAGGTGATCGGCGTCGACACGGTGGCCCGCTCGTTGCCGCGCACGGAGTAGGCCGACGCCATGGTGTGGTCGCGGGTGTTCTGGTTGTAGTCGACGAAGACCGCCGCCGGGTCGCGGTCCTTGCGCCACCAGGTCGTCGTCACGTCGTCGGGCGCCCGACGTTCGACCTCCCGAGCGAACGCGAGAGCCGCACGCCGGACCTGTGGGAAGCCCCACTCCGGCGCGATGCGGACGTAGATGTGCAGCCCGCGACCGCCCGAGGTCTTGGGGAACCCGCGCATACCCAGTTCGTCGAGAACCTCTTCGACGACGTGCGCCACCCGCCGGATCCGGGGGAACGTGCAGTCGGGCATCGGGTCGAGGTCGATACGCCACTCGTCGGGCGACTCGGGGTCGTCGCGCCGTGAGTTCCAGGGGTGGAACTCGACGGTCGACATCTGCACCGCCCAGATCACCGATGCCAGTTCGGTGACACACAGTTCGTCGGCGGTGCGGCCGTACCGCGGGAAGTAGATCTCGGTGGTCTCCAGCCAGTCCGGCGCGCCGGCGGGGACGCGCTTCTGGTGGACCTTGTTGCCGCTGACGCCCTTGGGGAACCGGTGCAGCATGCACGGACGGTCGCGCAGCGCACGGACGATCCCGTCGCCGACGGACAGGTAGTACTCGGCGAGATGGAGCTTGGTCTCACCGCGCTCGGGAAAGTAGACGCGGTCGGGACTCGACAGCCGGACGGTGCGGTCGCCGACCTCGAGTTCGATGGGATCACCTGCGGAACCCGACGTTTTCGCCATGACCGCCACTGTATGGCTCCGATGCCGGCGAGCGGCGGACTCCGGGCCGCGTCGTGCGTGCCGGGTCGTCGGCCTGGGTCGCCGGGCTGGGGCACCGACCGGACTTACCTACCGGTAGCCTTCGACCATGCCTGAGTTCGTGACCCTCGAGTGCTCCGACGCTCATCCGGGGGTCGGCACCATCCTGCTGCACCGGCCTCCGATGAACGCGTTGAGCCGGCAGGTGCAGGCCGAACTGGCCGCCGCGGCCGAGGAGGCCACGGTGCGCGCCGACATCAAGGCCGTCGTCGTCTACGGCGGCCCGAAGATCCTGGCGGCCGGCGCGGACGTCAAGGAGATGCGGGACGTCGGCTACGCCGAGATGAGCCGGGTGGCGGGTCGCCTGCAGAGCGATCTCGGCGCGATCGCCGCCATCCCGAAGCCGACCGTCGCGGCCATCACCGGGTACGCGCTCGGCGGTGGCCTCGAAGTCGCGTTGGGTGCCGACCGACGGATCGCGGGCGACAACGCGAAGCTCGGGCTGCCCGAGGTCCTGCTCGGTCTCATCCCCGGCGGCGGCGGCACGCAGCGGCTGGCACGCCTCATCGGGCCGTCGAAGGCCAAGGACCTGATGTTCACCGGCCGCTTCGTCGACGCCGCGGAGGCGCTGGCGATCGGACTCGTCGACGAGGTCGTCGCGCCGGACGAGGTCTACAACGCCGCGCTCGCCTGGGCCGGACAGTTCGACGGCGCCGCCTCGGTGGCGCTCGCCGCGATCAAGAAGGCCGTCGACCAGGGCCTCGGCGTCGACCTCGACACCGGGCTCAAGATCGAGGAGCAGCTGTTCGCCCCGCTGTTCGCGACCGAGGACCGCGCCATCGGTCTGACTTCGTTCCTCGAGAACGGCCCCGGGAAGGCGGAATTCGTCGGCCGCTGAGCCGTCGTCGCCGCGTACCCCTCGACCACAGCACCCCATCACCACGCACACAGGAAGCGATCATGACCACCGACGCCACACCGGGCACCGATCCCGCTCCCAATCCGCACGCCACCGAGGAACAGGTCAAGGCTGCCCTCATTGACACCAAACTCGCCCAGGTGCTCTACCACGACTGGGAGGCCGAGACCTACGACGAGAAGTGGTCGATCAGCTTCGACGAACGCTGCATCGACTACGCGCGTGGCCGTTTCGACGCCGCGGCCACCGAGGAGCCCCTGCCGTACGGCCGCGCGATGGAACTCGGTTGTGGCACCGGGTTCTTCCTGCTGAACCTGATGCAGTCGGGTGTTGCGTCGAAGGGGTCGGTCACCGACCTCTCGCCGGGCATGGTCAAGGTCGCCCTGCGCAACGCGGAGAACCTCGGTCTCGATGTCGACGGCCGGGTCGCCGACGCGGAGAAGATCCCGTACGACGACGACACCTTCGACCTCGTCGTCGGACATGCTGTGCTGCACCACATTCCCGATGTCGAGCAGGCGCTGCGCGAGGTGCTGCGGGTACTCAAGCCGGGCGGACGCTTCATCTTCGCGGGTGAGCCGTCGACGATCGGTGACTTCTACGCGCGCTGGATGAGTCGGGCGACGTGGTTCGCCACGACCAATGTCACGAAGCTCGGTCCGCTGCAGGGATGGCGGCGCCCGCAGGAGGAACTCGACGAGTCCTCGCGTGCGGCCGCGCTCGAGGCCGTCGTCGACATCCACACGTTCGATCCCGACGAGCTCGCCGGGATCGCCCGCGCTGCCGGCGCGCAGAAGGTGTCCACCGCCACCGAGGAACTGGCCGCCGCGATGCTCGGCTGGCCGGTCCGCACCTTCGAGGCCGCGGTCCCGCCGGAGAAGCTGGGGTGGGGCTGGGCCCGCTTTGCCTTCGGCGGATGGAAGCGCCTCACCTGGCTCGACGAGAACGTGCTGCGGAAGGTCGTGCCGCCGAAGTTCTTCTACAACGTCGTGGTGACGGGGACGAAGCCGCAGTAGGCGGTTCCGCCGTCAGGCCATGGGCTACTCCTTCGATCTCGACGACGTCGCGTTCCTGCGGTCGCGGCACGGCGAGAAGGCGCTCGACACGGTGTCCCGCCTCGAGTTCACCCCGTCGACGATGCTGGCCGACATCACCGAGGTACGCAGCCGATACGCGCCCCACGACGCCGCGCTGATCGAGACGGTGCAGTGTCGTAGGCGCGCCCGCCCGAAGCTGCGCGATGCCGAGGCGCTCCTGCTCACCGACGACGCCCTGCAGCAGGCGACCGCGTCGGTGGTCGCCGCGCACCGTGCGGCCGAAATCGCGGCGCGGTTTCCGGAATCGGTGGTGCACGACCTGACCTGTTCGATCGGGGCGGAGCTACGGGAGCTGGTGCGCGCCAACGGTATCTCGGGTGTCATCGGCAGCGACATCGACCGGGTCCGGCTCGCGATGGCGCGTTCCAACGTGCCGGAGGCGACGCTGCTGGTCGCGGACGCGCTCACCCCGACCTCGACCGCAGACGTGCTCCTCGCCGATCCCGCGCGGCGATCGGATGCGGGCCGCATCTTCCGGCTCGATCAGCTGACCCCACCGCTCTTCGAGCTGCTGACGACCTATCCCGGTCGCACGCTCATCGTGAAATGCGCTCCCGGACTGGACCATCAGATGCTGCGAAACCGCTATGGCTTCGACGGCGAGGTTCAGGTCACCTCACTCGACGGCGGCGTGCGCGAGGCGTGCCTGTGGACGGGCCCAGGTGTGGAGCCCGGCCGGCGGGCCACCGTGCTCCGCACCCGCGCCGACGGAACCATCGCCGAGGTCGAGGTCACCGACCGCGAAGACGACGACGTGCCGGCCGGTGAGGCGGGGGAGTGGATCGTCGACCCGGACGGGGCGATCGTGCGCGCCGCGCTGGTCAAGCACTACGCCCACCGGTCCGGGCTCTGGCAACTCGATCCGCAGATCGCCTATCTCACGGGTGATTCCGTCCCCGACGGCGCCCGCGGATTCCGGGTGATCGAGCGGACGGGGGTGACCGAGAAGGCGCTCCGGAAGGCGCTCTCGGCGCTCGACTGCGGCCCCCTCGAGATCCTCGTCCGCGGACTCGACGTCGACCCCGACCGGCTGCGGAAGAAGCTCAAGCTCAAGGGCTCCCGGCCGTTGTCGGTGGTGCTGACCCGGATCGGGCGCAAGGGTGTCGCGTTCATCTGTGAGCCGGGTGTCCGGTTCTGAAACGAACCCGACCACGCAGAGTGCGGGATCTGTATCGGTTTCCAGTACGAATCCCGCACTCTCCGAACACCTACTCGAGATCGGCCTTGCTGTCGAAGAAGTACACCTCGCCGAGATTGGTCGCGGTCGCGATCTGTCCGGCGTAGGACACCGAGACGCCGGTCGCGAAACCGCGCGAATTCGGCAGCGGCAGAGTCCGTTTCGTCGCGCCGTCGGTCGTGGACACCTCGACCAGGGACAGGGAGTCCTTGCCGGGATCGCGGGCGACCGTCCACGCGGTCTGCTGCTGGGTCAGCGTGGACAGGCTCACCGTCGCCAGATCGGTGCGCTGCCAGACCTGTTCGGCGCGATCGCCCCGATCACGCAGCAGGGTCAGCGGGGCGCCGAGCGAACCGGTCGGGATGATCAGACCGTCCGGGGAGACGGTCATCGTCGCGAATCCGTGGCCGCCGATGTCGTAGGTCCACCGCGTCGATCCGTCCTCGGCGTTCAGGGCGACGATCTTGCCGTCGCGCGAGAACGCATAGACGGTCGCGCCGTCGGCCGAGAGCGTCGGGGTCCCGATGACGCCGCTGGGGACGTCGGCCTGCCACGCGGTCCGGACTTCGCGGTTCCCGGCAACGGCGCCGTACTTCATCGCGCGGATCTGCGACGTCGCTGCGCCCTGGGGAAAGAAGTTGAGGAAGAAGCGTTCTCGTTCGGTGTCGACGGCAGCGGGGGCGGGGATCGCGCACTGCGGCCCGTTGCTCACGCAGTCGCCGAAGCCGCGGAGCGGTTGCGCGGGGTCGGCGTCGTCGCGCAGTCTCACCTCAGGCGCGAGGAGTTCGTTGCGCTGGGTGTCGATCAGCAGGATCTGACCCTGTGTGGTGGCGACCAGCACCTCGTTCGGGGCCGCGAACTTCGCCGACAGCGGTACCCCGATCACGCCGGCCCGCCAGCGGATGGCGCCGCCGGCATTGAAGGCGAGGAAGGTCGTCTCCTCGCCGAGATAGGGCTGGTCGTACTGATCGACGAGCATCGCGTTGATCTCGACACCGGCCCGCATGTCCTTGCAGAAGTTCTTGCGTCCGGAGCGGCTGTCGAGCACGAGCACGTTGCATCCCTGCGCCGCATTCGACGTCACGCCCACGTTCCCCTTGCCGGAGATCGTCACCGGCGCGGTGACCGGGCCGCCGGTCGGCCGTGTCCAGCTCAGCGTGAGGTCCTCCGGCACATCGGCATACGCGAAGTTGGCGTTGCCCGGGACACCCCCGTAGCTGGGCCATCCGACGCTCGGTACGGAGCGGACGTCGATGTGACCGTCCGAGCAGGCGGCGAGCGCCATCGAGCACACGGCCGTCAGCGCGACGAGCAGGCGGGTCAGCGCGGATCGGCGGCGTCGAGACACCTGCGGTCGTGCCAAAGCCATCCTGCTCCTCGTCGTCGTGCCCTGTTCTGCGTCGTGTGCAGGCGCCGGGCATGCCATCGAACGGCACCCTCCGCGCCAGCAGTGAGCCTATCGTGCGCGAAAATCGCGTCGATTAGGGTTTCTGGTCATGACCACCATGTGGAATGCGTCGTACCGGTCCCGCCGGCGCGCGGGCCGACGCCGCGACCCCGACCAGGCGCGTTTTCTCACGCTGGACTCGCTGCGATGGATCAGACGCAACCGGGCGTACACACCGTGGTACCTCGTGCGCTACTACCGCCTGGCGCGGTTCCGCCTGGCCAATCCGCACATCGTGCTGCGGGGCATGGTGTTCCTCGGGCGCAACGTCGAGATCCACGCGACGCCGGAACTCGCGCGCATGGAGATCGGTCGCTGGGTCCACATCGGCGACGGCAACTCCATCCGCTGCCACGAGGGCAGCCTCCGCATCGGCGACAAGACCGTCTTCGGCTGCAACAACGTGGTGAACTCCTACCTCGACCTCGAGATCGGCGGTTCCACCCTCATCGCCGACTGGTGCTACATCTGCGACTTCGACCACAAGATGGACGACATCACGCTGCCGATCAAAGACCAGGGCATCGTGAAGGGCCCGGTGCGCATCGGGCCGGACACGTGGGTCGCGGCCAAGGTGTCGGTGCTGCGCAACACCATCGTCGGGCGAGGATGCGTGCTGGGCTCGCACGCGGTGGTCAAGGGCGTCATCCCCGACTACGCCATCGCGGTCGGCGCCCCCGCCCGGGTGGTCAAGAACCGGATGGACGACTGGGCCTCGAACGCCGCCGAACGCGCCGAACTCGAACGCGCCCTCGCCGACATCGAACGGAAGAAGGCCGCGGCCGAGCGGGAGTGACCCTTCGTGACGCCCTCCGCAGGCTCCGGGCTCCTCAGGGAGCAGGGGTGGAGGCGTTCCGAAGGCTCCGGGCTCCTCAGGGAGCAGGAGGTGGAGGCGTTCCGCAGGCTCCGGGCTCCTCAGAGAGCAGGGGGTGGAGGCGTTCCGCAGGCTCCGGGCTCCTCAGGGAGCAGGGGCTATGCCTGCCCCGGGTCCCGTTCGGGCAGCGGGCGTTCCGGGATGTCGGGCCGTCCGATCGCGTGCCGGACTCGACGCTTCGCGGCGAGGTGCACGCTCGCGGTGCGCTCGGCGACCTCGGCCCAGGAGAACTCCGCGGTGAGCCGCGCCCGGGCCCGCAGTGCTCGCTGCGCGGCCGCGCCCGGATCGGACAGCGTGGCCCGGACCGCCGCGGCCAGTCCGGCGACATCCGCGGGCTCGAACGTCAGCCCGGTGCCCGGCTCGCGAACCGCCTCACCCAGACCCCCGGCCGTGGACACGATCAAGGGCACGCCGGTCGCCGCCGCCTCCAGCGCCACGATCCCGAACGGCTCGTATCGACTCGGTAGCACGATGGCGTCGCAGCGGTGCATCAGCGTCACCAGCTCGGTGTGGTCGACCGGGCCGACGAACCGCACCGCCTTGCCGACCCGATGCTTGCGCGCCTGCTCCATCAGCCAGTCCCGCTGGGTGCCGTCACCGGCGATCGTCAGCGTCGTACCCGGATGGCTGCGGCGGATCCGGGGGAGCGCCGCGAGCAGATCCTGCACGCCCTTCTCGTATTCGAGCCGACCGGCGAACAGCAGCTCGGCCGGACCGCTCGTCCGAGCGCGTTCGGCGAACGGCCACGTACGGATGTCGATGCCGTTGTGGATCACCGTGATGTCGGTGGCGTCGTAGCCGAACAGTCGGTTCACCTCGTCGCGCATCGACGCCGAACACGTGATGAGAGCGTCGGATTCGGACACCAGCCACCACTCGACCGAATGCACCTGCCGGTTCGTCCGACCGCTCACCCAGCCGCTGTGCCGCCCGGCCTCCGTCGCGTGGATCGTGGAAACCAGTGGCACATCGAAGAATTCGGCCAGCGCGATGGCCGGGTGGGCGACCAGCCAATCATGCGCGTGCACGACCTCCGGCACCCATCGCGACCCGCTCGTTCCGCTCCCGGCGCCGCCGTGCAGAATCCGAAGTCCCGCCCGCACGAACGCATGCCCCATGGCCAGCGTCCAGGCCATCATGTCCTGCCCGAACTCGAACTCCGGCGGGTCCTCGGCGACGGCCAGAACCCGGACACCTTCGACGACGGTGTCCGTCGTCGGATGAGTCACCGCATCGGTCCCCGACGGACGCCGGGTCAGCACCACCACGTCGTGTCCGGCGGCGGCCATCTCGGTGGCGAGGTGATGGACATGCCGGCCGAGTCCGCCCACCACCACCGGCGGGTACTCCCACGACACGAACAACACCTTCATCGGATTCCCCCCTCGACGCCGACCCGGTCGGCGGTCAGAGCCGTGTGCAGCCGGCGCGCATCGAGTGCGGGAAAGAGATTGTCGGCACGCGCCCAGGCGGCGGCGAGCGTCTCGGCTGCGTCGTCGCGGCCCCGCATCGCCGCGTCGCTGATCTCGCGGGTGGCATGCGCATGCGTGTGAGCTCGCGACACAGCGTACTGCGCCGCGGTGTCCTTCGACACCATGAACGGCCAGTCCGAGGACACGGTCAGCAGCGCCTCGCGCACGATCTGATCGGCGACCCGGCTGCGTGCACTCCCGTGTTGCCGCAGCTTGGCGACCGCGTCGAGCGCCGTCTCGGTGACCTCGGCGTTCAGGTCGACCAGGTGCTGCACGGCCGGGCCGTTCCACACCCGCCAGTCCTTACCCGACCCCCACGACGACCTGGGGAGGTCGATGGGAGCGCCGACGAGCCCGGCCTGCGTTGCGCCCGCGAGTGTCCCGACGGTGACCCCGACCTCGGGCAGACGTCGCAGCACCCGTTCCAGCCAGACCGGGCCCTCATGCCACCAGTGCCCGAACAATTCGGTGTCGAACGCGGCGACCACCAGCGCAGGCCGGCCGATCCGCGCGGACTCGTCGACCAGACGCTGCCGCACATGCGCGACGAAGTCCTCGACGTGCCGGTCGACAACCGCGTCGACGCGAGCCGGGTCGTAGGGCTTCTTGTCCTGCCCGGACACGGTCCGGCCGGTGACCCGGAATCGCTTGAGCCCGGTCTCGTGGTCGTAGGTGTGGAAATCCCGATAGGCGCCATGACCCGGATAGCCCGACTTCGGCGACCAGACGCGATAGCTCACCGTCAGGTCACGTCCGTAGGCGACGACGGCGCTGTCGCCGACGGGGCGTCCCAGCGCGGTGTCGCCGTGCAAGGCGGGCCCGTCGACCATGAAGTGGCGCACGCCCGCGCGGTCGTACTCCGTTTCCATCCCCGGCGCGAAGGCGCACTCGGGTGCCCAGATCCCGGTCGGGTCGACACCCCACCGGGCATGGGCGTCCGCGAGCCCCTCGGTCAGCGAGAACCGGCGCAGTCGCGGGTCGAGCAGCGGTGCGAACGGGTGGGCCAGGGGGCCGCCCAGGATCTCGACGACACCGCTCGAGGCCAGTCCGCGGATCAGTGGCGACGCGCCGTGACGCCATCGGGAGGCAAAGGTGTCCAGCGCGCGCTGGGCGTCGAGGTACTCACGGCGGCCCGCCGCGGCTCGGTCGGCGTCGCGGGACATCGCCGCTTGCGTGGCCCGGAGCTGCCAGTCGGCGAGCCACTCGTACATCGACGACGTACAGTGCGGATCGTCGAGCTGCGCGGCCAGCACCGGCGTGATCCCGAGGGAGAGCTGGTCGGTGAAACCGTCGGCGGCCAGCCGCTCGAGCATGTCGAACAGCGGCAGGTACGACGCGGCCCACGACTGATACAGCCATTCCTCGCCGACCGGCCAACGTCCGTGATTGGCCAGCCACGGCAGATGCGAGTGCAGGACCAGCGTGAACTGGCCCGCGACGGGTTCGGTGCGGGTGGTCACCCTCAGCCCCGCAACGCGACGGCGAACAGGTCGAGCGAGGCATCGATGTCGTACACGCCGGAATCGACGACGTCGAAATCTGCGGCGACCACGCCGGCGACATCCGCGGCCAGCTCGTCCGGCCAGGGCACGCCGGCGAGCGCACGCTCGATCTGGGCGTCGATGAGCGAACCGCCCCATCTGGTGTCCAGGGCGCGAAGTCGCGGTCCGTGCACGACTCCCCACATCGCGTCGATCACGAAGCCGCCGTCGAGAAGCAGTTCGGTGAGTTCGGCCGCGTCGAGCTCACGGGTGTGGAACGGGTTGAGCGGTGTGTCGCGACCGGGGGAGAAGGTGATGCGGTTGGGCGTCGACATGACCAGGACCCCGCCCGGACGCAGCACGCGGTGGCATTCGGCGACGAATCGCGGCTGATCCCAGAGGTGTTCGATGACCTGGAAGTTGACCACGATGTCGACCGAGGCGTCGGCGAGGGGGAGGTCGACGAGGTTGCCCTGGTGGACGACGAGCTGGGGATAGCGGCGTCGGGTGTGTTCGACCGCGGCGGCGTCGTAGTCGACGCAGACCACCGACGACGCCCCGGCGTCGGCGATCATCGCGGCGCCGTACCCCTCACCGGAGCCGGCTTCGAGGACGTCGTGGCCCGCGCACCGGTCGGCGATGTGGCGGTAGGCGATCTCGTGGCGCCGGAACCAGTAGTTCTCGGCGGGAATCCCCGGGACCGTCCGCTCGCCGGTCAGCGCCAATTGCTGGTCGGTGTCGAGCGCCTCGAGACCAGTGGTTGCCGTCCCGCGCGACGATCCGAGGTCTGCGTCAGTCATCTGACAGAGAGTAGGGCATGCCCCGGGGACCGCCGGGGCCGTCGTACCGAGCGAGCGAACGGTAGCGTGCATTGTGTGAGGTAGTCGATGTTTAGTGGAAACATAGGAGACGCTAAAGTGGTGGGGACCCATGGCCTTACCCGCCGGTAAGTTGCCGAACCCGATGCAGGAGGTCGACGTAGACCCATGACAAACATTGTCGTACTGATCAAGCAGGTTCCCGACACATGGTCCGAGCGCAAGTTGTCCGACGACGACTACACCCTGGACCGTGAGGCCGCCGACGCCGTCCTGGACGAGATCAACGAGCGCGCCGTCGAGGAAGCGCTGAAGATCAAGGAGGCCGACGGCGGTGAGGTCACCATCCTGACGGCGGGTCCCGAGCGCGCCACCGACGCCATCCGCAAGGCCCTGTCCATGGGCGCCGACAAGGCGATCCACATCAAGGACGACCTCATGCACGGCTCAGACGCGGTCCAGACCGCCTACGTGCTGGCCCGGGCGCTCGGCACGGTCGAGGGTGTCGAGCTGGTCATCGCCGGCAACGAGGCCACCGACGGTCGCGTCGGCGCCATCCCGGCCATGATCGCCGAGTACCTCGAGCTCCCGCACCTGACCCACCTGCGCAAGCTGACCCTGGAGGGCGAGACCCTCAAGGGCGAGCGGGAGACCGACGACGGCATCTTCCACGTCGAGGCCAGCCTGCCGGCCATCGTCAGCGTGAACGAGAAGATCAACGAACCGCGCTTCCCCTCCTTCAAGGGCATCATGGCCGCCAAGAAGAAGGAGGTCACCGTCCTGACCCTCGCCGAGATCGACGTCGAGGCAAGCGATGTGGGCCTGGAGAACGCCGGCTCGGTCGTGACGGCGAACACCCCGAAGCCGCCGAAGACCGCGGGCGAGCGCGTCACCGACGAAGGCGACGGCGGCACCAAGGTCGCCGAGTACCTGGTCGGCCAGAAGATCATCTGACCTTCTCCACGCAGACCACCGGCGAACCCCCAGACATTCAGGAGAAAACCACCATGGCAGAAGTACTCGTTCTCGTGGAACAGGACGCCGAAGGCGCCCTGAAGAAGGTCACCAGCGAGCTCATCACCGCCGCCCGCGCACTCGGCACCCCGTCGGCGGTCGTCGTCGGCAAGCCCGGCTCGGCCGACGGCATCCTCGACGGACTCAAGGAGGCCGGCGCGGAGAAGATCTACGTCGCCGAGTCCGACGATGCGGGTAGCTACCTCATCACCCCGCAGGTCGACGTGCTGGCCTCGATCGCCGAGACCGCCTCGCCGGCCGGCATCCTCGTCGCGGCCACCGCCGACGGCAAGGAGATCGCCGGCCGCTTGGCCGTGCGCCTCGGCTCGGGCGTCCTCGCCGACATCGTCGACGTCAAGGAAGGCGGCGTGGGCATCCACTCCATCTTCGGTGGCGCCTACACCGTCGACGCCCAGGCCAAGGGTGAGGTCCCGGTCTTCTCGATCCGCCCCGGTGGCGTCGAGGCCGCTCCGCAGGCCGGCGCCGGCGAGCGTGTCGACGTCGAGGTCCCGGCTCAGGACGAGGGCGCGGTCAAGATCACCAAGGTCGAGCCGAACGTCGGCGGCGATCGTCCCGAACTGACCGAGGCGTCGATCGTCGTCTCGGGTGGTCGCGGTGTCGGCAGCGCCGAGAAGTTCTCCGTCGTCGAAGAACTCGCCGACGTGCTCGGTGCCGCCGTGGGCGCTTCGCGCGCGGCCGTCGACTCCGGTTACTACCCCGGTCAGTTCCAGGTCGGTCAGACCGGTAAGACCGTGTCGCCGCAGCTGTACGTCGCACTGGGCATCTCGGGCGCCATCCAGCACCGCGCCGGCATGCAGACCTCGAAGACGATCGTGGCCGTCAACAAGGACGAAGAGGCCCCGATCTTCGAGATCGCCGACTACGGCGTCGTCGGCGATCTGTTCAACGTCGCGCCGCAGCTGACCGAAGAGGTCAAGAAGCGCAAGTGATCATGAGCTGATCAACTGCAGAACCCGGTGACCCCCGACTCCCCGTCGGGGGTCACCGTGCGTTCGGGGGTCGTTCACCCGCAGGTGGCCGTGGCGAGGCCTGTTCATCCGGTGGCGGCCCGAGTTCATCGAACCCGCACCGACACGACACGCTGCGGTGGTCCTGCCGATGCCCGGTCTCGTTTCCATTCGAGTCATGAACGCCATGCAGTCGCCAGTCCGCACCAGCCATGTCGCGCGCGCTCGGTTCTCGCGGGCCGTGCCGACGACCCTGCTCACCGCGGGGCCCATCCGGGTCCTCGTGTCCGACGATCCCGCCGACATCGTCGCCGCCCAGGAACTGCGGTATCGCGTCTTCGCCGACGAACCCGGCTTCTCCAACCGCATCGGTGACGCGGTCACCGGACGGGATGCCGACCGGTTCGACGCCTTCTGCGAGCACCTCATCGTCCGCCACGCCGACGACGGGGTCGTCGGGTGTGCGCGCCTGCTCTCCCCGGCGCGGGCGATCGCCGCCGGCGGCTGGTACTCGGCCACCGAGTTCGACCTCCGCGAGATGAACGACATCGTCTCCGCCACCGTCGAATTGGGTCGAGCGTGTGTCCACTCCGAGTACCGCGACGGGTCGGTGACCGCGCTGATGTGGGCGGCGCTGCTGCAGTACATGGACGACGCCGACCTGCGATACCTGATGGGTTGTGTGTCGGTGCCCCTGCACACGCCGGGTGAATGGCTGCCGGGTTCGTCGCTGCGCGCCCTGCGCGATCGTCTGCGCGACGACCACCAGGACCCCGAGCGCCGCGCCCACCCGCTGGCGCCGGCCCGCATCGGCGGACGCCTGCTCGACGACATCGTGCCGTCCGACACGGTCGCGATGCCGGCACTGATGCGTGGATACCTCCGCCTCGGCGCCCGCATCTGTGGCGAGCCGGCGGTCGACGACGTCTTCGACGTCGCGGACTTCCTGACCCTGCTCGACCGCGAAGGTGCCAACAAGCGATACCTCGACCGGCTGCGATCGAGTGCCCGACGGCTGGGTTCGGCCCGCACGGATGCCACGCCGGAGCCCGGGGGCGCGGCACGATGACCGCCCTGCTGGTCGGTCCGGTCGGACCTCGCTCCGAGCGTTTCCGACGCGAACACGCCGCCTGTCCGCCTGCCCGCCCGGCCGGCGCGCTCGCGCACCCGTGGTTCCCGATCAGCACCTGTGGTGACGGTTGCATCGGTGCACCGCGGGCCGGGCGGTTCGACGCGGTCACCGGCGCGACGATCGTCGCGTGGCGTCTGTGCCGACTCGTGGTGGTCGTGGTGTGGATCTTCTGGGCGGCGCTGACCACCGGGGCGGTGGCGCGGCTGCGTCGTCGTCCGCCGCGTCCCCTGCGTCGATCCGCGTCGGGTGCACTGCTGGCGGCCCTGGGTATCGCCGTCCGCGTCGAGGACCGGCGCTGTGGCCCGACCCGCGCCGGACTCGTGGTCGCCAATCACATCTCGTTCCTCGACGTCTTGGCGCTCGCGCTGATCAGCCCTGCTGACGTGGTGGCCAAATCCGATGTCGTCGGGATGCCGGTGGTGTCGTCCCTCGCGCGCCGGTTCGGCGTCATCGCCGTCGACCGCGGCACACTCCGCGGTCTGCCGGGGACGGTCGGCGACGTGGCCGGGCGGCTGCACTGCGACTCGTCGGTGATCGTGTTCCCCGAGGGCACCACGTACTGCGGCCGCTCGGCCGGTGCATTCCGACCTGCGTTCTTCCAGGCCGCGATCGATGCGGACGTGCCGGTCGTGCCGGTGAGGTTGCGTTTCGTCGGCAGCGACGGGACCACGGCGACGGCACCGAGTTTCATCGGCGCCGACACCCCGGCCGACACGCTGCGGCGGGTCATGCGGGCGCGTGGTCTCGTCGTGACGATGGTCATCCACCCGCCCGAGGAACCCGGCGCAGATCGTCGCGAGCTGGCGCGTCGGTGTGAGCGCGTCGTGGCGGGGCGGTTCCCGGCCGCGGAAAGTGACATCAACCGTTCCCTGATATAGGTTTTTCCGGTAGCCGTCCGCAGCTCTGCGGACGATCAACCGCGTACCTCCAGGAGGCCGACGATGACGTCCACTCAGACCCGAGAAGCCGCGCGCGCCAAGTTCTTCGAACTCCGGGACGTCGACGGCCGGGTCGACGACGCCGACCTCGACACCGTGTGGGCGGGACTGTCGCCGCTGCGGCCCGAGGAGATGCTCGGCGCATGGAAGGGCGGCGAGTTCACCACCGGGCACGCCATCAACGGCGCGCTCGCCAAGGCCAACTGGTTCGGCAAGACGTTCACCTCACGCAGCGACGTCCAACCGCTGGTGTGCCGCGACGAGAACGGCAACCTCTACTCCAACACCAAGCTCGGCAAGGGCGAGGCCAGCCTGTGGGCGATCGAGTTCCGCGGCGAGATCACCGCGTCGATGGTCTACGACGGTCAGCCGGTCATCGACCACTTCAAGCGCGTCGACGACACCACGGTGATGGGGATCATGAACGGCAAAGGCGGAGTCATCGACGGCCGTCACTTGTACTTCTACCTCGAGCGGGTCTGAGGCGGGCTGTCGTTCCGCGTCCGATCGCGGAATTTGTCGGCGACCTACGCGCGTTTATCCTTGCTAGCGATGCCCGTGCCAAGCCGACCGCCCGTGAAGGCGCCTGTCTACCTCGACCACGCCGCTTCGACGCAGATGCTGCCCGAAGCCGTCGAGGCGATGACGGCCGTCTTCGCGCAGCCGGGTAACGCCTCGTCGCTGCACGGATCCGGTCGCACCGCACGTCGTCGGCTCGAGGAGGCGCGCGAGGCCATCGCCGCGGCGGTCGGCGCCCGGCCCTCCGAGGTCGTCTTCACCGGCGGCGGCACCGAGGCCGACAACCTGGCGGTCAAGGGGATCTACTGGGCACAGCAGAACGCCGACCCCCGCCGTCGCCGGATCATCACCTCGGCGATCGAACATCACGCCGTCCTCGACCCCGCGCAGTGGCTGGCCGAGCAGGCCGGCGCCGAGCTCGTCCTGCTCCCGGTCGACGCCGACGGTGTCGTCTCGCCCGCCGACCTGCGCGCGGAGCTCGAGGAGCACGCTGCCGAGACCGCTCTCATCTCGCTGATGTGGGCCAACAACGAGGTCGGCACGATCCAGCCGATCGCCGAGCTCGCCGCGGTCGGGTCCGAATTCGGCGTCCCGGTGCATTCCGACGCGATCCAGGCCGTCGGCCATCTGCCGGTCGATTTCGCCGCGAGCGGCCTCTCGGCGCTCAGCCTGACCGCCCACAAGTTCGGCGGCCCGCAGGGCGTCGGGGCCCTGCTGCTCGGTCGGGACGTCGGATGCGTGCCGCTGCTGCACGGCGGCGGCCACGAACGCGACGTGCGCTCGGGAACGCAGGACGTCGCCGGTGCGGCCGGGATGGCCGCGGCACTGTCGTGGTGCGTCGAGCACCTCGACGAGAACACCGCGCACGTCCGCGCCCTGCAGACCCGGCTGACCGACGTCCTCCTCGGCGTCGACGGAACGGTGCGCAACGGTGCCGACGGCGATCGTCGCCTCCCGGGGAACGTGCACGTGTCGTTCGCCGGTTGCGAGGGTGACTCGCTGCTCATGCTTCTCGACGCCAAGGGCGTCGAGTGTTCCACCGGATCGGCCTGCACCGCCGGGGTCGCCCAGGCCAGCCATGTCCTCCTGGCGATGGGTCTGGACATGGCCGACGCGCGGTCGTCGCTGCGGTTCTCCCTCGGCCACACCACCACCGAGGCCGACATCGACGCGGTCGCCGCGGTCATCGACGAGGTCGTCGACCGGGCGCGGGCGGCCGGCCTGGTCTCGGTCCCCGGCGGAAGGATCTCCTGATGCGCGTACTGGCAGCGATGAGCGGCGGCGTCGACTCGGCGGTCGCCGCGGCCCGGGCGGTCGAGGCCGGTCACGAGGTGGTCGGAGTTCATCTGGCATTGTCGACGGCTCCGGGTGCGCTGCGCACCGGCTCGCGTGGATGCTGCTCGCGCGAGGACGCCTCCGACGCCCGCCGGGCCGCCGATGTCCTCGGAATCCCGTTCTACGTCTGGGATTTCGCCGACCGGTTCAAGGACGATGTGATCGACGAGTTCGTCGAGGCCTACGCGGCCGGACGCACCCCGAACCCGTGCCTTACATGCAACGAGAAGATCAAGTTCGCGGCCCTCGCCGACAAGGCGATGGCGCTCGGCTTCGACGCGCTGGCCACCGGTCACTACGCGCAGCTGACCGACGGCGAGTTACGACGAGCGGTCGACGCCGACAAGGACCAGTCGTATGTGCTGGCCGTGCTGACGCGTGATCAGTTGTCGCGGGCGATGTTCCCGATCGGTGACACCCCGAAGTCCGAGATCCGGGCCGAGGCGGCCCGGCGCGGCCTGGCCGTCGCGGACAAGCCGGACTCCCACGACATCTGCTTCATCCCGAGCGGAGACACCCGCGCGTTCCTCGGAGCCCGCATCGGTGTCCGGCCGGGCGCGATCGTGGACGCGACGTCGGGCGAGCGCCTCGCCGAGCACGACGGGGTCCACGGCTTCACCATCGGGCAGCGCAAGGGCCTGGGGGTCGAGGCGCCGGCCGCCGACGGCAAGCCCCGCTATGTCACCGAGATCGACCCGGATTCGGGAACGGTGACGGTCGGGACGGCAGCCGATCTGCAGGTCTGGGGCATCACCGCGACGCGTGCGGTGTGGACCTCCGGGGTCACTCCGGACGAGCCCTTCGACGCGATGGTGCAGGTCCGAGCCCACGGCGGGCTCGCGCCGGTGCGCGCGACCGCCACCACGATCGACGGTGAACCCGGTATCGACATCGCGCTGCAGGAGCCGCTCACCGGCGTCGCCCGCGGTCAGGCCGCGGTGCTGTACCTGCCCGATGCCCGACGCGGCGACCAGGTCGTCGGGTGCGGACGCATCGCCACCACCTCGTCGCAGCCGACCGTCGTCGCGTCTCGGTGACCGGAGCGGCACTGCCCACCGGAGTGGGCACCGGCGTGGGGTCGATGCCCGGCACCGACGCACGTGCCGCCGCCGCGGTGGTGAACGGCGAACTCGATCTCGCCCACCTCGTCGAACTGCCCGCGCGAGGTATCGGTGCGGATCTGATCGGCCGGATGGCGGCGATCCTCGTCGACCTGCCGATGGACACCGCGACATGGGGTTACCGGCTGGCGCAACGCCACTCCCGTCTGGCCCGACGCGCCGCGGACCTGCTTGCCGAGGACCTCGACGTCGTCGAGGAGCTGTGGGAGACAGCGGGTTTCATCGGTACCGGCCGCGCCTTCAAGGTGCAGGTGGCCGGTCCGTTCACCACCTCGGCATCTGTCGAGCTGACGAACGGGCAACGAGTCCTGAAAGACCACGGTGCCGTCCGCGACATCGTCGAGTCGACGGCGGAGGGTGTGCGCGAGCACGTCGCCGAGGTGGAACGCCGGCTCGGTGCGCGCGTGGTGGTCCAGCTCGACGAGCCGATGGTCGGCCAGGTCATCGACGGCACGGTGAAGCCGCTGACCCGCTTCGACCCCATCCGGGCGATACCGGCGGTCGAGGTGGCTCGCGCACTCACCGAACTCGTCGACCACGTCGGCGTCCCGGTGGTCTTGCACGATTGCGGCACACCGCGGTGGGATCTCCTCGAACATCTTCCCGGGGTTGCGTATTCGATCGACATCACCACACCGTCGGCGACCGATCTCGACGGGATCGGGATGCTCGTCGACCGCGGCGGCGTCCTGCTCGCGGGTCGTGTGCCGTCGACCGCACCCGATCGTCCGCTGGCCGCCGAACACGTGGCGACCGAACTCGCCGCGTTGACCGACCGCATCGGACTGGACCGCAAAGTGTTGTCGGACAACGTGATCGTGACGCCGACCTGTGGTCTGGCCGGCGCGTCGGCGAAGTGGGCCAAGACGGCCTTGGCGATCACCGCGGAGGCCGGTCAGCTGCTCGGCAGCGATCCCTCCGCGCTCTGAAAACCCCTGCGGGTCCGACGTCGTAGACCTATTCTCGTCGGTATGCCGCACCCGATCATGTTCGACGACGCGGATCCCTATCTGGGCCGCATACGGGAGATCGCGCTCGCGCTGCCCGACGCAACCGAGGTCGTCGCGCACGGTCGCCCGACCTTTCGCTGCGGCAAGATGTTCGGCAACTACGGCGGTGGCGTCAAGGGCAGCAAGGTGCGCCATGATCAATCGATCCTGGTCCTCGCCGACGACTCCGAACGGCCCGCGCTGCTGGACGATCCGCGGTTCTTCCTGCCCGCCTACCTCGGCCCGGCCGGCTGGGTGGGGCTGATCCTCGACGACGAGACCGACTGGGACGAGGTCGCCGAACTCCTCGACACGAGTTACCGCCAGATCGCACCGAAGCGGTCGGTGGCCAAGCTCGGTCCGTTGTGATCGTCGACGCGGAAACTCCCGCGGCCCCGTCTCCGTCCCGCTGATCGGATCCGATCAGCGGGAGGGAAGCAGTACCGCGCGAACGAGGCATCGGTTGACGAGCTGGGTCTGTCCCACCACTCCGATACCCTCGGAACGTGGCAGATACAACGGAGTCGGGTCAGCCGGTCACCGAGCAGTCGGGGCCGGAGGCGGACCTGCGTGAGGAGTGGACCGCTCTCGCCGAGGAGATCCGCGAGCACCAGTTCCGCTACTACGTGAAGGACGCGCCGGTCATCACCGACGGCGAGTTCGATCTGCTCCTCCGACGCCTGCAGGCGCTCGAGGGCGCGCATCCCGAACTCGCGGCCGCCGACTCACCCACCAAGCTCGTCGGGGGCGGCTTCTCCACGGCGTTCTCCGCAGTGGACCACCTCGAGCGAATGATGTCGCTGGACAACGTCTTCGACCACGACGAGATGCGCGCCTGGGTCGACCGCGTGGTCGCCGACGCCGGCGCCCGGGCCGACTTCCTCTGCGAGCTCAAGATCGACGGCGTGGCCCTGGCGCTGGTCTACCGGAACGGGGTTCTCGAGCGAGGTGTCACCCGTGGCGACGGACGCACCGGGGAGGACGTCTCACTGAACGCGCGCACCATCGATGACATCCCGATGCGCCTGACCGAGTCCGCGGAGTACCCGATTCCCGAGGTCCTCGAGGTGCGTGGCGAGGTCTTCTTCCGGGTGGAGGACTTCGAGGCGCTCAACGCCTCGCTCGTGGCGGAGGGCAAGCCGCCGTTCGCGAATCCGCGCAACTCGGCCGCCGGCTCGCTGCGGCAGAAGAATCCGCAGGTCACGGCCCGTCGCAAGCTGCGGATGATCTGTCACGGGATCGGGCACACGGAGGGCTGGCGACCGGAGTCGTTGCACGACGCCTACCTGGCGCTCGGGGCCTGGGGTCTGCCGGTGTCGACCCACACCACCAAGGTGTCCGGCGCCGACGAGATCATCGACAAGATCGCCTACTGGGGCGAGCACCGTCACGACGTCGAGCACGAGATCGACGGCATCGTGGTCAAGGTCGACGACGTCACCGTGCAGCGCCGCCTCGGTTCCACCTCGCGGGCGCCGCGGTGGGCGATCGCCTACAAGTACCCGCCCGAGGAGGCCACCACCAAGCTCTCCGACATCCAGGTCAACGTCGGACGCACGGGCCGGGTCACACCCTTCGCAGTTCTCGAACCCGTGCTCGTCGCCGGGTCCACGGTCTCGCGTGCGACCCTGCACAACGGTTCGGAGGTCAAGCGCAAGGGTGTGCTGATCGGTGACACCGTCACGATCCGCAAGGCGGGGGACGTGATCCCCGAAGTCCTCGGGCCGGTCGTCGATCTCCGCGACGGCACCGAGGTGGAGTTCGAGATGCCCGAACTGTGCCCGGCCTGCGAGACGCCGCTGCGGCCGGAGAAGGAGAGCGACGCCGACCTCCGCTGTCCGAACCAGGAGAGTTGTCCGGCTCAGTTGCGCGAGCGGCTCTTCCACCTGGCCGGACGGGGTTCTTTCGACATCGAGGCGCTCGGCTACGAGGCCGCGTCGGCCCTGCTGTCGGCGGGGGTGCTCACCAACGAGGGTGACCTCTTCTCGCTGACGGCCGAGGACCTGGTCCGCACGGATCTGTTCACCACCAAGGCGGGGGCGCTCTCGGCCAACGGCAAGCGGTTGCTGGCGAACCTCGACAAAGCCAAGGACGTGGCGCTGTGGCGCGTGCTGGTCGGGCTGTCGATCCGCCATGTCGGGCCCACCGCCGCCCGCGCCCTCGCCACCGAATTCGGTTCCCTCGAGGCCATCGAGGCCGCCGACATCGACCAGCTCGCCGGCGTCGAGGGGTTGGGAATGACCCTCGCCCAGTCGATCCACGACTGGTTCACCGTCGACTGGCATCGAGACATCGTCGAGAAGTGGCGCGCCGCAGGCGTTTCCATGGAAGACGAGCGCGACGAGTCGATCCCGCGGACCCTCGAGGGCAAGACGATCGTCGTGACGGGTTCGCTGGTGGACTTCTCCCGTGACGGGGCCAAGGAGGCGATCCTGCAACGCGGCGGCAAGGCGTCGGGTTCGGTGTCGAAGAAGACCGACTACGTGGTGGTGGGGGATTCGCCGGGCACCAAGGCCGACAAGGCCGAACAGCTCGGCGTGCCGGTGCTCGACGAGGACGCGTTCAAGAAGTTGCTGGAGACCGGCAGCCCCGAGTGACCGTCGATCAGTCCAGAGCGGACTCGAACGCGCGGAAGGCACGCTGGTCGAAAAGGACGAAACGGACCTCCTCGATCGAGGTCTCCGGCAGCGTGGCACGCACCGTGTCGACCGCCTTGCGGGCGCCGTCGTCCATCGGCCAGCCGTAGACGCCGGTCGAGATCGCCGGGAAGGCGATGGTGGTGGCACCGAGTTCGGTTGCGACGCGCAGTGACTCGCGGTAGCAGGAGACGAGCAGGGATGAGCGGTCCTCGTCGTAGGAGTGCACCGGTCCGACCGTGTGGATGACCCAACGTGCGTCGAGGTCTCCCGCCGTGGTGGCCACGGCCTCGCCGACAGGTAGTCCACGTTCGTAGGTGCCCGCCCGCAGCTCCTTGCACTCGGCGAGGATCGCCGGGCCGCCCCGCCGGTGGATCGCGCCGTCGACACCGCCGCCGCCCAGCAGTGTGGAGTTCGCGGCATTCACGATCGCGTCGACCGACTGTGTCGTGATGTCGCCCTGTATCAACGTGATGGACGTCATCAGACCATGATGCCTCCGGATCGACCGGCTGTGGCTAACTCTCGGCGCGCAGCACGGTACTGACGATCCCGGCGAGATAACCGAGTCGGGCGACCTCCGACGGCCGGAAGTCCGGTCCGCCGATGCGTCCGAGCAGGATCGCCCTCGACTCCGATCCCAGGGGAGCCGCCGCGAGACGGGTGTCCATGTCCTGCCAGGCACCGGGCACCCAGTCGCCGTCGGCGTCCAGCTCGACGGCTCTCTCGAGCGGTAGCCAGTCCGCCCTGGTCAGCGGGGTCTCCGGGGCGCCGGACGAGCCGAAGAGCTGCAGCACGCCGCCGCTGGCCGGTGTGACCACCATCGCCCAGGAGACGCGCAGGACGCGGGGCGCGTTGTCCACCAGGATCTGCAACCGGTCACGTCCGGCAGTGGCCACCTGATCGACCAACTCGAGTTCACGATGGGTGTCCAGCACGCCCGAGTAGGGGCGGATCGAGTCGACACGGACGCCGTTGACCTTCTCGGCCGCGGTGATCAGGCTGTCGGGCAGCGCCCCGGGCGCCACCTCGACGACGAGGTCGTCCACGGCGTAACCGTTGCCGCGCTCGACGACCTCGAGGGACAGGATGTCTGCGCCGACCGAGCCGAGCTGCACGGCGAGCACGCCGAGGCTGCCCGGCCGGTCTTCGAGATAGACCCGCAACAGGTAGGACACGTGCGACATTCTCGCACCCACGCGCGGGCGGCGCGCAGTGCACGGCTGCCAACCGGTGGCTGGGGGAAGCGGTCGTCGCGGGTTCCCATAGTCTGGAGACGTCGCCCAGACGCCGACACGACATCGGTCGACGACACGGCGGGGACGACGAGACCCGAACGAACAGTGATGGAAGGAAGGACGCTGCGGTGGCTGGCGAACCGAAGTCCATATCGCGCAACGAAGTCGCGCATCTGGCGCGTCTGTCGCGCCTGGCGTTGAGCGAGGACGAACTCGATGTCTACGCCGAGCAGCTGGACTCGATCCTGACCCACGTCGCGTCGGTGTCGGAAGTGGCCGCCGACGACGTGCCCGGCACGGCCCACCCGGCCGAACTGGCGAATGTGCTGCGCCCCGATGTCGTCGTCCCGGGTCTGACGACCGAAGCCGCGCTGTCCGGTGCACCGGCCGTCGAGCAGGACCGTTTCGCGGTTCCGCAGATCCTGGGAGAAGAGCAGTGAGTCCCGATTCCAGCGCCCCCGGATCCCATGTCGCCGCGCCGCGTCCCGACGGTGATCTGACCGGATTGTCCGCCGCCGAACTCGCCACCCGGATCGGTGCCCGCGAGGTCAGCTCGGTGGAGGTCACCCAGGCCCACCTCGACCGCATCGCCGAGATCGACGACCAACTCGGCGCGTTCCTCCACGTCAGTGGCGCCGAAGCGCTGGTCGCCGCGAAGGCCGCCGACGACGCGATCGCCGCCGGGGACGCCCCGTCGGCCCTCGCGGGTGTACCGATCGCCCTCAAGGACGTCTTCACCACCACCGACGCACCCACCACGTGCGGCTCCAAGATTCTCGAGGGTTGGGTTCCGCCCTACGACGCCACGGTCACCGCACGCCTGCGCGCCGCGGGCATCCCGATCCTGGGCAAGACCAACATGGACGAGTTCGCGATGGGCAGCTCGACCGAGAACTCCGCCTACCAGCTCACCCGGAACCCGTGGGATCCCAGCAAGATCCCGGGTGGTTCGGGGGGTGGCAGCGCCGCCGCGCTGGCCTCGTACCAGGCCCCGCTGGCGATCGGTACCGACACCGGGGGCTCGATCCGGCAGCCGGCCGCGGTCACCGCGACGGTCGGCGTCAAGCCCACGTACGGCACGGTCTCGCGCTACGGGCTCGTGGCGTGCGCCTCGTCGCTCGACCAGGGCGGCCCGTGTGGCCGTACCGTCCTCGACACCGCGATGCTGCACGAGATCATCGCCGGGCACGACCCGCGGGACTCGACCTCGATCGATGTGCCGGTGCCCGACGTCGTCTCGGCCGCCCGCGAAGGGGCCGAGCGGGATCTCGCCGGCGTCCGGATCGGTGTCGTCACCGAACTGCAGGGCGAGGGCTACCAGTCCGGCGTGCTCGACTCTTTCCACCAGGCCGTCAAGCTCCTCGAGGAGCGCGGCGCCGAGGTGGTCGAGGTCAGCTGTCCGCACTTCACCTACGCGCTGGGCGCCTACTACCTCATCCTCCCGTCGGAGGTGTCGTCGAACCTCGCGCGGTTCGACGCGATGCGCTACGGACTGCGGGTCGGCGACGACGGCTCGCATTCGGCCGATGAGGTCATGGCTCTGTCCCGGGAGCAGGGATTCGGTCCAGAGGTCAAGCGCCGCATCATGATCGGGACCTACGCGTTGTCCTCGGGCTACTACGACGCCTACTACGGTCAGGCGCAGAAGGTGCGCACCCTGATCGCGCGTGACTTCGCCACCGCCTTCGAGAAGGTCGACGTGCTCATCTCGCCGACCACGCCGACCACCGCGTTCCCGATCGGGGAGAAGGTCGACGACCCACTCGCGATGTACCTGTTCGACCTGTGCACGCTGCCGGTGAACCTCGCCGGCATCGGGTCGATGTCGGTGCCGTCGGGGCTGTCGGTCGACGACGGCATGCCCGTCGGGCTGCAGATCATGGCGCCCGCCCTGGCCGACGACCGGCTGTACCGCGTGGGAGCGTCGTACGAAGCGGCTCGGGGGCCGATCGTCTGACGACCGGGGCGGCGTGCCGTCCTCGGTGCACGCCGTCGCGGGGCTGTCAATTCCGCATCGGCTGCGGCGGTCCGGACTGTTCGGACCCGTACCGGTGGCCGACCCCGGCCGCACCGTCGAGTGCGCCGAGAAGGTCGATGCTTGTCTGTACGAAACTGACCACGGGTAGCCACGGCGCCGACGGGACCCGCGGACCGCGGATGTGGGTGTCCTCGGTCGCGCGGTGCGGCCTCCACAGTCCGGCGGGTGACCAGCGCACGACGGGGTCGCTGGAATTGGCGAGAACCGTTCGCGAGGTGCGGGAATCCGGGGCGACGGTGCCCGCCGGCGGCGCGACCAGCACGGTCTCGTCGAGCAGAGCGGGGCGCTCGTTCTCCAGCCATACCCGGGCGGCGTCGGCGCCCACGGCACCGAGACTCTGCCCGTAGAGGATCACCCGCGGACGTTCGCGGTCGGGAACACCGTCGAGGACGGCCGCCAGTGCTGACACCACCGCGATCGCCGAGTCCGCCGATCGGGAGCGGTCGGACACGAAGGCCTGCCACGACGGCACGTCGTCGTAGGGGAGTGCGAGAACCCGGACGTCGCCGGCGAACCGGCTCTCGAAACCGTCGACAGCTGCCGGGTCGATCCATCCCGATCCGGTCGGCACCGCGACCACGACCGCCCGTGTCGACAGTCCGCCCGAACGCGTCCACGTCCGCACGAGTTGTGCAGCGGCGCGGTCGAATCCATCGGTGTTCAGCTCCCCGCGGGCCAGGACGTCCGAATGCGTCGCCACCGTCGTCGACGACGCCGGCACCGGCTGTTCGTCGGCGCCGGCGTCGGCGGGTGCCAGCAGTCCCGCCGTGAGGGCGACTGCGCCGGCCGCGAGCAGAGCGCAGCTACGCGGGACGGCGACGATCGCCAGGACGAGGACGGCGGGCGGGATCGTGGCCGCCGCCACCCATCCGGGCCCGAGGGGTGCGACGTCGACCGCCGCACGGATGAGGTTCTGCCACCAGACCGCCACGCCGACCGCGCATCCGAGGATCACCAGGCAGGAGCCGAACACGACGCGCCGTGCCTGGTCGTCCGGCTGTCGCCGACTGCGCCGGGCGGCGATCATCCCGATGATCGCACCCAGCGCGCTCAATGCCGCGGTCACGATCGCGGTCGTCGTCGCGTCCCGGGGCAGGGTGCCCGGATAGACCGCGATGAGGTAACCGAGGGTCACCGCGACACTGATCGCGGGATGCGGCCACGATCGGAACGGGCCGTCACGCAGGCAACGGGCGTCTCGGTGCTTCGTCATCGCCGCACCTCGCGCTCGTCGGGATCGACCAGGGCACGCTCGACGGTCGTGTGGACCAAGGCCGACAACGACTCGCCCCGGGCCGGGGGGCCGCCGTACTGGCGCCACGTGTTCCACGCCAACCCGATTCGAGCGCCGTGCGTGGCAGTCGTGCAGGCAGCTGTCCGGCAGGAGGCGTACATCCGGTCGATCAGCATGCGGTCCAGCGCGATCCGGGCCCAGGCGCCGAGCGGTTTGCCGTTTCGCTGCGCCGCCCGCAACAGGTCGTAGCCGAGATCGTGGGTGCGGCACAGCGGGGTGAAGTGCGGTGGCAACGGAACCGGCGACGAGCAGTCCCCATCCGGGTCGATCGGGTATCCGTCGACGATCCGCGGGGAGTACCCCTGCGCCACGACGAAGGACCGCGGAAGGGACGCCAGTGCGGTGGCCGGGTGCGGTCCCACGAGGGCGACGACCACGGCCGCGTAGGGATTGGTCGCATCGGCCGCCGGCGCCGTCACCGCCGGGCTCGATGCTGCGAGGAGCGGGCCTGCGACGGCGTGTGCGGTCGAGATCCACTGGCCGGTGACGAGTACGGCCAGGGTGAGCATCGCCGCCCACCACCGCGACCGTCGTCGGCGAGTGGTTGCGGAGAGATCGCGGTGCTGGTGTAAGACGTTGTCCGACGGAAGCTTTCGGATGTTCTCTGATCCGGTCATGAGCATCGACGCTATGAGTCCGGATCCGGCCGGCACATCGCTCCGCGGGACCGGCCGCGGTCGTCCCCAGGCCGGTTCGTCGGCGCCGAAACGCTACGACGGTATCGGGTCGTCTCCCTCGGAAGTATGAGGTCTTCGAGCGGTCGCCGAGCCTAGGGTGAGGGCATGTTCGGATACCGCAAGAAGCTCCGCGCGGTGGGGGCGTCCTCACTCGAATGGGCCTCGACCGCCCCGGTGGCCCAGGACCCCGCGGTGCGCCACTACTTCTCGTCGCGCCTCAACTGGTTCTTCCTGTTCGTGGCGCTGGTCATGTACTCGGTTGCGTGGCCGACGCTCCCGATCACCCACTCGATGCCGGTGTTCGTGCTACCCGTGGTCGCTGCCTTCGCGGCCCTGCCGATCGCCCTCGCGTGGTCGGCCCCGTTGCTGGGGTGGGCGATCTCGGTGGTCTCCGCCCAACTCATCGGCATCGTCGTCCCGACCCGGGGCGGGTGGGAGCTGACGATCCAGGTCACCCACCTGATCGAACTGCTGGTCCTCACGTTCATGGCCTTCCTCAAGTGCCCGCTGCGATGGATTCCGGTGGTCTGGGTCTCGACGTCGATCGTCATCGCCTTCGCCGTGCAACCGACCGCGCGCGTCGGGTGGGTCTTCGGGATCTCGGTGCTCGCGGTCGTGGTCGCGTTGCTGCGCGGACTGATGGCTTCGCGCCGGCAGTTGGCGGTGCGCACCGAGCAGACCGAGGCCGCCGAAGCCGAGGCAGCCGTACTCCAGGAGCGGGCGCGAATCGCCCGGGACCTGCACGATGTGGTCGCTCACCGGATGTCGATGGTGGTGGTGATGTCACAGACCGCCAGATATCGCCTGCCGGATGTGAGCCCCTCTGCCGCAGCGGAATTCGACGCCATCGCCGAGGCGGCACGTACGTCCCTCGACGAGGTCCGACAGTTGCTCGGGGTCCTGCGCGTCGAGGGTGCGGATGCTTCGGCGGCACCCAATCCCGGCCTGGCCGAACTCGATTCGCTGGTCACCGAGACACGCCGCGCGGGTGCCGAGGTCGTGCTGAACCTGGCCATCGACGCCGACGACGTCGGTGAATCGGCCGCCCTGGTGATCTATCGGATCGTGCAGGAGTCGCTGGCCAATGCCACCCGGCATGCCCCCGGCGGGCGCGTGGACGTCGAGGTGAGGCGCGGGGACGATGATCTCGTCGACGTCGCCGTGGTCAACACGGCCGCGACCGCTGAACCATTGCAGATCGGCGGGAGCGGAGTGGGTATCCCCGGGATGATCGATCGCGCTCAGGCGGTGGGTGGTTCGCTGGTCGCCGCCCCCACATCGACCGGCGGGTTCGCGGTACGCGCTCGCATCCCGGCGACGCCGCGCCGGGACGTCGTCGTGCCCGAGCCGATCGTGACCTCCACGGGTTCCGGTGAGCCGTCGTCACGACGACGGTAGCGTGACGGCGTGCCGATCACCGTAGTCATCGCAGATGACCAGGCCATGGTGCGTCAGGGCTTTTCGGCGCTGCTCGCCGCGCAACCCGACCTCTCGGTCCTCGGCGATGCCGCCGACGGGGTCGAGGCCGTCGAGGTGTGTCGTCGGGTGCGTCCCGACGTCGTGCTGATGGATGTGCGGATGCCGCGCAAGGACGGACTGTGGGCCGCGGAGCAGATCCTCGCGTCGTCTGCCGAACCGCCCACGCGCGTGTTGATGCTGACGACCTTCGACATCGACGACTACGTGTACGAGGCGCTGCGCATAGGGGCATCGGGATTCTTGCTGAAGGATGCGC
The DNA here is from genome assembly GCF_002009645.1 of Gordonia sp. IITR100. Lineage (NCBI taxonomy): Bacteria > Bacillati > Actinomycetota > Actinomycetes > Mycobacteriales > Gordoniaceae > Gordonia > Gordonia sp. IITR100. The sequence goes on along the minus strand of NZ_MVKV01000007.1, from coordinate 118,802 downwards.
CCGCCGAAGAGCTGGTGCGAGCGGTCCGCGTCGTGGCCGCGGGTGAGGCGTTGCTGGCACCGTCGATCACACGGCGGCTGATCACCGAGGTCACCGCCAGGCGCCGGCGGCCGGCGCGGGATCAGAAGCTCGACACGCTCACCCCGCGGGAGCGCGAGGTGCTCGACCTGGTGGCCGACGGCAAGTCCAACGCGGAGATCGGCGCGGACCTGTTCGTGACCGAGCAGACGGTGAAGACCCATGTGAGCAGTCTCCTGAACAAACTCCGGCTCCGGGATCGGGCGCAGGCCGTCGTGTTCGCCTACGAGAACGGCATCAAGTGATTTCGCGACCAGCGCCGGGCTCGTCGGGGCACTAGATTGGGGTTGCTCGGGCAGGTTGACCGATGACGACAGGGAGGGTGGTCTCACCAGTGGCCAAGAGGTTCGGCATTCTGACGTCCGGGGGAGACTGCCCCGGACTGAACGCGGTCATCCGCGGCGCAGTGCTCAAGGGTGAGACCGTGTACGGCCACGAGTTCGTCGGCTTCCGGGACGGCTGGGCCGGACTGGTCTACGGCGACATCGTCGAATTGAGCCGGTCGACGGTCCGCGGCCTGTCGAACCAGGGCGGCACCATTCTCGGCACGAGCCGATTCGGTCCCTACTCCGAACCCGACGGCGGTCCCGAGAACATCAAGAAGGTGCTGAAGAACCTCGAGATCGACGGCGTGATCGCGATCGGCGGCGAGGGCACGGCGGCGGCGTCGAAGCGGCTGTTCGACGACGGCATCAACATCGTCGGGGTTCCCAAGACCATCGACAACGACATCGCCGCCACCGACTACACCTTCGGGTTCAACACCGCGGTGGAGATCGCGACCGAGGCCATCGACCGCCTCCGCACCACCGGCAACTCGCACAAACGGTGCATGGTCCTCGAGGTCATGGGTCGCCATGCCGGCTGGATCGCCCTGCACTCCGGGATCGCCGGCGGCGCCCATGTCATCCTGATCCCGGAGAACCCCGAGAGTCTCGACCAGATCTGTGCCTGGGTCACCAGCGTCAAGTCGCGCGGGCGTTCGCCGATGGTCGTCGTCGCCGAGGGGTTCAAGCTCCCGGAGATGAAGGAGGCGTACTCCACCAAAGGCCTCGACGGTTTCAACCGCCCCCGACTCGGTGGAGTGGCCGAGGTGCTCGCCCCGCTCATCGAGGAGCGGACCGGGATCGAGACCCGGGCCACCATCCTCGGCCACATCCAGCGCGGCGGCGTGCCGTCGGCCTACGATCGGGTGCTCGCGACCCGCATGGGGATGGCGACCGCCGACCTCGTCGCCGAGAAGGGCTGGGGGCAGATGGTCGCGCTTCACGGCACCGACATCGCCCGGATCACCTTCGACGAGGCACTCGGTGAACTGAAGACGGTGCCGTTGGATCAGTACAAGGAGATCCGGGTCATCTTCGGCTGAGCGACTCCGGGCCGTCAGGCCACCGGGGTGACCGTCGCGGCCGGCTCGCGCGGGATGATGATCCAGAGCGCCAGGTAGATCAGGACCTGGGGTCCGGGCAGCAGCATCGACAGGATGAACAGCACGCGGATGAGCGTCGGATCCCAGCCCCAACGTTGCGCGATACCACCGCAGACACCGCCCAGCCACGAGTTGCTGCGCGAACGCATCAGGCGGGGGCCGCTGTAGGCGGGTTGCGGGGTGGTCATCTCGTCCTCCTGTGTGGATTGTGGTCCGGCGTCGTTCGCCGGTGACATCCACGCTACGAGCGGGTCCGGCTCCCGGCATCGGTGATCACCCTGAACGTGCCCCTGGGATATCGCCGCATAAACTGGCCGCTATGACTTCCGCAGCCGTCGACCTGTTGGACTACGACGAGGTGCTTGCCGCATTCGATCCGGTGATGGGTCTCGAGGTGCACGTCGAGCTGGGCACCGCGACCAAGATGTTCTGCGGGTGCCCCACCGAGTTCGGCGCCGACCCGAACACCCAGGTGTGCCCGGTGTGTATCGGACTGCCGGGTTCGCTCCCGGTCGCCAACGCCAAGGCCATCGAGTCCGCGATCCGCATCGGCCTCGCGCTGAACTGCTCCATCCGGCCGTCGAGCGTCTTCGCGCGGAAGAACTACTTCTACCCGGATCAGCCGAAGAACTACCAGATCTCGCAGTACGACGAGCCGATCGCCTACGACGGTTTCCTCGACGTCGTGCTCGGCGACGGCACCACCTGGCGGGTCGAGATCGAGCGCGCCCACATGGAGGAGGACACCGGCAAGTCGCTGCACATCGGCGGCTCGACGGGTCGAATCCACGGCGCGAGTCATTCGCTGCTCGACTACAACCGCGCGGGCGTGCCGCTCGTCGAGATCGTGACGCGGCCCATCGAGGGCGCGGGGGAACGCGCGCCCGAGGTCGCCCGGGCCTACGTGTCGGCGCTGCGCGACCTGCTCAAGTCGCTGGACGTGTCGGACGTGCGTATGGACCAGGGGTCGATGCGCTGCGATGTGAACCTGTCGCTGAAGACGAAGGACGCCACCGAATTCGGTACGCGCACCGAGACCAAGAACGTCAACTCGCTCAAGAGCGTCGAGGTGGCGGTTCGCTACGAGATGCGCCGTCAGGCCGCCATCCTGGAGGCCGGCGGCGAGATCGTCCAGGAGACGCGGCACTTCCACGAGACCGACGGCACCACGTCGGCCGGGCGCCGCAAGGAGACCGCCGAGGACTACCGCTACTTCCCGGAGCCGGATCTGCCTCCGGTGCAGCCGGATTCGGCGTGGATCGAGGAGTTGCGGGCGAACCTGCCCGAGCTGCCGTGGCTACGTCGCGCCCGCATCCAGGAGGACTGGGGAGTCTCCGACGAGGTCATGCGTGACCTCGTCAACGTCGGCGCGGTCGATCTCATCATCGCCACCGTCGACGCCGGAGCAGCACCCGAGGCGGCGCGCGGCTGGTGGGTGTCCTTCCTTGCGCAACAGGCCAATTCTCGCGGAGTCGAACTCGCCGACCTGTCCATCACGCCGGCGCAGGTCGCCGAGATCATCGGGCTGGTCGACGAGGGCAGACTCACGACCAAGCTGGCGCAGCAGGTCGCGACCGCCGTCCTCGACGGTGAGGGTGAGCCCGCTCAGATCGTCGCCGACCGCGGCCTCGAGGTGGTTCGGGACGATTCCGCGCTCCAGAAGGCCGTCGACGACGCGCTCGCCGCCAACCCCGACATCGCCGACAAGATCCGCGGCGGGAAGGTCCAGGCCGCCGGCAAGATCGTCGGAGACGTCATGAAAGCGACTCGCGGACAAGCAGACCCGGCCCGCGTCAAAGAACTCGTCATCGCGGCCTGTTCCTGAGGGCGCAGCCCCTCTGCTCCCTGATCCGAAAGACGACATAACCATTGCTCCCTGAGGTGCGAGGAGCGCCAGCGACGAGCCACGAAGGGCCTGGTGAGACAGGTTGCGGAGCCCTTCGTGGCTCGCTTCGCTCGCACCTCAGGGAGCAGAGATGTGGACGCTCAAGAGTGTTCTTTCACGATCCACGACGGCCGCCCGGCCGCAGTTACTGAGGTGCGGGGAGCGCACGCCGCCGGGCCGAGCAAGCGACGAAGGAGCGCGTCGAGGTCGACGAGCCTTGAAGGGCGCGTCCCGGTCACGTCCGGTCGTTGCCACCGCCGGAGGGCAGGAAGCGGAACACGCGATCGTCGGTGGGCTTCGCTGAGCCCACCTCCTTGTTGACGGTCGCCACCTGCAGCAGCCCGTTGGGGAGCGCGGCCATCCGGCCGAGGGCGCCGTACCGCCGGTCGAGCACGACGGCCGGAGCGGTGATCGTCGGCTCCTCGCGAGTGGGCTCGTTGATGGCCTCGATGCGTTGGGTGCGCGTCGTCGAGACGAAGATGCTGCCCCCGGCGACCCCGCAACCCGCGATCTGTGGTCGGTCCGGCCACGTCCACAGCACCTTGGGTCCGCCTTCTTCGAGCACCTGCACGCGATCCTCGGTGGCCGTCTGGTCGGCGACGTAGACCGTCCCGGTGGAAGCGTTGGGACACAACGCCACCGACGAACCGAAACCGGATGCGAGGATCGCCGGGCGCGGGCCGTCGCCAGAGGTGAACGAGGTCACCAGCAGTACCTTGCCCGCGAGGGATGACGGATCGTCCGCGGCCGCGGGATTCCCGGCATTGCCGGTGGCGACGACGAGTTCGGTCGGGGACCGGAAGTACATCGCGCCCATGTTCCCGGTGGCGCCCTTGGGGATGCCGGTCAGGATCGGCTTGGGCACGTCTCCCGGTGCCAGGCGGACGATGCGGTTGTCCGAGGGGGTCGTGATGTAGGCGTAGATCAACCGGTCCTGAGAATAGGTGGGGGAGTAGGCGAAATCGATCAGACCGCCGTCACCGGACGCATCGACCGGCGTCTCTCCCAGGGTCCGGGCAGGACCGTAGCGTTTGGTCGTGATGATCTTGCCGGTCGTGCGTTCGGCGACGACGGTGACCTCGCCCTGCTCGTCGCCGGGCATCACACCGCCGGTGGACGCGAGGCACGTCGCGATCACCGCGGGGTCGGGGTCGACGCACGGGCCGGTCGGTGGCGGTTGCGTCTCGCGCGGGGTCTCCGGCGGTGGCGTCGGCTCGGGCTGGCCGCTCGGCCGGTTGTTCGGGCTGAACGCACCCGCCTCGCGTTGATTGTCCTGGGCGCTGAAGTCCGCGCAGCCGCCGACCAGCACCACGACCGCCGTCAGCACCGTCACCAGCACTCGCCACCGGGCCCACACCCGGCGGTCCGCCGTCGCGGCTGAACTCGTCCGGGCATCGTCGCGCGTGCCCGTCGGGCGCCCCTTCCACATGGCGTCCACAGTAATGGTGCTCCGGGTGACGGTGCCCCGAGCGTGGTGCCCCGACTCACCCCGTCGGGGTCCGGTGACCGCAGTCCGCGAGCCTCTAGAGTCGGGCGTGTGAGCGAACGCGACACGTCGGGCACCAGCGAGCGCGACACACCGGCGACGAGCCCCTACGACGAACCGACCGGACAGATCCCGGTCCCGGGCGGCGCGACCGGCGCACCCGGCACGGGACCCGGGGCGGGCAGTTCGCGTCCCGACGCCGGCCCGCCGACGCCACCCGCGGTGACCGACCGCGACGACTTCTACAACCGGCACGCCCGGCGGTCGCCGGCCCCCTACTCCCGGGTGGACGATCTCGACGACCTCGATCCCGGCGACGTCGAGACCCGTTCGGTCGCCGCTGGTCCGCCCGCGGCTCCTCGGTCCGGTCCGGCGCCGACGCGACCGGCCGCGACGACCGCGGGGCCCGGCGCCGGAACGGGTGCATCGTCCGATGACGACTTCGAGACCGTGCAGTTCGCCAAACAGCCCGGCCCCGTGCGTGTGCAGACCGCCGACGACGCGGTCACCACCCCGGAGCCCGCCCTGCCGCCGGTCGGCACCGCGCGCTATGACTTCGTCGATGACGACGACGATCTGATCTCCCGCGCCCGAGCGCACGACGCCGCGTCCGACACCGAAGTACTTGACGACGAGCCGCGCGGTCGACGTCGGTTCGGGCGGCGCCGAACCGACGACGACACCGATGATCGTCGCGATGTCGCGGTCGACGACGACCTCGAGGACGCGCTCGCGAAATCGCGACGCGGCACCATCGACCTGGGTTTGCTGCTGTTGCGTGTTGCACTCGGCGGCCTGGTCGGTGCGCACGGCCTGCAGAAGCTCTTCGGGTTGTGGAACGGTCCGCAGCTGAGCGGCTTCGAGTCCATGCTCGTCGACGCCGGCTTCACCGCCGACTACGCCCAGATCCTCGCGATCGTCGGTGCGCTCTCGGAGACGATCGGTGGACTGATGGTGATCCTCGGACTGCTGACCCCGATCGGGGCGTCGGCGATCCTCGGCACCATGCTCGTCGCCGCGGCCTACAAGATGTCGATGGCCGATGGCTTCTCGTTCTTCGCCGCCGCCGGCGGGGTCGAGTTCGAGCTCTTCCTCGCGGTGGCCGCGGCGGTCGTCATCCTGACCGGCCCGGGTCTGTACTCACTCGACTATCCACGGGGTTGGGCGCGACGGCCGTTCGTCGGCTCGTTCCTCTGGCTCATCGTCGGCGTGGCGGCAGCTGTCGCCGTCTGGGTCCTGGCCAACGGGAGCAACCCGCTCATCTGAGTCGGCACCGACACAGAACGCGGGGACGTATCGGAATCCGATACGTCCCCGCACTCTGTGCTGAGTAGTCAGTCGACCTGACGCACCGCGCCGCGGTCGGCAGACGTCGCGAGCTTGGCGTACGCGCGCAGTGCGGTGGTCACCGTGCGCTGACGATCCTTCGGCTGCCATGGCCGTTCGGAGGCCTCCATCTTGGCGCGCCGCTCGGCGAGCACCTCGTCGTCGACCAGGACCTCGAGGCGGCGGGTCTTGACGTCGATGAGGATCGGGTCGCCGTCCTCGACGAGTCCGATGGCACCACCCGACGCGGCTTCGGGGGACATGTGACCGACCGAGAGGCCCGACGACCCGCCGGAGAACCGGCCGTCGGTGATGAGGGCGCACTTCTTGCCCATCCCGGTGCCCTTCATGAAGGCCGTCGGATGCAGCATCTCCTGCATGCCGGGGCCGCCCGCGGGACCCTCGTACCGCACGACGAGGACCTCGCCGGCCTGGATGGTCTTGGAGAGGATGACCTGGACGGCGTCTTCCTGGCTCTCGACGACACGGGCCGGCCCTTCGAAGTGCCACAGGTCCTCGTCGATGCCCGCGGTCTTCAGGACAGCGCCGTCGGGGGCGAGGTTGCCGCGCAGCACGCACAGACCGCCCTCGACGGTGTAGGCGTGCTCGAGGTCGCGGATGCAACCGCCCGCGGCATCGGTGTCGAGCGAACTCCACCGGTTCGACGTCGAGAACGGAGTGGTGGTGCGGACGCCGCCCGGTGCGGCGTGGAAGAGCTCGACGGCCTCGTCGATCGCCTTGCCGCCGCGGATGTCCCAGTCGTCGAGCGCCTGGGCCATGGTCGGGGTGTACACGGTCGACGCGGTGTCGTCGAGCAGGCCCGCGCGGCGCAGTTCTCCGAGGATCGCCGGGATTCCGCCGGCCCGGTGGACGTCCTCCATGTGGTAGTCCGAATTCGGCGAGACCTTCGACAGACACGGCACGTTGCGGCTGATCTCGTCGATGACCCCGAGGTCGAAATCGGCGACCTCCCCTTCCTGCGCGGCGGCGAGGATGTGCAGGACGGTGTTGGTCGAACCGCCCATCGCGACGTCGAGGGCCATCGCGTTGCGAAACGCGGTCGGCGTGGCGATGTTCCGCGGCAGCACCGATGCGTCGTCGTCGCGATACCAACGTGTCGCCGCATCGACGACGACCGTGCCGGCGCGCGCGAACAGGGCGCGGCGGGCCTCGTGGGTGGCCAGCGTCGAGCCGTTGCCTGGCAGTGCCAGTCCGAGAGCCTCGGTGAGGCAGTTCATCGAGTTGGCCGTGAACATGCCCGAGCACGAACCGCACGTGGGGCACGCCGACCGCTCGACCTCGTCGAGTCCGGCGTCGTCGACAGCGCTGTTCGCCGACGCCGAGATCGTGGTGATCAGGTCCGACGACGGATGTGCGACATCGCCGACGACGACTGCCTTGCCGGCTTCCATCGGCCCGCCGGAGACGAACACCGTCGGGATGTTCAGGCGCATCGCGGCGTTGAGCATGCCGGGAGTGATCTTGTCGCAGTTGGAGATACACACCAGCGCGTCCGCGGTGTGGGCGTTGACCATGTATTCGACCGAGTCGGCGATGATCTCGCGACTGGGCAGCGAGTAGAGCATGCCGCCGTGACCCATCGCGATGCCGTCGTCGACGGCGATGGTGTGGAACTCCCGCGGCACGCCACCGGCGGCCCGCACGGCCTCGGCCACGATGTCGCCGACGTCTTTCAGGTGCACATGCCCCGGCACGAACTGGGTGTACGAGTTGGCGATGGCCACGATCGGCTTGCCGAAGTCGTCGTCGGTCATCCCGGTGGCGCGCCACAGGGAGCGGGCGCCGGCGGCTTCGCGGCCGACGGTGGTGGTACGTGACCTCAGAGCAGGCATGGGTTCCTCGAATCGATCGTGTGGCTCAGGCGGGCCCGGCGCGATCGGACGTGCGGTGACGGACCGGCGCCGGACTCTTCGGCTCAACACCGCGACCCCGGGTGTGTTCCCACGGGCTGTGGCCGGGGCGGAACTGTGTTGACGGGCGCCGCCTCGCTGAGGGTGGGCGTGAGGGAGCGCCGAGAAGCAGGCTACTCCGCTGTGACAAGGGGGCACAAAACGATTCGGACGGCGGCTCTGGCACGACCTTCCCGCCGCCGCCCGTGGGTCGGGATCAGATCCCCAGCACCGCCTTGGCGATCGAGAAGTAGACGAGGAGACCGGTGGCGTCGCAGAACGTCGAGATGAACGGCGTGGAGAACACCGCGGGGTCGACGCGGATCGACTTCGCGATCAGCGGCATCACGCCGCCCACGGTCGCGGCCAGGGTGCACACCGACAGGATCGTCAGTCCGATGACCGCGCCGATGTCGAGACCGTAGACGAGTGCGGCGACGGCGAAACCGGCGAGTCCGAGTAGCGCGCCCATGGTCAGTCCGACCCGGACGTCCTTGGCGGTGACGCGTGCGACGTCGCGCGGCGTGACCTCGTCGGTGGCGAGCGCGCGGGTCACGGTCGTCGCCGCCTGCGAACCGGTGTTGCCGCCGATCCCGGTGAGCAGCGGGATGAACAGCGCCAGCGCGACCCGCTGCTCGAGGGTGCCCTCGAAGATCTCCAGCACGTTGACGGTGAGGATCGCCGACACCGCGAGGACGAACAGCCACACGATCTGCGCCCGGGTGATCGACAGGATGGAGGACACCAGGTAGGGCTCGCGCAGCGGTTCGCGCGCTCCGGCACGCGCCTCGTCCGTGTCGCGGGCCTGCTCGACGACCTCGACGGCGTCATCGATGGTCAGGACGCCGACCAGGCGGCCGTCGCTGTCGACGACTGGCATGGCGAGGATTCCCCGTCCACACACCGCTGTGCGGTGGCCTCGGCGTCATCCTCGGCATGAGCGAACATCGGCTTGTTCATCAGGTCGTGGACGGGTTCGGCCGGGTCGGCCAGGAGCAGGTCGCGCAGGCTGACCACACCGCATAGCGAGCGAGCGCCGTCGAGGACGGGCACCGTGTACATCGTCTCCGCGGCGTGTCCGCGTTCTCGCACGCGGGCCAACGCGTCGCCGGCCGGTTCGTCCTCTCGGGCGTGGACGAACTCGGGACTCATCCGACGCCCCACCGAACCGCGCGGGTAGCCGAGAACCACCGCGGTCATGTCGCGTTCGGCCGGGGTGAGCTGCTGGATCAGCGACTTGGCGACGCCCGCGGGCAACTCGTCCAGCAACTCGGCGCGATCGTCGGGGTCGAGGTGGTCGAAGGCGGCGGCCACGTCCGCGGTGCCCAGATCGTCGATGAGGCGGCGCTGCGAGCCGGCCGACAGATCGTCGAACACCTCCACCGCGAGGTCCTTGGCCAGCAGACGGAACGCGACGCCACGGGATTTGTGGGGGAGCCGGTCGAGCAGGGCGGCGATGTCGCCCGCGGGCATCGCGGACAGCGTCGTCCCGACGTCTGCGAGGCGACCTGCCGAGATCAGTTCGTCGAGTTCACCGGCGTCGAATGTTCGGGTGTGCTCCACGGCCGCACTCTATCGCCGGGCGCGAGGTGAGGGTCACCGGACGGGTGCCGTCCGGGCGCGACGCCTACTCGGCGGAACGCGCCGCCTCGAAGGGGTCCGGGATGCGGCCACCACTGACGAGCGACAACGCGGGAAGATCGCGGAAGCCGATGGCCGGCAGACGAAATCGACTGCCATCTGTCAGGACTGCACGCACCGAACTCCACTTCGGGAACTGCAGTCCGGCGATGTCGGACCAGGCGATCTCGGTGGTCGAGAACATCCGCACCGAGGTGAGTCCGTTCTCGGTGACCACGGTCCGCAACCGGTGGATCCACAGCCAGACCAGGACCGGGACGATCAGGGCGAAGGCAAACCACGGGGAGGCGCCGACCAGGAGCACGACCACCAGAGCGGCCATCGGGACCGTGAAGTAGGCGGTCCGATTGATACGGAACGTCACCGGATAGTCGAATGCGACGTCGTCGGCAGGGGTCGCGCTGGTCTTCGGGTCTACGGGGTCGGTGGAATCAGTCGGCACCGTTCCATTGTGCCAACCGGCCCCGAGGTCCCTCGTCGACGGGTTCGTCGTGCCGCGCCGACATCGAGGTGCGCAGACAACCGACCCGACCAGTGATTTCCCAGATGGTGAGACGGTATGGTCCGGAGTTTGACTCAGAAGCGAACACAGTCCTACCGTGAACCCGTGATGCAGAACGGGATCCTCGTAGTAATCGGCTGGCGCGTCTTCGCCTGACCGGTCACCTCGCAGACCCCCAACCGGCATCGACGCGCCACCCTCGAACAGCGGAAGCTGTCGGGGGTTTTTTCATGCCAGGTACTTCCATCACCGATATCGGATTCCACAACCAAGATGAGGATCGTGCAGTGAGCGCACCAACAGCACGCACCGACGCCGGCCGCAACGAGCCGACGCGCAACGCAGGACTGCGGCAGCAGTCTCCGGCGGCGGGCAACCTCCGTGCGGTAACCCAGCACACCGTTGCTCCCGAGCGTGTCAGCGGCGCCCAGTCTGTGGTTCGTTCCCTCGAGGAGCTCGGTGTCGAGGTCGTCTTCGGCATTCCGGGTGGCGCGGTCCTGCCGGTCTACGACCCGCTGTTGGACTCGCAGAAGGTCCGCCACGTCCTCGTCCGTCACGAGCAGGGCGCAGGTCACGCCGCGACCGGGTACGCCCAGGTCGCCGGACGGGCCGGCGTCATGATGGCCACGTCCGGTCCCGGTGCCACCAACCTGGTGACCCCGCTGGCCGACGCCCAGATGGACTCGGTGCCGGTCGTCGCGATCACCGGCCAGGTCGGTCGCGCGCTCATCGGCACCGATGCGTTCCAGGAAGCCGACATCTCGGGTATCACGATGCCCGTCACCAAGCACAACTTCCTGGTCAGCCGGGCGATCGACATCCCGAAGACCATCGCCGAGGCGTTCCACATCGCCGAGAGCGGTCGTCCCGGCGCGGTCCTGGTCGACATCCCCAAAGACATCTTGCAGGCCCAGACCACGTTCTCCTGGCCGCCGCAGATCGACCTGCCCGGCTACCGTCCGGTGACCAAGCCGCACGGCAAGCAGGTTCGCGAGGCGGCCCGCATGATCAACGCCGCGAAGTCGCCGGTGCTCTACGTCGGCGGCGGTGTCATCAAGGCGAACGCGTCGGCCGAGCTGCTGGAACTGGCCGAGCTGACCGGCATCCCGGTGGTCACCACGCTGATGGCGCGCGGCGCGTTCCCCGACAGCCACCAGCTGCACCTGGGCATGCCCGGCATGCACGGCACGGTGGCGGCGGTCGCGGGCCTGCAGCGCAGCGACCTGCTGATCACCCTCGGCGCACGCTTCGATGACCGGGTCACCGGACAGTTGTCGTCGTTCGCGCCGAACGCCAAGGTCATCCATGCCGACATCGACCCCGCCGAGATCGGCAAGAACCGGCCCGTCGACGTGCCGATCGTCGGTGACTGCAAGGCGGTCATCGCCGAGCTCACCGAGGCGCTGCGCGAGGAGCGGGCGACGAGCGGCTCGACGCCCGACATCTCGCAGTGGTGGTCCTACCTCGACAACCTGCGTCGGACCTATCCGCTGAGCTACGACCGTCAGACCGACGGCTCGATGTCGCCGGAGTTCGTCATCCAGGCCCTCGGCAAGGCCGCCGGCCCGGACGCGGTGTACTGCGCCGGTGTCGGCCAGCACCAGATGTGGGCCGCACAGTTCATCTCCTACGAGAAGCCGCGCACCTGGCTCAACTCCGGTGGTCTGGGCACGATGGGCTACGCGGTGCCCGCCGCCATGGGCGCCAAGGCCGCCGACCCCGACGCCGAGGTCTGGGCGATCGACGGTGACGGCTGTTTCCAGATGACCAACCAGGAACTCGCCACCTGCGCGATCGAGGGCATCCCGATCAAGGTGGCGCTGATCAACAACGGCAACCTGGGCATGGTCCGTCAGTGGCAGACGCTGTTCTACGAAGAGCGTTACTCGAACACCGATCTGTCGACGCACTCGCGGATGATCCCCGACTTCGTCAAGCTCTCGGAGGCGCTGGGCTGCGTGGCCTTCCGCGTCGAGCGCGAGGAAGACGTCGACGAGGTGATCGCGAAGGCGCGGGAGATCAACGACCGCCCGGTGGTCATCGACTTCATCGTCGGCAAGGACGCCCAGGTGTGGCCGATGGTCGCCGCCGGTACCGGCAACGACGAGATCATGGCCGCCCGCGACATCCGGCCGCTGTTCGACGACGACGAGTCGGCGTCGGGTCCGGTGGAGATCCACCAGGCGATGGATGGCCATCAAACGGTCGACAACGCGCCGGCCGATCGCGCAAACCAGAAGGACGAGCAGTGAGCACCACCCATACCCTCAGTGTCCTGGTCGAAGACCGACCCGGCGTCCTCGCGCGGATCTCGGCGCTGTTCTCGCGGCGCGGATTCAACATCGAGTCACTCGCCGTGGGCCCCACCGAGCTCAAGGGCATCTCGCGGATGACCATCATGGTCTCGGTGGAGGACTTCCCCCTCGAGCAGGTCACCAAGCAGCTCAACAAGTTGATCAACGTGATCAAGATCGTCGAGCAGGACCCGGCGAGCTCGGTCTCGCGCGAGCTGATGATGGTCAAGGTGCGGTCGGATTCGACGGTGCGCACCGAGGTCATCGAGGTGGTGAACCTGTTCCGCGCCAAGGTGATCGACGTCTCGCCCGAGTCGCTGACGATCGAGGCCACCGGCACGTCGGAAAAGCTCGAAGCACTTCTGCGGATGCTCGATCCGTATGGAATCCGGGAGATCGCGCAATCGGGCGCGGTGACCCTCGGTCGGGGACCGAAGAGCATGTCGGCCAACCGCTGACAGAGAATCCCGCTGTCGTCGCGCTCATCTGAGCATCGGCGAGGAGCGACAAGGGAATTACGAATCCCGACGGATTCTTCAGAATCCGCCAGGGACACCACATATCGAAGGGAAACATAGTGGCCATCGAACTGTTCTACGACGACGACGCGGATCTGTCGATCATCCAGGGTCGCAAGGTCGCGGTGATCGGCTACGGCAGCCAGGGCCATGCGCATTCGCTGTCGCTGCGCGATTCCGGCGTCGACGTCGTGATCGGTCTGCGTGAGGGCTCCAAGTCGAAGGCCAAGGCCGAGGAGCAGGGCCTCAAGGTGCTCACCGCATCCGAGGCCGCCGCCTGGGCCGACGTGATCATGGTGCTGGCGCCCGACACCTCGCAGGCGAAGATCTTCACCGAGGACATCGAGCCGAACCTGCAGGACGGCAACGCGCTGTTCTTCGGCCACGGTCTCAACATCCACTTCGGCCTCATCAAGGCGCCGGAGAACGTGACCGTCGCGATGGTCGCCCCGAAGGGCCCCGGCCACCTCGTGCGCCGCCAGTTCGTCGACGGCAAGGGCGTTCCCGCGCTCATCGCCGTCCACCAGGACCCCAAGGGCGAGGGCCAGGCGCTCGCACTGAGCTACGCCAGCGCCATCGGCGGTGGTCGTGCCGGAATCATCAAGACCACCTTCAAGGAAGAGACCGAGACCGACCTCTTCGGCGAGCAGGCCGTGCTGTGCGGCGGCACCGAGGAACTGGTCAAGACCGGCTTCGAGGTCATGGTCGAGGCGGGTTACGCCCCCGAGATGGCCTACTTCGAGGTGCTGCACGAGCTCAAGCTGATCGTCGACCTCATGTACGAGGGCGGCATCGCGCGCATGAACTACTCGGTCTCCGACACCGCCGAGTTCGGCGGCTACGTGTCGGGCCCGCGGGTCATCGACGCCGACACCAAGGAGCGCATGCGCGGCATCCTCACCGACATCCAGGACGGCACCTTCGTCAAGCGCCTCGTCGCCAACGTCGAGGGCGGCAACAAGGAGCTCGAGGGCCTGCGCAAGGAGAACGCCGAGCACCCGATCGAGGTCACCGGCAAGAAGCTGCGCGACCTGATGAGCTGGGTTGATCGTCCGATCACCGAGACCGCCTGAGTCGCAGCGGTATTGCGCTGAACGCAGCGCCGACAGCGGGTCCGCACCGATGTGGTGCGGACCCGCTTGCGTCTCCGCACACCCACCCCTTTTCGGTAAACCCACCGGGGTCGCGGGGTGAGGAAATACCGAAAAAGGGTGGGTTCGGCTCGACGGGTTTAGTGTCGACCTGGTGGACAGCCAAGGGATCGTTCTGCCGCCGCCGGTCTATGTCGACGTCGACGGGGAGCGTTTTGCGACATATGTTCTCGAGCCGGCGGGGCACACCGACATCGATGTGGTGGTGTGCCACGGGACCCCGTGGTCGGCGTACGTGTGGGCAGGCGTGGCGCAACAGATCGGCCTCGGTCGCCGGGTCTTCCTGTGGGACATGCCCGGATACGGGCAGTCGATGGTCAGGGACGCACCGGTGGATCTGGCGACCCAGATGTCGAGATTCGCTGTGCTGCAGTCACAGTGGGGTCTGACGCGGCCGCACGTGATCGCACACGACATCGGGGGCGCGGTGGCACTGGGTGCGCATCTGCTCCACGGTCGCGAGTACGCGTCGTTGTTCCTCTGGGACATCGTGACTCTGGATCCGTGGGGGTCACCCTTCTTTCGACTGGTCGCCGACAACACCGAGGTCTTCGAGCAACTTCCCGACCCCTTGCACGCGGCGTTGGTGCGCGAGTACATCGCCGGTGCCGCGCGGCATCGCCTGACCGACGATGACCTCGACGAGCTGACTCGTCCGTGGCTCGGCGGGGCCGGCAAAGGTGGGTTCTATCGTCAGATCGCGGCATTGCGGCCGGAGCACACCAGACCCGTCGCGGAACGCCTGGCGCAGGTGCGGTGCCCGACACGGATCGGCTGGGGCGCCGACGATCCGTGGATTCCCGTCGAGCAGGCCACGCAGCTACGAGACCTCCTGCCCGACCGCCGCGACCCCGTGATCCTCGACGGTGTCGGACATCTCGCACCGCTGGAGGCGACGGCAGCGGTCACCCGGGCGATCGAGGACTGGCTCGGGGCGGTGACGTGACCGCGGTGACCTCACCGACGACGCCGCGGCTGCCGGAAGTTCTCCGGTAGCCGCGGCGGTGATCGTGATCGTCACATGGCGTGTGCAGGCAGACCCCGTTCCCGTACGTGGGCAGTCTCGAGTCCGGACCGCCGGGAGACGATGTCGACGAGTTCGTCGTAGGTGCGACACACCACCGCGGAACCGGTGGGGGCGCTGACCACCCATCCCGAGGGGATGGCCCGAACATGGTCGCGGCGCAGCAGCTCCGACATCCGCCGGGCCACGTCCGCACGCCGGCGAGGCCCGGACACGAACTCCGCGGCCCAATCCGGCGGTGCGCCTGCGCAACCTCCGCACATCAGGGCATCACGTCGCCGGAATTGGGGCCGAGTACCTGCCCGACGAACAGGTTGCCACCCGGATCGGAGGCGAGGAGCACGGCTGCCGGTGCGATCTCCTCGGGCCGGCCGAACCGTCCGAGGGGGAGTTCGGCGCGCTTGTCTCGCTTCCACCCGTCGTCGATGCCCTCGACCATGGGGGTGTCGATCGGACCGGGTGCGATGGCGTTCACGAGCACGCCACGTCCCGCGGTCTCGAGCGAGATCGACTTCGTCATCGCGATCACGCCAGCCTTCGCCGCGGCGTAATGCGCCAGCGAGACACCGCCTTTGATACCCAGCTGCGAGGCCACGTTGATGATGCGCCCGGCGCCCTGGGCCAACATCGGCCGCAGCGCCGCCCGGTTGCACAAGAAGACGCTGGTGAGATCGATGTCGATGGTCTCGCGCCACATCTCGGTGGACATGTCCACGGTCGGCGACTGGGTGAGGATGCCGTGTGAGCAGACGAGGATGTCGAGTCCACCGTCCTCGTCGACCATCCGCGCGACCAGCGCATCGACCTCGGGCTCGGATGTCGCATCCAGAACGACCCCGCGCCGGGCGCCGACCTCGTCGGCGACTGCGGTCACCCGATGATCGCGATCCGCAAGCGTCACAGTGGCGCCCTCGGCGAGATAGGCCGACGCGATCGCACGCCCGATTCCCGACGCCGCGCCGGTGACCAGAGCGCGCCGGTCCCGGAGAATTCCGGTCATGTCAGATCCTCTCTTTCAGCCCGTTGTTCAGTCGCGCATAGCGGTGGTCAGTGCGCCGTCGACGACGATCGCCTGACCGCTGACATAGGAGGCCTGCGGACTCGAGAGGAAGGCGATCACCTCGGCTACCTCCCGTGGATGGCCGACCCGACCCCAGGGGATGTAACCCCCTGCCCGGTCCAAGCCCTCGGGGCCGAGCGAATTGACGGCGTCACTCGACTGCGGAGTTCGGATGAGGCCGGGGATGATGGCGTTCGCGCGGATGCCCCGGGGCCCGTATTCGACGGCGAGACTTCGAGCCAGACCGATGATCCCGGCTTTGGCCGTCGCGTAGTGGGCGTGGTTCTGCCAGCCGTAGACACCGCCGGCGATCGACGAGATCACGGTCACCGATCCGCCTTCGGTCATGTGGCGCAGTCCGGCGCGAGCCGTCCGCATGACGCCATGCAGGTCGACGGCCATCATGTCGTGCCATTGTTCGTCGGTGATGGAATCGAACGAGGCCTCGCGGAGGATTCCCGCGTTCGCGACCGCGATGTCGAGCCGTCCCCACGCCGACACGAGGTCCGCGGCGAAGGCGTCCACCGACTCGGTCGAGCGCACGTCGACCTCGACGATCCGCCCCTGTCCACCGGCGTCGCTGACGTCCCGCAGCGTCGTCTCCGGATCGTGCGGGTCGCCCGGGAATGTCCCGATCCCCACGCGCACGCCTCGTTCGGCCAGGCAGACCGCGGTGGCGGCGCCGATGCCCGAAGCGGCGCCGGTGATCATGGCGACGGCCGGGTCGGTCATGCCTGTGCTCCTGCCGTCGTCGTGGGGCCCGCGGGCACACCGGCCTGCGGCGGCGTGTCGGCGACCTTGCGTGCGCCGAGCACGATCACCGCCGACGCGATGGCGCCGAGCGCACCGACCCAGAGCGCGGCGGTCGAGTAACCGACCGATGCCGCGGTGAGACCGGTCAGGATGAAGCCCGAGATGATCGCTCCGGGTTGCGACATCGCGCCGATGAAGGCACTTCCCGTTGCGCGACAATCGGTGTCGAAGCACTCCGCCTGGAAGAACATGATGGCGGCGTACGGGCCGAGGAGGAAGAACAGGCCCATCATGTAGGTCACGAGCACGAAGATCTGACTCGACGGTCCGAGCAGCATCGCGCCGAAGAACAGACCCGAGAGCAACCAGCCGACGGCAATGGTGTTGCGCCGCCCGAATCGGTCGCCGGCCCAGCCGTGCGCGAGGTAACCCGCGACCGCGACCAGATTCGACAGCACCACGAGGATGAGGGTGCTCGAGGCGTCGATCCCCTTACCCTTCTCCAGCACCGTGGTACCCAGGACCGAGAAGGTCTGGATCGCGAACCAGTTGAGCAGCCAGGCCAGGGACAACACGACCGTGTTGCGCAGGTGCTTGCCGGTGAAGATCCGTTTGAAGGGTGCCGAGGTCTGCTCGACCGTGGCGGTCGCGGCCGCGAGGGCCTCCGCCTCGTCGTGCTTTCCGGCCTTGCGGAGTTGCTTGACCGCGTGCTGCGCCTCGAATTGCGGGCTCTCCTTGAGGGTGCGGCACACGAGGGCGACGATGACCGCGGGAATGGTGGCCAGCAGGAACGCGATCCGCCAGGAGTCCGCGCCGAAGATGGCCGTCACGATGGCGACGAATCCGGCCGCGAGCAATGCGCCGGCCGGCCAACCGGTCTGGACCATCGAGTAGACGAACCCACGACGCTTCTTGATCTTCTCGTCCTCGGTCAGCTCGTAGAGCTCGTTGAGATACGTGGCGTTGACCGACTGCTCGGCGAGGCCGAGGCCACTGATCGCGCGGACGCCGATCAGCGAGGTCGCGCCGAACGTCGCCGCCGTGGCCGCCGACGACGCCGCGGTACCGCCGACCGAGATGATCATGCCCTTGCGACGTCCGAGCTTGTCGACCATGGGACCCACGAGGAGGACCACGATCGCGGTGCCGACGCTCACCAGGGTGGAGACCAGGAGTGCGTGACTGGTCGACCAGCCGAACGACTCCTCGATCCGCGGGAGCAACGTGCCGAACAGGATGAAGTCGTACACCGCGATCGTCCAGGCGAAGAACGCGATTCCGGACGCGCGTCGGGTCTCCTTGCCGGTGACACGACGCAGCCCCGGGGGTGGGGTGGTGGATTGAGACATGGTTGTGCTCTCTTGCTCAGTGGGATGTGCGAAGCCGGCGCGTCATCGGGTCGGCATAGGGGAATGGGCGGTGCGGCAGTCGGCGGCCCGGAAGTCAGCGGCGCGGCGAGCGCTTCTTGAAGTCTTCGGCGATGGTGTCGAAATCCGCCCAACGGATACCGTCGTGCGAATTGATGTGCTCGATCAGGCGCTCGAGCATGAGCAACACCTGCGGCCGGCCGGAGACGTCCGGGTGGATGGTGAATGTGAAGACGGCGTAGTCGCTTTCGCGATAGACCCAGTCGAACTGGTCACGCCACATCTCCTCGATGTGTCGCGGATTGACGAATCCGTGGCTGTTCGGGCTGCCCTTGATGAACATCATCGGGGGGAGATCGTCGAGGTACCAGCTCGCCGGGATCTCGACCAGGTCGGTCTCCTCACCGCGGACGAGCGGTTTCATCCATTCCGCGGCCGGCTTGTCGTAATCGATCGGGGTCCATGAGTCACCCACCCGGACGTAGTACGGCTCGAAGTCACGATGCATCAGCGAGTGGTCGTAGGTGATCCCGCGCTCGACGAGCAACTCGTTGGTGACCTTGCTGAACTCCCACCATGGCGCGACGTATCCGGTGGGCCGCTTGCCGGTCCGAGTGCTGATCAGATCGATGCAGTGATCGAGGATCTCCGATTCCTGCTCACGTGTCATCGCGATCGGGTTCTCGTGACTGTATCCGTGCAAACCGATCTCGTGTCCCGCGGCGACGACCTGATCGAACTGTTCGGGGAATGTCTCGACGGAGTGCCCCGGCCAGAACCAGGTTGCCGGGAGATCGTATTTCGCGAGCAGGTTGTTGAGGCGGGGGACGCCGACCTCACCCGCGAACACTCCGCGAGAAATGTCCCCGGGAGAGTTCTCGCCGCCGTATGAGCCGAGCCAGCCGCCGACCGCGTCGACGTCGATGCCGAAAGCTACGAAGATTTCCTTGGCCATTGTTTCAGTCCTCCTTGGTGTTCGGGAGCTCGTTGTCGTGGATGAGGGTCGTGTGGATGTCGGTGGAAACGTCGGAATTCGATGCCCGGTTCGGCGACACATCTGCATATGTCTCGATCAAGTGGGCGAGGGGCTGGTCGCGCGTCCGGCCGGTGGACAGCAACAGCGCCAACAGAATCCGTGCCTGCGTCGCAGGCAGGCCGGAGACGGGTGGGACGCCGGCGCCGACCAGATCCGCACCGCCGCCGTTGCCGTAGACGCCGCGGACGGGTCCGGCCGGTACACGGGTGGACAGGACGAGCGCCAGGCCGTCATCGACGAGGTCGGCCGCGGCTTCGACGATCGCCGGGTTGCCGTTGCCGATACCGGTTCCCGCCAGCACGATTCCGGCGGCGCCGCAGGCCGCAGCCGCGCGCAGCAGCGCGTCGTCCGCACCGGGATAGACGTCGACGAGATCGACACGCGTGTCGTCGAATCCAGCATCTGGGCGTGGCAACGGGTCGGGTCGCGGCGCCGTGGGCCCGAAGCGGACCTGCCCATTCGTCACCTTCCCCGACGAGGCAGAGACGACGGAGCGGAATGCATCGAGTGCGGTCGTGTGGATCTTTCGTGCCCCCCGGGCGGGGATGATCTGTCCGGCGAAGACGATCATGACGCCACGGTCGCGGGCGGTCGGCGTCGCGGCGACGCGGACGGCGTCGGTGAGGTTGCCCGGACCGTCACCGTCGGCGTTGTCGCCGGCCCGTTGGGCACCCGTCAGGACGACGGGACGGGGATCGTCGTGGACGAGGTCGAGGAGGATCGCAGTTTCCTCCATGGTGTCGGTTCCGTGCGTGATCACCACGCCGTCGACCCGTTCCGTGGACCGGGTGAGAAGTGCGCCGACCGCGTCACTGATCTGCCGCAGATGTCCGAGTGTCAGCCGGTAGGAGCCCACCGTCATCAGATCGACCGTCTCGATCTCGATGTCGTCGAGGCCCGCCCGTTCGACTAGTTGCGCGGCGGTCTTGGTCGCCACGACCCCGGCGTCGGTGGCCTCGGAGGCAATGGTGCCGCCCGTGGCGACGATGGCGATCCGCGTCATCGGTTGCGGCTCGAAGGTGTGGTGAGGCCCCCGATGGCGGGAGCGATTCGGATGACTGTGACGTGCATGACGTGAAGTGAAGCACAACCCAAACGTTTGACGCAATCGTTTGTGTAACTTCCGCCAAACGAATGTGTAAATCGCGACGTAACAGAAGTCGTTGGGTACGCTGTGGGCCATCGACGAGAGAGGGCCGGGTTGAGAAAGCCAGTACAGGGGACGGCGAGGGGGCCGCTGACACTCCGCATGATCGCCACCGAACTGGGGGTCAGCCCGTCAACCGTGTCCCGGGTGCTCAACACGCCCGGCGACGCCGCGCTCCGCTGGGGGTCCTCCGACACTGTCGCCCGGATACGCGCATTCGCCTCCGAACATGGCTATTCGCCGAACCCCCAGGCATCGAGCCTGCGGACCCGTCGCTCCGGACTGATAGGCGTACTCGTACCGCGGCTACAGGACTACGTACTCGCCACCATCTACGAGGGAGTCGAGGAGGCGGCCTACGACTCGGGACTCTCGACCTTCGTCACCAACTCACTGGACAAGCCCGATAATCAACGCTCGCGGACCCGCATGATGATCGACCGCCGTGTCGATGGCCTGATCTACGGGGACGCTCATCTCGATCACCACTTCCTCGACGAGATCTATTCGGAGGGAGTCAAATTCGCGCTCGTGTCACGAACGGCGGGGGACTATCCCTCGGCGACGGTCGACGACGTCAAGGGCGGACGGCTGGTCGGTGGGCATCTGTACGACACCGGGCGGCGAGATGTCGCGGTCCTCGCCGGCTGGGAGTTCGCGTCCACCGCACGTGACCGCACCAACGGCATCGTGACCGCGTTCGCCGAACAGGGCGTCGAGATCCCGGACGACCGTATCGTCTATTCGGGTTTCGACCCGGCCGGCGGTCGTGCCGCGGTCGAGCAGCTGCTGGAGACCGGGTCGGTGCCGGATGCCATCTTCGCGACGAACGACTTCGCTGCCATCGGAGCCTTCGGGGCCCTGCGCGATCGCGGGATCCGGGTACCCGATGACGTTGCACTCGTCGGTTACAACGACACGCCCATCGCAGCGGGCGGGGCCGTCCCACTGACCACGATCCGGTCGCCCATGCACGAGATGGGCAGACGAGCGGTTGGCTTGCTGCTCGAGGTCATCGGCGGCCGGACGCCCGAGTCGGTCGTGCTCGAGCCTGAGCTGATCATCCGATCGAGCAGCACCTCCGTGAGCGAGCAGGCGGGCGACCCGCCATCCGTCGAGGCCTGACGGGCGAACACCACATGCAGCGGCGTCGCGTACGTCACCCCGGACACGACGACGCCCCGGAGGGAAACCATCCGGGGCGTCGGTGGGGGTGGGACCCAGAGTCGTCAGGCGACCCGGAATCCCTTGTAAGCGTCGAGCGAAGCGATCCGCTTCAGGATCGGCTGGATGTTGGTGCCGGTCTCGGGGCCGAGGCAACCGAGGAAGTAGTAGGCGTTCACCATGCCCACCAGCCGGTCGCCGACGACCACGGGGCTACCGGAGTCACCTTCGATGACGCACATCTGGCTGACGTGCACGTCGCCGTCGGAGAACCAGGCGATGCCGCAGGTGTTGCCGGTGGTCCGGCCTTCTTTGCAGGCGATGGTCGGGAAGGCGAGCGGCGCCTGGTCGACCGAGCGGATCGTCACGCCGCGGACCGTGCGCAGCGGCACGACTCGCGAGGCGTCGAGTTCGACGATCGCCATGTCGAGATCCGGCGCGGTGTAGGTGATGGTGCCTGCCTGGCCGCGGTCCTGGAACGTCTCGGAGTAGACCTTCTGGCCGGGAGTGCCACAATGTCCCGCGGTGACCCCGATGAGCTTGTTGGTCTTCGAGCGGCCGATGGTGGTCAGGGTGCAGGCCGCGGCCGAGTTGCCGCCCTTGAGCACCAGGATTCCGGACCCGCCTCCCATGAAGATCTTCGCCGGTGCGGCGACCGCGACGCCCCCTCCCCAGCCGGCCAGCACCGTCGCAGTCAAAACCGCCAACAGTACTGTCAGCTTCTTCGTCATCCGCACTCCACTTCTCGGGTCAACCAGTTCTCGATCACGGGCATCGCCGCCCGTCGGGAACTTCGCGATGGGCGGCAAGCACACCGTACCGGGCGCCCCACGCGCGCACGGCGGCGTGGGATCGAGCCGCGGTCGGTTTGCAACACTTCTGTGATGCGCCGCGCGAGTTGCCGTAATGCGCGTCACACTCTACTCGTGCCGGGGGACAGGGCTCTCGTTTCGGGGTAGACCGCGTGCTCGACGGGACCTACCACACCTTTAAGCTGTCGTACGGAGTCGTCATCGACACTCCGTACCGACGTTCGTGAAACCGCACTCCCCGAACCTGGAGAAATGACTGTGAGCTCTGCTGGCCGCCCGGTTGTACTCATCGCCGACAAGCTGGCGCCGTCCACCGTGGAAGCACTCGGTGACGGTGTCGAGGTGCGATGGGTCGACGGCCCGGATCGTCCCAAGTTGCTCGAGGCGGTCGTCGACGCCGACGCCATCCTGGTCCGCTCCGCGACGACCGTGGATGCCGAGGTCCTCGACGCGGGCAAGAAGCTGAAGATCATCGCCCGGGCGGGTGTCGGTCTGGACAACGTCGACGTGCCTGCCGCGACCGAGCGCGGCGTCATGGTCGTCAACGCCCCGACCTCGAACATCCACACCGCGGCCGAACATGCCGTCGCGCTGCTGATGGCCGCGTCGCGCCAGATCCCGGCCGCGGACGCCACCTTGCGCGAGAAGACCTGGAAGCGTTCGTCGTTCAACGGCGTCGAGATCTTCGACAAGACGGTCGGTGTCGTCGGACTCGGCCGCATCGGCCAGCTGGTGGCCGCGCGGCTGGCAGCTTTCGAAACCCACATCATCGCCTACGACCCCTACGTGTCGCCGGCTCGTGCGGCCCAGCTCGGGATCGAGCTGGTCAGCCTCGACGAACTCCTCGAGCGCGCCGACTTCATCACCGTCCACCTGCCGAAGACCCCGGAGACCCTGGGCCTCATCGGCGCCGAGCAGCTCGCCCGGACCAAGAAGGGCGTCGTCATCGTCAACGCCGCCCGCGGTGGTCTCATCGACGAGCAGGCACTGGCCGACGCGATCAACTCCGGTCAGGTCCGCGCGGCCGGCCTGGACGTCTTCGCCACCGAGCCCTGCACCGACTCGCCGCTCTTCGAGCTGCCGCAGGTCGTCGTGACGCCCCACCTCGGCGCATCGACCAGCGAGGCGCAGGATCGCGCGGGCACCGACGTCGCCAAGAGCGTCCGCCTAGCGCTGGCCGGTCACTTCGTCCCCGACGCCGTCAACATCACCGGGGGTGCCGTCGACGAAGAGGTCGCACCGTGGCTCGAGGTCGCTCGCAAGGCGGGCGTGCTCGTCGGCGCCATCAGCAAGGAGCCGCCGACCTCCATCGTCGTCGACGTACGGGGTGAACTCGCCGCGAACAACGTCGACGTGCTCGGCCTGTCCGCGCTGCGCGGCCTGTTCTCCGCGGTGCTCGACGAGCCGGTCACCTTCGTCAACGCCCCCGCGGTCGCCGAGGGACGCGGCGTGACCAGCGAGGTCACCACCGCCCCGGAGAGCCCCAACCACCGCAGCGTGGTCGACGTGAAGGCCGTGTTCGCCGACGGCTCGACCCACAATGTCTCGGGCACCCTGTCGGGTCCGCGCCTGGTGGAGAAGATCGTCAACATCAACGGCCGCAACTTCGACCTGCGTGCCGAAGGGCACAACCTCATCGTCAGCTACGCCGACCAGCCGGGTTCCCTCGGCAAGATCGGAACGCTGCTCGGGAACGCCGGCATCGACATCCTGGCGGCCGGTTTGTCGCAGGACGCCGAGGGCGGCGGCGCGACCATGATGCTGCGCGTGAGCAGCGTCCTCGACGACCAGGTCGTCGCCGCGATCGGTGACGCGGTCAGCGCAACCCTCATCGAACAGGTCGACCTCGCATGAAACTCGCAGTCATCGCCGGCGACGGCATCGGTCCCGAGGTCATCGGCGAGGCGCTGGGCGTCCTCGACTCGGTCGTACCGTCGGTGAGCACCACCGAGTTCGACCTCGGCGCGCGCCGCTACCACCGCAACGGCGAGCTGCTCACCGAGGACGACCTCGAGTCGCTTCGTCGTCACGACGCGATCCTGTTGGGCGCCATCGGCGATCCGTCCGTACCGTCGGGCGTGCTGGAGCGCGGTCTGCTCCTGACGATGCGATTCGCACTCGACCACCACGTCAACCTGCGGCCGTCGCGCCGCTTCCCCGGTGTCTCCTCGCCCCTCGCGGGCGACCCCGACATCGACTTCGTGGTCGTGCGGGAGGGGACCGAGGGGCCCTACACCGGCAACGGTGGCGCCATCCGTGTCGGAACCCCGAACGAGGTCGCCACCGAGGTCAGCGTCAACACCCGATTCGGTGTGGAACGCGTCGTGCGCAACGCATTTCAGCGTGCCCAGCAGCGTCGCAAGAAGCTGACGCTGGTCCACAAGACCAACGTATTGACCTTCGCCGGGTCGATGTGGAGTCGCGCGGTCGAGGAGGTGGGTGCCGAGTTCCCCGACGTCACCACCGACTACTGCCACGTGGACGCGGCGACCATCTACCTGGTCACCGACCCCGGCCGCTTCGACGTGATCGTCACCGACAACCTGTTCGGCGACATCATCACCGACATCGCCGCCGCGGTGAGCGGTGGTATCGGGCTGGCTGCGTCGGGCAACATCGACGCCACCGGCGCCAACCCGTCGATGTTCGAGCCGGTGCACGGCTCGGCACCCGACATCGCCGGGCAGGGCAAGGCCGATCCGACAGCCGCGATCCTGTCGGTCGCGCTCCTGCTCCAGCATCTCGGCGACGACGACGCCGCGGCCCGGATCGAGAAGGCCGTCGCCGACGACCTCGCCGAGCGCAGCGGTACGTTCAGCACCTCAGAGATCGGTGCGCGTATCCGCGAACGGCTGTAGTTCGCAGGCATATTCACCAGCAAGGGACGAACCCGCCACCAATTCGGTGGAGGGTTCGTCCGTTGGTGGTGGGTTCAGGCGTCGACCAGCTCATCGGGTTCTCGCATCCGGTCGCGCGGGACCAGGGGCGTCGAGACGAGCGGTGCCAGGGCGGTCGCGGCGAAGGCGATCGGGAAACCGACGGTCGCGATGAGTGCTCCGAGAAGCGGTGTGGTCGCCGCGGTCACCAGATACTGTCCGGTGTTCTGTACGGCGAGTCCGCGGCCGCTCCATTCCGGTCCGACGTACTCGGCGATGGCGGTGAACGCCAAGCCGTTGTCGGCCACCGAGATCACACTCGCCACCGCCATGAGCGCGGGCGCGAGTGGGCTGTCGAACCAGTCGGCGATCGCGAGCGCGGACATGGCGGCGACACCGGCCACCGCGATCACGCGGACCGGTCGCATCCGCGACATCCAGGCGTCCGACCACCGTCCGGCGACGATCCGGCCCAGTGCACCGATGATCTGGGTCACGGTGATCAGGGTTCCGGCGCCGGCCGGTGACCACCCGTGCGCGACGATCAGCCAGGTCGGTACGAAGGTCCACAGCATGGACTGGGGGATGACCAGCAGCATGCTGACGATGTGGATGCGTGCGAGGAAAGAGTTGTCGCGGTAGGGATTCATGCGCGGGGGAGGGTTGCCGACCGTCGACGCGGGAGCCGGCCGACGCGGCGGATCGGTGATGCCGACGACCACCGCGACGAGTCCTGCAGCAGTCACCACGGCTGGGATCGCTAGTGCCGCAGCGGGTCCCGAACTCGCTGCGACAACCGGCATGGTGAGAGCGCAGACGCCGATCCCCAGCGGTTGTGCCATCTGCCGGATGCCCATCGCAGTCCCACGCTGGTGTGCGGGAAACCAGCCGACGACGATGCGGCCGCTGGCCCCGTTCGCCGCACCCGAGCCGAGACCACCCACGAAGAGCGCGGCACCCACGACGGCATAGGACGCATCGGCTGACGCGGCGACGGCCGCCCCGGTCGCGCCGGCGAGCGAGATCGACAGCGACAGCAATAGGATCCGTCGTTCGCCGCAGCGGTCCAACAGGATTCCCCACGGGATCGTCGCCGCCATCAGTCCGACCGTCGGGATCGCGGCAAGCGCCGAGGCCTGGGTGAGGGTGAGTCCGGCGTCGGTGTGCAGCGTGGGGATCAGGTAGGCGACACCGCTGACCACACAAGTCGTGGTGAGCGCGGCGAGCAGCGAGCACCCGAGGATGATCCACCTTCGGGCAGTGGTGATGTCGTCGACATCGGTCATGGTCTACTCACCTCGCTGTCTGTCCGGACCCGGTGAACCGGGGTTGGCTATCTCAATATATGAAACAGTATGACCACATTGTAAAACCGGCACCGACGTCCGCCAATTCGTCTCCCAACGTGTGGGATCGGCGGTGCGATAGGGTCTGGACATGCGCTTAGGTCGAATTGCGAGTCCTGACGGCGTGGCCTTTGTGTCCGTCGAGGGCGACGGAGACGACGCCGTCGTCAAGGAGATCGCCGAACATCCCTTCGGTACGCCGACGTTCACCGGCCGGTCGTGGAAGCTGGCGGATGTTCGGGTGTTGGCGCCGATCCTCGCCAGCAAGGTGATCTGCATCGGCAAGAACTACGCCGCACACGCGGCGGAGATGGGCGGCGAGGCGCCGGCCGACCCGGTGATCTTCCTCAAGCCCAACACCTCGATCATCGGCCCCGAGGTACCCATCGTGCGTCCGCCGTCGTCGCAACGGGTCGATTACGAGGGAGAACTCGCGGCCGTCATCGGACGCCCGTGCAAGGATGTGAAGGCCGCGCAGGCGAAGGACGTGATCCTCGGATACACGGTCGCCAACGACGTAACCGCCCGCGACCACCAGCAGGCCGACGGTCAGTGGACCCGCGGCAAGGGGTACGACACCTTCTGTCCGCTCGGCCCGTGGATCGACACCGCGCTCGATCCGTCGGACGTCGAACTCGTGACGGAACTCGACGGCGAGGTCAAGCAGCGGACCCGGACATCGCTGATGCTCCACGACGTCGGTGAGATCGTCGAGTGGATCTCGCGCGTGATGACCCTGCTGCCCGGCGACGTGATCCTCACGGGCACCCCGGAAGGGGTCGGGCCCATGGTCGCCGGTCAACGTATCTCGGTGACCGTCGACGGTATCGGTACGCTCTCCAACCCGGTGGTGGACAAGTGACAGCTCCCAGCACGGCCCGTGTCAACGGGATCGACATCTCCTACAGCCTCGCCGGGTCGGGCCCGCTCGTGGTCATGGTCATGGGAACCGGAAGTCCCGGCCGCGTCTGGAAGGCGCATCAGGAACCCGCGCTGGTGAAAGCCGGCTTCACCGTCGTGACGTTCGACAACCGCGGTGTCGCACCGTCGTCGGAGTGTGCCGAGGGTTTCACGCTCGACGACATGGTCGCCGACACCGCGGCCCTGATCGAACACCTCGGCCGCGGTCCGGCGATCGTGATCGGCACCTCGTTGGGTGCCCGGATCACCCAGGAACTGGCGCTGGCCCGCCCCGACGTGGTCAAGGCGGCGGTGATGGTTGCGACGTACGGCCGCAACACCCCACTGCAGGAAGCGATCTCGGCCGGTGAGCGGGCCCTCTACGACAACAAGATCAAGCTGCCACCGGAGTACGAGGCCGCCATCACCGCGCATCTCAACCTGTCGCCGCACACGCTCGACGACGACCGCACCGCGCGAGACTGGCTCGACATCATCGGGTTCTCCCCGCAGACGATCACCCCGGGCGTCCGCGCACAGCTCGAACTCCACAACAAGGAGTCCAACCGTCTCGCGGCGTACCGCGGCATCACCCGGCCCGCGCTGGTCGTCGGATTCGCCGACGACCGGACCCTGCCGGCGAAGCTGGCGCGCGAAGTCGCCGAGGCCATTCCGGGCGCGGAGTACGTCGAGATCGAGCGGGCCGGTCATTTCGGTTATCTCGAACAGCCGGCCGAGGTGAACCGGGTCCTGGTGGAGTTCTGCGAGCGCCACCGGGCCTGACGGCGGGCGTGCGGGGGCGGCGGTCGGCTTCGATACGCTGAGCCTCATGACCAGTAGTGAGGCCGTTCGCGTCCGATTCTGTCCATCCCCGACCGGCACTCCCCACGTGGGACTCGTGCGGACCGCGCTCTTCAATTTCGCGCAGGCCCGGCACGACGGTGGCACCTTCGTCTTCCGCATCGAGGACACCGACTCGTCGCGAGACAGCGAAGAATCCTACGAGGCCATCCTCGACGCCTTGCGCTGGCTCGGTCTCGACTGGGACGAGGGGCCGGAGGTGGGCGGTCCCTACGGTCCCTACCGGCAGTCCGAGCGGCGGGAACTCCATGCCGACGTCGTCGCCCGCCTTCTCGAGGCCGGCGAGGCCTACGAGGCGTTCTCGACCCCGGAAGAGGTGGAGGCCCGGCACCGCGCCGCCGGACGCGACCCCAAGCTCGGGTACGACAACTTCGATCGTGACCTGACGCCCGAGCAACGTGCGGCCTACCTCGCCGAAGGACGTAAACCCGTTGTCCGCCTGCGGATGCCGGACACCGACCTCACCTGGGACGACCTCGTGCGCGGCACGACGACGATCAAGGCGGGTACCGTTCCCGACTTCGCGCTGACCCGTGCGACCGGCGATCCGCTCTACACGCTGGTCAACCCGGTCGACGACGCGATGATGAAGATCACCCATGTGCTGCGCGGCGAGGATCTCCTGTCGTCGACTCCGCGGCAGCTCGCGCTGTACGACGCGCTGATCCGAATCGGCGTCGCCGACGCCGTGCCGGCCTTCGGGCACCTGCCCTTCGTGATGGGTGAGGGCAACAAGAAGCTCTCCAAGCGCGACCCCCAGTCGAACCTCTTCCACCATCGCGACCGCGGTTTCATCCCCGAGGGTCTGCTCAACTACCTCGCGCTGCTCGGCTGGGGTTACAAGAGTGATGTCGACGTCTTCAGCCTGGCCGAGATGATCGCGGCTTTCGATGTGCGACAGGTCAACTCGAACCCCGCACGGTTCGATCAGAAGAAGGCCGACGCCATCAACGCCGAGCACATCCGGATGCTCGAGGTCGCCGACTTCACGGCGCGGCTGCGGTCGTATCTCGTCGCGCAGGGCAAGCTCCCCGAGAGCGCCGACGACGAGACCTTCGCGGCTCTGGCCGAACTCGTGCAGACGCGTATCCAGGTCCTCGGCGACGCCTGGGACCTCATCTCCTTCGCCTACGTCTCCGACGACGAGTTCACGATCGACGAGAAGGCGGCGAGCAAGAACCTGGGCGCCGACGCGGTGCCGGTCCTGGACGCCACCATCGCCGCGGTCGAGTCGCTGGACTCCTTCACCACCGCCGCACTGCAGGACGCACTGAATGCTGCGCTGGTGGACGATCTGGGGCTCAAACCGCGCAAGGCGTTCGGTCCCGTACGCGTGGCGGTGACCGGCTCCCAGGTCAGTCCGCCGCTCTTCGAATCGATGGAGATCCTGGGTCGCGACAAGGCGCTCGCGCGGCTGGCCTCGGCACGGGAGATCGCAGCCAAATAGTGCCGCTGAGCTGCACGTTTGTGGACTTACGGTAACCCTTTGATACTCTCTTTCTCGGCAGTTTTCCGCAAGGAGAACCAAGCCAATGGGGTATGGTGTAATTGGCAACACAGCGGTTTCTGGTACCGCCATTCTAGGTTCGAGTCCTGGTACCCCAGCGGACAGAAAGAGATCGAGACCGTGCTAAGGTCTTGATCGCCGGAAGTTCCCATGGCCCCGTCGTCTAGCGGCCTAGGACGCCGCCCTCTCAAGGCGGTAGCGCGGGTTCGAATCCCGTCGGGGCTACGAGAAACACCCTTCCTCTGCGATGCAGGGGGAGGGTGTTTTTCATTGCGCGACAGACCATCTCGTCCGTGTTGCGATGATCACACCGAAACACGGACAAGGGTCGGAAGGTGTCGCGCCGGGACTGCGGTCAGAGGAATTCGGCGGTGGTGCCCGAGGCCGGCATCTCGGGGATGCCGAGCTTGCGGTGGTCCCAGGAACGGGTGCGGGACGGACGGATCCGGACGGCGACGCGCTTGTTCATCATCTGCTCGACGAATGGTCGCGACTCTTCGGTGTAGGGCGCTGTGTAGCGTTCCCAGACGCTGATGCCGACCTTCAGGCACGAGTCCGGGTCGTCGAGGATCTCGGCAGTGCCCTCGAAGGTGACGCCGCGCAGTGTGTCGTAGGTGTCACCGTCCTCGATCATCACCGAGCACCGGTTGTTGCGACGGATGTTGACCGCCTTCTGCGACTTGGATTTGGTCTCGAACCAGATCTCGCCGTCGATGATCCCGTACCACATCGCCACGAGGTGGATGCTCCCGTCCGCTCCGGTGGTGGCGAGGGTCGCGGTCCGGCTGCGCGCCACGAACTCCGCGATCTCGGCCTCGGACATGACGATCTGATTGCGTTGGTTGACTCCCATTCCCCGACGCTAGCCCACCGGCGGGTCCATCGGAACCGCTCCGGGTGCAACGGCTCTGGGTCAGGGACGTGCGGCCTGGAGGCGTTTGTGGATGGCGTCGGCGGCGGCGAGCAGATCGGCGGCCCAGCGTGCACCGGGTCGTCGGCCCATCCGGTCGATCGGCCCGGACACCGAGATCGCGGCGACCACGTCACCGTTGCCGTCGCGCACGGGAGCCGACACACTCGCGACTCCGGCGGCGCGTTCACCGGCACTCTGGGCCCACCCGCGCCGGCGGATCTCGTGCAGTGCGCGCTCGCTGAAGACGCTGTCCGGCACGAGCGCGCGCTGGGTGGCAGGGTCGGCCCAGGCGAGGAGGACTTTCGCCGCGGACCCTGCGCTCATGGGGAAGCGGGTGCCCACCGGCACGGTGTCACGCAGGCCGGTCGGTGGTTCCATCGCGGCGACGCAGACGCGTTCGGCACCTTCGCGGCGATAGACCTGAACCGATTCGCCGGTGATGTCGCGGAGCCGGGGGAGGACCATGAGAGCCGACTCGGTGACGGGATCGTGTGCCGAGGAGGCGAGTTCGCCGAGGACGGGGCCGGGCTGCCAGCGGCCGGTGACATCCCTGGTCAGAAAGCGGTGCGTCTCGAGTCCCACGGCGAGTCGATGTGCCGTCGCCCGGGGCAGACCGGTGCGCTCGCAGAGCTCGGAGAGATTGCACGGCGCCTCGGCGATCGCGTGCAGCACCGCCACGGACTTGTCGAGCACTCCGATTCCGCTGCTGACCGCGGATGCGGTATCCTTTCCCATAGGACGATACTAGCTGTCCAAATAGTGAGATGCACGTTCGAAACACAGCCAGAACGTCAACACCGCGTGCAGAGTCCGAAGAACCCGAGCAGATAACGAGTGAAGCCATGAGCAACAGCCCAGCCCAGCCGCTGACTCTCGCCGAGAAGGTGTGGCGCGACCATGTCGTCGTCCCCGGTGACGTCGATGCGTCCGGCAACACCAATCCCGACCTGATCTACATCGATCTCCACCTCGTCCACGAGGTCACCAGCCCCCAGGCCTTCGAGGGTCTGCGCCTCGCCGGTCGTCCGGTCCGCCGACCGGATCTGACCATCGCGACCGAGGACCACAACGTCCCGACGGTGGACATCGACAAGCCCATCGCCGATCCCGTGTCGCGGACCCAGGTCGACACGCTGCGCAGCAACTGCGAGGAATTCGGCGTCCGCCTTCATCCCATGGGTGACGCCGAGCAGGGCATCGTCCACGTGGTCGGGCCGCAGTTGGGCCTGACCCAACCCGGCATGACCGTCGTGTGCGGTGACAGCCACACCTCGACGCACGGTGCCTTCGGAGCGATCGCGATGGGTATCGGTACCAGTGAGGTCGAGCACGTCCTTGCGACGCAGACCCTCTCGCTGCGCCCGTTCAAGACGATGGCGATCAATGTCGACGGCGAGCTCCCGCCCGGTGTGACGAGCAAGGACCTGATCCTCGCGATCATCGCGAAGATCGGCACCGGCGGCGGGCAGGGTTACGTGCTGGAGTACCGCGGGGAGGCGATCCGCAAGCTCTCCATGGAAGCGCGGATGACGGTGTGCAACATGTCGATCGAGGCAGGCGCCCGGGCGGGGATGATCGCACCCGATGAGGTCACCTACGAGTTCCTCAAGGGCCGCCCGCATGCCCCGTCGGGTGCCGATTGGGATGCTGCCGTTGCCTATTGGGACAGTCTGCGCACCGATCCCGGTGCCACCTTCGACGCCGAGGTGCACATCGACGCCGCCTCGCTGACCCCGTTCGTCACGTGGGGGACCAATCCGGGACAGGGTGCACCGCTCGGCGCCGCGGTACCCGACCCGGCGGAGTACGGCGACGAGGTCAAGGCTAGTGCCGCGGCCAAGGCGCTGGAGTACATGGGCCTCGAGCCCGGAACGCCGCTGCGCGACATCAAGGTCGACACGGTCTTCGTCGGCTCCTGCACCAACGGGCGGATCGAGGACCTGCGCGAGGTCGCCGGCATCCTCAAGGGGCGCAGGGTCGCGGACGGGATGCGGATGCTCATCGTGCCCGGTTCGATGCGGGTGCGTGCACAGGCCGAGGACGAAGGACTCGGCGAGATCTTCCTCGCGGCCGGCGCCGAATGGCGGCAGGCCGGGTGCTCGATGTGCCTCGGCATGAACCCCGACCAGCTCGCCCCGGGCGAGCGGTGTGCGTCGACCTCCAACCGCAATTTCGAAGGGCGCCAGGGCAAGGGTGGCCGAACGCACCTCGTGTCTCCAGGAGTGGCAGCGGCCACCGCGCTGCGCGGCACCTTGTCCGCGCCCGCCGACCTGGACTCGCAGCCGGCGCCCGCCGATCTCGGTTGAGTCACGGTCCGACCCATATCCCAGCCACATCATTCGAACAGGGGCTTTTCTCATGGAACCGTTCACCGAACACACCGGTATCGGTGTCCCGCTGCGTCGCAGCAACGTCGACACCGACCAGATCATCCCGGCCGTCTATCTGAAGCGGGTGACGCGCACCGGCTTTGAGGACGGTCTGTTCGCCGGTTGGCGGACCGATCCCGACTTCATCCTCAACAACGAGCCCTGGAGCCGCGGGTCGGTCCTGGTCGCCGGTCCCGACTTCGGCACCGGGTCGTCGCGTGAACACGCGGTCTGGGCGCTGTCCGATTTCGGCTTCCGCGTGGTGATCTCGTCGCGTTTCGCCGACATCTTCCGCGGCAACTCGGGCAAGGCGGGTCTGGTGGCCGCGCAGGTCGAGCAGCCCGACGTCGACCTGCTGTGGAAGCGCCTCGAGGAGAATCCTGGCCTCGAAGTGACGGTGAGCCTTGTCGATAAGACGGTCACCGCCGGAGACCTCGTGGTGCCGTTGGCAATTGATGGCTACACGCGGTGGCGTCTGATGGAGGGTCTCGATGACATCGGACTCACGTTGCGCCAGGTAGAGGCGATTTCCGAGTACGAGTCGGCGCGTCCGGCATTCAAGCCGCGCACCCTCGCGGACTGATTCCGCACCGCCGCGGCGGGGACATCTCGCCGCGGCGGCACCGTCGTGAGCTGCCATGCCATTTCGCAACACGGCGTCCTAATTGGCGTGGAAGATGGACGTTTTCACATCCGACGTTTACCGTGTGTTGGTAGCTGGCCGAAACTCGGTCAGATCAGCTTGCGGAGGTACTCATGAACAAGGCGGAGCTCATTGATGAGCTGACCAAGAAGCTCGACGCGGATCGCAAGACTGCGACTGAAGCCGTCGAGCTCGTCGTCGACACGATCGTGCGCGCAGTCAACAAGGGCGAGAGCGTGACGATCACCGGCTTCGGCGTATTCGAGAAGCGGAAGCGCGCACCGCGCGTCGCCCGTAACCCGCGCACCGGCGAGACCGTCAAGGTCCGCGCGACCTCGGTGCCGGCGTTCCGTCCGGGCGCTCAGTTCAAAGCTGTTGTGGCGGGCAAGCAGAAGCTGTCCGCGACCGGTCCGGCTGTGAAGCGCGGAAGCGGGGCCACCACCACGGCAGCCAAGAAGGCTGCGCCGGCGAAGAAGACGGCCGCCAAAAAGACGACCGCCGCCGCCAAGAAGACCACGGCGGCCAAGAAGGCTCCGGCGAAGACCACGGCGGCCAAGAAGACCACCGCGGCGAAGAAGGCTCCGGCGAAGACCACGGCGGCCAAGAAGACCACCACTGCGGCGAAGAAGGCTCCGGCCAAGAAGGCGGCGCCGGCGAAGAAGGCCACCGCGGCGAAGAAGGCTCCGGCCAAGAAGGCTGCCGCGAAGAAGACCGCGGCGAAGAAGACCACCCGTCGCTGACCTGCGGGACAACCGCGGTCGACGACCACAATTCAGCCCCCGGCGTACTTCCCCCGCCGGGGGCTGAATCGTGTTCGGGGTCAACCGGCGGAGGGGCGCGGGACTCAGGCTGTCGGGAGCGGCCCGGCGATGTGATCGGCCGCCACCAGCCGGCCGTCGAACAGGGACAGAACCCACACACTGCCCTTGCGGTTGGAGGCCTTGGGAAGCGGGATCGAGTCGCGCTCGGACCACCAGTCCATGAGGGGCGGGATCACCTTGCCCTGACTGCAGACCGCCAGGGTCGACGTCGTGTCGGCGGCGAGTTCGAGGATCCGGCGTTGCGCCGCTGCCGGATTGGTCCGATACGTCTCCTCCGACAGATCCGGCTCGCTGTGCAACTCGACCCCCAGCCGGTCGCGTAGCGGTTCCAGGGTCTGCTCACAGCGGACGCGATCGGCCGAGTGCACCCGGCTCGCCCCGAACGCGATCAGCAGTGGGGCGAGGGCGGCGGCTTGCGCCCGGCCGAGTTTGTCGAGGGGCCGCAACCGGTCGTCGCCCTTGTAGGTCGAGCGCCGACCGGCCTTGGCGTGCCGTACCAACAGGAACGTGTGCAGGTCCGCGGGTAGCCGCACGAACTCCTCGAGGATCGTGCGATCGAGCGGATAGCTCAACATCTCCCGGGCCTCGTCGACGGAGAGCCACCGCAGCTCGTCGACCTCGTGCCCGGCGACGAACTCTCCGTCGGACGCTCGCGCCGACCAGTAGCGCACATGCTTGCGGGTACTGCCGAGGTCGTAGTGGACGTCGTCCAGGTGCCGGCCGAGAACGACGTGTTGGCCCGTCTCCTCGGCGATCTCGCGCACCGCCGTGTCGATGAGGGTCTCGCCCGGCTCGGCCTTTCCCTTGGGCAGCGTCCAGTCGTCGTACTCGGGGCGGTGGACGACCGCGATCTCGACATCGTCGATCTCGGCGGCATCGTTCCCGGTCGGACCGGGGACAACCGGTCGCCAGACCACACCGCCGGCGGCCCACACCTCATTAGTCTTCTTCGCCATGTCGATGGTGATCGTAGAGGTCGAAGGTTACGCGTCGGTGCCGGTCACGAACTGGTCTCCGGCCGACGACGATTGCGCCGCATCATCTGTCGCTGATGGTCGCGCACCTCTTCGCCCTCGGCGGGTGAGGCCACCCAGCTCCCGTCGGACTGCAGGACCCAGCAGCGGGTCCGCGGATCGAGGGCGGAGGCGAAGATGTCACCGAGTTCACCGGCCAGACGCTCGTCACGGACGTTCACCATGACCTCCACGCGCCGATCGAGATTGCGGTGCATCATGTCCGCGCTGCCGAACCAGTACTCGTTCTGCGCACCGAAATACAGGATTCGGGAGTGCTCGAGGAACTGCCCCAGGATCGACCGCACGTGGATGTTGTCGCTGTAACCCTCGACCCCGGGCCGCAGCGCGCTGATGCCACGGACCACGACATCGACGGGTACCCCGCTCTGCGAGGCCCGGTACAGCGCATCGATCACCTGCTCGTCGACCAGTGCATTCGCCTTGAGCTGGATTCTCGCGCGCGTGTCGCCGTCGCGGAACAGCTCGATCTCGCGATGGATCCGTTTGATGATGCCCGCCCGGATGCCGTGCGGCGCAACGAGGATGTTGCGGTACTCCTGCTTGCGGGAGTAACCGGTCAAGGTGTTGAACAGGTCGGTCAGGTCGGCGCCGATGTCGGGGGCGGCGGTCAGCAGGCCCACGTCCTCGTAGAGCCGCGCGGTCTTCGGGTTGTAGTTGCCGGTCCCGATGTGGCAGTACCGCTTGATCGTCGAGCCCTCTCGACGCACCACCAGGCAGGTCTTGCAGTGGGTCTTCAAACCGACGAGGCCGTAGACGACGTGGACGCCGGCCTGTTCCAGTTTGCGGGCCCACTTGATGTTCGCCTGCTCGTCGAAGCGGGCCTTGATCTCCACCAGCGCGACGACCTGCTTCCCGGCCTCGGCGGCGTCGATGAGCGCGTTGACGATCGGGGAGTCGCCGGAGGTGCGGTACAGCGTCTGCTTGATGGCCAGGACCTGCGGGTCGGCCGCGGCCTGCTCGATGAACCGCTGCACGCTCGTCGAGAACGAGTCGTACGGATGGTGGACGAGTACGTCACCGTCGCGAAGGGTCGAGAACACGCTCTTGGGTGTCTCTCGCTCGCCGAACGCGGGGTGGGTGGCGGGGACGAACGGACGGTCCTTGAGATGCGGGCGGTCGAGCGCGTAGATCTCGAAAAGTGATGACAGATCGAGGAGTCCGGGCACCTGGATGACGTCGGCGGGGTCCACCTCGAGCTCGCGCAGCAACAACTCGAGCATGTGCTCGCTCATGTCGTCGGCGACCTCAAGCCGCACCGGCGAGCCGAACCGACGGCGCGCGAGTTCTCGCTCGAGCGCCTGGAGGAGGTCCTCGTCGCGGTCCTCTTCGACCTCGAAGTCGGCGTTGCGGGTGATCCGGAAGACGTGGTGCTCAACGATTTCCATACCCGGGAACAACGTCCCGAGGTTGGCCGCGATGAGACTCTCCAACGGCAGGAACACCGCGCTCCTGGCGGCCTTGTCGTCGTCGGGCGCCCGAGCGGGCGACAGCCGGTCGACGCGGATGAAGCGGTTCACGTTGTCCGGTACCTTGACCCGCGCGAAGTGCTCGCCGCTCTCGTTGACGTCGCGGACCGTGACCGCGAGGTTCAGCGACAACCCGCTGATGTACGGGAACGGATGAGCGGGGTCGACCGCCAGGGGCGTCAGGACCGGAAATACCTCGTCCTGGAAATAATCGGTCATCCGCGCCTGCTGCTCGGCGGTGAGCTGCGACCAGGACACCACGTAGATGTCGTTGTCGGCCAACGCCGGTCGGACCGAATCGAGGAAGACGCGCGCGTGCCGGTCGGCGACGGTCTGCGCGCGTCCGGCGATGCGCATGAGTTGTTCTCGCGGCGACAGGCCGTCGGCGGACCGGACCGACAGGCCGGTCTCGTCGCGCCGCTTGAGTCCGGCCACCCGCACCATGAAGAACTCGTCGAGGTTCGAGGCGAAGATGGCGAGGAACTTCGCACGATCGAGGAGCGGCAGGGAGATGTCCTCGGCGAGCGCGAGCACCCGGGAGTTGAAGTCCAGCCAGCTCAATTCCCGGTTGAGGTAACGGTCCTCGGGCAGGTCGGCGGATTCGTCGGGCACCAGGGTGGCGGCCGGCGGGGCGTGCGGGATCGGTGTCGTGGTGACCGTGGCGGTCTGCGATACGTCATCGTCGGCGGGGCTCACCCCCCAATGATGACCCATCGCCGTCCCCGGCGTACACGCCCGCCGGTCGGACGCTTGTCGAGTGCGGGTCGGGGTCAGAGATGACGCAGCGCAGCGACGGTGTGCGGTCCGAGGCCGAGCTCGCGGGCGACGCCCAGGTCCGCCGCGGTGTCGACGTCGGTGCGCAGGTCGGCCCACTCCCGGCCGGCCGGGTCGAGTTCGACGGCGCCGGCGGCCCGGTGGGCGGCCGCCGAACCGGGCCCGAAGCGGGGAGCGGGGACGTCGGTACCGGTGCCGTGCAGCAGCACCGTCCCGGATCCGTCCCGGTCGGTGACGAAGCTCGAGCG
Organism: Gordonia sp. IITR100; assembly: GCF_002009645.1. Taxonomy (NCBI): domain Bacteria; kingdom Bacillati; phylum Actinomycetota; class Actinomycetes; order Mycobacteriales; family Gordoniaceae; genus Gordonia; species Gordonia sp. IITR100. Next base: position 80,458 of record NZ_MVKV01000007.1, on the reverse strand, counting down.
GTGTTCACCGGCGGCGCGCAACACGGCGGCGACGGACGTGCTCGTCGCCGCCGGCAGATCGGCCTGCACGTACATCAGGCCCGTCGACTCGGGCCACGCCTCGCGCGCCCAGCGCGCACCGTCGACGAACGCGGAGTTGAGACCGGCGTCAGTCGGTGACCGGTGCGGCGACTCCCGCAGGCCGCGCATGCCCGAGCGCCGCGCCGCGGCGAGCACCTCGTCGTCGGGGCTGACGACGACGAGCCGAGAGATCCCGGCACCGCGCAGGGCGTCGACGGTGTCGAGGAACATCGCCAGGACGAGGGAACCCCGGGCGACGGGGTCGTCACCCTCGAATGCGGTGGACAGCGTCGCCGCCAGTCGTGACTTCGCGCGGTGCAGATTCTTGACCGCCAGCACGGCCGCGACCGACGTCGCGACGGGCTCGTTGCCCCCCGCGTCGACGACCGTCGAGTCGGCGCCCGCGCCGACGGTGCTGTGTTCCATGCCGACCATCATGATGCACCGACCCCTGGTCGGTGACATTCCGGGTCGGCCACACCCGGCAGGGCACTAGGGTGAGCAGGGTCGGCCGTCCGGCCGGCGCCGGCGGTGGGAATACGGAATTGGGCTTGCCCGGTGGGAGGTTGCGGTGCGCGCAGCGGTGATGGGTGCGGGTTCCTGGGGAACCTCGGTGGCGAAGGTGCTGGTCGATGCCGGTACCGACACCGTGATCTGGGCGCGGCGACCCGAACTCGCCGAGGCGATCAACACCGAGCACGTCAACGCCGACTATCTACCCGGCATCGCGCTGCCCGCCGCGCTCACCGCGACGAGTTCGGCGGTCGATGCCCTGCTCGGCGCCGACGTCGTCGTCTGCGGTGTCCCGTCGCAGTCGTTGCGCCCCAACCTGACGCAGTGGACGCCCTACATCGGGTCGGATGCGTCGCTGGTGTCGCTCGCCAAGGGCATCGAATCCAACACCCTGCTACGGATGAGTGAGGTCATCGCCGAGGTGACCGGTGTCGCCGACGACCGGATCGCGGTGCTGACCGGGCCGAACCTGGCACGCGAGATCGCGGAGGGTCAACCGGCGGCGACCGTGATCGCCTGTGCCGACGAGGCGCGGGCGGTGACGCTGCAGAGCGCGTTCAGTACGCGATACTTCCGGCCGTACACCAACACCGACGTCGTCGGATGTGAGATCGGCGGCTCTGCGAAGAACGTCATCGCGCTGGCCTGCGGGATGGCCAGCGGCATCGGGTTCGGTCAGAACACCCTGGCGACGATCATCACTCGTGGGCTCGCCGAGACGATCCGGTTGGGTGTCGCGGTGGGCGCGCAGATCGAGACGCTGGCGGGTCTCGCCGGGATCGGGGATCTCGTCGCGACGTGTTCGTCGCCGTTGTCGCGCAACCGCACGTTCGGCGCGCGGCTGGGGGAGGGTGCCACCATGGCGCAGGCTCAGGAGGCCACCAACGGGCAGGTCGCCGAGGGCGTCAAGTCGTGCTCGTCGGTGCGTGCGCTGGCCGAGCGACACCAGGTGCCGATGCCGCTCACCGACGCGGTCCACCAGGTCTGTCACGACGGCATGTCGGTGGCCGACGCGGTCAATTCGCTGTTGGGCCGCAGCACCAAGCCGGAGATCTACCGGGACTGAGCGCCCGCCGCCGATCAGCCGAAGTCGAGCGGTCCCCGTTCGAGGGTGCGGTCGATCAGTCCCGAGATGTCGGTGATGGGTCCGTTGCCGGCGTTCGTCGGAATCCACATCGCGACATAGGGTCGGTGGTCGACGCACACATAGGCCTGGCCCGAGCCGTCGACCGTGTCCGTGATGAACCACTGGACCCCGGCCTGGCCGGCGGCGTGAATCTCCTGGAGATTGCTGGTTGGAGACAGCTCGGCAGGTCGGGTCACCCCGCACCGAAGTGTCATGTCGTCGCCCGGGCCGGTCGACGGCCACGTCGCGCGGTCGCCGGAGACCTCTTTGGTGCCGAAACCCTCGAAGGTGTCCGGTGCTTCGGTGAGCAAGCGGGTGCACTCCGCGGCGACCGGGCCGACGGAGTCGTAGGACTCGATCGGGGTCACCGGATCGGGGCGCAGCGCGGCGAACACGATGAAGCCGGCGAGCACCATCACGGGAATGGCTACCAGGGTCGCGACGAGTGCGGGGCTGAGACGTCCGCCGCCGCCATACCGCGCGGAGTCCTCGGCGGATTCGCCGTCGACGGGATCCTGCTGGGTGTCATCCGAACCTGCTGACGTCACCCCACAACAGTAGGAGTCGGTCTGCCGAACCCGCGCACGGGGACCCGTCAGGATCACCCGTCGTCAGCGGCCGGCCGACGCCCCTCAGCGCGTTGTGGGGACCACCGGGCAGGTCAGGGTGCGGGTGATCCCGTCCACCTTCTGGATCTGCGGAACCACGTTCTCGGTCAGGTGGGTGGCATCGGAGGCGTCGACCCGGACGATCACGTCGTACGGCCCACTGACCTCTTCCGACGAGGCGACCCCGGCGATCTCGGCGATGGTCGCGGCTGCGAGGGCGGCCCTGCCGACCTCGGTCTGGATCAGTATGTATGCCTGAACCACGGACATCCTCTCCGTCTGTGTCGTTCCCGGGCCACATCGTATGGGGCACATCGTCGACACGGGCTGTCGTACCGGCGGCTCGGCGCATGCGCGGTCGTCGGGCAGTGCACGACTGCCGCGGGCGGCCGGACAGTTGCGGATCGCTCCCGCCCGGCGGGCCCATACACTGTGGCACACATTGTCACCGACAACCCCGTGCGCGCGCGACCGGAAGAGGAAAGGCCCCGACGAGTGACCTTCGACGAGACAGGTCGGCAGGACCGCGCGATCGACCGGACCGACACGGTCGGGGCGATCGGTGAGCGTGCCGTGATCGCCGCGTTGACCGCGTCCGCGACCTCCGGTGAGCCCGCCGACGACATCGTGATCGGATCCGGTGACGACGCAGCCGTTCTCGACATCGGGGGATCGGCGGTGATCAGCACCGACACCGTCGTCGAGGGGCGCCACTTCCGATTCGACTGGTCGACGCCGGGGCAGGTCGGCGCCCGCGCGGTGGTGCAGAGTGCCGCCGACGTCGCCGCGATGGGCGGCCGCACAACGGGTCTCGTCGTGTCCATCGCGTGTCCGGCGGACACGCCGGTCGGCGTCGTCCTCGACCTCAACGACGGCGTGGTCCGCGCGGCACACGGACAGGGGGCCCGGGTGCTGGGCGGCGACCTCGTCGCGGCCGGTCAGGTGGTGGTGAGTGTCACCGCGGTCGGCGCGCTCGAGGGTCGGCCCCCGGTCTCGCTGGGCGGTGCCCGGCCTGGTGACGTCCTCGCGGTGAGCGGTCCGCTGGGGGCCAGCGCCGCGGGACTCGCGGTGCTGTCCGATCCGCGTCCGGTGGTCAGCGATTGGTCGGAACTGGTTGCACTGCACCGAGTTCCGAAACCCGACCTAGCCCAGGGGCCGGTCGCCGCGGCGGCAGGTGCGCACGCCATGACCGACATCTCCGACGGTCTGGTCGAGGAACTGCTCACGATGTCGAGGGCTGCCCAGGTCGCCATGACCGTGCATGGCGACGCCGTACCGCGGCGCCCGGATCTGGCTGCCGCGGCAACCGAACTCGGGGCGGACGTCGACCGCTGGGTACTGGCCGGCGGCGAGGACCATCACCTGCTCGCGGCGTTCGGCGGGCCCACGGTGCCGCCGGGGTGGACCGTCATCGGCTCGGTGGGGGAGAAGTCCTCGTCGGCGCCCGAGGTCTGGGTCGACGACCGCCGGGTCGGTGGGCCCGACGGTCTCGAACTGCACGGGTGGCAGTCCTTCGCCGACCCGACTGGTGACTGAGGTCCCCGGGGCGCACCATTAGAGTCGCCTCATGGCGATCTACGCACTCGACGACCGAGAACCGGTCCTGGGACAGGACACCTACGTGCACCCGGACGCGGTGGTGATCGGCGCGGTCACCCTGGGCGACGGTGTCTCGGTGTGGCCGGGCGCGGTACTCCGCGGCGACTACGGGACCATCACCGTCGGCGCCCGCAGCAACATCCAGGACGGCACCGTCATCCACTGCACGGTTCTCGACCCGACCGTGATCGGCGAACGGTGCGTCGTCGGACACAACGCGCACATCGAGGGCGCGACGATCGGAAACGACTGCCTCATCGCCTCGGGATCGGTGGTCCTGAACGGGTCCACGGTCGGCGACGGCGCGATCGTCGGAGCCGGCGCGGTGGTCCCGTTCAAGTTCGACGTTCCCTCGCGACGGATGGCGCTCGGTGTACCGGCCCGGCTCCGCGACGGCTACGAGGTACCGGAGGGGCACACCGAACTCAACTGCGAGATGTACTTCCAGAACGCGCAGCACTATCGCACCGCCCTGAAACGACTGGACTGACGACCGCCCACGACGGAGGCAATCGAGTGACCGCACCACCCAAACCCCTTGCCGAACTGATCGACCCGGGCTGGGCGCAGGCGCTCGCCCCGGTCGAGCCGCTCATCACCGAGATGGGCCGGTTCCTGCGCACCGAGATCGCCGAGGGACGGCGCTATCTGCCTGCGGGACAACATGTCCTGCGGGCATTCACGCGCCCCCTCGACGAAGTGCGCGTGCTGATCGTCGGGCAGGATCCATACCCGACGCCCGGACACGCCGTCGGACTGAGCTTCTCGGTGGCGCCCGACGTGCGCCCGATCCCGCGTTCCCTGACGAACATCTACACCGAATACTGCGCCGATCTCGGCTATCCGATGCCGACCACCGGGGATCTCACGCCCTGGGCGGACAACGGTGTGCTGCTGTTGAACCGCGTGCTCACGGTGGCCCCCGGCGAGCCGGCCTCTCACCGGGGGAAGGGCTGGGAAGAGGTGACCGAGTGCGCGATCAAGGCGCTTGCCGCCCGCGACGAGCCGCTCGTCGCGATCCTGTGGGGCCGGGACGCCGCGGGACTGGAGAAGTGGCTGCCCGACGTCCCGACCATCGTGTCGGCGCATCCGTCACCGTTGTCGGCCTCGCGCGGGTTCTTCGGGTCCCGACCCTTCAGCCGGGCCAACGAGGAACTGATGGACCTCGGGGCCGAACCGGTGGAGTGGCGTCTGCCGTGACCCTTCGAGGCTCGTCGACCTCGACGCGCTCCTTCGTCGCTTGCTCGGCCCAGCGGCTGGCGCTCCCCGCACCTCAGTACCTGCGGCCTGGCGGCCGTCGTGGATCGTGAAAGAACACTCTTGAGCGTCCACATCTCTGCTCCCTGAGGTGCGAGCGAAGCGAGCCACGAAGGGCTCCGCAACCTGTCTCACCAGGCCCTTCGTGGCTCGTCGCTGGCGCTCCTCGCACCTCAGGGAGCAATGGTCATGTCGTTCTTTCGGATCAGGGGGCGGTGGTGGCGCGGCCCCGGGTGAAGTCCGGCGCGCGCTTGCCGACGAAGGCGTCGACTCCCTCGATGCCCTCGGGCAGTCCGGACCGTTCGGAGATGGAGCGGGCTTCGAGGGCGAGGTGCTCGACCAGCGTGGTGTCGGCGGAGACGGCCAACAGATGCTTGGTCATCGCGTCGGCGTCACGGGGACCCGACGCGATGGCCTCGGCGGCCGTGCGCGCGGCGGAATCGACCTCGTCGTCGGCGACGATCTCCGACAGCAGCCCCCACTGCTGGGCCTCGTCGGCGCTGATGACGCGGTCGGTCAAGATGATCTGGCGTGCCCGGGCAGCGCCGACAGCGCGGGGGAGGGTCCAGGTGAGACCCCCGTCGGGAGTCAGACCGATACCGCGGTAGGCGGGCCGCAGCCGGGTCGACGGACCACCGACGGCGACGTCGGCGTGCAACACCAGCGACATGCCCGCGCCGGCGGCCCAGCCCTTCGCGGCGACGACGACGGGGCGGTCCGCCTCATACAGGGCGCCGACGAGCTGGTGGAAGTTGTCGGCGATCTCGCGCAGATAGGTCGGGCGGTCGTCCGCACCGGCGAAGGCGCGCACGTTGCCGCCGGCGCAGAAGTTCTTGCCCAGCCCGACGAGCAGGACCGCCCCCACGTCACGCTGTCCACGCGCGACCTCGCGCAGTGCCTGGGTTCCCGCGGCGAGGGCGGCGTCGTCGAGCGAGTTGCCCGCACCTGTCGTCGAGACCGCGATGGTGAGGACGCCGTTGCGCTCGTGCACCAGAGCGTCGGAGGCGTCTACGGCAGCGGGGGTGGTGGGGTTCGATGAGGCCATGCGCGAAACCCTATCGCGCACACACCAAAGACCCGATGCCGGGGAGCTTGCGCTCATGGCATCGGGTCTCGTGCTCTCGAACTCCCACCCGCGGACGGGCGAGGAGGTCAGACAGCTGCGGTCTTGCCGGCCTTCAGGCAGGAGGTGCAGACGTTCTTGCGCTTGCGGTTGCCGGGGGCGACCTCCACGCGAACGGACTGGATGTTCGGGTTCCAGCGGCGGTTGGTACGGCGGTGCGAGTGAGACACCGACTTGCCGAAGCCCGGGCCCTTGCCGCAAATATCGCAGACGGCAGCCATCGTCGAACTCCCTTGGTAGATGATCATGGTCTGGTGTTCAGCCGCTCGGATCGATCGGCACCACCGGTGGGTGTGCGCGCTCGAGGCGAAAGGCAACCCTGCAAGGATAACCAGGTCGTGGTGGCGTGACCAAATCCGAGCCGATCCGCCACCCGGTCCCGCTCGGTCGCGCCGCACGGTCGGACACCCCGAGTAACCTTGCCCACAACCTCACCAGCCGGTCACGTTGCGCGCGAGAGCACAGTACGTCGCGCGCCGCGTCTGCGAGAAAGAGCCACCGTGTGATCGCCCGCACCGTCAACCCGCAGTTGCTGCGCGATTGGGCCCGAGTCTCGGTCGAACAGCTCGAGTCGCTGCGCGGCGAGATCAACGACCTCAACGTGTTCCCGATCCCCGATTCGGACACCGGGAGCAACATGCTCTTCACGATGCGGGCCGCGGCCGAGGCGGTCGAGAAGACGCCGCCCGACGCGTCGCTGCCCGAGGTCGCCCGCGCCATGGCCGACGGCGCGGTGGCGCAGGCGCGGGGCAACTCGGGGATCATCCTCTCGCAGGTGCTGGTCGGACTCGCGGACGGTGCGGAGATCCTGGGCGACACCGACGCCCTGACGTTCGCCGAACTGTCGACGCTGGGTCTGCGTCTCGGTTCGCTCGCGGCCACCCGTGCGGTGAGCGAACCGCGCGAGGGCACGGTCCTGACGCTGGTGCGGGTCGCCGCGGAATCGGCCGCGGCGCACGAGCACGAGTCCCCGGCCGACCAGGTGCGCGCCGTCGCCGACGACTGCGCCGAAGCGCTCGAACGCACCCCGGAACAGCTGTCGGTGCTCGCGAACGCGGGCGTGGTGGACGCGGGCGGGCGTGGCTTCCTCGCGATCGTGGACGCCATGGTCAAGGTCATCACCGGCGTCTCGCACCGCCGCCGGCGTTACCGGGGCATCCTCACCGACAGCACCACGCTGGGTCACGGACCGGACGACAGCTGCCTCGACGGGAGCGACCAGGACTTCGAGGTCATGTACCTCCTCGACGGCGCGGCCGGCGAGCAGATCGCCGAACTGCGCGAACGTCTGGACGAACTCGGCGACGCGGTGGTGATCGTCGGCGACAGTTCCAGCGGTGAGGGCGAACGCTTCTCGGTACACGTCCACACCTGCCACCCGGGTGCGGCGGTCGAGGCCGGCGCGGGCCTCGGGCAGCTCTCGGATGTCCGGATCACCTGCTTCGCTCTCGATGCCATTCGGGCACAGGCGGATTCGGCTGAGCCGCCGCCCCGGCACAAACGGGCGGTGGTGGTCGTCGTGTCCGGTGACGGCGCGGCCGAACTGTTCGGCGAGGCCGGTGCGGTCGTGCTGCGCGCCGACGACGGGCTCACCGCCCACGAGCTGGGCCGCGCGATCCGCGACACCGACAGCGCGCACGTCGTCGTCATGGCCAACGGCGCATTGACATCGCAGGATCTCGTCACGGTCGCCACCGAGGTGCGTTCCACCCAGCGTTCGGTCCTGATGCTGCCGACGTCGTCGATGACCCAGTGCCTCGCCGCTCTCGCCGTGCACGATCCGAGCGAGGTCCCCGACGTCGACGCCTACGCGATGGCCGAGGCCGCCGCCGGGGCGCGCTGGGGATCGCTGCAGTCGGCGACCACGAGGATGATGACGCTGGCGGGGATGAGCGAGGTCGGTGACGTGCTGGGGCTGATCGGCGACGACGTGCTCGTCGTGGCGCCGGATCAGACGTCGGCGTGCACCGCCCTCGTCGACCTCATGCTCTCCACCGGAGGCGAGCTCGTCACGGTGCTCGCCGGGGTCGAGGTCGACGAGGCCGCCCTCGAGGCCGTCGCGGAGCAGATGCGGCGCAGCTACCCCGGCATCGAATTGGCGGTGTACCGCACCGGACAGCGCACCGATCTGGTCCAGGTGGGTGTTGAGTGACCGAACTGGCACTGTCGGATTCGCTGTCCGACGTCCTGGGGACCAAGCCCGCCGAACAGCTCGCCACCGTCGGCGTGCACACGGTCGGGGAGCTGTTGCGGTACACGCCCCGCCGGTACATCCGACGCGGCCACGTGGTCGACCAGGAGCGGCCCGAACCGGGTGAGTGGCTGACGATCGTCGGACGGATCACCAAGTCCGATCTCATCAAGATGAGGAGCCGCAAAGGGTCGTTCCTCAAGGTGAAGGTCACCGACGACAACGACGTCTACGAGGCCAGCTTCTTCAACGCCCACCGCCTCAAGGGGCTGTTCCGACCCGGTGCACGGGTGATGATGGCCGGCGCGGTCAAGTACTTCCGCGACCAGATCCAGTTGTCGCATCCGGAATGGATGATCCTTCCCGACGGCGATCCGGAGATCGAGGACGTCGTCGGTTCCAAGATGCTGACCGAGATGTACGCGATCGAGGAGCAGATCACCGGAGAGCGCGGCGATCACCCCCTGGTCACCATGTTCGACCGCGACATCCTGCCGATGTACCCGGCCAACAAGAACATTCAGACCTGGGACATCCTCGGCGCGGTCCGTCGGGTCCTGAGTGAGAGCGCGCCGATTCCCGACGCACTCACCGAAGCCGAACGCCGCGCGCGGGGTCTCGTCAGCACCGACGAGGCGATCCGCAAGATCCACCTGCCCGATGCCGAGGACGACGTGAAGGTCGCCGCCCGTCGGCTGAAGTTCGATGAGGCGCTGGCCATCCAGACCGTGCTGGCGCAGCGCCGGCTGGCGGGGCGGAGCGAGTCGGCGCCACCGTGTCCACGCGTGCCCGGCGGTCTCGAGGACAACTTGCGTGACCGACTCCCGTTCACCTTGACCGACGGTCAGGTCGAGGTGGGGGAGGAGCTCGCCGAGGATCTGGCCCGCGCGCAGCCGATGTCGCGGCTGTTACAGGGCGAGGTCGGGTCCGGGAAGACACTCGTGTCGTTGCTGGCAATGCTGCGGGTCGTCGACAACGGGTACCAGTGCGCTATCCTGGCCCCGACGGAAGTGCTTGCCGCACAGCACTACCGGACGATGAAGACGATGCTGGGCGACCTCGCCGAGGCGGGCGAACTGACCGCGGCCGACGGCGCGACGCGCCTCGCGCTGCTGACGGGTTCGATGAAGACCAAGGGCCGGCGCGAGACGCTCCTCGACGTGGTGACGGGCCAGGCCGGGATCGTGATCGGGACCCACGCGCTCCTCGAGGACAAGGTCGAGTTCTTCGACCTAGGACTCGTCGTGATCGACGAACAGCATCGCTTCGGCGTGGAGCAGCGAGATGTGTTGCGCGGCAAGGGACGCGACGGACGGATACCGCATTTCCTCGTGATGACCGCGACGCCGATCCCGCGGACCGTCGCCATGACCGCCTTCGGTGACCTCGAGACCTCGGTCCTCCGGGAGCTGCCGCGCGGCCGGCAGCCGATCACCACGTCGGTGGTGCCCACCGGGAAATCCTCATGGGTCGACCGGGTGTGGTCGCGCGCCAACGAGGAGATCGATGCCGGCCGTCAGGTCTACGTCGTGTGCTCGCGCATCGGCGACGGGCCCGAACCCGAGCCCGACGACAACGAGGAGAAGGGCCCGCGGACGACCTCGGTCCTCGAGCAGTACGAGGCCCTCGTCGCCGGCCCGTTCGCGCACCGACGCGTGGAGCTCCTGCACGGCCGCCTACCCGCCGACGAGAAGAACGCCGTCATGGATGCTTTCGGCCGGGGCGAGGTGGACGTGCTGGTGTCCACCACCGTCATCGAGGTGGGTGTCGACGTGCCCAATGCGACCACGATGGTCATCGTCGACGCCGATCGGTTCGGCGTGAGCCAGCTGCATCAGTTGCGCGGTCGCGTGGGGCGCGGGCGGCATGCGGGTCTGTGCCTGCTGATGACGAATGCCCGGGACGGCTCGCCGTCGATGGACCGCCTCCGCGCCGTGGCCGGTTCGAACGACGGATTCGAGCTCGCGCGAGTCGATCTCGAGCAACGGCGGGAGGGTGATCTGCTCGGGTCCCTGCAGTCGGGCGTCAACACGTCGTTGCGGTTCCTGTCCCTGCTCGAGGACGTCGAGGTCATCGAGGACGCCCGCGAACTCGCGGAAGACGTGGTGAGCGAGGACATCACGCTGCTCGAACACCGGCCGCTCGCCGACCTCGTCGACGGAATCCTCGTACCGAACAAGATCGCGTACCTCGACAAGTCCTGACCGGCTCGGCCTGAGCCCAGTTGTCGCGTGTCGGTGCGCCTGGCGCCACGTTCTGCGACATCGGTACCCGGCCGATCGACACACGGAACCAGAAGGTCGCCGTGTGCGTCTGAGAATGCATGGTGATGCGTTCGCCGACGCTGCGACGACTCCGCATGCGGATCCGATGGATGCGCTGGACGCCGCGGGACTCGCCGTCCTGGTCGCCACGGCAGTGGGCGGTGCTCGTCGCCGCGGTCGTCACAGCAGTGGTGGTCGCCGTCGGCGTCGACGCCTTTCGGGCCGGTCCCGACACCGACCCGAGGATTCGGGCGATGGCGGGGCAGGCGGCGTCGCTGCTCGCCTCGATCCCGATCAGTGCGGGGCGTACCGACCGACAGGATTACGACCGGTCCGCGTTCGGCACCGCGTGGTCGGACGCCGCGTCCGTACCCGGAGGCGGCAACGGATGCGACACCCGTAACGACGTGCTCGCCCGGGATCTGCGCGACATCCGAGCCGGCCCGACGTCGAGTTGTCCGCGTGCCGTACTGGCGGGCGAACTGCGGAGCCCGTACACCGGCGACTTCGTGGTCTTCCGGCGCGATCGGAGCGCGTCGGCGGTGCAGATCGACCACATCGTGCCGTTGTCGTACGCCTGGGACATGGGAGCGTGGGCGTGGCCGCCCGACCGGCGGTTGGACTTCGCGAACGACCCCGCCAATCTCGTTGCCGTCGACGGGCGTTCGAACCAGGACAAGAGCGACTCCGAACCCGCGCGCTGGATGCCGCCGGTCCGGGGATTCTGGTGCCAGTATGCGATACAGTTCGTGACCGTCACGGCTGCATACAGATTGACGGTCGACGAGCCCTCCCGACGCGTCCTGTCGGAGGCGCTGCGGTGTGCGGACTGACGACCATGCGCCGCCGCGTCAATGCGCGCCCGCGCCCTCCGAGTTGTGCAACAGGTTCAGTCCGACGACACCCGTGAGGATGAGGAAGATGCATCCGAGCCGAGCGAGGCCGGCCGGTTCTCGCAGGAACAGGATTCCGTAGATCGCGGTACCGAACGCGCCGATCCCCACCCAGACCGCGTAGGCCGTGCCCAGGGGGATCGAGCGGATCGCGTAGGCGACACCGGCCATGCTCACGATCACCCCGATGATGAACAGGGCCGTCCACATCGGACGTGTGAAGGTGTTCGACTTCTCCAGAGCTGCCATGTAGATGATCTCGACCAGACCCGCGGTCACCAGGACAAGCCACGCCACTTCGCGATCGCTCCCGTCTTCGGACATCTGTACGGCGTCACAGTAGGCGGGAGACGGGCGGGATGCGCGCCGAGATCAGTCCGAGAACGACGGAGGTCCTCCCGCCGGCCGCTTCACCTGTGCGAATGCCGAGACGCCCGCGAGCGTCACCAGAGACGAGAAAAGTGCGTCCGCTTCGTCACCGGTCGGGATGTCGGAGAGGACGGGACCGAAGAAATGGTTGCCGTCGATCCCGGTGATGGGGCTCCCGCCGGCCTCGCCCAGAGCATCCTGGCCTCGTTGGTGCGACGCGCGCAGGGCGTCGTCGAACGACTCGTCGTCCATGGCCTCGGCCAGGCCGACGGGGAGGCCGGTGTCGACGAGGATTTCCGACACCGTCGCGGGAGTCATCTCGTCGCCCGCGTGGTGCAGCCGTCGGCCGATCGCCGAGTAGAGCGGTTCGAGGGAGTCGGTCCCGGACTCGTCGACGGCCGCCGTCAACACACGTCCGAGCCTCCGCGAGGTGTCGAGTTGCTGCCGCTGCTCGTCGGAATCCGGCTCCTGGTCCTCGTTCAGGATGGCCAGACTCATCACGTGCCAGTCGACGGAGGCATCGTGTGCCTGCGCCTGGTCGATGAGCCACCGCGAGGCCGCCCACGCGAAGGGGCACACGGGGTCGAAGTGGAAATCGAAGTGGGTCATGAGAACTCCGTTGGTCTCGGACGAATGTGCAAGGGGTTCAGGACTGTGCGGTCAGGGAATCGATCGCGGCGCGCAACTTCACCGCGGCATCACGTGCGACCGGTTCGAGGTCCGGTTCGCCCGAGACCTGGACCATGAGATCGGGGTTCATCGCCTCGACCAGCGTGTGGTCGGGGTTCCCCGGGTCGGAGCGGACGACGACGTTGCACGGCAACAGCAACCCGATCTGCCGCTGGACGCCGAGCGCCCGATGCGCCAGCGGCGGATTGCACGCGCCGAGTATCAGGTACGGCTCCATGTCCTCATCGAGTTTCGTCTTGAGCGTCGCCTGGACGTCGATCTCGGTGAGGATGCCGAATCCCTGATCGGCGAGCGCGGCTCTGGTCCGTTCGACCGCCTCCGGGAAGGGGTGCGGCAGCGTGGTGGTCAGTGCGAGTGACATCGTGTGTCCTTTCTTGTCGGCCCTCAAGGGGCGTGTACCCGATTCGGGTGAGGTCAATGCTTGAAGCTGATCGACGGGAGGATCCGGCGCAACCAGGATGGTGTCCACCACGCCGCCCGGCCGGTGATGCGTAGCAGCGCCGGCAGGAGGGTGAGGCGGATCAGGACGGCGTCGAGCAGGACTGCCACACCCAGGATGATCCCCATCTCCTTCGGAGGGAGTGGTTGGGCCAGGGCGAAGGTGAAGAAGACGGCGACCATGACCGCAGCTGCGGCGAAGATGATCCGCCCGGAGTGGGCCATGCCGTCGACCTGCGCGGTCGATGGATCCCCGGAGCGTTCGTAGTGTTCTTTGGCGGTGGCGAGGAGGAACACGGTGTAGTCCATCGCGATCGCGAAGATCATGGCGAAGAAGAACACGGGGGCCCAGCCGTCGAGAAATCCCTGAGGTGTGAAGCCCAGCAGGTCTGCCAGGTGCCCGTCCTGGAAGATCAGCTTCGCGACGCCGAACGCCGCGGCGGTGGACAGCAGGCTCACCACAGTGCCGATGAGTGCGATCAGCGGCGCTTGGAGTGACACCAGCAGCAGGACGAAACCGAGGACGAGAATGACGGCGACGACCAGCGGGAAGTAGTCGTTCAGAGCGTGCTGCAGGTCGAGGTTCTCGGTGGGCGCGCCGCCGACGAGAGCGCCGTCGGGCAATGCGTCACGCAGGTCGTCGACGATTGTGGCCATCTGGCCGGCGGACGGGTCGACGGTCGGAAGAGCCTGCATGAGAACGAGGTCCGAGTCGTCCGCGGCCGGCGTCGCGGGAGTGACCATGGTGATCCCCGGGGACTGCGCCGCGACCGCGGCGGCCTGCTGCGCCTCGTCGGCGGGTGCGACGATTTGCAGCATCCCCGGTGCGCCCTCGCCCATCTGCGACTGCACGAGTTCATAGCCCTGGCGGACGGGCGCGTCGGCCGGGACGACGCCGATGGAGGGCATAGCGACCTTCAACCCGACGACCGGGATCGCGAGCGCGACGAGAACAACCAGGGAGCCGGTGGCGACAGCCCACGGATGGCGCTGCAGGAAGCCGCCCCAGCGTGCGAACACCGGCGATCGGTGCTGCTGGCGGCGCGCGTACGGCAGCGAGACCGCGTTGATCCGGCCACCCAGGGCGCCCAGCGCGGCGGGTAGGAGAGTGAGGGTTGCCGCGAGGACGAAGGCCACCGCGAGCATGATGCCCACCGCCATCGTGCGCACCGCCGGTGCCGGAACCAGCAGCACGGCCGACAGGCTCACCAGAACCGTGATGCCGGACAGCAACACCGCCTTGCCTGCGGTGTCCATCGTCTGCGCCACCGCCGCGCGCATGTCGTCGCCGTGCTCCCGGACCGAGTCGCGGAACCGCGACACCAGGAACAGTGCGTAGTCGATGCCCAGCGCCAGCGCGAACATCATCGCGAAGTTCATGGCCCACACCGAGATCGGGGTGACCTGGTTCAACAACACCAGGCCGCCCGCGGATGCGACGAGACCGGCGATGGTCAGCAACAATGGGAGACCGGCCGCGACGAGCGACCCGAAGGCGAGCACCATGATCGTCAGCGTGACCGGCCATGAGAACAGCTCGGCCTTGATCATCGCGTCGTGATTGGCCTCGTTGAAGTCGCTCCACAGGGCCGAGGCACCCGTCGGGTACACCTCGATCCCGTTTCCGGACAGGGCGATCAACGCGTCCTTGTGCTCATCGACAGCGCGCACCATCTCGTCGGTGTCGGCGGCCGCGCCCACTATGACGATCCCGGTGTGGCCGTCCGGGCTGATCGACGTGCCGGGCTGTGGCGGGACGACCTGGGCGAACCGGCTGTCCGTCCCCGCCAGTGCAGCGATCTCGCCGACCACCTCTCGAATCGCGGGACCGTCGACCGTGTCGCGCTCGGAGTGGACGACCACATGGACCGCTGCCGACGAGTTCCCGCCGAAATGTTGCTGAGCCAGCTCGCGGACCTGCACGGACTCCGACCCGTCGGCCTGCCAGCCCGCGCCCGCGAGTGCGGAAAACACCGACGGCGCCGCGGCTCCCAGGACGAGCAGGACGAGGAGCCACACGCCGAACACCCAGCGGGCGTGCGCGGCCATGGCCGCACCCCACCGGCCGAGGCCCCCGGGCGGGGAGCCCGCGGGGTCGGTAGTGGTCGCCTCGTCGGACAGAGGTGTGATCGGCGCCATGGATATCCTTTCGTATATACCCCTGGGGGTATCTGTCTGGCGGCTAACATACCCATGGGGGTATCTTGACGTCAAGAATTCAGCACCCAACCGGACGTCGGTGGTGCACGACAGCGAGGAGGCCTCGATGGCCGATGACAAGAGGCCCCACGTGGCCGTCGGCGACGATGCGATGAGTGCCGTCCTCAACCGTCTACGCCGAGCGCAGGGGCAGCTCGCCGGCGTGATCGCGATGATCGAGGCCGGGCGTGACTGCAAGGATGTAGTCACCCAGCTCGCCGCGGTGTCCCGCGCGCTCGACCGCGCCGGCTTCAAGATCGTGGCCTCGGGAATGCGGCAGTGCATCGAGACCGTTGACGGTGAGCAACCGCCGTTGACCGAGGCAGAGCTGGAGAAACTCTTCCTCGCACTCGCCTGAGGCGCCGACCGTGGATCTCGTTGGGGACTCCGAAACTGCGGCGTTACTCTGAGAACGGCACTGTCCGGGCGGTTGCGCCCGGAACCACCGAAGTCGAGGATGTTGATGAGCGCACCCACCGCAGAGCAGTCCGTCGCCGAAGGCGGCTCCGGCGCCGAGAAGTCCGACACCGAGAAGGTCGTTCTCGGGCTTGCCCGTGCCGCCAAGTCGGCGTCCCGCTCGCTGAGCGGTCTGACGACCGCGGGCAAGAACGAGGTCCTGCTCGCCGCGGCCGACGCCATCGAGGCGGCCACCGACACCATCCTGGCCGCGAACGCCGAGGACATCGCACGTGCCGAGGCGGCCGACATCGAGGTGAGCCTGCTCGACCGGCTGCGGCTCGACGCGTCGCGCGTGGCCGGTATCGCCAACGGTCTGCGGCAGGTCGCCGTGCTCCCCGACCCGATCGGTGAGGTGGTTGCGGGGAAGACCCTCCCCAACGGGCTGCAGCTGCGTCAGCTGCGCGTGCCCCTGGGGGTCGTGGGCATCGTGTACGAAGCGCGCCCCAACGTCACCGTTGATGCGTTCGGGATCTCCTTCAAGTCCGGGAACGCGGTGCTGCTGCGTGGCTCGTCGTCGGCCGCGTCGTCGAACGCCGAACTCGTGCGCGTGCTGCGGGAGACCCTGTCGGCCAAGGGGGTCAGCGCGGATGCGGTGTCGCTGCTGCCCAGCGACGATCGGTCCAGCGTGACCGCGCTCATCCGGGCGCGCGGACTCGTGGACGTGGTCATCCCCCGTGGCGGCGCGGGCCTCATCGAGGCCGTGGTGTCGAATGCGACGGTCCCGACGATCGAGACCGGCGTCGGCAACTGCCACGTCTACGTCCACGCACTCGCCGACCTCGATGTCGCGGCGCGTGTCATCCTCAACTCCAAGACCCGCCGGCCGAGTGTCTGCAACACCGCGGAGACCGTGCTCATCGACAAGGCCGTCGCGGCCGACGCGCTGCCGCGGATCACCTCGGTGCTGCAGACCCAGGGCGTGGTCATCCACGGCGACGAGCCGGGTATGGAGCCGGCCACCGAGGACGACTGGTCCATGGAATACCTGTCGATGGACATCGCGATGAAGGTGGTCGACGGGCTCGACGCCGCGGTCGCCCACATCGACACCTACGGAACCGGCCACACGGAGGCGATCATCACCACCGACCTGGCGGCCGCCGACGAGTTCACCCGGCGCGTGGATGCCGCCGCCGTCATGGTCAACGCATCGACCGCCTTCACCGACGGCGAGCAGTTCGGCTTCGGCGCCGAGATCGGCATCTCCACCCAGAAGCTCCATGCCCGCGGCCCGATGGGTCTGCCGGAACTGACCTCGACCAAATGGGTGGTCTGGGGCAACGGCCACGTGCGGCCCGCCTGATGAGCGCGACGACCCCGGACGCGGGGACCGCGGGATACACCGGCTCGGGCCCGGCCGTCGTGCCGTCGTTCGAGGGTGTCGACGACGTCGTCGGTCGCCTTCGCGCGACGGGTTACCTCGCCGACGACGCGACCGCGACCTCGACCTTCCTGGCCGACCGTCTCGGCAAGCCGTTGCTGGTCGAGGGGCCGGCGGGTGTCGGCAAGACCGAACTCGCCCGGTCCATCGCGGCGGCCACGGATGCCGAACTCATCCGCCTGCAGTGCTACGAGGGCATCGACGAGGCCCGCGCGCTGTACGAGTGGAATCACGCCAAGCAGATCCTGCACATCCAGGCGACGGGGGACCGCGCGTGGGATGAGGCCAAGGCCGACATCTTCTCCGACGAGTTCCTCCTGCCGCGGCCGCTGCTCAAGGCGATCTCGCGCGAGGGTGCCACCGTGCTCCTCATCGACGAGGTCGACAAGGCCGACGTCGACATGGAGGGTCTGCTGCTGGAAGTGCTCAGCGATTTCGCGATCACCATCCCGGAGATGGGAACCGTTGCCGCTCAGCGTCGTCCGATCGTCTTGCTGACATCGAACGCGACCCGTGAACTGTCCGAGGCACTCAAGCGTCGTTGTCTGTACCTCTACATCGACTTCCCGGATGCCGAGCGCGAGAAGGAGATCCTCGCGTCGCGGGTGCCGAACCTGTCGGATTCGCTCAGCGCCGAGCTGGTGCGGATCGTCGGTGTCCTACGCACACTCGACATCCGCAAGAAGCCGTCGGTGGCCGAGACGATCGACTGGGCGAACACTCTGTTGGCGCTGGGAGCCGGGGAGAAGGCCACGGCGAAGAGCGGTGGCGGATTCGACGACGGACTCATAGCGCGGACGCTCGGTGTCGTGCTGAAGCACCGGCCGGACCTCAAGACGGCTCTCAAAGAACTCAAGCTGGGCTGATGACGGCTCCGCTCGTCGCGCACCTCACCGATTTCGTCGACGAGTTGCGTCGTCGCGGGATCGTGGTCGGGCCGTCGGCGCTGATCGATGCGGCGAGTGCGATGGAGGTCCTCGATCTCCTCGAACGCCCCCGTCTGCGCGAGGGGCTCGCGACGACACTGCTCGTCGATCACGCCCATCGCGGTGTGTTCGACCGGGTCTTCGACCTGTGGTTCCCGCTCGGCGCCGGAATGCGCACGGTGACCGAGGATCTCCCGCGGACCCCCGACGGCGAGCTCGATGTCGAGGCGGTCCGGGACGCGCTGGCGGAGATGCTCGCTGACGACGCGTCGGCGAACGACGGCCGGCTCGACCAGGCCATCGCGATGATCGTCGACGAGTTGGGGCGTTACGGATCGACTCGGGGCGAGGCGTTCTCGGCCTATCAGGCCATCACCGCGGTGAGTCCGCAGACACTGATCGCGAAGATCGCGGCGGCCATGGCCGGTGATGGCGACGGGGACGGCGGGCGGGCCGGTACGGAACCGCTCTACCGGCAGGCGGCGCGCCAGAAGGCCAATGATCTGCGTGCGGCGATCGAGCGAGAGACACAGCGGCGCATGGCCGACCGCAATGGCCGCGAGAAGGTCGGCGCCTACGCGGTGCCCCCGCTACCGGAGAACGTCAACTTCCTGTCGGCGGGTGCCAAAGAACAGGTGGAGATCCGCAAGACCATCGAACCGCTGGCAAGATTGCTGGCCGCGAAGCTCGAGACGAGGCGACGGCGCGCTCACCGCGGCGCGGTCGACGTCCGGAAGACGCTGCGCGCCTCGATGTCCACCGGTGGGGTGCCCATCGAACTCAGTCACCGCAAGCCCCGCCCGGGGCGGCCCGAACTCATCATCATCTGCGACGTCTCGGGGTCGGTGGCCGGGTTCAGTCAGTTCACGTTGCGCTTGGTGTATGCACTGCGGCAACAGTTCTCGAAGGTGCGGGTGTTCGCCTTCGTCGACACCGTCGACGAGGTGACCGACTACTTCGACCACGGCGAAGAGGATTTCGGTGCGGCGATGCACCACATGATCTCCACCGCGCGGATCTCCACCCGCGACGGTCACTCGGACTACGGCAACATGCTGGCCGGGTTCGTCGCCGACTACGGCGATACGCTGACCCACCGGGGTGCGTTGCTGATCCTCGGGGACGGGCGGAACAACTATCACGATCCGCACGCCGACGCGCTCGCCGAACTGGTGGAACGGGCCCGGCACGCCTACTGGCTCAACCCGGAGGCCAAGCAGCACTGGGGCACGGGTGACTCGGTCGCGACCGATTACGCGGACGTGATCGACATGTTCGAATGCCGGAACGCCACACAACTGGGCACGGTCATCGCCGACCTCCTGCCGATCTGACCAGCGCTGCCGATTCGCATCAGTGCTCGACGCGTAGACTGACCGTCCATGTCACCCGACCGCCCGCGTGCGCGCCGTATCGGCGTGATGGGCGGCACGTTCGACCCGATCCACAACGGGCACCTCGTCGCGGCCAGCGAGGTCGCCCACCGGTTCTCGCTGGACGAGGTGATCTTCGTCCCGACCGGCCGTCCCTGGCAGAAGATCGGCGAGGCGACGACGGTGAGCCCGCCCGAGGACCGCTACCTCATGACGGTCATCGCGACCGCGTCGAATCCGCAGTTCAGCGTCAGTCGTGTCGACATCGACCGCGACGGCGACACCTACACCGTGGACACGCTCCGCGACCTGCGAGCGCTGCTTCCGGAAGCCCAGCTGTACTTCATCACCGGTGCCGACGCGCTGGAATCCATCCTGTCGTGGCAGGACTGGGAGGAGCTGTTCGGCCTCGCCCGTTTCGTCGGCGTGAGCCGCCCGGGGTACGAGCTCGACGCCACGCACCTGGCCCACCATCTCGAGGCCATGCCCGCCGACACCCTGCATCTGCTGGAGATCCCGGCGCTGGCGATCTCGTCCACCGAGTGCCGGACGCGCGCGTTGCAGGGTCGGCCCGTCTGGTACCTGGTGCCCGACGGCGTCGTGCAGTACATCGCCAAGCGGAAGCTGTATCGTGCGCCCCGGGCGTCGTCGCCCGGTGTCTCCGCCCCGGCGCTTCCGGGGGCCAACCGCCCCGAGCGGCTCCCGCCCGAGGAAATTCCTCCCGGGGAGTTGCAGGGCGATACCGACGGGTCGGGCCGCGCCCTGGGCGAACAGGCCGTGACCGAATGAGAGGACAAGTGTGACTGCGTCAGCTGAAGCGCTGGAGATGGCCAAGGTGGCCGCCCTGGCCGCGGCCGAGAAGCTCGCCCATGAGGTGACGGTGATCGACGTGTCGGAGCAGTTGGTGATCACCGACGCCTTCGTGATCGCCTCCGCCGACAACGAGCGTCAGGTGAACTCGATCGTCGACGAAGTCGAGGAGAAGCTGCGGGAGGCCGGCCACAAGCCGCTGCGGCGCGAGGGCACGCGCGAAGGTCGTTGGGCACTGCTCGATTACGCCGACATCGTGGTGCACATCCAGCACACCGACGAACGACGCTTCTACGCGCTGGAGAGTCTGTGGAAGGACTGCCCGGTGGTCGAGGTGGACGGGCTGTCGTGAGTGGCGGTCCCGACTCACACGACACCGCCGTCGAACGTCTCACCCCGGTGGTGCGGCGCCTGATCCTGTTGCGGCACGGTCAGACCGAGTACAACGCGGCGAGTCGGATGCAGGGTCAGATCGACACCGACTTGTCCGAACTCGGTGTCCGGCAAGCTGGTTCGGCCGCGGTCGAGCTCGCCAAGCGGCAACCGGTGGTCATCTGGTCGTCCGATCTGCGGCGGGCCCGCGACACCGCCGAGGCGCTCGCGCAACGAACCGGTCTGCCGGTGACCACCGACGTACGCCTGCGGGAGACGCATCTCGGTGAGTGGCAGGGTCTGACGCACCTCGACGTCGATGCCGCGATGCCGGGCGCGCGCGCCGTCTGGCGCGATGACGCGACCTGGACGCCGCCGGGTGGGGAGAGCCGCGTCGACGTCGCCCGCCGCTCCACCCCCCTGGTCGACGAGTTGATCGAGCTGCTGCCGGAGTGGGGCGTCGGCGACAACCCGGAGGCGCCGGTGGTGCTGGTGGCCCACGGGGGAGTGATCGCGGCGATGACCGCGGCGCTGCTCGGGCTGCCGGTCGAGAACTGGCCTGTCTTCGGGGGGCTCGCGAACACGAGTTGGGTGCAGCTGTCGGGGCACAGCATGCCCGGCGAACTGCCGCGGTGGCGCCTGGACGTGTGGAACGCGTCCGCCGAGGACTCCGACCCGGCGGTGCAGTGAGCGACGTCCGCCGATGACCGAGGCCGCCGGACCCGGTCCATCCGCTGCCGATGCGCGGGAGCGATGTGTGCTGGTGTTGTCCGACTCGCTCGCGTACTACGGTCCGCAGGGCGGTCTGCCCGCGGATGACCCTCGGATCTGGCCGATGCTCGTGGGCGCTGCGACGCGCTCGGAGGTGCGGCTGTTCGGCCGGATCGGGTGGACGAGCCGGGACGTCTGGTGGGCCCTCACCCAGGACCCGAACATCTGGGCCACCGTGCCCCGCGCCGACGTCGTCGTGCTCGCATTCGGAGGGATGGACACGCTGCCCTCGCCGCTTCCGACTGCTTTCCGGGAGCAGATCCGCTACATCAGGCCGAACGGGTTGCGGCAGCGAATACGCGCGGCCTATGCGTGGATACAACCGCGGGGGTCGCACCTCGGATGGCCGCTCGCGCTGCCGCCGCACGTCACGATCGAGTACCTGGAGAAGATCCGCGCGGCGCTCGCCCAGTTGCGTCCGGACCTCCCGATCGTCGTGTGCCTGCCGCCCACCCACCGCAGTCCGTATTACGGCAACGTCCATGCCGGGCGGATCCCGACGACCGCGGCGATGTCGCGATGGGCGTCGAGCCACGGCCTACCGTGTGTCGACTTCTACCCGGTCACCAGGGACGCCTTCGACGACGACACCGCCGAGATGAATCCCGACGGAATCCACTGGGGTTTCTCGTGCCATCGGGGCATCGCCGACCTGGTCGCCCCGGTCGTCGACGCCGTCCGGCGGCGCGCGAATCGCGACGCCGCGGGCCCGACCCCGACGCCCGTGGAGGCCCGGCGCGTGAACCCGTTAACGTAGACGCGTGCCTGTCGTCGTCGTCACAGACTCCTCGTCCCGGCTGCCGCGGTCGGTGACCGAGCACTACGGGATTCGGCAGGTCCCACTGCACCTCGCCGTCGGCGACGAGGACTACCGCGAAGGTGTCGACGACATCCCGGCCGACATCGTGACGACGCCGGGCGTGACCACCTCCGGTGCCAACCCCAACGACCTCTCCGAACATTTCGAGTCCGCGCTCGAGGCGAGTCAGGGTGCCGGCGTCGTCGCCGTGCACATGTCGCGCCGGTTGTCGGGGACCTGGAGTTCGGCGCGGATGGCCGCGGAGAAGTTTTCCGGGCAGGTTCGGGTCGTCGATTCCCGATCTGTCGGTCTCGCAGTCGGTTTCACCGCCGTCGCGGCCGCCCAGGCCGCCGCCGGGGGAGCCGACCGGGACCGCGTGTACGAGTCCGCCATCCGACAGGCAGCGACCGTCGACTCGCTGCTGTGTGTGCAGCAGCTCGACAATCTGCGCAACAGTGGCCGGATCAGCGCCGCGGGCAAGCTCTTCGGCTCGGCGCTGTCCATCAAACCGATCCTGCACATGGTCGACGGGACCCTGACGCTGAAGGAACGTCATCGCACGTTCTCCAAGGCGCTGGACAAGATGGTCGACGCCGCCGCCGACTCCGCGGGCGGCCGCGCGGTCACGGTCGGCATCCAGCACTGTCAGAGCCCGGACGTGGCCGAGGAACTGCGCGCGGCCGTCCACGCCAGGCTGCGGGTGGTGACCTCCGAGCTGACCGTCGATCTCGGTCCCATCCTCGGCACCCACGTCGGCCCCGGCGCGGTGGGCGTCGTGATCGCCGCGCACCTCGAACCGATCGAGGGTCTCGGCGAGTCGTAGAGGTCGGGCCCCCGGGCTCGGCGTCATCCACAGCTCGCGGTGATCGTCCACAGATCGCGGGCTCCGCGGTTCGCGTGCGGAGCAGCGGCGGCTGTGCGACCTAGCGTGTGGCGTCATGAGCGCATCAGGACGGCGGAACCCGCTGGACCGGCTGGCGCCGGTGGCCGATCTGCCGGGCCGACGGGATGGTACGGCAGGCATCGACCCCGAGTCGCCGCCGCTCGCGCCGGACATCGACGACCCGCTCGGCCCCGTCGAGGAACCCGAGCATCCCGGGTGGGGGATCGGCGGGATGCCGACGTGGCTCGACACGACGGCGCGAACCCAGCGTCGACGGTCGGACGCCGACGGCGGCGACAGCGTCGGGGGCGACGGTGCCGAGGATGACGATGACTTCGACGACGATCCCATCCCTCGGCGGCGCTTCGCGGTCGCGCCACCGGCGGCTCTCGCGCTGATCGCGGTCGGTGTCGTCGTCTGTGCCGTCGCGGCCTTCGGACTGTTCCGCGGGTCGGAGTCGGCGCCGGTCGTGGATTTCGGTGCGGTGGCCGGTACCTCGTCGATGTCGGACCCGTCGACGCCGCCGGCCGTGCCGACCGAATCGACCCCGGCGCAGATGGTGGTCAGTGTCGTCGGTTTGGTGCACGCGCCGGGTCTGGTGCAACTCACGCCCGGGGCGCGGGTCGCCGACGCGATCGACCGGGCGGGGGGCGCGCGCAAGAACGCGGATCTGCTGTCGCTGAACCTCGCGCAGGTCCTCCGGGACGGCGATCAGATCCTCGTCGGCTACGCGGGCGGGCAGGGCGAGATGTCGCTGCGCAGTGCCGTCGTCGGGGCCTCGGGCGCGCCACCCGCACCCGCGGGTGCACCCCCGGCAGATGCAAGTGCTCCCGCCGGCGGTTCGGGTGGTCCGCCGGCCACCGGCGGACTCGTGAACCTCAACACCGCCACCGAGGCCGACCTCGACGAGTTGCCCGGGGTGGGGCCGGTGACCGCGAAGGCCATCCTGTCGTGGCGGGAACGCAACGGGCGCTTCAGCTCCGTGGACCAGCTGGCCGAGGTCGACGGGATCGGTCCGGCACGCCTGGCCAGACTGCGCGATCTCGTGACGGTCTGACGGGTGGACTACCGCCTGCTGGTACCTGCGGTGGCGGTGTGGGCGGTGACGGCGTTCGGGCTGGTGATGCCGCCCGGTTACACGCTCGGGCTGGCGATCTGTTCGGGCGCGGTGGCCTCGGTCGGCACACTGGTCTGTGCCGGCGGCCGGTTGGGATGGGACGCGGTCGGTTTGATCATCGTCGTGGCCGGACTCGCCGCGGTGTGCGCGACCTCGTTGGCTATCCGGCAGGAGGTCCGCTCCGATCACCCGCTGGCCGCGTCGACCGGGAAGTCGACGGTCGTGCTGACCGTGCGTGGTGATCCGGTGGTCGTCGGGCCGTCGTCGGCCGGACGCGTCCGTCTGCGCGTCGACGTGGAACAGGTTGGTTCGCATCGTGTTCCGACGGCTGCCGCCGACGTGATGGGCGATCTCCGGGAGTGGTCGGGACTGTTGCCTGGGCAGCGGGTGGTCACGGTCGCGCGGGTGCGGCCTCCGCCCGAGCGCTCGCTTCTGCTGGCGACCCTGACTGCGCAGCAGCCCCGGGTCGTCGGCTCGCCGCCCGCCCACCAGCAGGTGGCCGGTGCGATCCGGGAACGGTTGCAGGTGTTGGCCGCGCGGGCGCTCGACGAGGATGCGGCCGGACTCCTGCCCGGCCTCGTGCTCGGCGACGAGAGCTCCCTCGACGACGGCCTGCGGGACGATTTCCGCGACGCCGGCCTGAGCCATCTGACCGCGGTGAGCGGCAGCAATTTCGCGATCGTCTGCGGGGCAGCGCTTCTCGTGGTTCGTAGTGTGGGTGTGCCACCGCGGGCGGCCGCGGTCGTCGGGCTGGTGGTGATCCTGGCATTCGTGGTGCTCGTCCGGCCGTCGCCGAGTGTGGTGCGTGCCGCGTTGATGGGAGCGGTGGGTGTGTTGGCGCTCTTCGCCTCTCGTCGGGCGCAGGCGTTCCCGGCGCTCGGTGCGGCGGTCGTCGGCGGACTCCTGTGGTGGCCCGAGCTGGCGCTGCAACCGGGGTTCGCCTTGTCGGTGGCAGCCACCGCCGCCATCGTGCTGTGGGCTCCACGACTCCGTGACCGGTTGCGCGAGTGGCGTTGTCCGCCGGGTGTCGCCGAGGTGTTCGCGATGGCGGTCACCGCGCAGGTGGTGACGGCGCCGATCGTGGTCGTGGTGACCGGCACGTTCTCGGTGGTAGGGATCGTCGCGAATCTCCTGGTCGCCCCGGTGGTCGCGGTGATCAGCGTGGTCGGCACCCTCGCCGCACTCATCGGCGCGATCGGTCCGCCCGACGGTGTCGGCGCGCTCGTGGGTGAACTACTGGTGCGCGCCCTCGCCCCCGAACTGTGGTGGATGGTCGCGTGCGCGCGCACCCTCGGCGGTGTGGGCTGGGCGAGTGTGGAGGTGCCCTCGCCGTTCGGATGAGGCTGCCCGCGGTCAGACCTCGCGATCGGCCAGTGCGCCTGCGGTGCGGTTCCACACCATGTAGCCGACGCCGACAGCGGCGAACCAGACCGCCCCGACGACGAGCGCGATCCGACCGTCGCGATCGAAGAACAGCAGGACGAAGACGAGAGCGAGGAAGGCGAGTGCGAGCCAGGTGGTGACCGGGGCGCCGGGGACCCGGTAGTCCGAGCGCGGCAGTTCACCGCGCGCGACCTTGCGGCGGTAGGCCATCTGGCACAGCAGGATCGTCGACCAGATGACGATGATCCCGACCGTCGACACCGCGGTGATGTAGGCGAAGGCGTGTGCGGGATCGATGACGTTCACCACCACGCCGATCGCCATGACGGCGGCACTCAGCGTGATGCCGACGGCCGGGACCTTGCGGTTCGAGAGTCGGGTCAGCTGCCGCGGGGCGTCGCCGGTGTGGGCGAGGGAGCGCAGCATGCGCCCGGTCGAGTAGATGCCCGAGTTGCACGACGAGAGGGCAGCGGTGAGCAAGATGAAGTTGACGATGCCCGCGGCGCCGGGGACGCCGATGTAGGAGAAGACCGAGACGAAGGGGCTCTCGCCGGCCTGGAAGTCCGTCCAGCTGCGGACCGAGAGGATCACCAGCAGCGAGCCGACATAGAAGATCCCGATGCGGAACGGAACGGTGTTGATCGCCTTGCGCAGCGTGACACGCGGGTTCTGCGCCTCGCCCGCGGTCACGCCGACGAGCTCGACGCCGACATAGGCGAACATGACGATCTGCAGGCTCAGCATCGCGTTGCTGAAGCCGGTCGCGAAGAAGCCGCCGTCGTTCCAGAGATTCGTCACCGACGGACCGGTCTCGGGCCCCAGCCCGGCGATCGGGAGCAGCACACCGATGCCGACGACGATCATTCCGAGGATGGCGGTGACCTTGATGGCGGAGAACCAGAACTCCGCGCGTCCGAACACCCCGACGGAGATCAGGTTCGCGCCGAACAGCACGATGAGCGCGATGAGGGCGGTGACCCACACCGGCACCGAGGGCCACCAGTAGTTGATGTACTTGCCCGCCACGGTGATCTCGGCCATGCACGTCGTCGTCCACACGGCCCAATAGGTCCACCCCTGGCTGAAACCGGCGAACCGTCCGAGGAACTCGTCGGCGTACTCGCTGATGCCGCCGGAGATCGGCCGGTAGATGAGGAGTTCGCCGAGAGCGCGCATGACGATGAAGATCGCGAGGCCGGCGAGCGCGTACGCCAGGATGAGTGCCGGCCCCGCCTTCTCGATCGCGCCACCCGCGCCGTAGAAGAGGCCGGTGCCGATCGCGCCGCCGATGGCGATCATCTGCACGGTGCGGGCGGTGAGCCCGCGTTGGTATCCCTCGTCGGTGTCGGCACCCGTGTCGGTGCCGGGATGCTCGACAGTCAGCGGGCAACTCCTGGAATGTCGGTGGGCCGATGGCAGAAGCTCACCGTAACGGCCCGCGATCGACCGGATTCACTCGCCCACAGGACCCGTCCACTTTGTCGTATTCGGTTGGCCGGGCGGCGGTCCGGTGATCGTGTCGGCGCCGTCTGGCACCATTGTCGCCGTGACCGATCGCCTGCACCTGCTGCTCGGAGACGACGACTTCCTCACCGGCCGGGTGATCTCGGCCGTGGTCGACGCCGCGTCGAAAGCGGCGGGCACCCCGGTGCCGGTGACCCGGGTACGTGCCGGCGACGTGAGCGAACACGAACTCGCGGAGCTGCTCAGTCCGTCGCTTTTCGCCGAAGAGCGGATCGTTGTCGTCGAGGCCGCCGCCGACGCGGGCAAGGAGCCGGCCGCGCTCATCGCCGCGACCGCGTCGTCGCTGCCCGAGGGCATCACGCTGATGGTGATCCATCACGGCGGGGGCCGGGCGAAGTCGATGGTCCCCGCGTTGAAGAAGGCCGGGGCCGTTGAACACGAGACGACCGCCCCGAAGTGGCCGTCGGAGCGGATGACGTTCGTGCGCAACGAGTTCCGATCGTTGGGCGTGAAGGTAGGCGCCGATGTCGTCGAGCAGGTGGTCGAAGGCGTCGGATCGGAACTGCGCGAGCTGGCCGCCGCGTGTGCGCAACTCGTGGCCGACACCGGCGGCAAGGTCGATCGCGACACCGTGCGCCTGTACTACCAGGG
The DNA here is from genome assembly GCF_002009645.1 of Gordonia sp. IITR100. Taxonomy (NCBI): domain Bacteria; kingdom Bacillati; phylum Actinomycetota; class Actinomycetes; order Mycobacteriales; family Gordoniaceae; genus Gordonia; species Gordonia sp. IITR100. Next base: position 52,739 of record NZ_MVKV01000007.1, on the reverse strand, counting down.
CCGTCCCGAGGTGACCGGATTCGAGGTGGCCGACCGGGCGGTGACGGGCGACCGTGCCGGCGCGCTGGAATCCCTGGCCTGGGCGCTGCACCACGGCGTGCCGCGGGTGCTGCTGGCCGACGCCCTCGCCGAGGCCGTCCACGCCATCGCTCGCATCCGGCCCATGGGGTCGATCAACCACTTCGATGCGGCCCGCGAACTCGGCATGCCACCTAACCGGGTCAAGAACGTGCAGGCGAAGGCCAAGGCGTGGGATGCGGAGTCGATCGCGCGGGCGGTCGGCGTGGTCGCCGCGCTCAACGCGGATGTGAAGGGGCAGGCCGCCGACCCCGACTACAGCCTCACCCACGCCGTCGCCACGGTCGCCGACCTCCGGCCGGACGGGCGTCGGCGGAGCTGATCGTCGGGGCCGGACTTCAGTTGGGGCGCGAGAGTGGCTTCGACTCGGCGCCTCGCTCCGCTCGGGGCCGGCTCAACCAGCGGGGGAAGCGTACCGGCTCTACCAGCGGTAGGGCGCCAGACAGAAACGTCGATCACCCCGGCAACCGCGTGGATGCTGCCGGGGTGATCGAGGTTTGAAGATGTGGTGACGGATCAACCGTCGGGCCGACCGGGGGCGGCGTCAGATCAGAGCTTGTTGACCGCGAGGGCGATGGCCGACTTCTTGTTGGCGGCCTGGTTGGCGTGGATGACGCCCTTGCTGGCAGCCTTGTCGAGCTTGCGGCTGGCGGTCTGGCCGAGCTCGGCGGCCTTCGCCTTGTCGCCGGACTCGACAGCCTCACGGAAGCTGCGGATCGCGGTACGAAGGGCCGACTTCACCGACTGGTTGCGCTGGCGGTTCGCTTCATTGGTGCGATTGCGCTTGATCTGAGACTTGATGTTTGCCACGCGGGTTACCTCTGTCGTTGCTGGTGGATATGTCTGTCTGTTCGGGTCGGGCGGTCGGCCCTGGGGGCTGAACTCGCACCGGGCGGTGTCGGCGCGTGAAGCATCTCCACGGCGTCACCGCAACAGCGCACAACACTACCAGCCGGGGTCAGCCCGCCAAAATCCATGCGTCGGGAACGGCGGGCCGCCGCGTCGGCCAATAAGAATCATCGTGAACTTATGTCTACGGTGGACCCATCATGTCCGTCGTTTACGTACACATCGGCCTTCCCAAGACCGGGACCACACACCTCCAGGATCGCCTCTGGCGAAACCGCGACCTGGCCTTGCAGTCCTCCGGGCTGCTGTACCCGGGCAACGTGATCTCCGATCACTTCCATGCCGCGGTGCATCTGCAGCCGGAGCGATACCTCGACTGGGTCGATCCCGCCTTCGCCGGCACCTGGCCGACGCTCCTCGGACAGATCCGGGCCTGGCCGCAGATCTCGTTGCTGTCGCACGAGCTGTACAGCACCGCGACCGTCGACCAGATCGAACGGCTGATGGCCGACCTGTCCTTCGCCGACGAGGTCCACGTGATCGCGACCGTCCGCGACCTCGGCCGCCAGCTCCCGTCCGTGTGGCAGGAGAACGTGAAGAACCAGCGCCGGGCGTCGTTCGACGAGTTCGTGGATTCGGTGGCCTTCGCTTCCGAGGGGCGCCGGACCGGCGGTCCCGTCGTCGTCAGCACCCCCGCTGACGATGCCCCGGCCGACGAGGTCGACGAGGAGCCGTTCTGGGAGTTCCAGGACTACGTCGGCATCCTGGAACGCTGGTCGCGTGCCGTTGGACCCGAGCGTGTCCACATCGTCACGGTGCCGCCCCGCGGGGCAGCGTCGGGCGACACGCTCTGGGATCGGTTCCTGCGCGTGATGAACATCGATCCGGTCCCGCTGCGGATCCCGGTCCCCAGCCTGAACAGTTCGCTGTCCGCGCCGCAGGCCGAGTTCCTGCGCGGCCTCAACCGCCGCCTGCAGCCGGACGTCATCGAGTGGCGCCGATACGAGCGGATCATCAAGGGGCAGGTGATCGGGGAGATCCTGTTCGAGGCCCCGTCCGGCCCGCCCCAGGGACTCTCGGACAAGAGCCGGGAGTGGGCGGCGGGGGAGTCCCGGCGGATGGTCGCGGCGGTCCGCGACGCCGGCTACAACGTCGTCGGTGACCTCGACGATCTGGTGGTGTCGCCCGAACATGACGCCGGCGACGTACCGCCGCCGTCGGACGGCGAGGTGCTCGACGTCGCGCTCGACACGATCGCGGCGATGGTGCTCGCGGCGCCCTTGCCCAAGGTCGGACCCCGTGCGCGGACGCGGGCGGCGAATGTGGTGCGCAGGGTCAAGCGGCGGGTGATCGCCGCGCGCCGATCATCCTGATCGGTGGCCCCGGAACGGCGGTGCGGCTTCGTCGATGACACGGCCGGTCGACGTCCTGCCGATTTCGGCATTCTGTAGCACCATGGCAGTTTATGACCCCCGCATCGACAAGTGCGCCAGCCAAGAAGGCGGCGCGTAAGTCCGCAGCCGCGAAAGCGGCGTCGTCCACCTCGTCGGGACGGACGGCCTCCGCCAAGTCCGGTTCGACCAAGGGTTCCGGTTCCGGCAGCCGGTCGGCGAAGGGCGCCGGCGACGCAACCACCGGGGAGAATTTCACCGGCAACTTCGGCGGGTACGCAAAAGGCCCGTACGGCAAGGCATATGACGAAATGTTCGATGCCGCCGGCGAGGTGCGGACACCGTACCGCGGTATCTACAAGGCGATGGCCGACGAGGATCAGTCCGACCTCGTGGAGGCGCGTGTGGAGGCCCTCGGGCGTGCCTATCTCGACCAGGGTGTGACGTTCTCGCTGTCCGGCAAGGAACGCCCCTTCCCGTTGGATGTTGTGCCACGGGTGATCTCGGCGGCGGAGTGGAACAAGCTCGAGGCGGGTATCACCCAGCGCGTACAGGCGCTGGAACTCTTCCTCGACGACATCTACGGCGAGCAGGAGATCCTGCGCGACGGGGTGTTGCCCAAGCGACTCGTCCACTCCTGTGAGCACTTCCATCGACAGGCGGCGAACATCCGGCCGCCCAACGGCGTTCGCATCCACGTCGCGGGTATCGATCTGATCCGCGACGAGAACGGTGATTTCCGGGTCCTCGAGGACAATCTGCGGTCGCCGTCGGGCGTCTCCTATGTGCTCGAGAACCGGCGCGCGATGGCCCGCGTCTTCCCGGATCTGTTCTCCAAACACAAGGTGCGTGCGGTCGCCGACTACCCGAGCCACCTCCTGCGCGCCCTGCGCGCGTCGGCGGCGTTCAACGAGGCCGACCCGAACATCGTCGTGCTCACCCCGGGCGTGGCCAACTCGGCCTACTTCGAGCACTCGCTCCTCGCGCGTCTGATGGGCGTCGAGCTGGTCGAGGGCCGTGACCTGTTCTGCCGCGACAACGTCGTGTACATGCGCACGACCGAGGGGGAGCAGCGAGTCGACGTCATCTACCGCCGCATCGACGACGACTTCCTGGATCCCATGCAGTTCCGGCCGGATTCGATGCTCGGCGTGGCGGGGCTGCTGAACGCCGCACGCGCGGGCAACGTGGTGATCTCCAGTGCGGTCGGCAACGGCGTCGGCGACGACAAGCTGATCTACACCTACGTGCCGGAGATCATCCAGTACTACCTCGGCGAGAAGCCGAGTCTCCAGAACGTGGACACCCTGCGCTGCTGGCTGCCCGACGAATGCGAGGAGGTGCTCGACCGCATCGACGAACTCGTCGTCAAACCCGTTGAGGGATCGGGCGGTTACGGCATCGTCTTCGGCCCCGACGCGACCGGCGCCGAATTGGACGCACTGGCACGCAAGGTCCGCAACGATCCGCGCGGGTGGATCGCGCAGCCGGTCGTGCAGCTGTCGACGGTACCGACGAAGATCGGTGACGACATCCGACCGCGCCACGTCGACCTGCGTCCGTTCGCGGTCAACGACGGTGAATCCGTGTGGGTCCTACCCGGCGGACTGACAAGGGTGGCGCTGCCGGAGGGATCGCTCGTCGTCAACTCGAGCCAGGGCGGCGGTTCCAAGGACACCTGGGTGCTGGCCTCGCGCACCTCCGAGGGGGACCGGGAGTTGTCGGGCGCGAAGGTCGTGACGACGAGCGGTGTCGCCGCCGCCCGGCCGGCGGAGAGCGCCCCCGACCCGGTGCACACGCAGACTCAACAGCAACAGCAGGGTTCGATGATGCAGCAGATGGGCTCCATGATGCAGCAGTTGGGTGGGACGCAGCAGATGGGTGGCATGACGCCGCAACCGAATCCGACGGCCGCGTCCGGCGGCATGACCCAGCAACAGGGTGGTGATGTCCGATGATGCTGGCGCGGAACGCCGAATCGCTCTACTGGATCGGCAGATACGTCGAGCGCGCCGACGACATGGCGCGCATCCTCGATGTCGCGATCCACCAGATCCTCGAGGACACCACGGTCGACGTCGACCGGCAGGCACGCCTGATCATCCAGGTGCTCGGGCTCACCGCGCCGGAGGACGACGACGAGCTCGACGTCTGGTCCCTGACCGAACGCGTCGCCTACGACGCCGACGCGGTGGGGTCGATCGTCGACCTGATCCGGGCGGCGCGGGAAAACGCCCGGGGCGCACGCGAAGTCACGTCCAGCGAGTTGTGGGAATGCCTCAACACCACCTACAACGGACTCGACGGCGCCGAACGGCGCTCGCGTCGCCTCGGTCCCCACGAGTTCTTGTCGTACGTGAAGAACCGGGCGGCGATGTTCGCGGGCCTCGCCGACGCCACCCTCAGCCACGACGACGGCTACCGGTATCTGCTGCTGGGTCGGTCGGTGGAGCGGGTCGACATGACCATCCGGATGTTGCTGTCCCGCGCCGGAGATCGGACGACGTCGCCGGCCTGGGTGAACGTCCTCGTGTCCGCCGGCGGGCACGACACCTTCCTGCGGACCTACCGCGGTGTGTTGGACGCCGAGAACATCGTCGAGTTCATGCTTCTCGACCGGCTGTTCCCACGGTCCATCTTCCACGCCCTCAGCGTCGCCGAGCGCAATCTGGGCCAGCTCGAGAGTGGGCCGAGCCGGGTCGGGGCCCAGGCCGAGGCGCAGTTGCTGCTGGGCCGCGCGCGCAGTTCGCTCGAGTTCCTCGAGCCCGGGAAGTTGCTCGACGATCTGCAGGACCGGCTCGTCGACCTGCAGGACACCTGCCGCGCGGTCAACGAGGCGGTCACGAAGCAGTATTTCCATGTGTCGCCCTATGTCTCGTGGGCCGACGCCCGCGTCAGCGACGGGCATGTCATCGAGGAGAGTGAGCTGTGAGCTGGCGTCTGCGTGTTGTCCATTCCACGGGTTTCGCCTACCACAGTCCGGTCACCTCGTCGTACAACGAAGCCCGGCTCACCCCGCGCAGCGACGCCCGCCAGAACGTGATCGTCAACCGGGTCGAGACGGTCCCGGCGACGAGGTCCTACCGGTACACCGACTACTGGGGTACCGCGGTCACCGCCTTCGATCTGCACGCGCCGCACAACGAACTCGAGGTCTCGGGGCTGTCGGTCGTCGAAACCGAGGCCGGACAACGTCCCGACGAGGAGGATCAGGTCTCGTGGGACGACGTGAACAGCGATCACGTCATCGACCGGTATGACGAGATGCTTTCTTACACACCGTATGTCGCCCGCAACCGGTCACTGCTGTCGACCGCGAAGAAGGTGACCAAGGGGCTCACCCCCGAGGAGGCGGTCGAGGCGGTGTGTCGCTTCATCCACACCGAGATGGAGTACGTCCCCGGCACGACGGGCGTGCACACCACCGCGGTCGACGCGTGGACCGACCGCAAGGGCGTGTGTCAGGACTACGCGCACCTCACCCTGCTGATGCTCCGCGGGCTGGGCATCCCCGCCCGGTACGTGTCGGGGTATCTCCATCCCGAACCCGACGCCGAGATCGACAAGACGGTGCAGGGTCAGAGTCACGCCTGGATCGAGGCGTGGACGGGCGGCTGGTGGGGCTACGACCCGACCAACGACACCCCGATCACCGAGCAGCATGTGTCGGTGGGCGTGGGTCGTGACTACGCCGATGTGTCGCCGCTGAAGGGTATCTACACCGGCGGCGGCGCGACCGACCTCGACGTCATCGTCGAGATCACCCGGCTCGCCTAGGGTTTCGTCCTCCGGGTCACCGCCAGCCGTAGTGCCCGCGGAGTTCCTGGGCGACGGCGTCGAACGTCGTGCGGTCGAGGATCGCGCCTTCCCGGCGGATGCCGTCGTCGTCGACGACGAGTACACGGTCGAGGCGCACGAAGCTCGGCCGGCCCTGGGAATCCCATGCGCCCGACCCGACGGGAAGCCAGTTGCCGTCGTCCCGGTGGTCCTTGCTCGACAGCATGAGCCCGAGCACGGTGTCGGACCGGTCGGCCCGGGCGTCCCGGCCGACGACCAGGACCGGCCGGTCCTTTCCCTGGTTCGGGTCGTCCTCGTAGGCGACCCAGGTCCACACGATCTCGCCGGGGTCGGCGTCGCCGTCGAGGTCGGGGGAATAGCTGATGGTGCGGGCGAGATCGGTTGTCGGCCGAAGTGCGGGCCGGGCGTCGCGACTGGTCATCGTCAGGAGTCCTCTCCGGAGATGTGGGGTAGCAGGAAGTCCTCGATCGCGTCCGCGGTGAGGGCTGCGGTGGGTTTCCTCTTCGGGTTGAGGTCGTGTCCGACCTTCTCGAGTTCGACGATGTGTGTCGGCGCGTCGATGAGGCCGATCGCGCGGGTCATCTCGTCGGTGGTGCCGAACGGGTCGGTGCTCCCGTGGACCACGAGGGTGGGGACGGTGATCGACGGCAGGTGTTCGGTGCGCAGTCGGTCGGGCTTGCCCGGCGGATGCAGCGGATACGACGTCAGCAGCAGGCCGTCGGCCAGAGTTGTTCCGTCCTCGGCGACGGCCATCGAGGACTGTCGCCCGCCATAGGAGTGGCCACCCACGATCAACGGCCCGTCGGACTCGGCGCGCAGCGTTGCGCACGCGGCACGGATGCCGTCCCGGTCGGCGGCGGCGGTGGACGGGCTGGGCGGGCCCTTGGGCCGGCGCCGTCGATACGGCAGGTCGATCCGGGCGACGACGAACCCGCGGTCGCACAGTTCCTCGGCCAGGGCACGCAGGATCACGGCCTCGCGGTTGCCGCCTGCGCCGTGGGCGAGGACGAGCGTGGCACGTGCCGGGATCCCCGGGCGGTGTACCTCGGCGGCGACGTCGTCGGACTCGATGGTGGTGACGGTGGACGCGGACACGGCTGCCACCGTAGCGCCTTCGGAGGTGCTCGCGGACTTCTCCGATCCCTGAGGAGGCCCGGAGCCTGCGGAGGGCCGTCTCCCCGATCCCTGAGGAGGCCCGGAGCCTGCGGAGGGCCGTCTCCCCGATCCCTGAGGAGGCCCGGAGCCTGCGGAGGGCCGTCTCCCCGATCCCTGAGGAGGCCCGGAGCCTGCGGAGGGCCGTCTCCCCGATCCCTGAGGAGGCCCGGAGCCTGCGGAGGGCCGTCTCCCCGATCCCTGAGGAGGCCCGGAGCCTGCGGAGGGCCGTCTCGAAGGGTGCGACGTGGCCGGACGCGCCACGCGGGGTGCTCATGAGAAACTGGAGGACAACCCGTATCCGTACCCGTTCTCTACCGAAGTTCTCGTTCGAGGAGTAGTTCCATTCCCACCTTCGCCGACACCACCTTCACCGATCCGGCACGTATCCGGAACTTCTGCATCATCGCCCACATCGACCACGGCAAGTCGACGCTGGCAGACCGGATGCTGCAGCTCACCGGCGTCGTCGAAGAGCGGCAGATGCGGGCGCAGTACCTCGATCGAATGGACATCGAGCGCGAGCGCGGCATCACCATCAAGGCGCAGAACGTCCGTCTGCCCTGGACGGTGAAGTCGGCGGAGGGCGACGAGGACTACGTCCTGCACCTCATCGACACCCCCGGGCACGTCGACTTCACCTACGAGGTGTCCCGCGCTCTGGAGGCGTGCGAGGGAGCTGTCCTGCTCGTCGACGCCGCGCAGGGCATCGAGGCCCAGACCCTCGCCAACCTGTATCTGGCGATGGAGAACGACCTCACCATCATCCCGGTGCTGAACAAGATCGACCTGCCCGCGGCCGACCCCGAGCGCTACGCTGCCGAACTCGCGCACATCGTGGGTTGCGAGCCGGAAGACGTGCTACGTGTGTCGGGCAAGACCGGCGTCGGGGTCACCGAGCTGCTCGACGAGGTCATCCGGAAGGTGCCGGCCCCGGTGGGCGACTCCGACGCCCCGGCGCGCGCGATGATCTTCGACTCGGTGTACGACACCTATCGCGGCGTGGTCACCTACGTCCGCGTCGTCGACGGCAAGATCGTGCCGCGGGAGAAGATCCTGATGATGTCGACCGGCACGACGCACGAGCTGCTCGAGGTGGGCATCGTGTCCCCGGAACCGAAGCCGACCACGGGGCTGGGTGTCGGCGAGGTCGGCTACCTCATCACCGGCGTGAAGGACGTCCGCCAGTCGAAGGTCGGCGACACCGTCACCACCGCCCGCCGGGGTGCCGAGCAGGCGCTGACGGGGTACCGCGAGCCGCGCCCGATGGTCTACTCGGGGCTGTACCCGCTCGACGGCTCCGACTACCCGGTCCTGCGTGAGGCGCTCGAGAAGCTGCAACTCAATGACGCCGCCCTGACCTTCGAGCCGGAGACCTCGGTCGCGCTCGGCTTCGGGTTCCGCTGCGGCTTCCTCGGCCTGCTGCACATGGAGATCACCCGCGAGCGTCTCGAGCGCGAATTCAACCTCGATCTGATCTCGACCGCCCCCAACGTCGTGTACCGGGTGGTGATGGAAGACGGTTCGGAACATGTGGTGACCAACCCGTCGGACTGGCCGGAAGGCAAGACCCGGCACATCTACGAACCCATCGTGAAGACCACGGTCATCGCGCCGAGCGAGTTCATCGGCGCCATCATGGAGCTGTGCCAGTCGCGTCGAGGCGAGCTCGGCGGGATGGACTACCTGTCGGAGACGCGCGTGGAACTGCGGTACACGCTGCCCATGGCCGAGATCATCTTCGACTTCTTCGACGCCTTGAAGTCGCGGACGCGCGGCTACGCCAGCCTCGACTACGAGGAGGCGGGCGAGCAGGAAGCCGACCTGGTGAAGGTCGACATCCTGCTCCAGGGCGAAGCCGTCGACGCGTTCAGTGCAATCGTCCACAAGGACGCCGCGTATGCCTACGGCAACCGGATGGCGATCAAGCTCAAGGAGCTCATCCCGCGTCAGCAGTTCGAGGTCCCGGTGCAGGCCGCCGTCGGCTCGAAGATCATTGCGCGCGAGAACATCCGAGCCATCCGTAAGGACGTGCTCGCGAAGTGCTACGGCGGCGACATCAGCCGTAAGCGCAAACTGCTCGAGAAGCAGAAAGAGGGCAAGAAGCGGATGAAGACCATCGGCCGCGTCGAGGTCCCGCAAGAGGCCTTCGTGGCCGCGCTCTCCACCGACGCGGTGGGTGACAAGCCGAAGGGGAAGTGATGGGCGACGGGCAGACCGGGAGTGGGGAGACGATGACCGCAGCACAGGGCACCAATCCGGTACTGGCGCAAAGCGGCCTGCCCTACGATCTCCCCGACTTCGCATCGATCTCCGACGATGACTTCCTGCCGGCGTTCACCGAGGCCATGGCGTCGCATGTGGCCGAGGTGGAGGCGATTGCGGCCGATCCCGCGGCGCCCACCTTCGCCAACACGATCGAAGCCCTGGAGCTGTCGGGGCGCGACCTGGCCCGGGCGTCGGGGATCTTCTTCAACCTCGTCGGGCCCGACACGAACCCCAGACGCAACGAGATCTCCCAGGAGCTGTCGACGCTCCTGACCGATCACGCGAACACGATCGCAATGAATCCGGTTCTCTTCGAACGGATCTCCGACCTCCACTCGCGCGCCGACGAACTCCATCTCACCGAAGCTCAGCGCCGGCTGCTCGACAAGCGGTACCGGGAATCGGTCCGCGCCGGAGCCGGACTCGACCCCGACGCACAGGGTGAGATGCGAAAGATCGCTTCCCGCCTGGCCTATCTCACGACGACGTTCTCCCAGAAGATCCTCGACGACACCAACGACTCAGCGGTGCTCGTCGACGATGCCGCCGAACTGGACGGTCTGTCGGCCGGACAGATCGCCGCCGCCCGCCGTGCCGCCGGCGAGGCCGGGCACGACAGCGGATACCTCCTCACGCTCGAACTGCCGACTAGTCAGTCGGTGCTCACCGAATTGACGAATGCCGATGTGCGCCGGCGGGTGTTCGACGCGTCGGTGGGGCGGTGCGCCCGAGGCAACGAACACGACACCCGGGAACTGGTCCTCGAGATCGTCCGCCTGCGGGCACGCCGAGCAGAGATGCTCGGCTACCGGGACCACGCCGAATACGTGATCGCCGAGCAGACGGCGCCGCACCCGGGGGCCGTCGACGACATGCTGCGCGAGCTCAACTCCTCGGCCATGCGTGCCGGTGGCCGCGAACTCACCCGGCTCACCGAGTTCGCAGGTGACGCGCCGCTCGGCCCCGCCGATCTCACCTTCTGGCTCGATCGGGAGAAGCGGTCGCGCTCGGCGGTGCCGCTCGACGACTTCGCGGACTACTGCGAACTGGACGCGGTGCTGACCCGGGGTGTCTTCTTCGCCGCGAACAAGCTGTACGGCCTGACCTTTCGGGAGATCACCGATCTCCCGCTGTACCACCCGGATGTGCGCGCCTGGGAGGTACGCGACGACGCGGGCGTCGGTATCGGGCTCTTCCTCGGCGACTTCTTCGCCCGGCCGTCGAAACGCGGCGGGGCGTGGATGAACAACATCGTCGACCAGTCGTCGGTCCTGCACACCCAGCCGATCATCGTGAACGTGCTGAACCTGACCAAACCCGATGCCGGACAACCGTGTCTGCTCACGATGGATCAGCTCACCACGCTCTTCCACGAGTTCGGGCACGCCCTGCACGGATTGCTGTCGTCGGTCGACTACCCGTCGCAATCCGGGACGTCGGTACCGCGGGACTTCGTCGAGTTCCCGTCGCAGGTGAACGAGATGTGGGCGCTGCACCCGGACGTGCTGGCGAACTACGCCCGGCATCACGAGACCGGAGAGCCGATCCCGGCCGAGCTCGCCGATGCGGCGCGGGAGTCGGCGGGAGCCGAGTCCGCGCACGGCACCATCGAATACCTCGCCGCATCCTCGCTGGACCTGGCCTGGCACCGGTTGTCGGTGGCGGAGGCCGAGGCGGTGGCCGACGTCGAGGCCTTCGAGGCGCAGGCGCTCACCGACGCGGGATTGCACACCGAGCTGATCCCGCCGCGCTACCGGAGCTCGTACTTCAACCACATCTTCGGTGGCGGCTACTCCGCCGGCTACTACAGCTACATCTGGTCGGAGGTGCTCGACGCAGAGACCGAGCAGTGGTTCCTCGCCGAGGGCGGGTTGCGTCGTGAGAACGGCCGCCGGTTCGCCGACGCCACTCTCTCCCGCGGAGACAGCGTGGATCCGCTTGTCGCACACCAGGGCCTGATCGGTCGCCGGCCGCGTATCGAACCGCTGCTGCGGCGCCGGGGGCTCGCGGCCTGATCGGGTCCCGGTCATGACGACGACGCGCACCCCGCGCCGGGACCTGTCGGCGTTCGCGGTGCTGAGCATCGTGACCGCGATCGTCGTGATCGGTCTCAAGCTGATCGCGTGGCGGGTCACCGGCTCGGTCGGTCTGCTTTCCGACGCGCTGGAGTCCACCGTCAACCTCGTTGCGGCGATCGGTGCGTTCGTCGCGCTGCGGGTGGCGGCGAAGCCGCCGGACCGTAGCCACAACTTCGGGCACACCAAGGCGGAGTACCTCTCGGCGGTGTTCGAGGGGGTGATGATCGTCGTCGCGGCGGTCGTCATCGTCGCGACGGCCGTCGACCGCCTGCTCCACCCGGAGGAACTGGACGAAGTCGGCATGGGACTGGCGATCTCGGTGGGCGCGACGGTGGTCAACGCGGTCGTCGGCTGGGTGCTCGTCCGCGCCGGTCGACGTCATCGGTCGCTGACCCTCGAGGCCGACGGCAAACATCTCATGACCGACGTGTGGACGACGGCCGGCGTGGTGGTCGGTGTGTTCCTGGTCGCCGTGACCGGCTGGCTGCCGCTCGACCCGCTGATCGCCATCGCGGTGGCTGCCAACATCCTCGTCGTGGGCGGACGGCTGGTCTGGCGATCCGGTGCGGGACTGATGGACTCGGCGCTGCCCGACGACCTGCGCGCCGCGATCGACGCCGTCCTCGCGCGTCACCGCGCCGACCGGATCGACTTCCACGACGTCCGCACGCGGGAGGCCGGCCATGAACGGTTCGTCCAGTTGCACATGCTCGTCCCCGGTGACTGGTCGGTGCAGCGCGCGCACGACCTGGCCGAGACGATCGAGGACGAACTCCGCGCCGCGGTCGACGATCTCACCGTGACCCTGCACGTCGAACCGATCAACGACCCACGCGCCTACGAGGACTGGCGGCTGGACTGAGCGCGTTTCGGCTCGTCGCGCTCAGTGATTCGCCGGCTGGAAGGTGGCCTGGTGGGCGGCTTCCTCGGCGCGGATCACATGCATCACCGCGTTGATGAGGGCGAGGTGGGTGAACGCCTGCGGGAAGTTGCCGAGGTGCTGTCCGGTCTTGGCGTCGATCTCCTCGGCGTACAGCTTGAGCGGGCTCGAGTAGGACAGCAGTCGTTCACACAGCGTCTTCGCCCGCGGCAGTTCGCCGATCTCGACGAGGGCCGACACCAGCCAGAACGAGCAGATGGTGAACGTACCCTCTTCGCCGCTGAGACCGTCGTCGGTCTCCTCGACCCGGTAGCGGAGCACCAGTTCGTTCTCGGTGAGTTCGTCGGCGATCGCGAGAACCGTTGCGCGCACCCGGGGGTCGTCCGGCGGCAGGAACCGCAGCAGCGGGACGAGCAGCAACGAGGCATCGAGCGCGTCGTCGCCGTAACGCTGGGTGAACACCCCGCGCTCGTTGACCCCGTGCGCCAGGACGTCGGCCCTGATCTCCTCCGCGATCGCCGCCCATTCGCGCGCGTGCGCCTGCTCGCCGTGCATCGTCGCGAGGCGTGACCCGCGGTCGAGCGCGACCCAGCACATCACCTTCGACGACGTGAAATGCTGCGGCTCCCCACGCACCTCCCAGATGCCGCGGTCGGGGTCCTTCCAGTGCTTGATCGCTTCTTCGACCTGGGCCTTCAACACGGGCCACAGCGTCTCCGGCACCGCCTCGTGCGACTTGATGTTGAGGTACACCGAGTCGAGCATCGTGCCCCAGATGTCGTGCTGTGCCTGGTTGTACGCGCCGTTGCCGATACGGACCGGCCGGGCGCCGTCGTAGCCGGAGAGATGGGTCAGCTCTTCCTCTTCCAAGGTGCGCTCGCCGCCGACGCCGTACATCACCTGCAGCGGATGACGTTCCCCGTTGGTGATGCCCGAGACATCGGCGATGAAGGAGAAGAAGTCGTCGGCCTCGCGGTCGAGACCGAGCGTGTACAGACCCCACAGGGCGAAGGTCGAGTCACGCACCCACGCATAGCGGTAGTCCCAGTTGCGTTCGCCCTGAGGTGTTTCCGGCAGCGACGTGGTCGCGGCGGCGAGCAGTGCACCGGTCGGGGAGTAGGTGAGTCCCTTCAGCGTGAGGGCCGAACGCTGCAGATGCGAGCGCCACGGATGATCGGGGAAGCTGCCGATGTTGATCCACTGCCGCCACGACTCGCTTGTCGCCCACATCTTCTGGGCGGCTTCCTCGAAGTTCTGCGGCGCCGGCTGCCGGGACCAGCTGAGTGCGACGAAGCGGTTGTCGCCTTCGACGAGCCGGGTACGCGCCCGCGCTTCGCGACCCTCCAGACCCAGCCGGAGGTCCGTGGTGAGTTTCAGGGTGGGCGTGTCGGCATCGGTGTCCTTGGCGGTCGCGATCGCCTCGCCGTAGGCCGGTCCCGAGTACTCCCACTTCGTCGTCCCGCGGTGGTAGTCGAAGGCGGGTTCGCAACTCATGTGCAGTTCGACGGTGCCGGACACGCAGCGCACGGTGCGCAGCAGGATGTGCTCGGCGTCCCAGTCGGTGGGCGTCCGGCGGTGCGTCTTCGAGCGACGTTCGTTGTCGTGCCACGGACCCATGACCAGTGCGTCACGGACGATGATCCAACCGGTGTCGGTCTGCCAGGTGGTCTCGACCATCAGGCTGCCGGGCAGGTAGCGCCGATCCACCGGGACGTTCACGCCGTAGGGCGCCAGTCGGAAGTGGCCGGCACTACGGTCGAGGATGGCGCCGAAGACGCTCGGGGAATCGGGCCGGGGTATGCACATCCACTCGACGGAGCCGTTGCGCGCGATGAGACAGTTGGTCTCGGTGTCAGACAGGAACGCGTAGTCGCCGATCGGCGGGAAGGCGCTCGTGTGCGACGGTGCCGGGGGAGCCGCCGGGGAGACGTCGGCGTCGGCCGCGGTCCCGGATGCCCGCGGCGGCACGGTCGGCAGGGACGTTACGGTGGAGTCATCTGCGACAGACATGAGTTCCATCATTGCGACGGGTTCTCGCCGACGCCACTCGGCTCCCGTGAGCGAGACAGTGGCGGTGATCACGGACTCGGAGCGACGCAGATGCCGCGGACGGGTGTACGGCTCCCCGCGGGAACGGATGCACGGATGACGGGGTGATGAGGTGTCGGCGTTCTTCGACTGGTGGGACAGCGTGGAGGAGTGGCTCACGGGCCTGTCCTTCGTGCCCCAGTTGCTGGTGACCGTCGCCGTCGTGATCCCGGTGGCGATCCTCATCGCCTACGTGCTCAGTCTGCTGGTCGACGCCGCCGCCACGCTGGTCGACCGACGCCGCTTCGCCGACGACGACGGGACCGGATTATGAAGAAGATACTGCGTTCGCCGGTCACCTTCGCGCTGCTCGCGCTGCTGGTCCTGGTCATCATTGCCTGGCTTGTCACGGGCTGAGCGTCCCGAGCTGGTCGTCGCCGGTTGATCGGTGGGTTCGGCGACCCTTCGTGACGGCCCTCCGCAGGCTCCGGGCCTCCTCAGGGAGCGGGTGGTGTTCCGGCCCTCCGCAGGCTCCGGGCCTCCTCAGGGAGCGGGTGGTGTTCCGGCCCTCCGCAAGCTCTGGGCGCTCCTCAGGGAGCAATGGCTATGTCGTTCTTTCGGATCAGGGAGCGGGAGGAGCGGACGGCTCAGTGTCCGGCGGGCACCACTCGTTGATCCGCCGCCGTGCGGTAGAGCGACCCGATCGCCTCGATGACGTCCGGATGGGTGCCGAGGGGACCGGCGACGAGGGTGTCGTCGACCAGGGCGTCGAGCGCCGACTCGACTCGCTCGGTGAGCAGTCCGGCCGACAGGAAGTACGGACTCACCGCGATACGTCGGGCACCGCCGGCGCGGAGTCGGCGCACCGCCGAGACGACGGCGCGGTTGTGCGGCCCCAGCTTGGTCGCGAAGACCACCTCGACCGGACGGTGGAGCCGTGTCGAGAGTTCGATCGCCCGTAGGCGCACCGAACGATCGGCAGCCGGGTCGGAGGAACCGACCGCGGACAGGATCACACCGTCGTGGGGGCCGAGGCCGGCCTCGATCAGACGGTCCGCCAGTGCCCCGGCCAACGACCGGGTCCCCATGACGTCGGTCTGCCGGGCGGTCGGACGTCGCGACGCGATGATCGACGGTAGGTCGATCTTGTGGTGGTACCCCGCCGACAGCAGCATCGGTACGACGACGGGACCGTGGTGCGGCGAATCCGACCCGCCCAGCTGTCCGAGGACGTCGCCCACGAGTGGCTCGTCGAGGTCGAGATAGGAAAGCACCACCTCGACACCGGGCAGGCTCGACGCGACGGCGTTCCGCACACGGCGCGCGGTCGCGCCGAAGCGCGGATCGCGACTGCCGTGTGCGGCGAGGACGAGAGTCGGTGTCACACCAACTCTTTGAGATGGAGCGGCGCCAAAGCGTCGCCCACGAGGCCCGCGGCCAGCGTGTTCCCGCCCTGCGGGTCGATGACCAGGAAGCTGCCCGACTCCCGGTTGACCTGGTAGTCGTCGGCCGGGATCGGCTCGGCGGTCTGCACCGAGATCCGCACGATCTGGTTGAGCTCCACCGATTCCGGAGCCTCCACCAGGGCGAGGTTCTGCTCGTCGAACAGCGCGTCGAGGGCGCCGACGATCGCCTGGGTGGTCTTGGTGCCGTGCTTGAGGAGCAGGCGAGCGCCCGGGCGCAGCGGCTTCTCGGCGAGCCAACAGACCGTTGCGCTGAACTGCTGCAACGGTTCCGGGGCGTCAGCGGCGGCGGCGATGAGGTCGCCGCGCGAGATGTCGACGTCGTCTGCCAGCAGAATCGTGACACTGCGTCCGGTGTGCGCGGTGGGCAATTCGCCGTCGGCGGTGTCGATCTGGCTGACGGTGGTCCGCTGCCCCGACGGCAGGACGACCACCTCGTCGCCGACGGAGACCCGGCCGGCGGCGATCTGACCCGCGTAACCGCGGTAGTCGGGGTGTTCCGGCGTGCGGGGACGGATGACGTACTGGACCGGGAACCGCAGGCCGACGTCGTTGCGCTCCACCAGATTGGGCACGGTCTCGAGATGCTCGATGAGTGTCGGCCCGTCGTAGAAGGCGGTGGTCTCCGAGCGGTGGGCCACGTTGTCGCCGTGCAGCGCCGACACCGGGATCGCGGTGACCTGCTCGTCGGACCAGCCCAGCGACCGGGTGAGTTCGGCGAACTCAGCGGAGATCTCGGCGAACACCGACGCCTGATCGGTCACGAGGTCGATCTTGTTGACCGCGAGCACCAGCTGGGGCACGCCGAGCAGGGCCATCACCGCGGCGTGGCGGCGGGTCTGGGCGACGACGCCGGTGCGGGCGTCGACGAGCAGGATCACCAGCTGCGCAGTCGACGCACCCGACACCGTGTTGCGGGTGTACTGGACGTGCCCGGGGGTGTCGGCGAGCACGAACGAGCGCGCGGGAGTGGCGAAGTAGCGGTAGGCGACATCGATGGTGATGCCCTGTTCGCGCTCGGCCCGCAGCCCGTCGACGAGCAGCGACAGGTCCGGGGTGTCGAGACCGCGGTCCACCGACGCCTTCGTGACCGCGTCGATCTGGTCGGCCAGAACGGATTTCGTGTCGTACAGCAGGCGGCCCACCAGCGTCGACTTACCGTCGTCGACGCTGCCCGCGGTCGCGATGCGGAGGAGATCAGGAGCGTGCTTCATCAGAAATATCCTTCGCGCTTACGGTCTTCCATGGCGGCCTCGGAGACCCGGTCGTCGCCACGGGTGGCGCCACGCTCGGTCAGCCGCGACGCGGCGACCTCGGCGAGCACGGCCTCGTTGTCCGTGGCGTCGGACAAGACCGCGCCGGTCGAGGAGCCGTCGCCGACGGTGCGGTAGCGCACCGAGAGTCGCTGCACCTCTTCGCCTTCGCGGGGACCGCCCCAGACTCCCGAGGTCATCCACATGCCGTCGCGCTGGTAGACCTCGCGCTCGTGGGCGTAGTAGATCGACGGGAGGAGCACCTGTTCGCGAGCGATGTAGCGCCAGATGTCGAGCTCGGTCCAGTTCGACAGCGGGAACACCCGCACGTGCTCGCCCGGGGCGTGGCGGCCGTTGTAGAGGTTCCACAGCTCGGGGCGCTGTCGCTTCGGGTCCCACTGGCCGAAGGCGTTGCGCAGCGAGAAGATCCGCTCCTTGGCGCGCGACCGCTCCTCGTCGCGGCGACCGCCGCCGAACACCGCGTCGAAACGGTTCTCGGTGATCGCGTCGAGCAGGGGGATGGTCTGCAGCGGGTTGCGGACCCCGTCGGGGCGCTCGGTGAGCCGGCCGTCGGCGAGGTAGTCCTCCACCTTGGCCACGTGCAGCCGCAGGTTGTGCCGTTCCACGACCTGGTCACGGAACTCGAGGACCTCGGGCAGGTTGTGCCCGGTGTCGACGTGCAGCAGCGAGAAGGGCAGGGGCGCAGGCCAGAACGCCTTGAGCGCGACGTGCAGGAGCACGGTGGAGTCCTTGCCGCCGGAGAACAGGATCACCGGCCGCTCGAACTCTCCCGCGACCTCGCGGAAGATGTGGATCGCCTCGGACTCCAGGGCGTCGAGTGTGGTGAACTCGTCGGCCTCCGCGGCGGCGCCGCTCGTCTGGGCAGCGGCCACGCCGGGCGTCGCCGGAACGGACGGTGTTTCGGTCACGGTCATGCGTGCAGCCCACATTCTGTCTTGGCGCGACCGGCCCAGCGGCCGCTGCGCGGATCGGATCCGGGTTCGGGTTTGGCGGTGCACGGTGCGCACCCGATCGAGGGATATCCCTCGTCGACGAGCGGATTCACCAGCACGCCGTTGGTGTCGATGTAGTCCTGCATCGTCTCGTCGGACCAGGCCGCGATCGGATTGATCTTGACCAGTCCGAAGCCCTCGTCGAAGGAGATGAGCGGCGCGTTGGCCCGAGTCGGTGCCTCCACACGACGGATGCCCGTGATCCACGCGTCGTACCCGGCGAGCCCGGCCTTGAGCGGCACGACCTTCCGCAGTCGGCAGCATTCGCCCGGGTCGCGGGCGAAGAGGTTGCGGCCCAACAGTTCGTCCTGCTCGGCGACGCTGTGCTCGGGGGTCAGGTTCACCATCTCCACGCCCGGTCGAGCGAAGCGAGGGGCAGAATGGTTATAGACCTGCTCGACGGCGTCGCGGGTGCCGATGGTCTCGGCGAAGTGGTACCCGGTGTCGAGGAAGAGCACCTTGACCGGGTCGCCGTCGAGCAACTCACGGTCGATGTTCTTCACGGCGAGGTCGACCAGGGCCGCGTCCTGCATGTTCGACGCGACGACGAAGTTGGTGCCGAAGGTCTGCGCGGTCCAGCGGATCAATTCCTCCGGGGTGGCGTCGGAACCGAGGTCCGCAGCACCCTTCTCGGCGATGTCCCGCAGCTGGTCCTCGCTGAAGCGCCGGCCCGTACGGGTGGTGGTCTCGATGGTCATCGCAGCGCCTCCTCATCGGCACGAACGGCCCACTGCGCGAACCGTTCACCCTCTTCGCGTTGGTCGACGAAGTTGCGGACCACGCGCTCGATGTAGTCGCCCAGTTCGGTACCCAGCACCTTGTGCTGGCGCAACTTGCGACCGAAACCCGAGTCCAGGCCCAGGCTGCCGCCGAGGTGGACCTGGAAGCCGTCGGTCTGATTGCCGTCGGCGTCCTCGACGAGCTGTCCCTTGAAGCCGATGTCGGCGATCTGCGACCGTCCGCAGGAGTTGGGGCAGCCGTTGATGTTCACCGTGATCGGCACGTCGAGCTTCGAGTTGATGTCCGCGAGCCGCTCGTCCAGTTCCGGGGCGAGGACCTGTGAACGCTTGCGGGTCTCGGTGAACGACAGCTTGCAGAACTCGATGCCGCTGCACGCCAGCAGGTTCCGACGCCACCGGGTCGGCCGGCCGTGCAGGCCGAGCGGCTTGAGCTCGTCGATCAGCCACTCGACCTTGTCGTCGGGGACGTCGAGAACGATCAGCTTCTGGTACGGGGTGAAGCGCACACGGTCGGAACCGGCCGCGGCGACCGCGTCGGCCGCTTTGGTCAGGATCGTGCCAGAGACGCGACCGGCGATGGGGGAGAAGCCGACCGCGTTGAGGCCGTTGCGCAGCTTCTGCACACCGATGTGGTCGATCGGGCGCTCGGGCTTCTCCGGCGCCGGGCCGTCGATCAGCTTGCGCCCCAGGTATTCGTCCTCGAGCACCTGGCGGAACTTCTCGATGCCCCAGTCCTTGATGAGGAACTTCAGCCGCGCCTTGGCGCGCAGACGCCGGTACCCGTAGTCGCGGAAGATCGAGACCACGGCCTCCCAGACGTCGGGCACCTCGTCGAGCGGCACCCAGGCGCCGACGCGCTGGGCGAGCATCGGGTTGGTGGACAGTCCGCCGCCGACCCAGAGGTCGAGTCCGGGGCCGTGCTCGGGATGCACGACGCCGACGAACGCGACGTCGTTGATCTCGTGGACCACGTCCTGCTGGCCCGAGATCGCGGTCTTGAACTTGCGCGGCAGGTTCGAGTACTTCGGGTCGCCGATGTAGCGGCGGACGATTTCGTCGATGGCCGGGGTGGGGTCGAGGACCTCGTCGAGGGACTCGCCGGCGAGCGGCGAACCCAGCACGACGCGGGGGCAGTCGCCGCAGGCCTCGGTGGTCTGCAGCCCCACGCCCTCGAGGCGCTCCCAGATGGTCGGGACGTCCTCGATGCGGATCCAGTGGTACTGGACGTTCTCCCGGTCGGAGAGGTCGGCGGTGTCGCGGGCGAACTCGGTGGAGATCTCACCGAGGGTGCGCAGCTGAGCGACGTTGAGCGCACCGCCGTCGCAGCGCACCCGCATCATGAAGTGGCTGTCCTCGAGGATGTCGATGTTCTCGTCGCCGGTCCAGGTGCCGTCGTAACCCTCGGCGCGCTGGGTGTAGAGACCCCACCAGCGCATCCGGCCGCGCAGGTCCTGTTTGTCGATCGAGTCGAAACCCTGCTTGGAATAGATGTTCTCGATGCGCGCACGCACGTTGAGCGGGTTGTCGTCCTTCTTGACCTGCTCGTTGGGGTTCAGCGGCTCGCGATAACCGAGCTTCCACTGACCCTCGGCGCGGCGCTTGGTCGGACGGGCCTTGCGGGCCGGGCGCGCGGGCTTCGCGGCGACCGGCTCTGCAGCGGCAGCGTCGTTCGGTGCACCCGGACCGGAAGCGGCGGGGGCGTCGGTGGTGGACGTCATGAACTCTCCTGTGCCGGCGCACAGGGCCGGCGTTCGTTGCACGAGTTACGGGCTGAAACGTGCCGGCATCCCCAGGGAATCGGGGACAAATCGGGGCCGAGACGTCGCTAGATGCGACAGAAAGCGCTGTTGACGCGCTTGAGATCAATGTGGCGGCGAGCTGCGAGCCACACCCCGGGGAAAATCACGCGGTCCATAGTGCCACGCTCCCTATCGGCTCGTCTACTTGGGGTTATTTTCCATCATGATGATGGAAACCGGGCCGGCCTCCACACCTGCCTGCGCCGCACAACGCCGTCGAGGACCGTGCTGTTCCCGATCGGGGCGACGATTTCCTCCCACGCCGCCGCGATCGGCATCATGGAACGGTGAACGTCGACACCACCACCATCGCAGCCGACCTGGTCGCCGCTGCGTGCCGCGACGTCGACGCGGACGTGCCTCTCGCGCTGTACCTGCACGTCCCGTTCTGCGCGACCCGGTGTGGGTACTGCGATTTCAACACCTATACGGCGGGCGAACTCGGTTCGTCGTCGTCACCGGAATCGTGGCAGCACGCGGTCGCCCGCGAGCTCGAGGCGGCATCGCGGATGCTGGCCCCCACCCGGCCGGTCTCGACGATCTTCGTCGGCGGGGGCACGCCGTCGCTGCTCGGCGGCGACGGCCTCACACGACTCCTCGACGCCGTCCGGGTCCACTTCGACCTGTCCGACGACGTCGAGATCACCACCGAGTCGAATCCGGAGTCGACTTCGCCGGAGTTCTTCGACGACCTCCGGTCCGCCGGTTTCACCCGCATCTCGCTCGGCATGCAGTCGGCCGCCGCACACGTGCTCAGGCTGCTCGATCGCACGCACACCCCGGGTCGGGCGGTTGCGGCCGCCAGGGAGGCACGAGCGGCCGGGTTCGACCACGTCAACCTCGACCTGATCTACGGCACGCCCGGCGAGACCGACGCCGACCTGCACGCCACCGTCGACGCGGTGCTCGACGCCGGGGTCGACCACGTGTCGGCCTACGCGCTGATCGTCGAGGACGGCACCGCGCTCGCCCGCCGCATCCGGCGCGGGGAGATGCCCGCACCCGACGACGACGTCCTCGCCGACCGCTACCAGATCCTCGACCGCCGTCTGCGTGCGGACGGACTCGACTGGTACGAGGTGTCGAACTGGGCCCGCGGCGAGAAGTCGGTGTGTCGTCACAACATCGCCTACTGGCACAGCCACGACTGGTGGGGCATCGGTCCGGGGGCGCATTGCCACGTCGCGGGCGTGCGCTGGCTGAACGCCAAACATCCTGCGCGCTACGCGAAGTCGCTGGCGGACGGGGTCTTGCCCATCGCATCGGCAGAACAGCTGACCCCCGAGGACCGGCACCTCGAGGCCGTCATGCTGACCACCCGGTGCCGCACCGGACTGCCGCGCGATCTCCTCGACGACGCCGAGACCGCGCATGCCGAACAACTCCGTGCCGACGGACTGCTCACCGCGGCCGACGACGCCTACGTGCTCACCGACGCGGGTCGGTTGCTGGCCGACGGCGTGATCCGCCGCGTGCTCTGGGGCTGACGCGGGGCCGGTTGTCGGCCTACCAGCTCTGATCGGGGCGAGGCGGACTCGTCCAGCCCGTCGATCGCGCCCCGCGCCGATGCGCACCGGGGCCGTCGGGCGTGGTCGGGGGCCGGCGCGCCGGGATCTCGGCGGTGTCCTCGAGTTGCTCGTCGAGGGGTTTGGCCGCATCGGACAGGTCCAGGGCGTCGAGGTCGAGGGTGCGCGCGTGGATGATGTGCCGGTTGCGCAGCGCCGACCGCACCGCGCGATGCAGTCCGTCCTCGAGGTAGAGCTCGCCCTCCCACCGCACGACGTGGGCGAACAGGTCGCCGTAGAAGGTGGAGTCCTCGCTGAGGAGCTTGTCCAGGGCGAGGACCTTCGTGATCGGCGTCAGCTGGTCGAGCCGGAGTTGCCGCGGCGGGATCTTGGCCCAGCCACGCGTCGACAGCCCGTGGTCGGGATAGGGCTTGCCCTCCCGCACCCCCTTGAAGATCATGCGAACTCCTCCGACGCCCGTGCCTCGACGATTGCTGATCTGCGACGACGCGTCGACGGTCAGTGCGCGACACCGCGCCGTGGCACGGTGATCGCGATCCCATTTCGTACTATGGAACGCACCCAACTGTATGGCAGGGACCCGAGTCAGGAGGTGTGCCGCGTGTCTACCACCGATGATCGTCGCTTCGAGATCTTGCGTGCGATCGTGACCGACTACGTCGACACGCAGGAACCGATCGGTTCGAAAGCGCTCGTGGAGCGACACCAGCTGGGGGTGTCGAGTGCCACCGTCCGCAACGACATGGCGGTCCTGGAGGCAGAGGGATACATCACCCAGCCGCACACCAGCTCCGGCCGGGTGCCCACCGACAAGGGCTACCGGATGTTCGTCGACCGGATCAGCGAGATCAAGCCGCTGTCGGCCGCCGAGCGCCGGGCGATCCTCTCGGTGCTCGACTCCGGCGTCGACCTCGACGACGTGCTCCGGCGCTCGGTGCGGCTCCTCGCCCAGCTGACGAGACAGGTCGCGGTCATCCAGTACCCGGTCTTGTCGGCGGCGACCGTGCGTCACCTCGAGGTCGTCACCCTGTCTCCGTCGCGCCTGCTGCTGGTCGTCATCGTCGACAACGGCCGGGTCGAACAGCGCATGGTGGCGCTGAGCGAAGACCACGATGAGGACGAGATCGCCCGGTTGCGCGATCTGTTCTCGGCCGCACTGCACGGCAAACGGCTCGAAGCCGCGTCGGCCGCGGTCGCCGAGCTCGCCAACTCCGCGCCCGAGGATCTGCGCGGTGCGGTGCTCAACATCGCCACCGTGCTGGTGGAGACCCTCGTCGAACGCGGTGACGACCGGCTGGTGCTGGGCGGCACGTCGAACCTCGCGCGGTCGGCGGCCGACTTCACCCCCGTCGTCGGCGGGATGGACACCGTTCTCGAAGCCCTCGAGGAGCAGGTGGTGGTGCTCAAGATCTTGGCGACGACCCAGGACATGGGCCAGGTCACGGTGCAGATCGGCGAGGAGACCCGGACCGAGAACCTGCGTGGGACCTCGGTCGTGTCGACAGGGTACGGTGCTTCGGGAACCGTGTTCGGCGGCGTCGGTGTGCTCGGCCCCACACGGATGGACTATCCGGGAACCATCGCCTCGGTGGCGGCCGTTGCCAAGTACATCGGCGAGGTGCTCGCCGAACGATGATCGCTGTTTCTCCATGATCGCTGTCGGGCACACCGCAGCGTCGACGGCGGCCGCTCGCGACACCGAGCCGGGACGACGACGGGGACGGCCGGTCCACCCGCGCGTCGCGCGATCGTGAGAGCACCCGCCGCCAGGCACCAACTGAGACCGAAGGATCACTACAACCGTGGCACGTGACTACTACGCAATCCTGGGAGTGGCGAAGACCGCCAGTGATCAGGAGCTCAAGCGCGCCTACCGCAAGAAGGCGCGGGAGCTGCACCCCGACGTCAACCCGGGTAAGGAAGACGAGTTCAAAGAGGTCAGCACCGCCTACGAGGTGCTGACCGATCCGGAGAAGCGTCGCATCGTCGACGCCGGCGGTGATCCGCTGGCCGGCGCCGGTGCGGGCGGCTTCGGCGGTTTCGGTGGCGGCGGCGGGGGATTCGGCGACGTCTTCGAGGCGTTCTTCGGCAACGGCGGTGCCTTCGGCGGCGCTGGCGGGGGCTTCGGCTCGGGCCGCGGACCCAAGTCCCGTGTCCAGCCGGGTGAGCCGGCACTGGTGAACGTGACCCTGGATCTCGCCGAGTGCGCCAAGGGGGTCGCCAAGGAGATCACCGTCGACACCGCGATCCTCTGCGACGTGTGTACCGGCTCGGGAACCAACGGCGACAGCAAGCCGGTCACCTGCGACATCTGCAAGGGCGCCGGGGAGATCCAGTCGGTGCAGCGCTCCTTCCTCGGGCAGGTCATGACCGTGCGCGAGTGCCCGACCTGCCACGGCGTCGGCGAGGTCATCCCCGACCCCTGCCACAAGTGCGGCGGCGACGGACGCTACCGCTCGCGACGCACGATGACCGTGCGCATCCCGGCCGGAATCGAGAACGGCATGCGGGTTCGCCTCACCGGTCAGGGTGAGGTGGGTCTCGGCGGCGGCCCCGCCGGCGATCTCTACGTCGAGGTCTCCGAACGGCCGCACGAGGTGTTCCTGCGTGACAAGGACGACCTGCACTGCACCGTCAAGGTCCCGATGGCCGACGCCGCGCTCGGTGCCGAGTTCGAGGTGGAGACGATTCTCGGCGATCCGGTCACCGTGACGGTCGCACCCGGCACGCAGCCGGGGCAGATCGTGAAGCTGCGCGGGCAGGGCATGCCGCATGTCAGCTCCGGTGTGCGCGGCACCATGCACGTCCACCTCGACGTCGTCGTACCGACCAGACTGGATGCGGCGCAGACCGAAGCACTGAAGAAGTACCGCAAGATCGCCGCCGACGAGATCGAGGTCGTCAACACCTCGGCGGCCGCGGCGCCCGGCGGTCTCTTCTCGCGGCTGCGCAACGCGTTCGCCGGGAAGTAGGCACCTGGTGTCCGCGGCGGCGATCTCCCGGCGGATGTGCGCGTTCGGGACGGCGGGTGCGCGGTGAGTCCACCGCTGTTCTGGGCGGACTCCGTGCCCGTGCCCGCGCCCGGCGCTGACCTGATCCTGAGCGGCGCCGAGGGTCGTCACGCGGTCACCGTCGCCCGGCTGGGCGTCGGCGAACGGATCCTCGTCGGCGACGGCGCCGGCTCGGTCGGCGGTTGCGAGATCCGGGAGATCACCGCCAAGGACACACTGGTGGCGACCGTCCACGACCTCGCGTTCGAGGCTCGCCCGACCCCGCAGGTGACCGTGGTGCAGGCGCTCCCGAAGTCGGAGCGGTCCGAGCTCGCGGTCGACCTCGCCACCGAGGCCGGCGCCGACGTCATCGTGCCGTGGCAGGCGCTGCGGTGCGTGTCGCGGTGGACGGGCAAGGCGGACAAGGGCGTTGCCAAGTGGCGGGCCGCGGCCTCGGCAGCTGCCAAACAGAGCCGTCGACCATGGATTCCGGAGATCACCGACCTCGCGACCACCATCGACGTCCGGGCCCGCTGCGCGGACGTCGTGGCGCGGGGAGGGGTCGTCGCCGTCCTGCACGAGGAAGCCGCGCAACCCCTGGCCCGGCTACCCCTCGCCGACGCCACCGAGATCCTGCTCGTGGTCGGGCCCGAGGGCGGACTCGACGCCGGCGAGGTCGCCGACCTGACCGCGCTCGGTGCGCACTCGGTCGTGCTCGGCCCCGAGGTGTTGCGTACGTCGACGGCCGCCGCAGTGGCCCTCGGCGCGATCGGGGTGCTCACCCGCCGGTGGGCCCGATGAGTGTCGTCGGACGCCGATCGGTGCGTCGGACCAAGATCGAATATGGCTCTGCGCCTTCCCAATTCGGGCACCTGTACGTGCCTTCCGAGGGGCTCGACGCCGCGACGCCGGCGCGGCTCGTGGTGCTCGTCCACGGCGGGTCCTGGTCCGTCGAGTTCGGGTCGACGACCCAGACCGCGATCGCTCGGATGCTCGCCGAACGCGGGGCGGCGGTGTGGAACATCGAGTACCGCCGGGTGGGCGAAGAGGGCGGCGGGTGGCCGAACACCGGCCGGGATGTCATCGACGCGCTCGGTGCCCTGGACGGTCCCATTCGTGACCTGCTCCCGCCCGACGCGGTCGACTTCGCCTCGACCGCGGTCGTCGGGCATTCCGCGGGTGGTCAGCTCGCGGTCTGGGCCGTCGGTCAGCTCGGAGCCCGGACCGCCACGGCCACCATTACCACCGTGATCGCCCAGGCGGCCGTGCTCGACACCGTCGGCGCAGCGGACCGGGAGTCGGTGCGGGCGTTCATGGGCCGGCCGTTCAGCGAGTCGCCGCGCCGCTACTCCGACGCCTCACCACTGTTGGCACCGGTGGTCGACGCCCACGTCGTCGCGATCCACGGCGACGCCGATGATCTGATCCCGGTCGAGTCCAGCCGCCGGTACGTCGACGCCGCGATCGCACGCGGACAGTCCGCCGAACTCATCGTCGTCCCCGGTGAGGGGCACGACGCCTTCGTCGACCCGCGCAGCGTCGGCACGCGACAGACGATCCGCGTGCTCGGGATCTGACGGAAATATTGCCTGCTGATCGGCTGTTGCACCGCGATACACTGACCACACCCCTGCCGCCGCGACCGCGTCGTCCGGGGGCGCCGCATCCAGAACCGAACATCCATCCGGACCAGAACACCAGGAGTGATTTCATACGTGAGTGACGACAACCCCGACCAGAGCGGGCAATCCAGCCGTACGCAGCCGCGCCGGTCTGGGGTCACATCCACTGTCGAAGTCTCTCCCGGAGTCGTGTTCGGGCTGCTCGGCGCGAGTGACGTCAACCTGCGTACCCTCGAGCAGCTCCTGCCCGCCGACATCCACGTCCGTGGCAACCAGGTGACATTGACCGGTGAACCCGCCGAGGTAGCCGCGTCCGAGCGCGTCATCGCCGAACTCGTCGACCTCGTCGGGCGCGGAACCCCGCTGACACCAGATCTCGTCCGGCACAGCGTCTCGATGCTGTCCGACGGCACCGAGGAATCGCCCGCCGATGTGCTGTCACTGGACATCCTGTCGCGGCGCGGCAAGACGATCCGGCCCAAGACGCTCAACCAGAAGCACTATGTCGACGCGATCGACGAGCACACCATCGTGTTCGGACTGGGCCCGGCCGGCACCGGCAAGACCTATCTGGCGATGGCCAAGGCCGTGCAGGCGCTGCAGTCGAAGTCGGTCAACCGCATCATCCTGACGCGGCCGGCGGTCGAGGCCGGCGAACGTCTCGGCTTCCTGCCGGGCACGCTGAGCGAGAAGATCGACCCGTACCTGCGCCCGCTGTACGACGCGTTGCACGACATGATGGACCCCGACGCGATCCCGAAGCTGATGGCGGCCGGGGTCATCGAGGTCGCGCCGCTGGCCTACATGCGCGGGCGCACCCTGAACGACGCGTTCATCATCCTCGACGAGGCGCAGAACACCACGAGCGAGCAGATGAAGATGTTCCTCACGCGCCTCGGTTTCGGTTCCAAGGTCGTCGTCACCGGCGACGTCACCCAGGTGGACCTGCCCGGCGGCGCCCGCAGCGGACTCCTCGCCGCGTCGGAGATCCTCGAGGGCATCGACGACATCCACTTCGCCCGCCTCACCAGCCAGGACGTGGTCCGGCACCGCCTGGTCGCCGACATCGTCGACGCCTACGGGCGAGCCGAGGAGGCGCAGCGGGGTCTGCCCAACACGGCCATCGGCGGCAATCGCGCCGCACGCCGGGCAGCGGCGCAGGGTCGTCGCTCATGAGCATCGAACTGGCCAACGAATCCGGGGTCGAGGTCCCGGCCGAGTTGATCATCGACGCCGCGCGTTTCGCGGTCACCGCGATGGACGTGAACCCGGCCGCGTTGCTGTCGGTGCTGTGTGTCGACGAGGACACCATGGCCGACATGCACGTCCAGTGGATGGACCTGCCGGGCCCGACCGATGTCATGAGTTTCCCGATGGACGAACTGGTGCCCGGCGGCCGGCCGGATGCGACCGACCCGGGCCCGGCGATCCTCGGGGACATTGTGCTGTGCCCGGACTTCGCCCGGAAACAGGCGCGCGAGGCCAAGCGATCCTTCGAGCACGAGCTCGCCATGCTGACCATCCACGGAGTGCTCCACCTCCTCGGCTACGACCATGCCGAGCCGGAGGAGGAGCGCGAGATGTTCGGACTGCAGAACCGCATCCTCGACGGGTTCTACGTCGAACGTCACCGTCGCGCCCAGGAGCAACGACAGACCGACCGCGATTCCCGGCTGCTGTCCAACATCGGGTTCACCGGAGCCGAGGGCGATTCACCGACCCCCGGTGCCCAGTCGGTGCCCGAGCAGTCGCGGTCCGAGGAGGACCGAGGGTGACCTCCGACTACTGGTTCATCGTGGCGGCAGTCGTGTTGATCGTGGTGGGCGGCGTCTTCGCGGCCGTCGACACCGCGGTGTCGACGGTGTCGAACGCCCGGGTCGACGACATGGTCCGGGAAGGGCGCGCCGGTGCGCGCCGCCTGGCGGGCATCCTCGAGGCACGTGCGACCTATGTCGGCCTCGTGGTGCTGCTCCGAGTCGTGTGCGAGACCGCGGCGGTCGCGCTCGTCGCGGTCGCCGCGACGCAGCTGATCGGCGTCGGCGGGGGACTGGCGGTGGCCATCGCCGCCATGACGGTCGTCTCGTACGTCGCCGTCGGCGTCGGCCCCCGCACCCTCGGCCGGCAGCACGCGTACACGATCGCGCTGTCGTCGTCGTACCTGTTGTTCGCGCTCGGCGTGCTGCTCAAACCGCTGACCCGGCTGTTGATCCTGATCGGCAACGCCCTCACCCCGGGTCGCGGGTTCCGCAACGGTCCGTTCGCCACCGAGGTCGAGTTGCGCGAGGTCGTCGACCTGGCCGAGGCCTCGGGCGTCGTCGCGGCCGACGAGCGCCGGATGATCCAGTCGGTCTTCGACCTCGGCGACACCAGTGCCCGCGAGGTGATGGTCCCGCGCCCGGAGATGGTGTGGATCGAAGCCGACAAGACCGCGCTGCAGGCCACGAGTCTCGCGACGCGGTCCGGACATTCGCGGATCCCGGTGATCGGGGAGAACACCGACGACGTCCTGGGCATTGTGTACCTCAAGGATCTGGTGGCGCGCACGGTCGCCCAGCGGATCGATCCCACGACCCTCCGCGTGGTCGACGTGATGCGCGAGGCCGAGTTCATCCCCGACTCCAAGCCACTGGACCGGGTCCTCGCCGACATGCAGCGCGAGCGCAACCACATGGCGATGCTCGTCGACGAGTACGGCGGCATCGCCGGGCTGGTGACCATCGAGGACGTGCTGGAGGAGATCGTCGGCGAGATCACCGACGAGTACGACATCGACGAGCTCGCACCGGTCGAAGACCTGGGCGACGGGTCGTACCGGGTGTCGGCACGACTGCCGGTGGAGGATCTCGGCGAGCTGTTCGGCGTCGAGATCGCCGAGGAAGAGGTCGAGACGGTCGGCGGACTCGTGGGTCTGGAACTGGGGCGGGTGCCACTGCCCGGCGCCCGGGTCGAGTCGCACGGGCTGCAGCTGGTGGCCGAGGGTGGGCCCAATCGCCAAGGGCGCCAACGCATCATCACGGTGCTGGTCACCCGGGTCCCCGACGCGGACGAGGATTCCCGACGCGACGAGCACGGCGGGCAGTCGAGTCGATCGCAGGGGCGTGCCGAGCGCACTACGGGCAACGCCCACGACGACCAGGACACGGACACCGCCGGCCGGGAGCGCGCAGGCGAGTCGAGAGCAAGGATGAACCAGTGACCGAGACCCTCTCCGACGAGGATCGCAAGCTCGTGGTGCTCGCCCGAGGTGCGCTGGCGCGCGCCGAGTCGCCCTCGGGCGCGGCGGTCCGGGACGGCGACGGTCGCACCTACGCCGGGGCCGACGTGCGGACCCGCTCGCTGACCCTCACCGGACTCCAGGTCGCGGTGGCGTCGGCGATCTCGAGCGGCGCCCGCTCCTTCGAGGCGGCGGTCGTCGTCAACGGTGACGCCGGCGACCCGGGCCTGGACACCCTGCACGAGCTGAGCCCGGAGGCCTATGCGGTCCTCACCGACACCGCGGGTCGTCCTCAGCAGCGGCTGGGGCGCGCGGATGCCTGAGTTCCGTTCGGGCTTCGTCTGTTTCGTGGGCCGGCCCAACACCGGCAAATCCACGCTCACCAACGCCCTGGTCGGCGAGAAGATCGCGATCACCTCGAATCGTCCGCAGACCACCCGCCACACCATCCGCGGGATCGTCAACCGGCCCGACGCCCAGCTGATCCTCGTCGACACCCCGGGCCTGCACCGACCGCGCACCCTGCTGGGTCAGCGCCTGAACGACCTCGTCCGCGACACCTACTCCGAGGTCGACGTGATCGGAGTGTGCATACCGGCCGACGAGGCCATCGGTCCGGGTGACCGGTGGATCATCTCGCAGGTCCGCGAGATGGCGCCGCGCACGACGATCGTCGGGGTGGTCACCAAAATCGACCGGGTCGGGCCGGAGCAGGTCGCCAAACAGCTGCTCGCACTGTCGCAGGTACTCGGGCCGGACTCGGAAGTGGTTCCGGTGTCGGCGAAGTCGGGCAAGCAGCTCGACGTGCTGTCCGACGTGCTCGTGAGCCTCATGGAGGAAGGCCCCGCGTTCTACCCGGACGGCGAACTCACCGACGAACCCGAACAGGTGCTGATGGCGGAGTTCATCCGCGAGGCCGCGCTCGAGGGGGTGCACGACGAGCTGCCGCACTCGCTGGCCGTCGTCATCGAAGAGGTCATCGATCGTGAGGACCGCGACCCCGACCTACCGCCGATGGTCGATGTCCACGCCGTGCTGTTCGTCGAACGCGACAGCCAGAAGGGCATCATCATCGGCCGCAAGGGCGCGCGTCTGAAGGAGGTCGGTACAGTTGCCCGCGCACAGATCGAGCGGCTGCTGGGCACCAAGGTGTACCTGGATCTGCACGTAAAGGTCGCCAAGGACTGGCAACGCGACCCCAAGCAGTTGCGTCGATTGGGTTTCTAGCAGCGTGTTCCTGACGGCCCGGCGCCGGCAGGGGCGGCCTGCGGGGAGGTACGCCGATGGGAACGCACGAATCGCCACAACAGCCGGGAGACGATTCCGGTAGGGGAGCGCACGAGGCGCCCGACACCGACCAGCCGACCGGGCGCACGATCGCCGGCGTCCTCGGATCGCCGCGTTTCTGGCTGGCACCGTTGGCTCTCGTCGCGGTGATGTTCTCGCTGATGGCCGCGCTGTACATGGCGGCGGTCGTCGACCCGCAGCGTCACCTCCACGACTTCCCCGTCGCCCTGGTGCAGGAGGACGCGGGCGGTGAGGTGCAGAATGCCGACGGACAGTCCACGCCGCAGAACTTCGGTGACCAGGTCGCCGAGGGCATCATCTCCTCGGCGGCGCAGAATGGGATCGTCGTGACCCGCACGGATCGCTCGACCGCGCTGTCCGAATTGAACAGCGGCAAGGTGTACGGCGTCATCGTCGTCGGGTCCAATTTCACGAATCGGGCGGTCGCACTGGGCCGGTCGACGGTTCTCACCGCCGACCCGGCGAAACCGACCATCGACATCTTCATCAACCGGGGCTCCGGGGCGTTCGCGTCGTCGATCACCACCACCCTCGCCGATCAGGTCCGTGAACGGGTCAACGAGCAGGTGGGCGCGCAGCTGACCGAACAGGTCCGTACCCAGCTCGAGCGCAACGACATCACCTTCACCGGGGCGGCGCAGGTCGCGCTCGCGACCCCGGTGGCCGTCGAGGTGTCCGAGCCGACCCCGCTTCCCGAGGGTGCGGGCAACGGATTGTCGGCGTTCTACCTGACCCTGCTGCTCGTGCTCGCCGGGTTCACCGGGGCGATGATGGTCAGCATCGTGGTCGACGGCATGCTCGGCCAGACCCCCATCGAATACGGGCCGTTCTATCAGCTGCGCGAGCGGCTCGCGATCAGCCGGTGGGCGACGCTCGCGGCGAAGTGGACGATCATGTTCCTGGTCGCGGTGGTGCTCTCGACCTTGTTCATCGCCGTCGGCGCGATGGTCGGGACGTCGATCCCGAACGGCTTCGTGCTCTGGATGCTCTCGGTCCTCGGCATCTTCGCCGTCGGCGTGAGCGCGAGCGCGATGATGGCGGTGTTCGGCAACCCCGGTCTGCTGTTCAATCTGCTCTTCTTCGTGGTGTTCGGCCTGCCGTCGTCGGGCGGGACGCTACCGCTGGAGGCGAGTCCCCGCCTCTTCGAGTGGATCGCCGCGATCGAGCCGATGCACGTGATCTACCTCGGTGTGCGTGCGGTCCTGTACTTCGACGCCGACCTGTCGGCGGGGTTGGGCCGATCGATCATCCAGTGCTTCATCGGCCTGCTCGTCGGCGTGCTCCTCGGTCTGCTCGGCACCAAGTTCTACGACCGCAAGGGCTGGCACCGATACCCGGGTGGGATGACGCTGCCGCCGAAGCTGGACAAGATCGTCAACGCCGGCTGACACGGGCGGCGCCGCCTCGCCCCGACCGTTCACCTGGGTCTGACACGGTGGCCGGATGGGTAACCCCGTCGTCATGTCGATCCCCGAATTGTCCTCGGCCCTGCACGAACTGCGGGACGACCTCGATCGCGCCGAGGAGCAGGCCGCCTCGCTCATCGCTGCGGTCGCCGACCAGCACCGGGACAGCGCCCGCAACCTCGTGCACTACGTCGCGGTGCGACGCCGCGATCTGCGTCCGCTGCAGGAGTCGATGTCCGCGCACGGACTGTCGAGTCTCGGCCGGATGGAGTCGATCGTCTATTCGTGGATCGAGACGGTCATCGAGACGGTGGACGCCCTGGTCGAGGGGCGCACCCGGCATCCGATCTGGGGTGACCTCGCGGGCGGGGTGCGGACCCTGACGCGTAATCGCGACCGGCTCCTCGGGCGCGTGCATCCCGGTGGCGGCGATGACGCCATCGTCGACGGACCCGGTGACGAGCACGGCGAGCGGGCCACCCGTGTGATGGTCACGATGCCGACCCAGGCCGCCGACGACCCCGACCTCGTCCGCGCCATGGGCGCCGCCGGAATGGACGTCGCGCGGGTGAACTGCGCACACGACGGCCCGGCCGAATGGGCGCGGATGATCGAGTCGGTGCGTGCTCTACCCGGCCGGGTGCGGGTGGCCATGGATCTCGCCGGTCCGAAGTTGCGCACCGGCCCGCTCGAACCGGGACCGAAGGTGATCAAGGTCAAACCGGTCCGCGCCGACGATGGCACCGTCGAACGGCGGTCGCGGGTGCGGCTCAGTGCCGCACCGTTCGACCCCGGCGCACGCCTGCCCGACGGCATCGACGCGGTCATCCCGGTACGCGCACTCGCCGACGTCGTGCAGGGAGACCGGTTGCGCCTACGGGACGCTCGTGGTCGCCGACGGCGACTCGAGGTGGTCGCGGTGTCCGAGGCGGGGATCGACGTCGAATGTGATCGCACCGTCTACTACGAGACGGGTACGCCGATCGGGTTGTCGGGCTCTGCCGACGCCGCTCCGATCGTCGTCGACGATCTGCCCGAGAAGCGTCAGCATCTGCTCGTGCGCACCGGTGACGAGATCCGGTTGCAGCGCGACCTCACGCCGACACCGGCGACCCGGACCGGGCCGCATCGGATCGGATGCGAGCTCGGGGACGCCTTCGACGACGTCGAGGCGGGCCATCGGGTGTTGTTCGACGACGGCAAGATCGCCGGGCGAGTGCGGGATAAGCTCGACGGCGAGATCGTGGTCGACGTCGAGCGTGCCGCGCCGGACGGGACGAAACTCCGCGCCGAGAAGGGCATCAACCTCCCGGACACGACACTGCACATCCCGGCGCTCACCGCGTCGGACCGCGATGACCTCGAGTTCGTCGCGGCACATGCCGACATGGTGAACTGCTCGTTCGTCCGGTCGCCGGAGGACGTGGCCGATCTCATCGGCGAACTGAACCGTCGCGGTGCGTCCGATGTGGGCATCGTGCTGAAGATCGAGACCCGGGCGGCCTTCGAGTCGCTCCCGCAGATGCTGCTCGAGGCGATGCGCTGGGACGCGGTCGGGGTCATGATCGCTCGCGGCGACCTCGCCGTCGAGGTCGGGTTCGGCCGGCTCGCCGAAGTGCAGGAGGAGATCCTCTGGCTGTGTGAGGCCGCGCATGTGCCGGTCATCTGGGCGACACAGGTGCTCGACGGACTGGCCAAGAAGGGCGTGCCGTCCCGGGCCGAGGTCACCGACGCCGCGATGAGCCGGCGTGCGGAGGGCGTGATGCTGAACAAGGGGCCCTACATCGTCGAGGCCATCGAGGCGTTGACGTCGATCCTCGACCGGATGGGTGGTCACGTCGAGAAGAAGCGCTCGCTGCTGCGGCCGCTGACCTCGTTCGACATCGATCCGGGGTAGGCCGGCGGGCATGTCGGGGCACGTCGTGTCGGTACCCGATGGGAGAATGTCCCGGTGAGGTTCTACCGGGATGAGGCCGTCGTGCTGCGCCAGCACAAGCTGGGCGAAGCCGACCGCATCATCACGCTGCTCACCGCCGAACACGGTCTCGTGCGCGCGGTCGCCAAGGGCGTGCGGCGGACGCGGTCGAAGTTCGGCGCCCGCCTCGAACCCTTCGCCCACATCGACGTACATCTGTATCCCGGCCGCAGCCTCGACGTGGTCACCCAGGTGCACAGCCTGCACGCCTTCGCCGACGCCATCGTCGCCGACTACGGGCGCTACACCACGGCCTGCGCGGTCCTCGAGACCGCGGAACGGCTCGCGGGTGAGGAACGAGCGCCCACCCGTCAGCTGCACCGGCTGACGGTCGGGGCGCTGGCCGCGCTGGCCGACGACCGCCGGCCGCGTGAGCTGATCCTCGACGCCTACCTTCTGCGCGCGATGTACAGCGCGGGCTGGATGCCGGCGCTGGAGGAGTGCGCGCGGTGCGCGACACCCGGTCCTCACCGCGCTTTCCACGTCGCCGCCGGCGGCGCCGTCTGTCTGCCGTGCCGGCCACCCGGATCGGCGACCCCCTCGCCCGGCGTGCTCGACCTCATGGAAGCCCTGTTCCGCGGTCGGTGGGATGAGGTCGTCGACGCCACGCCGTCGCTGCGTCGACAGGCCAGCGGACTCACCGCCGCGCATCTGCAGTGGCATCTGGAACGCCAGCTCCGAACCCTGCCGCTGATCGAACGCACCGCCCCTCATAGGCTGATGGAGACGGGTGTGGACACGGGCGTGAGGAGGGTCGACGATGGCGTTGCGGCCGGGTAGTTCGGCGAAGGAACGCAAGGCCGCGAGCGTCCGGACGGATGTCCGTCCCCCCGATCCACATCCGAGCGGTGCCCGGCCCCCGGCGATCCCCGCGGAGTTCGTGCCCAAGCACGTGGCGCTGGTGATGGACGGGAACGGGCGCTGGGCCACCGATCGCGGGCTCCCGCGCACCGAGGGGCACAAGCGCGGTGAGGCCGTGTTGATGGACACCGTCTGCGGCTGTATCGAATTGGGGGTCGGCTGGCTCTCCGCCTACGCGTTCTCCACCGAGAACTGGTCGCGCAGCCCCGACGAGGTGAAGTTCCTCATGGGCTTCAACCGCGACGTCATCCGCCGCCGACGCGATGAGATGCACGAGATGGGCGTCCGGGTGCGCTGGGCCGGACGCCGACCCCGGTTGTGGCGCAGCGTGATCCGGGAACTCGAGATCGCCGAGGAGATGACCCGGGACAACACCGTGATGACGCTCACGATGTGCGTCAATTACGGCGGTCGTGCCGAGATCGCCGACGCCGCAAGGGAGATCGCGCGACGCGCGGCGCGCGGCGAGATCGACCCGGAGCGCATCTCGGAGTCGACCTTCGCGCGGTACCTCGACGAGCCGGACATGCCCGACGTCGACCTGTTCCTGCGTCCGTCGGGGGAGCAGCGGATCTCGAACTTCCTGCTGTGGCAGTCGGCGTACGCCGAGATGGTCTACCAGGAGAAACTCTTCCCGGACTTCGATCGGCGTGACCTGTGGGCGGCCTGTCTCGAATACGCCTCGCGCGACCGGCGATTCGGCGGGGTGAAGCCGTCGTGACCGACGCCGCCGCGCTCCTCGACCGGACCGCGCAGATCGTCGCCGAACTCGGTCCCGTCGACCGACCCGACGCCGACTCCCTCGTCGTGCAGGTCGGTCCGACGCGTGCCTCCATCCGCGTGCTCACGCTGGCCGACGGGCTCGACGTACTGGCCCTGACGCAGATGGTCGCGATGGACCTGCCCAACACCCCGACGCTCCGGGACGACGTCGAGGCGTGCGCCGCTCAGCTCAGCTTCGGCAGCCTCCGACGCTCCGACCGTGCGGGGGTCACCACAGATGTGCTGCAGTACTACACGTTTCCGGCGAGCCAGCTCGACGACGTGCCGCTGCTGACGGTCCTGCACATCGTCCTCGCCGCCGGTGTCGACGCCGCCGAACGGCTGGTGGGCCCGGCTTCTGCTTGAGTCTGGCGACATCGGATCCCGCTCCCTGAGGACTGAGAAGCGTTGAGCACGACCAATGCTCCCTGAGGCGTTGAGCGCGACCTATGCTCCCTGAGGACTGAAGAGCGTTGAGCACGACCAATGCTCCCTGAGGCGTTGAGCGCGACCAATGCTCCCTGAGGTGCGAGCGAAGCGAGCCACGAAGGGCCGCAACGTGTCTCGCCAGGACCCTTCGTGGCTCGTCGCTAGCGCTCCTCGCACCTCAGGGAGCAGTAGTTTGCGGTTTTTCGGATCGGGGAGCGGAGGCGGGCTCGTTCCGCCCGCTCAGTCCTTCTCGGCGGTTCGGCAGTCCCCACAGCGCCCGAAGACCTCGACGGTGTGGTTGATGTCGGTGAAGCCGTGCTGGGCGGCGATCTTCGCGGCCCAGCGTTCGACCGGTTCGGCCTGGACCTCGACGGTGGTGCCGCACTCCCGGCAGACGAGGTGGTGGTGGTGTCCCAACGAGCAGTGGCGGTAGCGGGTCTCACCGGAACCGTCCCACAGGACATCGATCTGCCCGGCCTGGCTCAGCGCCTGCAGATTGCGGTAGACCGTCGTCAGGCCGATGGATTCGCCCCGGGCCTTGAGGATCTCGTGGAGTTCCTGCGCGGAGCAGAAGTCCTCGGTGCCGGCCAGGGCGTCGGCGATCGCAGCGCGTTGGCGCGTCGACCGGATGCCGGTGACCGGCTGCGGCCCCGATGCGACGCCACTCATTCGTTCACCGCCCGGGACGCATCGGACGGCACGGCGCGGCCGTCGGTGGTCTCGTTCGCGTGGATCAGCGCATCGCCGACGATGTGCGCGACGTGGTCGTCGAGGAGTTCGTAGGTGATCTCACGACCGTTGCGCTGGCCCCGCACCACACCGGCGTCCTTGAGCACGCGCAGGTGCTGGCTGACCAGTGGCTGACTCAGGCCGAGGTGCCCGACGAGTTCGTGGACGCACTGCACCCGCTCCCGCAGGGACAGCACAATGGCGACGCGAGTGGGGGAGGCGAGGGCGCGCAGGAGGTCGGCGGCGGCTTCCCGCGCCGCGGCATCGGCCGCTTCGATCGGTCCGGGCCCGTCCAACGGTTGCGTCGACATCACGCTCCTCCTCGCCTGGCTCGCGCCACTGATCCGGCCATTCTATCGGAAATGGTTTTCAATCCGTGCCACCGGTGTCGCCGCTGGTCAGCCCTCGTCTGCACGTCGGCGCTCGGCCGGCGGCGGGACCCCGTCCGCACCTGCGGTCGACAACGCGTAGGTCGCGACCGCGGACGCGACCGCAGCCGAGTTGACGGCCAGCAGGTCGGTGTTCAGGTTGTCGAGGGTGTCGCGCGCGGTGTGATAGTCGGGGTCGAAGGGTTCGCCGGCCCGGCCGCCCCACATCTCCGCCTGCGCTTCGTCCTTCTTTGTTTCCGCGCCGGTGAACACCCCGCCGGAGGGGATGCCCACCGCGATGAACGGGCCGTAATCGGAACGGCCGTCGAAGTCGTCGGGGGCGAGGGGGATGCCGCGATCGGCGTAGAACTTCTCGAAGGTCCGCTCGATGCCCCCGGAGCCGTCCGGGCCGGGGCCGGCGCCCTGACGCTCGGAGTCGTCGCCGTCGTAGGTGAAGTACCCGCCGTTGGGTGAGGCGAGCATGTCGAAGTTCAGGTAGAGGGCCACTGCCGTACGCGCGGCCGGGTCGAGTCCCCGGACGTACTCGGTGGAACCCACGAGCCCGTCCTCCTCCGCGCCCCAGAACGCGAATCGCACGCGGTGCGGGACCCGCGGCGACGACCCGAGTCGCAGAGCCGTCTCGAGTACGGCCGCGGAGCCGCTGGCGTTGTCGTTCATGCCGGGTCCCTCGGCGACGCTGTCGAGGTGTGCCCCGGCCATGACGACGTCGTCGCCGGTGCCCGTCCGGGTCTCGGCGATCAGGTTTCGCGTGGTGATGCCGGTGGTCTTCGCCTCGACCGCAAGCGCGACCGATCGCGCCGACCGCACCCGATCGGCGTCGTCGCCCGCGATGCCGAGGACCGGGATCCCCGGACGGTCGTCCGGCCCCAGGGTGGCGCCGGTGAGCGGGCCGGGCTCGTTGTTGACCATGACGACCCCGACCGCGCCGGCCGACTCCGCGTTCCGTGCCTTGTCGGCGAAGGTGCAGGTTCCTCGGGTGATGACGGCGATCGCACCACGCGTCGTGGCCGGAAAGTCGGTGCTCGCGCATCCGAGGCCGTTGACGGCAACCGGGGCCCCGGTGACCGGGGTGTCGCCGGTTCCGGCCGAATACTCGACGACGCGGGTGGCGACCTTCAGGCCGTCGGCGGTGAGGCTGACCGGACCGGCGTCGAAGCGCTCGTACTCGACGGGCGGCGTCGTCACGTCGAAGCCCGCCGTGCGGAGGAGCCCGGCGACGTAGTCCAGCGAGGCGTCGTATCCGGGTGTGCCGGCCGCGCGGTTGCCGCCGTGGTTGGCGGCGATCTGGGCCAGCGCGCGAACGTGGGCCATCACGTTGTCGAGGGTGACGGCCTCGGCCAGCGCGGCCGGGGTGACCTCGTCGATCGGCGGTTCGGGAGAGGGCGTCGACACCGGCGCCGACGAGGGTCGCTGGGGCTCGGCGGACTGCTCGGCCGCGCACCCCACGGCCAGTGCCAGTGTCAGTGCGAGGCCGGCCGAGGCGAGGACCGGCCGACGCCCGCGGGCCGATGGGGGGACGCCGACGCGTCGGCGTATGCGAACGATCACCCTGCCACTCTCGCAGTTCCCGTCGGTGCATGTGGGTCCGACGGGTGCACCGTTGCCGGTGGTTTCGGGAATCGGCACACGTGCTCGGTAGTCTGTACGGGTTGCCGCCCGCATCTGGTGGATGCACGTCGAGCACCGAGCGTCAGTACGACCGTCCCAGCCGAACACCTCAACCCGTGGAGAGCAGTTAACCGTGGCCGCCCAGTCCAATGTGGAATCCGTCGTCAACCTCGCCAAGCGCCGGGGCCTGGTGTACCAGTGCGGTGAGATCTACGGCGGTACCAAATCGGCGTGGGACTACGGCCCGCTCGGCGTCGAACTGAAGGAGAACATCAAGCGGCAGTGGTGGCGCACGATGGTCATCAGCCGCGAGGACGTCGTCGGCCTCGACTCGTCGGTCATCCTGCCGCGTCAGGTGTGGGAGGCCTCGGGCCACGTCGAGGTGTTCACCGACCCGCTGGTCGAGTCGCTGCACACCCACAAGCGCTACCGCGCCGACCATCTCATCGAGGCCTACCAGGCCAAGCACGGGCACCCGCCGGCCAACGGTCTGGCCGACATCAACGACCCGGAGACCGGGCAGCCCGGCAACTGGACCGAACCCAAAGCGTTCAGCGGTCTGATGAAGACGTTCCTCGGGCCTGTCGACGACGAAGAGGGTCTGCACTACCTGCGTCCCGAGACCGCGCAGGGCATCTTCGTGAACTTCAAGAACGTGATGACCACCGCGCGCAAGAAGCCGCCGTTCGGCATCGCGCAGATCGGCAAGAGCTTCCGCAACGAGATCACACCGGGCAACTTCATCTTCCGCACCCGTGAGTTCGAGCAGATGGAGATGGAGTTCTTCGTCAAGCCGGGCGAGGACGAGGAATGGCACCAGTACTGGATCGACCAGCGCTTCGACTGGTACGTCAACCTGGGCATCGACCCGGAGAACCTGCGGCTCTACGACCACCCGAAGGAGAAGTTGTCGCACTACTCCAAGCGGACCGTGGACGTGGAGTACAAGTTCGGGTTCACCGGCAACCCGTGGGGTGAGCTCGAGGGTGTCGCCAACCGGACCGACTACGACCTGTCCACCCACAGCAAGCACTCGGGGGAGGACCTGTCGTTCTTCGACCAGGCGTCGGGTGAGCGCTACACCCCGTTCGTCATCGAGCCGGCGGCCGGCCTGACCCGCTCGCTGATGGCCTTCCTGTGTGACGCCTACACCGAGGAGGAGGTGCCGAACGCGAAGGGCGGCACCGACACTCGGACGGTGCTGCGGCTCGACCGCCGGCTGGCCCCGATCAAGGTCGCCGTGCTGCCGCTCTCGCGCAACGAGAAGCTCTCGCCGAAAGCCCGCGACCTCGCCGCCGAACTCCGCAAGCACTGGAACGTCGAGTTCGACGACGCACAGGGCATCGGCAAGCGGTACCGCCGGCAGGACGAGATCGGCACGCCGTTCTGCGTGACGGTCGACTTCGACACCCTCGACGACCAGGCCGTCACGGTGCGCGAACGGGACACCATGAGCCAGGAGCGGGTCGCGCTCGACAAGGTCGCCGAGTATCTCGGCGGCAAGCTGCTCGGCGCCTGATCCTGCTCCCGGCCGCGCGGGCCGGGTGTTCACGATTCCGCCTGACCTGCGGATGTCTGTCACAATCGATGACGAGTTGTCGCGTGGAGTAGGGCATGGGGTCCGTCGTGCGCGCGACGAGAGAGTGAGTGGAGTCGTGTCTGTCAGCGGGAAAGTCGTTCATTACGACGCGAATCGGGGATTCGGGTTCTTGGCGCCGGAATCGGGC
Source organism: Gordonia sp. IITR100 (assembly GCF_002009645.1). NCBI lineage: Bacteria > Bacillati > Actinomycetota > Actinomycetes > Mycobacteriales > Gordoniaceae > Gordonia > Gordonia sp. IITR100. Next base: position 11,403 of record NZ_MVKV01000007.1, on the reverse strand, counting down.
GGCGCCGATGTGTTCCTCCACATCAACGACATCGACATCGACGAGAACTCGTTGAAACCGGGTGCCAAGGTGTCCTTCGACATCGAGGAGACCGACCGCGGTTCCAAGGCCGTCAACGTCGCGGTGACCGAGGCCGCGCCGGCCGACGACACCGCCGGCGCACGGGCGCACCGCCGCGACGAGCACCACGGCCGCGACCGTGATCGTGGGGACCGGGGCGACCGCGGACGTCACGACGACCGCGGCAGTCGTCGTCCGCGCGGCGGGGGCGGCTCGCTGGATGCCGCCGCGTTCACCGAAGAGCTCACCGAGCTGCTCCTCGACGCCGACGGCGCCCTCACGGCTCGTCAGATCGTGGCGATCAGGCAGCGGGTCACCGACTTCGCCGTCGCCCGGGGCTGGGTGCTTGACTAGCACCCGACAGGGTCCCGAGACGGTCGGGCATGTGCTCCCGACGGTGGCAACCTACGGCGACGAGGCCGTCGAGCGGTTCGTGCCCGAGGGCGCCAAGGTCGCGAGCCTGCCCGGCACCCGGACCGACCATCGAAGCGACTTCGCGCGGGACCGTGCGCGGGTCCTGCACTCGGCCGCCCTGCGCAGGCTGGCCGACAAGACGCAGGTCGTCGGTCCGCGCGAGGGCGACACGCCCCGTACCCGGCTCACACATTCGCTCGAGGTCGGGCAGATCGGCCGGGGGATCGCCATCGGTCTCGGCGCCGAACCCGACCTTGTCGAACTCGCCGGACTCGCCCACGACATCGGGCATCCGCCCTACGGACACAACGGCGAACGCGCGCTCGACGAGGTGGCGGCGGACCACGGTGGTTTCGAGGGCAACGCCCAGAACCTGCGCATCCTGACGCGGCTCGAACCCAAGCTGCTCGATGCCGACGGGCGCAGCGCCGGCCTCAACCTCACCCGCGCGTCGTTGGACGCGACCCTGAAGTATCCGTGGACCCGACGCACACCCGGAGGCAAGTTCGGCGCCTACGACGACGATGCCGCCATGCTGGCGTGGATTCGTCGGGAGGCGCCCGGGACCCGACAGTGCGTCGAGGCGCAGATCATGGACTGGTCCGACGACGTGGCGTACTCCGTGCACGACCTCGAGGACGGCGTCATCGGTGGCCGGATCGACCTGCGGACCCTCGGCGATCCGCAGGACCAACGCGCGCTCGCCGACATCGGCGCCAAGGAATTCCCGGGTCTCGACCCCGAGGCCCTCGTCGACGCCGCCGCCCGCCTGCACCGCATGGACATCGTGCGGTCGGTGGGTGTCTTCGACGGCACGCTCGACTCCTACGTCGCGCTCAAGAGGTTGACGAGTGAGTTCATCGGCCGATTCGCGTCGGCCGCGATCACCGGCACCCGCGAGGTGGTCGGCGACCGGCCGGTGTCGCGTTACGACGCCGACCTCGAGGTGCCGGAACTCATCGCCGCCGAGGTGTCGATGCTCAAGACCCTGGCCCTGCGCTTCATCTTCTCCAACGAGCGGCACAAGGCGACGCAGCGTCGTCAGCGGGAACGCATCCACCGGGTCGCGAACTGGTTCGCCGAGGCGGCGCCCGGGGGCCTGGACCCGATCTTCGTGCCGTGGTGGAACGCCGCGTCCGACGATGCCGCCCGCATGCGCGTCATCGTCGACCAGATCGCGTCCATGACCGAAGGCCGGCTCGAGCGCACCGACAAGCACAATTCGGGGGCCCAGGCGCATCTGGGGTAGGCCGGGCGTGGTCGACGAAGCACCCGGCCGGGCGGCCTCACCGGCGTCACTACACTGGTCGCGTGGCAGGCCGAATTCCCGATCGCGACATCACGGCGATCCGTGAGCAGACGAGGATCGAGGACATCGTCGGCGACTACGTCGCCCTCCGGCGCGCCGGTGCCGACAGCCTCAAGGGTCTGTGCCCTTTCCACGACGAGAAGTCGCCGTCGTTCCACGTCCGTCCCAATCACGGCCACTTCCACTGCTTCGGCTGCGGCGAGGGCGGCGACGTCTACAGCTTCTTGCAGAAGCAGGAGCACATCAGCTTCGTCGAGGCGGTCGAGCAGCTCGCCGATCGGATCGGCTACCAGATCAACTACGAGGGCGGCGGTACCGCCATCAAGCGGGACCGCGGCACCCGCGCGCGATTGGTGGCCGCCAACGCCGCCGCGGCCAAGTTCTACGCGGCCGCGCTGCAGTCACCCGAGGCGCAGCCGGCGCGCGACTACCTCAAGGAACGCGACTTCGACGCGGTGGCGGCCGTCCAATTCGGTTGCGGTTACGCACCTGCCGGCTGGGACACGATGACCAAGGCGCTGCTGTCGCAGGGCTTCGAGTTCAGCGAACTCGAGGCCGCCGGCCTGTCCAAACAAGGACGCAAGGGGCCGATCGACCGCTTCCATCGCCGTCTCCTGTGGCCGATCCGCAACCTCGGCGGGGACATCATCGGCTTCGGCGCCCGCAAACTGTTCGACGACGACAACCTCGGCAAGTACATGAACACGCCGGAAACCATGCTGTACAAGAAGTCTCAGGTGCTGTTCGGTCTCGATCACGCGAAGAAGAGCATCGCCAAGGGGCATCAGGTGGTGGTCGTCGAGGGCTACACCGACGTCATGGCGATGCATCTGGCCGGCGTCACCACCGCGGTCGCCTCGTGTGGGACCGCCTTCGGTGAGGACCACCTCGCCCTCATCCGGCGGCTGATGATGGACGACTCGTACTTCCGCGGCGAGGTGATCTACACGTTCGACGGGGACGATGCCGGAAAAGCAGCCGCGCTCAAGGCCTTCGAGGGCGAACAGTCCATCTCGGGGCAGACGTTCGTGGCGATCGCGCCCGACGGCATGGACCCCTGCGAACTCCGGCAGGAGAAGGGCGACGCCGCCGTCCGCGACCTGGTCGCGCGTCGGGTGCCGATGTTCGAGTTCGCGATCAAGGCCCTCCTCGCCGGCCACGACCTCGACACCGCCGAGGGCCGCGTCCACGCGTTGCGCGACACCGTCCCGGTGGTCGCCCGGATCAAGGACATCGCGCTGCGTGACGAGTACGCCCGCCAGCTGGCGGGTTGGGTCGGTTGGGAGGAGGTCTCCCAGGTTCTCGGCAGAGTCCGCGAAGAAGGCGCGAGAACCCGAAAGGCGCAGGGCGTCAGTAACTCCGGCAGTCGGGGGAGCGGTCGCGGTGCTCGTAATCGGCCGGAGGCGGAGGCCGCGCCGACGTCCGCCCGCCCCCAGCCCAACGACCCGCGCCTGTGGCCGCAGCGGGAAGCACTGAAGGCGGCGCTGCAGTATCCGGCGATCGCCGGCACGGTCTTCGACTCGCTGCCCGTCGAGTGCTTCAACGAGCCGGCCTACGCCATCATCCGGCAGGCGATGACCGGCCTCGGGGGCACGTCGGCCGGGCTGGGTGGCGCGGCCTGGGTCGACGCCGTGCGCAATGCCGTCGACGACCCCGTCATCGACCCGCTGGTGACCGAGCTGGCGGTCGAGTCGATGCCGGTCGACGAGGACAACATCGCGCGCTACATCACGAGCGTGCTCGCCCGGCTGCAAGAGGTGTGGGTCGGTTCCCAGATCGCCGACATCAAGTCGCGTCTGCGCCGGATGGCACCCAGCGACGACCCGGACGGGTACAACGCGGTCTTCGGCGATCTCGTCGCCCTCGAGGCCTACCGTCGGAGCCTGCTGGAACAGGCGGTCGACCCCATCGTCGACGCGGGCTGAGTCCTGCGGGTCGCGCCGGCCCTGTGGGTTGAGCCGAGTCGAAGCCCCCGCCGGGCCGATGAGTTCGCGTGGTGGCGCCGGTCTATCTGTCGACACCGCTACGAAGGGCACTGATCATGGCGACCACCATCTATTCGGCGACCGCATCGCTCGACGGGTACATCGCGGGCCCCGGCGGGGACATGTCGTGGCTGACCCGGTTCTTCGACGTCCCCGCGGACGGACAGAACCGGGCAGCCGACGACGCGGCCGACCGGTTGATGCGTGGTACCGGCGCGGTGTTGGTCGGCAACCGGTCGTTCCGCGGCGATGACCCCAACAAGGGCACCGACCGCGAGGGTGCGTTCGGCGGCGAATACGACGGTCCCGCCGTCGTTCTCACACACAACCCGCCGGCGGACCCCGTCGACGGCGTCACGTTCGTCTCGGATCTGCACGTGGCGGTCGACCTCGCCGCCCGGACGGCCGGCGATGGTTACGTCACCGTCATCGGCGCCGACGTCGCGCGACAGATGATCGATCACGGGCTGCTCGACGAGGTGCTCGTGTTCTTCGTCCCGGTGTTCCTGGGGGCGGGTGTCCGGCTGTTCGACCGTCCCGAGGGCGGCGAGGTCAGACTCACGCCCATTCCCGGTGAGACCGAGTACTGGTGTCGCGTCGAACGATGAGCCCGGTGGCGGCGGCCGGCGACGAACTCCAGCTGAACAGTCGACGACGGTTTGCCTCCCACACTGGGTGACGACCGGTCGCTGCCTAGCGTGGGAGCGTGGACGCGAATGACGAGCGCCGGCAGGTCACCGAGGTTCAGCACCGCCTGATCGGGATGTACGGCGACAGAAAACCCGAGGAAGTGGCCGATGCGGTCGAAGCCGCGTACCGACACTTCGACGGCACCGACGTGCGCGACTTCGTGCCGCTGCTGGTCAAGCGCCGCGCCAACGAGACACTCAGTGGCTCTGCGGTGATGGCCGACTCGACCGATGTGCCACCCACAGTGGGTGAGTGAGCGCTGCGGGCCCGGCCGGGGGATTGCTTGCTCTCGCTCTGTGCTACAACGCTTTTCGTGCGTGGGGCGGGCGGGGCTCGAACCCGCGACCTACGGATTATGAGTCCGCGGCTCTAACCGACTGAGCTACCGCCCCGTGGGCCCGAGAGCCCGCTGCTGGACATTACCGCACGGTCGACGGTCATATGAATGCGGACCGGCACGACTGCCGAAGACGAGAAAACCCGTCACCTGCCGACGCGGGTGACGGGCCTCTTGCTCCCCCAACTGGACTCGAACCAGTAACCGTTCGATTAACAGTCGAATGCTCTGCCAATTGAGCTATGGGGGACTGCCTCGGACCTGCTCGGCGCTCGTGGAGCGCGTCATCAGGACCGAGGACAGACTTTAGCGCATGGTCATGTCGGACGACAAAACGGGCGGTCAGCCGCATGCGGCGGCCAGGCCGCCCGTTGCGCTACTCCCGGGGGTAGTCCTCGGGGTCGATCTCGACCTCGGTGGCCTGTTCGGCGGCGTCGGCGTCGTCGGCCTCGAACGGCACGCTGGGGTTGACACCTTCAGCGGGATCGGGCGCTGCCGTCTGGGCCTGCTCGAGTGCATCGGCCTCGTTGGCCTCGACCGGCAGGTCGGCTTCCGGTGACGTCATCGGGACGCTCCTCTCCTCGTCGGACTCCTACGTCTCCACGTGTACCCGACGAGAGTGGTTTCAGTCGCCCCCGCGTCGCTCGTCGTAGTCGGCCTGGGCGTCGCGGACGGCCGGCATGTTGTTCTGCACGAGTTCGATCAGGCCGCTCAACTGGTCGGCGACCTGCCTGCCGAGCGGAGTGAGGTGGTACTCGACCTTCGGCGGGATGGCTTCGAGGACGGTGCGCACGATCATGCCGTCGCGTTCGAGGCTCTGCAGGGTCTGCGAGAGCATCCGTTCGCTCACGCCGTCGACGCGTCGCCGCAGCGCGCTGAATCGATAGTTGCTCTCCCCCAACGCGATCAGCACGAGGCTGCCCCAGCGTCCGGTAACGGTCTGCAGTGTGGTCCGGGACGAGCAGTCCCGGGCGAAGACGTCCGCCTCGAGGGACTCGTCGCTGATCTCGATCACGTGCTCAACGGTAGCCGAATCGACGAGACCTTGCTAACAGTTCGTATTGCACTTACGAAAAGTAAGTGCATACTGGGAGTCGTCCAACCGACAGAGATGAGGAATCAGATGACCACAGCAGTGACCGGCGCGACGGGACAGCTCGGCGGACTCGTGATCGACGAACTACTCGCCCGGGGCATCGCCGCCGCCGACGTGGTGGCGATCGTCCGCGACGAGTCGAAGGCCTCGAAGCTCGTGTCGCACGGCGTTTCGGTCCGTGTCGCCGACTATGACGATCCGGCATCACTTGTCGACGCCCTCGTCGGCGTCGACAAGTTGCTGCTGGTCTCGGGTTCGGCGGTCGGGCAACGTGTTGCCCAGCACACCAACGTGATCGAGGCGGCGGAGGCCAACTCCGTCGAACTGATCGCCTACACCAGCCTGCTGCACGCCGACACGAGCGGTCTGAGTCTGGCTCCCGAGCACGTCGCCACCGAAGCTCGACTGAACGAGTCGTCGGTGCCCGCCGTGATCCTGCGCAACGGCTGGTACTGGGAGAACTACCTGGCCGCCATCCCGCAGGCGGCGGCGACCGGAACGCTCCTGGGTGCCGCGGGTGAGGGAAAACTCGCTGCCGCCGCTCGTGCCGACTACGCGGCTGCGGCCGCAGCGGTCCTCACCGCCGACTCGGACCAGGCCGGCAAGGTCTACGAGTTGGGTGGTGACGAGCGGCTGACCTACGGCGAATTCGCCCGAGCGATCGGTGTGGCATCGGGTGCGACCGTCCAGTACCGCGACCTCTCCGAAGCCGACTACCAGGCCGCTCTCGTCAGCGCGGGTCTGCCGGAACCGGTCGCCGCGATGCTGGCCGGCGCAGATGCCGGGATCAGCCGCGGTGAGCTGGACACCGACTCCGGCGACCTCCAGTCGCTCATCGGCCGGTCGTCGACCCCCGTCGCGGAGGTCATCGCGCAGGCGCTCGCCTGACCCGGCGTCGTACGATCGGCGTCCGGCGTGCTCCGCGCCGAGTCGCATCGATGAGTTTGGCTGCGACACCGAGTCTGTCCGCATAGATTGCTCGTGCCGACCGACAAGGAAGCCGAACCATGCCACAGCAACTCAGAGTCCAGAACTTCTCGATCTCACAAGATGGGGTCGGGGCGGGGGAGAACCAGACGTTCGAGCGTCCCTTCGGTGATCGCGTCGAACCGTGGGAACTGATGTCGTGGGCGGGCGCCACCGCGAGCTGGCCCAACCGGACCGACCCGGGTGGCACCCGCGGCCTCGACGACTATTTCACCCGCGACTTCGCTCATAACATCGGTGCGGAGATCATGGGCCGCAACAAGTTCGGTTATCAGCGCGGACCGTGGACCGACCATGAGTGGCAGGGCTGGTGGGGTGATGAGCCGCCGTTCCACACTCCCGTCTTCGTACTGACGCACCATGTGCGGCCGTCGTTCACGCTGAGTGACACCACGTTTCACTTCTTGGACGCGACCCCGGCCGAGGCCGCCGAGCAGGCGAAGGCCGCGGCGGACGGCAAGGACGTACGTATCGGCGGCGGCGTGAGCACCGTCCGGGAGTTCCTCGACGCCGACCTCATCGACACCCTCCACATCGCCGTCGCACCCGTCACGATCGGCGCCGGACTCAAACTCTGGGAGTCACCCGAGGAGCTCGAGGGCCGGTATCACCACGAATCCGTCCCGAGCACCAGTGGCGTGACGCACCATTTGTTCTGGCGCAAGTAGCGCAATGGCGGTGGAATGAGACCGGGAACTCGCGTAGTTGTAGGGACCATGACGGAACTCGCCGGCAAGGCCACGACTCTGCTCGAACTCCACCAACCGGGAAACCCGGTCATCCTGCCCACGGTGTGGGACGCCTGGTCGGCGAACCTCGCGATCTCCGCCGGGTTCACCGCGCTCACCGTCGGCAGTCACCCGGTGTCGGACTCGATCGGCAAGCCCGACAACGAAGGAATCACGTTCGAGGAACTGACTACCCGCATCCGGCAGATCACCACGGCGGTCGACGTCCCGATCTCCGTTGACATCGAGTCCGGCTACGGGGAGGACCCGAAGACGCTCATCGACGGCCTGATCGCCGCGGGCGCCGTCGGTCTGAACATCGAGGACACCGTGCACAGCGAGGGCGGACGCCTTCGCGAGCCACAGGAGCACGCCGATTTCGTGGGTGCGCTGCGGGCGGCGTCCGACGCCACCGATGTCCACGTGGTGATCAACGCGCGCACCGACCTGTTCGTCAAGCAGGTCGGCGACGAATCCGACCGCCTCGACCGGGCGATCGAGCGAATGAAGCTGGCTGCCGATGCCGGCGCAGACGTGCTGTACCCGGTCGGTTTCCACGACGACGCCGCGCAGAAGCGGCTCACCAGCGAACTGCCGTTGCCGGTCAACGCGATCGGCCATCCGACCAAGAACACCAAAGCGGCACTGGCCGAACTCGGTGTCGCCCGGGTCAGTTTCGGCCCGATCTTCCAGATGGTGCTCGCCGAACGCGCCGCCGAGGTTCTCGAACCCTGGAAGTAGTCACACCGCTCTCCTCCGGGTCGTCGAACCCGGAGGGGAATGTCGGTGGTCCGAACTACCGTCGGATCATGGCACTCACGAAATCCGAACGAGAAGCGTTCCTGTCCGAACCCCATGTCGCGGCGCTGTCGGTCGAAGCCGAGCCCGGCCGGGCGCCGCTCACGGTCCCGGTGTGGTACCAGTACGAGCCGGGCGGTCGCCCCTGGCTGCTCACCGGAACTGAATCGCGCAAGTTGCAGCTCATCCGTACCGCCGGGCGGTTCACGCTCATGGTCGACGAGGTGTCGCCGCGGCTGATGTACGTGGCCGTGTCGGGGGATGCGGTCGACATGGTTCCGGGCACCCGCGGCGACCTGCAGGAGATGGCGGCGCGCTACCTCCCGCCCCAGGCCGTCGACCCCTACGTGGAGATGGCCGAGAAGGATCACGGTCCCCAGACCAAGCTGTTCCTCGAACCGAAACAGTGGGTGTCCCTGGACCTCGGTGCGCTGTGACCGACGGGCCGTGATCCGGCAGCGAGACGAACCCGTCGGGAACGTCTCGCTACATTGAACGCATGCCGAAGTCGCGTTCCACGTCCGACCAGCCCGAACAGTCCGTCGACGCGGAGTCTCACCAGGCGACATCGCCGACGGGCGAGCAGGTCACCCCGCTCGACGGCAACGAGTTCCTGCAGGCCAATCGCAGCAACCGCGACAAGTACCGCGCCGAGGCCGAGGCGAAGGCGGCGGAAGCAGCCCGCAAGGCCGAGCGCCGACGCCCGGCTGACGAGCCCACGGGTGCCGACGAGCCGGCCGATACGGACGACGCCGACGGGTCCGACGACGCCACGACCGAGGTCGCGGACCCACGCCCTGGCTCGGACCGCACCCCCCGCAAGCTCGATCCCGCCACGGCGCGTAGGAGTGGTTCCCGCCGGTGGACCGGTTGGACTTCGACGGTCGGCAGCCGACCGTGGGCGGTGATCGCGCTGATCGTGGCGGTCGTCGTCCTCGCGGCGTCGACGGCGGTGCTCGCCGTGGCGTACGTGGATGCCGATGAACGCGCCGAGTCGAGCGCGTCGGCCGGTACGACGACGTCCCTCCTCGAGACCGCCCGGCGATACGCGGCCGAGATCTCGACCTACAACTCTGCCGACTACGCTGACCTCGACCGACGCATCCGGGAGATCTCCACGCCCGCGTTCACCCAGACCTACATCGAGTCCTCGCAGGACGCCCGCCGCGGATCCGCCGAGGCCGAATCGGTGTCCACGGCGACGGCCGACAATGCGGGCCTCATGTCCGTCGACGACGGCAAGGCCGTTGTGCTGGTCACCCTGGACCAGACCCTGAAATCGCCGCAGACCGCCCAGGAGTTCCCCGAGGGATTCCCGTACCAGTCGCGGGTCAAGGTCACCCTCGTGGAGCAGGACGGTCGCTGGCTGATGGACGACTTCGCGGTGCTGTGAGGCCTCGGCTCCCTGATCCGAAAGAAGCGAGTCCTATCGCTCCCTGAGGAGCGGCCGGAGCTTGCGGAGGGCGCGGCCAACCATCGCCTTCCGAATCCGAAGAACGACATAACCATTGCCCCCTGAGGTGCGAGGAGCGTTAGCGACGAGATGGTCCTATAGATTGTCAAGCGCTCCGAGGTCAGTGGTGAAGGCTTTGTAGAGTTCGCGGGCGACGTAGCGTTTGAGGCATCGGATGATTTCTTTCTTCGTTTTCTCGTTCTCGCGGCGGGCGAGATAGGCGCGAGTGGGGGCGTGGGATTTGATCCGTCCGACGACGATCATGTGCAACGCGCTGTTGGCGCCACGGTCACCGCCACGGTTGAGGCGGTGACGCACGGTCTTACCTGAGGAGGCCGGCAACGGCGCGACGCCGACGAGTTTGGCGAACGTCGCTTCGGTACGCATCCGCTGGGCGTTCTGCCCGATCGTGATCAGCAACCGCGCGGCAGTGATCGGACCGACCTGAGGGAGCGCCAGCACCGTCGGCACCAACGCCTTCAACAACGTCTTCAACTCGCGGGTCAGCGTGGTGACCTCCCGGTGGGTCTGCCGATACCGCCCGGCAATGGACTTCGCCGCGAACACGAACGCTGCACGCGGGTCGGTCAACGACGCCGGGGCCGTCCACGATTCGACCAGTGCGAGTCGCTGCGGGGTGGTGGTGCGGGTTTTGAGTTGGTCAGCGAATTCATCGGGTGCGGTGGTGCACAGATCACGTAGCTGGTCACCGAGTTGGGTGCGGTGATCGACCGCCATTCTCCTTGCCACATACAGCATTCGGATCGATTCGGTGACACCTGAGGTGTCTTTGGCGTGGCCGCTGGCCCGACCGGTGAGCACCGCCATCGCCGCGGCGTAGGCATCGAGTTGATCGGACTTGCCGTGGGCTCGTCGCGCCCGCACATCCGGGGCGTTGATCTCGATCACCTCGACACCGTTCGCGGTCAATTCCCGGGCTAGTCCGGCACCGTAGGAGGCACTGGATTCGACCCCGGCCTGCTCGAGGCGGCCGTGGGTGCGGGCCCACTCCAGCAGCTGCCGGTAGCCGGCGGCGGTGGCCGAGAATTCCTGATCGGCCAACGGCTGGCCGAGGGTGTCGATGATCGCTGCGTGATGGGATTGTTGGTGGGTGTCGACTCCGAGTACGACCACTTGCATATCCACTGCGGTCTCGGTCATTCTGGCGATGTCTCCTTCACTGCGGTGTTGGATGACCTCGCCGGGGCGGGTGGACACGACAGTGAGGAGTCACGGGCTCACGCCCGAACACGGCCCTTATTAGGTCACACCCGCCCCGGCCTCTCCAAGGTCGTTTGCGGCGGCGATCACCGGCGGAATGAGGTCGACAGATCTCGTCCATGACACAAGGTCAGCCACGAAGCAGGTCAAACCTCACCCCCGACGATCACCACACCCATTCTCACTGCCACGAAGGGCCTGGTGAGACACGTTGCGAAGCCCTTCGTGGCTCGCTTCGCTCGCACCTCAGCCTGGATCCGTGGATGGGTTCGGGGTGTCGGTAACGTGAAAATGCCCTCTGAGCTGGAATGATTGGTGGTGTTGA